>CADDYV010000005.1 GCA_902810695.1 Actinomycetota bacterium | reverse complement strand
GGGAGGGGCCGGGGAGATAGGCCACGCCACGATAGACCCCGACGGGCCCCGCTGCGGGTGCGGTCGCTACGGATGCCTGGAGGCTTTCGTGGGCCGGGCGGCAATAGCGAGGAGGGCCAGGCACCTGCTCAAGCTGGAGGGCAGGGAGAAGCTCGGGGGCCGGAGCCCGGAGGAGGTCAAGGCCCAGGACGTGGTGAGGGCGGCGCTCGCGGGCGACGGGCTGGCCGGAGAGGTGATCCGGGAGACCGGCAGGCACCTCGGGGTAGGGATAGCCAACGCGGTCAACGCCTTCGATCCGGAGCTGGTGGTGGTCGGCGGCTCGACCGCCGAGGCGGGGGAGCTCCTGCTCGAACCGGCCAGAGAGGTGGTGCGGAGGCGGGCCCTGCCGCACGCGGCGGGGAAGGTGCGCATCGTGAGCGGGAGCCTCGGGGAGGACGCGGGGGCCGTGGGGGCCGCCGCGCTGGTCCTGAGAGAGCTCTTCGCCATCTCCGTGACCCGTGCGGAGGTGCCCGCCACCGAGCAGGCGGTCACGGAAACAGCAGACCAGAGGGAGGGATAGATGGGTCAGAGGAAGCTCGGCCGCAGGGAGTTCCTGAAGCTCGGCACCGCAGCCGGAGCCGCCGTGGCTCTCGGGGCGGGACCTTACGCCTCAGCCAGACCGCTGAGAACCTCAAGGGCGGACATACTCGTCGACGGCAAGAGCCGCCTGCAAAGCATGGACGGCTTCGGCTTCTCAGAGGCCTTCCAGAGGGCCAACATCCTCCACGGCTCACAAGGGCTCTCCCAACAGAAGCAGCGGGAGGTGTTAGATCTCCTCTTCGACACCTCAAAGGGAGCGGGCTTTAGCCTCCTTAGAAACCAGATCGGCTCCGCCCCGGACAACACCTTCGACCACATGAGATCCATCGAGCCGGTAAGCCCGGGAAGCCCCACCGCAGAGCCGCACTACGTGTGGGATGGCTCGGACAACAGCCAGGTGTGGCTCTCCAAAGAAGCCATGAGCTATGGGGTTGAGACCATCTACGCCGATGCCTGGAGCGCCCCGGGCTACATGAAGACCAACGGCTCCTACAAGGACGGGGGGTATCTGTGCGGGGTGCCGGGGACCTCCTGTCCGTATGACTGGAGGCAGGCCTACGCCAACTACCTGGTGCAGTACCTGAGGTTCTACGAGCAGGAAGGCATACACATAAGCTATGTGGGTTTTCTGAACGAGCCCGAGCTCGCCACCCCCTACGCCAGCATGCTCTCGAACGGGGCTCAGGCGGCCGACTTCATAAAGGTTCTGGGGCCGACCCTGGAGCGTTCGGGGCTCGGGGCCGGGATCGCCTGCAGCGACTCCGTGGGGTGGAAGGAGGCGGCAGAGATGGCGCAGCAGATACTCTCCGACCCCGAAGCCGCGGAGTACCTGGCGCTGGTGAGCGGGCACGGCTACGCGGATGCTCCGACCTCCCCCATCGAGGCCGGCAGGAGGCCCGTCTGGCAGACCGAGTGGTCCACCTTCGACCCCTGGAACACATCATGGGACGATGGGTCCGAAAGCTCGGGGCTCTCCTGGGCGCAGCGTCTGAGCACAGCGCTCTCTGAGGCCGATGTCAACGCCTTCTTCTACTGGTGGGGGGCGCACGAGAAAGATGACAACGAGGGCCTCATCCGGCTAGAGGGCGACTCCTACAGCGTCTCCAAGAGGCTCTGGGCGTTCGCCGGCTACAGCCGCTTTGTGAGGCCTCGCGACGTGAGGCTCGAGACCCACGCCCGAGACCCCCAGCTCAAGGTGACGGCCTTCAGGAGCGGAGGAGCGCGCCTGAGCGTTCAGGTCATCAACACCTCGGGCTCCGATGCTGAGGTGGAGGTGGAGGTACGCCACGCCGGGGTGGGCAGGTGGGTCACCCCCTACCTGACGAACGGGCTCAACAGCCTGAGCGAGAAGGAGCCGCTCGCGGTGAGAAGAGGGACCTTCCGGGCGAGCATTCCCGCAAGGTCGATGGTCACCTTCGTAAGAGACCCCCGGACCCTATCCGGGCGCGGGTAACGAGGAAAGGAGCACATGAAGATGAGGAAGCTGACGCGGCGCGACTTTCTCGCGGCAGGCGGGACGGCCTCGCTCGCCGCCGCACTCTCCGGCTGCAGCTTCGGCACTGGCCAGCAGAAGGCCGCCAGCTCCGGAGGGAGCAAGAGCGTGACCATCTGGGACATCAGCACCGGAGACCAGCAGAAGCTCATCAAGGACACGGTTGCGCACTTCGACTCCACCCACAAGGGCATCTCGGTCTCGGTGCAGTTCTTCCAGAACGACCCGTACAAGAACAAGCTCAGGACCGCCATGGGCGCCGGAAACCCCCCGGACATCTTCTTCGGGTGGGGAGGCGGCATCCTCAAGTCCTACGTCGATGCGGGCAAGGTGTATCCCCTGCCTGCGGGCTCCGTGGACACCAAAAAGTTCTTCCCCTCGGTGATGCGCCCGGTAACCTTCAACGGCAAGGTATACGGCGTCCCGATGCTGGGGACCCAGCCGGTGCTCTTCTACTACAACAAGGAGATCTTCGGCAAGTACAACCTCAACCCGCCAAAGACCTGGTCCCAGCTCCTCGGCATAGTCAAGACCCTGAGCCAGAAGGGCGTTACGCCGATCACCCTCGCCGGGCAGAACAAGTGGCCCGGGCTCATGTACGAGGAGTACCTGGTCAACAGGATAGGCGGCCCCAAGCCCTTCCAGAACGTGCTGGATAAGAAGCCCAACGCGTGGTCAGACCCGGCCTTCATAAAGGCCAACACCATGATCCAGCAGCTCGTCTCCATGAAGGCGTTCCCCTCCAACTTCGCCTCTCTCAACTACGACACGGGCCAGTCCACCCAGCTGCTGTACACCGGCAAGGCCGCCATGCAGCTTATGGGGTCGTGGGACTACCAGGCGATACTCTCCAACGCCCCGCAGTTCATAAAGAGCGGCAAGCTGGGGTGGTTCCCGTTTCCAAAGGTGGAGGGAGGCAAGGGCAATCCCAACAACGTCGCAGGCAACCTCACCAACTACTACTCGGTCACCCAGGCCTCCAAGGCCAAGAAGGCGGCTACGACCTTCCTCGACAAGGGGATAATGAACGACTATGAGATAAACGGGCTGATCAAGATAGGCCTCGTGCCGCCGGTAAAGGGCATACAGTCAAAGCTCAAGCAGCAGAAGAACTCCGACTGGCTGCTCTTCGTCTACAACCTGGCGCTGGGCGCCCCCTACTACGACCTCTCCTGGGATCAGGCTCTCCCGGCACAACCGGCGCAGGCCCTGCTCACCAACCTGGACCTCTTGTTCCTGAAGAAGATAACCCCGCAGCAGTTCTCCAAGAACATGAACAAGGCTATGGGGCTGTAGGAGGAGTATGCCTGGAAGACTCAACTGGTCCGTCCCGCTGATGCTCCTGCCGGCGGTCGCGTTCTTCGTCGTGTTCGCCCTCGGGCCGATGATCGCCGCGGTCTACATCAGCTTCCTGGACTGGAACGGCATATCCACCCCGCACTGGGTGGGTCTCGGCAACTGGACAAAAGCCTTCTCCGACTCGGTGACGCTGCATTCGATCTTCCTGACGGTGCAGGTGATGGTCCTCTCCTGGATCGTGCAGACCCCGATCAGTTTGCTGCTCGGCGTTTTTCTGGCCGGGAAGCAGCGCTACCGGGCCTTTCTCGGCGTCTTCTACTTCCTCCCGCTGCTCTTCTCGGCGGTGGCGATAGGGCTAATCTGGGCATCCTCGATGCTCTCGGCGAACGGGGCGCTGAACTCGTTCCTGAAAGCCATCGGCGCCTCGTCGCTCACCAACGACTGGCTCGGCAACCCGAGCATAGCGTTCTACGCGGTCATAGCCGTCATCGCCTGGCAGTTCATCCCCTTCCACACTCTGCTCTACCAGGCCGGAACCCGTCAGATCCCGCAGGTCCTCTACGAGGCGGCGCGCATAGACGGGGCCGGTACGCTGCAGCAGTTCTTCTACATAACGCTGCCGCAGCTCAAGTACACGGTGGTGACCTCGACCATCCTGATGTTCACCGGCTCGCTCACCTACTTCGACGTGATCTACGTCATGACCGGAGGCGGCCCCGGGTACGCCACCCGCACGCTCCCGCTGCAGATGTACATAACCGCCTTCCAGGACGCCCAAATAGGCTACGGCAGCGCGATCGCCGTGATCCTGGCCGTAGTCGGCGTGCTCCTCTCGCTCATCATGATCTGGCTCACCGGATTCGGCAGGATGGAGAGCCAGGCGGAGGGCCTCTAGATGGCCGTCGAGCAGGGCATGCGAACGAGGGAGGCCGCGAAGCCGGCGCGGGTCAGGAGGCTATTGCCCAACCCCATCCCGCTCCTGTTGGGGCTGGTATGGTTCGTCATAGCGTTCTACCCCGTCTACTACATGTTCATCACCAGCCTCAGGACCCAGGCGGGGTTCCTGAGCGGGAGCCTGTGGCTTCCCCCCTCGAACCCTACGGCGGAGAACTACCTGAGCGTGATCGGCAACGGGATAGGGCTCTACTTCCTGAACAGCGCCTTCGTCACCGTGATAAGCGTGGCGCTGATCGTGGCGGTCTCGCTGCTCGCGGCCTACGCGATAGCCAGGATCAGGAGCAGGGTGGTACAGATCACCTTCCGGGTGCTCCTGCTGGGGCTCGCCATCCCGCTGCAGGCGGCGATCATCCCGATCTACGTGCTCATCGTCCACATCGGGCTCTACGACACGCTCTACGGCCTGATCCCGCCGCAGGTGGCCTTCGGGATACCGCTCACGGTCCTGATACTGGTGAACTTCATCCGCGACATCCCGAACGAGCTCTACGACTCGATGGTTCTCGACGGCAGCGGCCACTTCCGCATACTGAGAAGCCTGGTCTTCCCGCTCTCCAGGCCCGCGCTCATCACCGTGGTCATCTACAACGCGCTGCAGGTGTGGAACAACTTCCTGTTCCCCCTCATCCTGACGCAGAGCTCCAACATCCAGACCCTGCCGCTGGCGCTACAGCAGTTTCAGGGGCAGTACGGGGTGAACGTGCCCGGGCTCATGGCGGCGGTCTTCCTCTCGGTGCTGCCGATCATCGTGCTCTACGTGATCGCCCGGCGCCAGTTGCTCGGCGGGCTTACCGCGGGCTTCGGCAAGTAGAACATACGACAACCGGAAGGAGGAGATGCCGGTGGCAAACGACGGATTCTTGAGCGTTCGCGGCTCGCAGATACTCGACGGGGAGGGCAACCCCGTCCTGCTGCGCGGGTTCGGCCTGGGCGGCTGGATGAACATGGAGAACTTCATCACCGGCTACCCGGCGAACGAGGAGGCGCAGCGCGAGGCGGTGCGCGAGGTCCTCGGCCAGGAGAAGTACGAGATCTTCTTCGACCGCTTCCTGCAATATTTCTTTGAGGAAGAAGATGCCCGCTTCATCTCCTCACTGGGCCTCAACTGCCTGCGGCTTCCCATCAACTATCGCCACTTCGAGGACGACATGGAGCCTTTCGAGATAAAGGAAGAGGGCTTCAGGCACCTGGACCGGGTGATAGAGCTTTGCGCCCGGCACAACATCTACACGATCATCGACCTTCACGCGCTGCCCGGCTACCAGAACCAGCACTGGCACTCGGACAACCCCACCCACAAGGCCTTCTTCTGGAAGCACCGGCACTTCCAGGACCGGGCGGCGCACCTGTGGGAGGCCATCGCGGACCGGTACAGGGACAACCCCTGGGTCGCGGGCTACAACCCGATCAACGAGCCCGCCGACCCTTCGGAGGGGATGATCATGCCGGTCTACCGGCGGCTGTACGAGGCGATCCGCTCGGCGGACCCGAACCACCTGATCTTCCTGGAGGGCAACCGTTACTCGCAGGACTTCCACATGTTCGGCGAGCCGTGGGAGGGCGTGGTCTACGCCAACCACGACTACGCGCTGCCGGGCTTCGTGGACGGCGGCCCCTACCCCGGCGTCTCCCGCGGCGAGTACGTGGACAGAGAGGCGCTCGAGGAGACCTTCCTCAGAAGGAGTCGCTACATGCTCGACCACGGAACGCATATCTGGGTGGGAGAGTTCGGGCCCGTCTACCCGCAGTGGGACCCGGAGAGCCACGAGGCGCGCTACCGGGTGCTGGAGGATCAGTTGGAGATATACGACAACCACCAGGTGAGCTGGTCCATCTGGCTCTACAAGGATATCGGGCTGCAGGGCGTTGTCTACGCCGCACCCGATTCTCCCTACATGGAGCGCATAAAGCCCGTGCTGGAGAAGAAGGTGCGCCTGGGTGCCGACTCCTGGGGCACCACCGACGAGCACATCAGAGACGTGATGGAGCCGCTGGAGAGGCTCTTCAAGCGGGAGTTCCCGGATTACTCGCCGTTCCCGTTCGGAGCCCAGCGGGACATCGAGCAGCTTGTGCGCCACATCCTGCTCTCGGAGCCGCTGGTGCCGGAGTTCGCCGAGAGGTTCCGCGGCGTGTCGGAGGACGAGATAGACGAGATAATGCGCTCATTCCGCTTCGAGAACTGCGTGCAGCGAACGAAGCTCGCGGAGATCCTCTCCCGCCACGCGAAGCTCCCGGCTGTCGGACAATAGAAGCAGAGTTATCCGAGCGTAGAAAGGAGCGAAGACTATATGCTAAAGAACTCGGTCGGAGTCTGGGCTTTCGGGCCTTCGGTTACCCGCTTCGTGCCGCCCGGCTACCATCCCGAAGCTGCGAAAGAGAGCATGGTCGAGAAGACCAGAAGGGTGGCCGATGGGCTCTCCGACATACTCGATGGCCTGGAGTATCACTATCCTGGCGAGGTAAACGAGGATAACGTCTCCGAAATACTCGAAATACTCGAAGGTCACGGGATGGATCTGCCCGCGATCGCCGCCGGGCTGCACACCGACCCCACCTACGCCCTCGGAGCCCTCATCAATCCCGATAACGGACTGAGGCGCCAGGGCATAGACACTCTGAAACGAGGCGTGGATCTGGCCTCCGAGATAGGCGCGAACTTCATAATCTGGCCTGGAGCCGAGGGGTACAACTATCCCTTCCAGAGACCCTACGCCGAGGCCTGGCGCGCCTTCGTCGAGGGGATAGCCGAGATCACGGACCACGCCAACGAGAAGGATGTCAAGGTCTTTCTGGAGCACAAAAACAGCGAGCCCGCGATGAAGATCCTGATGCAGAACATCGGGATGACGCTCTTTACGATCCAGAAGGTCAATGCGCTTGGGGTGGACACCCAAAACCTGCTCGTAAACATGGACTGGCAGCACCTGATCATGAACGGCGAAAACCTCGCCGAGTACGCCGAACTTCTCGCCCAGGAAGGCAAGCTCGGTCACCAACACGCGAACGATGGCTGGGGCACCTTCGACGACGATAACGTGGTGGGCACCAACTTCTTTATGCAGGCTTTAGAGCTTTCACAGACCCTTCAGGACGCGGGCTATGGAGACAACGGCGAGAGGATGGGCTTCGACCTCTACCCCTACACCGAAGATCAGGTAGCGGCGGTGAGGCGCGCCATATTGCACCAGGAGTTCATCTGGGACCTGGCGAAGAAGATAGACCGGAGTGCGCTGAAGGAAGCGAAAAACAGCGCCGACGCCCTCTCCGGCCAGAAGGCCGTGTACCGCGTTCTGGGATTGGATGAGGGGTATGAAGCCGAGATCGTCAGGCGCCATCAGGAGATGCGCTCGAAAGGGCACGCTTAACCATCAAGCCAGTCTCATCAGCCGTACGCGCGGGAGCAAAGCCTCCACATCTTCGGTACGGACCACGCCCGCGGTGGGCGTCAGGGTGTTGGCGGCGGCGCAGGCGGTCCCGTAGACGGCGGCTTCCGGTACGGACGCGCCGCGGGCCAGGGAAAAAAGCAACCCCGCGGCCATCGAGTCCCCGGAGCCAATGGGGTTTACGGATTCGACTTCCGGGGGTTCGACACGCCACATCTCGCCGGATGATTTCCCGAGAACGGAGCCGGCCTTCCCGGTCGAGACCAGGGCCCACTCCGCACCCCTCTCGGTGAGCGCGGCAACCGCGGCGCGGGCATCCGTCTCATTATTGCCGCTGCGCGAAAGATCCAGCGCGGCAGCGGCTTCTTCGAGGTTGGGTTTGGCGATGAAGGGACGGCTGGCAAGGGCTTTTCTCAGCAGCGCGTGCTGGGCATCAACCAGGGTCGGGATGCCGGATTTATTCGCCTTCTCCGTAAGCCGGGAGTAGAGGTCCTCTGGAACGCCGGGCGGGAGGCTCCCGATCAGGCACAGTGCCTCTGCCCGGGGTAGATGATCGGCTACCGCATTCTCCAGGGCTGATACGTCTTTTGCGGAGACCGGCGGCGCCTCCTCGACCAGCTCGGTTACGGGACCTTTGTCCGGGATCAGGGTGATGCAGGTGCGCGTGGGAGCGTCGCTTTCCACCCAGACCGGCTCGCATGGCACGCCGTCGCCTTGCAGCGCGCGGGCTACAAACCGCCCCGAATCCCCGCCCAGAAAGCTGATCGCGAGCACCTCGTCGCCGAGCGTTGCCGCGACTCGCGCGGCGTTCGAGACTTTTCCCGAAGCCGTTACCTGTAGCTCGTAAGCCCGGTTCACACCTCCCATCATGAAGCTCTTGAAGCGCAGCGTCCGCTGCATCGCGGGCGTCCCGCCGACGCAGAGGATCACGGTCCCTCCCCCACCGCGCCCTCATCTAGCCTGGGCCAGAGCGGGATCATCGCCTCAACGAGAGCTTTGTAGGTCTCGTAGGCTTCCGCGAGCCGGTCGTGCCCCTCGGGGTCGGGCTCGTGGGTGCGGAGAATGCGGATCGTCCTCTCCCGGGCGTCCTCCAGAGAGTCGTAGACACCCACGCCTATCCCGGCCAGGATGGCGGCACCCAGAGAACCCGTCTCCTCAACGTCCGTTACCTCGACCGGGAAATCCAGGACATCGGCGAACATCTGGCTCCAGAGTGCGCTTCTCGCACCGCCGCCGGTAAGACGGACGCGGTTGAATCCGAAGTGGGACTCCAGGATATCCGCGTGGGTCTTGTGGTTGAACGTAATACCTTCCAGGAGCGCCCGCAAGAAGTGGGCGCGAGTGTGCCATCCCCTAAGCCCGAAGAAACCACCGCTCGCTACGCCGCCGTAGGGCGAACCGTAAAGGAAGGGATGGCAGAAAACCTCCGCCCTTTCGTCCAGCACGCCCTCGACCTCCGCGCCAATGAAATCGAACGGAGATTTGCCGTTCTTTTTTGCCTGCTCGACCTCAACCGGGCAGAGTTGCCGGACGAACCACTCCAGGTTGGAGGCCGAGCCCGGAGAGCCCGAGACGTTCATCCAGAGCCCCGGCTCCACGAAGTTGCGGCAGATCCATCCCCGACCCGTTACAACCTGATCCGATACCACCTCGTTGTTGCACCAGGTACCGGCGATCACGACCAGGACTCCGGGCCCGGTGCAGCCAACGCCTACCGCACTCGCGTCTATATCATGAGCCCCTGCAACCACCGGCGTCCCGGTGGCGAGGCCCGTGGCTTCTGCCGCTTCCGGGGCAACCTCGCCAGCCACCTCTGCGCATCCGGTTATCGGCGGGAGCCTGTCCTGGATCTCCTCCAGATCGTAGAGGGAGAGCAGCTCCGGCGCGTACTTGCGGGTTTGGAGATCGGCATAACCGGCGCTTGCTTCGGTGGGGTCGGTGGCGTACTCCCCGGTCAGCCGGTATCGGAGCCAGTCTTTGGCGGAAAGTACCCACCGGGTGCTCTCCAGGGCTTCAGGCTCGTGCTCCCGGATCCAGCCCAGAACAGCACGCGAGCGCGCGCCGATCCCGCCCACTTTCTCTGAAACCTCAGATTCCTTCCAGCGGTCCAGCACGCCGCTCGCCCTGGAGTCGAGGGAGAGCACCGCCGGCCTGACAGGCCGGCCAGCACCGTCTACCAGGAAGACGCTGTCGCCATAACCCGCGATGCCGATGCCCGCAACCTCTGCTCCACCGATACCGGCTTCCCTCAGAGCCACTCGGATGGCGTCCCTGCAACTCTCCCACAGCTCTTCCATGTCCTGCTCGACCCAGCGGGGATGGGGACTTCGTTGCGTATTGTTTACAGCCCCCGAACCCTTCGGACGAGCGTTTTCGTCGAAAACAACCGCTTTGGTAACGCTCAGGCCGCAGTCTACGCCGAGCAGGAAGCTCACGCCTGCTCCAGAGCCGCCGCATTCACCGTATTTTTGCAACGTCCGGTCTCGGCGAACTCCCGAACCGCCTCGGCGACCAGCCGCACCGTGTTTTCGCCGGTATCCAGCGTCGCCCCGGCGATGTGCGGGGTGAGGGTAACGTTCTCCAGCCTGCGCCACGGGCTGTCTTCGGGCAGGGGTTCCTCATCGTGCACGTCGAGGGCCGCTCCGGCGATCCGGCCCTCCTTCAGGACTTCGTACAGCTCGTCGTAGCGAACCATCCTGCTGCGGGCGTTGTTTATGAAGTAGGCGGTGGGCTTCATCTGCTCGAATTGTTCCCGCCCGATAAATCGCCGCGTCTCTTCCGTCAGCCGCGCGTGCAGGCTCACGAAGTCGGACTCGCGGAAGATGCGTTCCATCTCGCCGACCTTCTCACCCCCGTAAGAGGAGATGGTCTTTCCACTCACGTAAGGGTCGTAGACGAGAAGCCTGACCTTGAAGCCGGAGATCCTCTTCGCAAGCTGTCTCCCGACGTGGCCGAACCCGATCAGGCCGACCGTCCGCCCGCCGAGCTCGTAGGAAGGTCCGGGAAACGCTTTGGGCCACCGCCCGAGCTTTATCCCGGCGTCGGCACGGGCGATGTCTCTCGACTCCGCGAGCATCAGGGCGATGGCCTGCTCGGCCACGGCTGGGGCATTGCGCCCCTGGATGTTCACCACCGCAACGTCGTTCTCGCCCGCGGCCTCCACGTTCACGTTCTCGTATCCCGCTCGCGCCACGATCACAACCTTGAGGCTGCGTCCGGCTTCGAAGGTAGCCCTCGGAACAGGCGCGAAGTGCACCGCCAGAATCTTCGCTTCCCCAACTGCCCCGACGATCTCCTCGGGCGTGGGGACGGCTTCCGGTCCCTCCCTTTCCATTATCTGCTGAAGGTGGTGCTGCCTCTCAACGCTCTCCCCTTTCCAGACCACCTCCCTGACAGGTCCGAAGCCTTCGCCAAGCTCTTTCTCGATAGCCTCGCGCAAGCTCCCGGAAGAGACGAGCAAGTCGCCGACGACGAGTGTTTCCAAAGAAAGCTAACTCCTCGCGTAGACGCCGTGGACAACTTCCCGGATGGAAGCGGAGATCTTTTGCGGGTTCTCAGCCTGCCAGATGTTTCTGCCGTACACCACTCCCCTGACCCCGGCTTCCATCGCCCCACGGGTGGCTCCCAGAAGCGCCTCTTCGGAGTCGGTCTTGGGCCCGCCCAGGGTAAGAATCGGGACCGGACAGCCCTCGACTACCGTAGCCATCCTCTCCGGATCGCCGGTGTATTCGGTTTTGATCGCATCCGCCCCGAGTTCGGCGGCCAGCCTGCACACGAACGCCAGAAGCTCCGGGTCGCGTTTGTCGGCGATGCGCGAGCCCCACAGGGTGGCTTCTACCATCAGCGGAAGCCCGACTTCGTGCGCCTCGCGCGCCGCACCTGCCACAGCGGCGGCGTTATCGGCGAAGACCTCGCCCGCCTCGACGCCCAGGATCAGAAACATCACCACGCACCCGGCTCCCAGCGCCGCCGCCTCAGCCGGAGTGCACAGCACCCGGTACCCTTCGCCGGTCTCTTTCAGGTGTTCGTTCAGAAAAGCGAAGTCGGCCCGCAGCAGAGGCACGGGCGCTCCCCGGAAAGCGAAGAGATGTGCGGACTTTTTGAGCATCCCCGGCGAGAGAAGAATCCCGTCCGGCTCGCAGGCGATTAGCCTCTCCACGATCTCCAGAGGTCTACCGGCCCCCGGCGGCACCCCGGCTGCCAGGCCGTGGTCGAACGCCGCGATGAAAGCACGCCCGCTATCCCGATCGAACAACCTCCCCAACCTCAGCTCCGCGCCGTCCAATCTACCTCCTTGTTTGATACTGTACATTTTCTCAGATTATTCCACGCAGGCTACACGATCCGGAACCCCGCCGCCGGAGGGCACCTTGCCCTGCGATACATGAGACGGTATCGTTCGCAGTGAGGTGAAAGAACACGCGGAAAGCATACTCGAAGCTTCTGCCAAGCTACATAAGAATTACTCCTTCGTCCTCGTAGGGAACGTATACTCGAGAGCCAACCAGTTCTGTCAGCGAGGGGCCTCTACATGATCGCCGCCATCTTCAGAAGACCGGGCGAGTTGGAGATCGCAGAGGTCGAGACGCCGGAGATTGGGCCCGGCGAGGTCCTTATCAAGGTCGGGGCCAACACGGTCTGCGGCACCGACGTGCGCATCCTGCGCGGAGAGAAGACCGCCGGGATCGAGCGCGGCACCGTCATAGGCCACGAGTTCGCAGGCCGCGTCGCCGGGGTTGGCAAGAACGTCCGGGGATACGAGGTCGGTGCTCCGGTGGCGATGGCGCCGGTGATTTCCTGCGGACGCTGCTACTACTGCAAGCGCGGGATGGAGAACTCCTGCACGAATCCCCGCATCATGGGCTACGACACGGACGGGGGCCTGGAAGAGTACACCCGCATCCCCGCCGCGGCTGTCGAGGCGGGCAACCTGTTCGTCGCAAAAGAAGACCTGCCACCTGAGCACCTGGCGCTGGCGGAGCCCCTCTCCTGCTGCGTCAACGGGCATCGCCGCTCCAGGATCGGGGTAGATGATGTGGTTTTGATCCTGGGATGCGGCCCCATCGGGATGTTCCACACGCAACTCGCGCTCCTGGCGGGCGCGCGGACCGTGATCGTGAGCGAACCCTCAGAATCCCGCCGCGACTTCGCCCGGAAACTCGGAGCCCACGTTACCGTAGACCCTGCGAGCGAGGATCTCCCCGAAGTGGTCTCGGAAGCCACCGGAGGGCTCGGGGCCGACTCGGTGATCATCTGCATCGGGGTTCCAAAACTCGTCAACGACGCTCTGAGGCTGGCGCGCAAGGGTGGCCGGGTCAACATCTTCGCCGGGCTTGCGGGCGCGGGCTGGTCCGATATCGAGGCCAACCTGATCCACTACAACGAGCTGGAGGTTACCGGAAGCTCCGATGCCCGGCGCTCGGATTACGAAGTGGCCCTGCGCATGATAGAGAGTGGCCGCGTTCGTGTGGAAGAGATGGTAACCCACCGCTTCCCGCTGGAGTCCGCGGCAGAGGCCATCGAGAAGTCGGCGAGCGGCGAGGGCATCAAGGTCGCTATCATGCCGTAAAATGCCACCCAGTCCGAGCGCAGGATAGAGTAACGGGCAAGGGGGTTAGAGAGGTGAGCGTTACGATCGGTCTGGATGTAGGCACGAGCGGCGTGCGCGCGCTGGCCGTAGACGAATCCGGCAGGATAATTTCTGAGGCTTCCGCAGGGTATCCGCTCCTCAGTCCGCGTCCGGGCTGGAGCGAGCAAAACCCCGAAGACTGGTGGCAGGCGATCAGAGAGACGCTGGGAAAAATCGCTTCCGAGACTGGGGATAAAGTCATCGGAATCGGTCTTACCGGCCAGATGCACGGCTCGGTATTCCTGGACTCTGCGGAGGAGGTTATTCGCCCGGCTCTACTTTGGAACGACCAGCGCACCGAGGCGCAGTGCGAGAAGATAACGGAGCTGGTAGGCGGAGAACGCCTGATCTCCATATCCGGGAACCCCGCGCTCACCGGGTTTCAGGCGCCCAAGATCCTCTGGTTGCGCGACGAGGAACCGGAGAACTACGCTCGCGTGGCGCGCGTCCTTCTGCCCAAGGACTATATCCGACTGATGCTCACCGGCGAGTACGCCACCGACGCCTCGGATGCGGCGGGAACCCTGCTCCTCGACATGCGAAACAGAGACTGGTCGCCGGATATCCTGAACGCCCTGGAGATCCCGCGCGAGTGGCTTCCCCGCGTCTACGAGGGATCAGAGAAAACCGGCGAGCTCAGAACGGAGATCGCAGACGAGCTGGGGCTTCCCGCGGGCGTTCCCGTCGCAGCGGGCGGTGGGGATAACGCGGCGGCGGCTGTGGGGGTCGGTATCGTCCGGGAAGGGCTCGTCAGCTCCTCGGTCGGGACCAGCGGCGTGCTCTTCGCCCACACGGACGGCTTCAAACGTGACCCCTCGGGGCGCATCCACGCCTTCTGCCACGCGGTTCCGGGAGCGTACCATCTCATGGGCGTAACGCTCTCTGCCGGCGGCTCCCTCTCCTGGTGGCGCGAGGCCCTGGGTAGAGACTACGACGAGCTGGTTCGGGAAGCGGCCGAGGTTGCGCCGGGCGCGGAGGGGCTCGTGTTTTTGCCGTATCTTACCGGAGAGCGGACGCCGCACCTCGACCCCTCGGCCCGCGGCGCGTTCGTCGGGCTCACCAGCCGCCACAGCATAGCCCACATGAGCCGGGCTCTGATGGAGGGTGTGATCTTCAGCCTCAAGGACTCTTTAGAGATTCTGCGCGAGTTGGGCGTCGAGATCCGGGAGATCCGGGCGACCGGCGGCGGGGCCCGCAGCCCGCTCTGGCTCCGGCTCCAGGCCGACATCTACAACGCCCCCATCCATCGCACCACATCCGACGAAGGCCCATCCTACGGCGCGGCATTTTTGGCCGGAGTCGCGGCTGGTATCTACAAGAACGTCGAGGAAGCCTCATCGCAGGTAAAGCTGCGCGAGGATATTACCGAACCGGACCCCGAGCACGCCAGGGTTTACGAGGAGTATTACGAGGTTTACCGTTCCCTCTATCCGGCGAACAGGTCCTCTATGAGGCGTCTCACGGAGCTGGCTGCCAGAGGCTAGTCGGTTCGACACGCTGCGCCGCCGGGATGTAACATCCGTCCATGGCTTCGATGCTCAGATCCATGTTCTCCATGTCGGTGATGACCGCGCTCTCCCGGGTAACCGGCTACATCAGGACGATGATACAGGCCGCGGTCATCGGGAGCGGGACGGTAGTCTCCGAAGCCTACACCTTCTCGAATACTCTACCGAACCAGATCTACGAACTCTTTATGGGCGGGTTGCTCTCCTCCATCTTCATTCCGCTTCTGGTCCAGCGCCTGACACACTACGGAGAGAAAGATGCCCGGCGCCTCACGAACGCGCTCATCACCCTGATCGTGCCGTTTCTGACTGTAGTCGCGATCCTGGGCATCGTGTTCGCCTCTCCTCTGGTAAACCTCATCACGGACTGGAAAGCTTCTAGAAACCTCTCTCCCGAAGAGGCCCGTAGAACGACGGATCTCGCGGTGCTGCTGTTTCGGGTTTTCGCGCTCCAGGTCCTCTTCTACGGCACGGGTGCTCTGGCGATGGGCGTGCTGAACTCCCACCGGCGCTTTATCCTCTCCAGCTTCGTACCGGTGCTGAACAACCTGATCGTCATCGCCTCTTTTGTCGGCTATATGCTGGTTTTCCCCAGAAACCATATGGCGGCGATCTACCTTCTCGCCTGGGGCACGACCCTGGGAGTTGCGATCATGCCGCTGGTGATGCTGCCCGCGGTCTGGCGTCTCGGCTACCGGCTCCGTCCGGTCTACGGCCATCCCTCCCTCGCGCCCGCTGCCCGGCTCGCGGCCCCTATGCTGATCTTCGTCGCCGCCTCGGTCGGTATCCAGGTAGCCGTCGGCCTGTTCGGGTCCAGCCTCGGCGGGGTCTCCGATCTCTGGTACGCGTTCTCCATCTTCCAGCTTCCCTACGGCGTTTTCGTGGTCGCTGTCGCCACGGCCCTGATGCCCGAACTCTCCGAGAAGTTTGCCCGTGGCGATACCGAAGGCTATCGGCAGACGTTTTCTTTCGGCCTGCGCACGATGGTCTTCGTCGTGGTTCCGGCGGCGGTGGGTATGATATCGCTCTCCAAACCCATCATCGGCCTGCTCTACGAACGGGTCAACTTCACCGCCAAAGACACGAATATCGTAGCCTCCCTGCTCGTCTTCTACGGTGTCGGTCTGCTCGGATACGCCGCATACTTTATCCTGGTGCGCTCTTTTTACGCCCGGCAAAACACCAGGGCACCGGCTACCCTGAACGTCATCCTCCTTGGTCTGTACATATTGCTCGCCCACCTTCTCTCGAAAAACCTGGGGCTCGACGGGGTCGCCCTCGCCTTCTCTGCGGCTTACACGGTCGTCGCGGTGCTTCTTCTCGCGGGACTACGCCGGAATATAAGGCGCCTCGACGGGCACAAGATCGCGAGGTCGCTGTCAAAAATCTTCGTTGCCGGGGCGGTTATGTATCTGGTCGCCAGGACCGGGATCTCTTTTACCGGGCCGGGCTCTGACTTCCTTGAACGGGCCGTTATTCTCGTACTGGTCGGCGGTGTCTCGCTCGCAGCCTATCTGGGGGTGGCGCTCCTGCTCCGTACCGAGGAGCTACATTCGGTTGCCTCCCTCCTGAAGCGGCGGCAACTCCTCGACAGCGAGGAAGCAGGCAAAGTCTGATGCTTTTCTCGGGCGCAGGCTCATGCTTTTGCGAAGTAACGAGGTACGCTATACAAGCGAGCCGAGGGCACAGTCTGCAAGGGTTGCAACCTGTCTATTGGAGGCGAGAGCTTGATGGGCAATGGGTACGTTCAGGAAATCGTTCTCGTGGACGAAGAAGACAGGCCGGTTGGCCTCGAAGAGAAGATCAAAGCCCACCAGAACGGGGGAAAGCTCCACCGGGCCTTTTCGGTCTTCATATTCGACGCCGATGAGAGGATGCTCCTGCAGCGCAGAGCAGGCGGGAAGTATCACTTCGCCGGGCTGTGGTCGAATACCTGCTGCGGGCATCCGAGAAAAGACGAGCACACGGAGGATGCAGCACGCAGGAGACTGGAGGAAGAGATGGGCTTCAGCGTGAAGCTGGAGAAGCTATTCGACTTCGTCTACCGCGCCCACGACCCCGACAGCGACCTCACCGAACACGAGTTCGACCACGTTTTCTTCGGCAGGTTTGACGGCGAGCCTGCTCCCAACCCAGAAGAAGTAGGCGAGTGGGAATGGATCTCTCCAGAGAGGTTGCTGGAAGAGCTGGAGAGTAATCCCAAGAGGTTCACCCCCTGGTTCGGGATGCTCGCACCACAGGTTATCGAGTATCGGCAGCGATCAAGTACCTGATGGCTAAAATAAGACATTCACCTCGCGGCATAACGTCTCCGCCCGGGTGATCGAGTATCATTTGCGGCATGATCGTGGATAGCGCCATCTATGTGGACGGGAAGCGCCGGGCAGAGCCCCGCTCCCTGCGCGAAGCCTGTGAGGCGGTCCGCTACCATCACGGGGTGGCCTGGATCGGGCTCTACAAGCCCACGGAAGAGGAGTTCTCTTCCGTCGCCGAGGAGTTCGATCTGCACGAGCTTGCCGTTGAGGACGCCACGGAAGCTCATCAGCGCCCCAAGCTCGAACGCTACGGCAAGACGCTATTTGTGGTGCTGAGGCCGGCCCGCTATGTGGACGAGACCGAGACGGTAGAGTTCGGCGAAGTCCACGTCTTCGTGGGAGAGGACTTCGTGATTACCGTGCGCCACGGCGAGGCCCCCAACCTGCGAGGTGTCCGCAGCCGGATGGAGAACGAGCCCGAGCTTCTCCAACTGGGGACGATGGCGATCCTGCACGCGATCATGGACCGGGTGGTAGACGACTACATCCCCGTGGTTAACGGTCTGGAGAAAGACATCGAGGAGATCGAAGCCGAAGTCTTCAGCGGCAACGCCGCCGTTACCCGCCGGATCTACGAGCTCTCGCGCGAGGTGATAGAGTTCCAGCGCGCCGCCAAGCCCCTCTCGAACGTACTGGAGCGGCTGGTCAGAGGCGAGGTCAGCGACGTGGACCCGGAGCTCAGGCGATACCTGCGCGACGTACAGGATCACGCGCTGCAGGTTACCGAGCGGGTCTCCGGATTCAGGGACCTGCTGCAAAATATCCTGAACGTGAACCTGACGCTGGTAACGATAAGCCAGAACGACGAGGCGAGACTCCAGAACGACGAGGTCAAGAAGATCAGCGCCTGGGCGGCCATTCTCTTCGCCCCGACCGTGATCGCTGGCATCTACGGGATGAACTTCCGACGCATGCCAGAGCTCTCCTGGACGTTCGGTTATCCTTACGCCATCTTGCTGATGCTGGCGGTGTGCCTGGGGCTTTACATTATTTTCAGGCGTCGCGGCTGGCTGTAGAAACTACTTCCGAGAGTCGCTTCAGGAGATTTTGGTAACGTTCTCGGCCTTGAGCCCCTTCTTGTCCTCGACAACCTCGAAGCTAACCTTGTCTCCCTCGTCGAGGGACTTGAACCCGCCACCGGTTATGCCGGTGTGGTGCACGAAGACATCTTTGCCGCCCTCATCGGGCCGAATGAAGCCGTAGCCCTTCTCGTCGGAGAACCACTTTACCGTTCCTTGGGCCATATACTGAAGCCCACCTTTCTACTCGCAGGGCTCCGGCAGGAAAAGCCATGTGGAGAAAATCCGCCCGGCTCTCGTTGACGGAACCTACCTTCTATATTGCGCCGTTAGTATAACCGGAATCTGCAAAGAAATTCAGGCGGCTTAAAAATCTTCCCGTAAAGGAGTTGCGGCGTCTCCGATCACCACAGTCCGGGAAGCGGGCCTGGCAGGATTCGAACCTGCGACACACGGCCCCGGAAACCGTTGCTCTATCCCCTGAGCTACAGGCCCGCGGAAAGTAAACAGCGTTTCGTATATTATCTCAGCGCCCCGGTCCATTCAATTGTCTTTGTGAATCAAGCCCGTAACGAGTAAACTACTTTCTCACCAGAGATTATGTACGCGGTCATCTCGGACATCCATGGCAACCTGGAAGCCCTCGAAGCGGTACTCGAAGACATGCCCGACGAGGTAGAGCAGATCTTCTGCCTCGGGGATGTCATCGGCTACGGGGCGAGCCCGAACGAGTGCTGCGACATCGTGCGGGAGGCCGGGATGCCACTTATTACCGGCAACCACGATCTGGCCGTGACGGATCTCTCGACAGATCTCGCCTGGTTCAACCCGGTCGCTGCGGCGGCGGTGATGTGGACCAGGGAGCATCTGAGCAAGGAGAACGCCGAGTTTCTGCTCAGCCGCCCGCGCACGATGAAGACGGATAGAGCACTCTTCGTCCACGGGTCCATCCGCGACCCAGACGAGTACATCCTGAGCGGAACCGTGGCCCGTGAAAACCTGATCCTTCTCAAGAGCACCTACCCGGATATCCAGATCTGCTTCTTCGGCCACACCCACGTCAAGGCCATCGCCCCTTCCCCGAATGGATCCGCCTTCGAAGGTCACGCGCTCGATCTCAGCGCGAACGGTCCCTACCTGGTAAATCCCGGCTCTGTCGGTCAGCCCCGCGACGGAGACACCTTCGCCTCCTACGTGCTCGTCACCGACACCGAAGAAGGCCCGTCTATCACCTACCGTTTCGTCGAATACGACATAGAAGGCTCGCAGGAGCGCATACGCAAGGCAGGACTGCCGGATGTGCTCGCCGATAGACTGGCCGTAGGCCGCTAACCAGCGATGCAGGAGCATCCTTTTCCAAGGCTATTTACCGTCGAAGAAGCCAACGAGCTCTTGCCCAGGCTCCGGGAACTTCTCGAAGATGTAACCTTTCATCGTGATGCGGTGCGCGAGAAGATGCCGCAGATGGAACCGATACTCAAAGCCGCCGCGCGCAACGGTGGTGGGCGAGTAGGCTCGGAGTATGGCGTCGCGGCATACAACCTGTACCTCGCGATAGAGCACATCCGGGACCTCGGAGTGCTGCTCAAGGACCTCGATATAGGTCTTCTCGACTTCCCACACGAGCGCGAGGGGCGGGTGGTTTTCCTCTGCTGGCATCCCTCTGAAGAGAGCATTGGTTACTGGCACGAGTTGGACGCCGGCTACCGGGGACGCAAGCCCCTCTAAGCGGTTATGCGGATAGTCCTCCAGCGGGTCAAAAACGCCTCGGTCTCGGTAGACGGGCAGAAGATATCCGGGATAGGCCCTGGTCTCCTGCTCCTCGTCGGCGTCGCCTCGGACGACGATGAGGCCCAGGCCGACTGGCTCGCGGAGAAAGTCGCGGGTCTGCGCATCTTCAACGACGAAGCCGGCAAGATGAACCTGAGCCTGAGAGATGTCGGCGGCGAGGTCCTGGCCGTCTCCCAGTTCACCCTGCTCGCCGATACCCGCAAAGGCAAGCGCCCGAGCTTCATCGGCGCTGCCCCACCAGAGAAGGCGGAACCACTCTTCGAATACTTCTGCGAGAGACTACGCGAGGCGGGCGTGCACTCGGTAGAGACCGGGAGATTCGGAGCGATGATGGACGTGGCTCTCATCAACGACGGCCCCGTAACCATCGTGCTGGAGAGATAAAAACCTCTCCTGTAAGGGCGAAGGCTCCGCTCTTGCGGAGCCTTCGCTCAAAGAATGGATCTACATCCCGCAGAGGTTTCCCGGCACGCTGGTGTTGCAGCGGTTGCCGATAAAGCGGTTGCCGGACCCCGACTTATCCCAGAAGATGTCCGGCTTGTTGTGCAGGATGGTATTCCCGATAACGGAGTTGTTCTTCGGCGGCGTGCCTCCGAGACCGCGCGCCACGACGACCCCGCCCTTGGCGATGCTGGGCCCATGCGCGACGTTACCGGTGATCGTGTTACCGGTGATGCTCACGTCATGCCCCCCGAGGATCGCAACTCCGACACCCGAGACCGGGGGGATCTCTTCGTGCGCCGGGCACACGTGCGTGTTGTTCCGTAACTGGTTCCCGACCATCGTGAATGCTCCCGCCGGGCCGGGCGCATCGGCGACGAACACCGTCCCCAGGCAGTTGTTGTGGAAGTTGTTGCCCGCGATCCTGCCGTGGGTGGCGTTGCGGACCAAAAGACCGAACTCATTGCCGTAGGAATTGTTGCCCACGACGGTCGCATTCGCGTGCGGCGAGTCGCCGACGTAGAGCCCCGCCTCCTCGGTGGAGCCGCTCGTGGTGTTGGAGATCATTCGTGTCCCGATTGAGCTGAATGCGGTGATACCGTATTCGTCATTGTTGAAGGCGCGGTTCTTGATAAAGGTGGCGTTCCTGGCGCCGAGGGCAACGATCCCGAAGTTTTTGAAGTTCCGGATCGTAAAGCCGGTTATGGTTACGTTCTTCACGTACCTGCTGACCTTGCCGGTACTGGAGTTCTGGGTGCCGATCACGCAGAATCCCGAAGGCGGACAGAGCCTGGAGGGTTTTTTGGGCGGTTTGATCACGGCACCCTTCCCTACCAGCCGGATTCCGTCCTTGTGAACCACCACGGTCTCGTGGTGGATGCCGCGCACGATAATGGCGGAGCCGGGCTTGGCGTGGTTGACCGCCGCCTGGATGGACTGTCCAGGGCCTACGACCACGCTCCCCGACCGTGCAGGATCTTTGGCCTGCACGAGACTTACGCCCAACACGAGCACCAAAAGCGCGCTGAGCAGGCCCACAGCGAGTAACCGGGGCAAACCTTTCATAAACATACCTCCTCAATTTCGAAGCTCGTACTTCTTAACCACTTACTACTCAAGGAAAGGGCATCTCGGCCTCCTTTGTTGCAGGTATACGTTCGCCAGAAAGCAGGGAATAGAGTTCCCATTGACCGCGAACCGCCAATGAAGCGGTCCCATCAGAACTTCGCGGAAGCGTTCGCCGATCTCGCCAGAGATGTTACATGCCAGATAAACTCCAGTGGCATCCAGTTTCTCTTTCCCTTCGTTCTCCTACAGGGAATGATGGCGCTGGATCCCCCCTCGCACATCCTACAAATGTACTATTTTTGTAAGTCTCTCTACAAAAAGCAGAGTTTCCCTAACTTCCGGGCACGACCCCTTCCACGAACAGTGTCGCCGGGCGGGTGTAACCTTCCTGCCGGACGCGCTCCCGTAAATCCCCGTAACGCTCGCGAAGCGGACCCATCGAAAAAGAAGGCTGATGTCTCTCCTCGGCTAGAACCACTTTTTCCAGGCGGCGGATAGGGTAAGGAGGCAAGATATGCCACTTCACATTTGCAAGAATGGCTTCATGCAGCGTCACGAGCCGTTCCGGGGGGCCGATTCCGTAGAGGATCTTCCCAAATGCTTCACGAGCGAGTTCCTTCTGGAGAGCCTCGTCTTCGAGCTGGACCGCGGGTGTCGAATTCACGAAGTCGCTGGTTGCCACCCTTCCGCCTGGCCGCACCACGGAAGCCAGGGCCGAGAGCGCCTCTTCCGCGGACCTCCGCGCCACATCGAGTTCGTGAAAGAGCCCAGCGGAGTAGACGAGGTCGAATATTCCACCCGCAAACAGGGGCTCGAAAACGTCTCCCAAAACAAGCTCGACCGGAGCGACGAGTTCCGCTTCGGCAAGAAGACCTCGCGTCTCTTCTACGCTCTCTGCGTCGTTGTCGAGGGCGGTAAGGCTTCCATTATTTCCGACACGCTGACTCAGGCCCTCTATCCAGAGCAGGGAGGTGCCGCCCGCATAGAGAACGTCGAGGCCGTGGATATCTCCGAGAAGGTCAAGCTCCCGGTCGCAGAAGGATATCAGGTCCGCCTCGAACTCCTCCCGCTCTTCCGGCGTCAGAGGGTCTCCTTTGTATAATCCCTCTGTCATGAAAGTGATTGTCGCAAGGGATCTCGTAAAGTACCACGGCGGAGCGGTAAAAGTCCTCTCCGGGGCTTCGCTCTCGATCGA
This sequence comes from Actinomycetota bacterium, assembly GCA_902810695.1. Taxonomy (GTDB): domain Bacteria; phylum Actinomycetota; class Rubrobacteria; order Rubrobacterales; family Rubrobacteraceae; genus CADDYV01. The sequence continues at coordinate 92,532 of CADDYV010000005.1, read as the reverse complement.
GGCTGGAGAGAAGATCGGGCTGATAGGCCGCAACGGTGTCGGCAAGACGACGCTTCTGAACATCCTCGCGGGCAAGCTGGAGCCCGACTCGGGGACCGTCGAGCGGGTGGGCGGCGCGAACGTGGGGATGACCTCGCAGAGCCTCTATGCTGGCGAGCGGGGCAAAATCCCCGTGCAAGATGAACTTCTCTCCGTCTTCGAGCCCCTCATCGAACGCGAACAAGAGCTGAAAGAACTCGAATCGCGGCTCTCTGACTCTCCCTCGGATGCGTTCCTGGAACGCTACGGGCGGCTGCAGGCCGAGTTCGAGCGCGACGGGGGCTACGAGTACCGGGCGCGGGCGGCCTCGGCGCTCTCCTCGCTCGGGTTCGCCCCGGAACAATGGAAGCGCCCCGTGGGCTCGTTCTCCGGCGGTGAGCAGAGCCGCATCGCGCTCGCCCGGCTCCTGCTCTCGGAGCCGGACCTCGTGCTGCTGGACGAGCCTACCAACCACCTCGACCTGCGGGCGATAGAGTGGCTGGAGAACTTCGTCAAGGGCGCGAAGTCGGCGGTCCTCGTCGTCTCCCACGACCGCTACTTCCTGGATAACGTCGCAGGCTCCATCCTGGAGCTCGAAGCTGGCAGGGTCACCCGCTATGTCGGCAACTACACGAAGTATGCCGCCGAGAAGAAGGCCCGCGCCGAGCAACTCTCCCGCAAGGCCAAGGCGAACGCCGAGCGCCGGGCGCAACTGGAGCGGTTCATCGAGAAGAACCGGGCCAAAGCGCGTAAGGCCAGCCAGGCCAAGAGCAAGCAGAAGCTTCTCGACCGGATGGAGAAGATCGAAGCCCCCAACACCCGCCAGAAGAATATCAGGCTGGATCTCGGTAACCAGACCGCCCGCGCGGGCCGGGTAGTCCTGGAGATGGAGGGCGTGCGCTACGGCTACGAGGACTCCGCAGAACCTCTCCTGAAAGACCTGGAGATCATCATCGAGCGCGGCGAGCGGGTGGCGCTCCTCGGTCCTAACGGAGCGGGCAAGAGCACGATCATGCGCCTCGCCGCCGGGGAACTCGAACCGCAGGCGGGCTCCGTACGCCTCGGCCACAACGTCTCCATCGCCTACCAGGATCAGCAACTCTCCCGCCTCGACCCGAGAAAAACCGTGCTCGAAGAGACCAGGGATACAACGGGCCTGGATCCCCCGGATGCGCGGGACCTGCTCGGAGCGTTTCTCTTCTCCGGCGAGGATGTCTTCAAGAAAGTCTCCTCGCTTTCCGGCGGAGAGAAAAACAGGCTGTCTCTGGCCGAGATCGTCGCCAGCGATGCCAACTTCCTGCTGCTGGACGAGCCGACCAACGACCTCGACATCCCTGCCCGCGAGGCGCTGGAAGAGGCGCTTTTGAACTACCGGGGCACGCTCTTCTTCGTCTCCCACGACCGCTACTTCCTGCGCAAGCTTGCTACCCGCGTCGTCGAGCTGGAAAACAAGGCACTCACCAACTACCTGGGCGGCTACGACTACTACCGCTCGCACCACCGCCTGGATGCAAAAGAAGGCTCCAGAAAGCCTCGCCGCCGGGTCAGGCCCGGCCTGGACAAAAACCAGAACGTGCTCGCCACCCGGCTCGTCGCGGTAGAGGGAGAGATAGACGCCACCGAGCGCCGCCTGAGCCGCCTGGAGAAAGAGCTTGCCACCTCCGAGCTCTACGCCGACGGCAAACGTTCCCGCGAGGTCGTACTCGAACACCGCCAGCTAAAGAGCGCGCTCGAAGGGCTCTACTCGGACTGGGAAGACCTGCTCTCCGAAGCCGAAGAAGCGGGGCTGTGAATTAGCCACCAGCGGTCAGGTATCAGCGAACAGCGAAAGAAAGGCTGATAGTTAAAAAGTCGGGACGAGAGGATTTGAACCTCCGACCTCCTCGTCCCGAACGAGGCGCGCTACCAGGCTGCGCTACGTCCCGACTGCGGACAGTATTATAGCAGTCGAACTTCTGTCTTCAGCAGAGATCCAACCGGCTACACCGCTATAAACTCTCTGTCCCGGTTGGCGTAGAGTTCCAGAGCCCCGGCGATGGCCTCGGCGACTGTGGCGGGATAGCCAGGGTCCGAGGCGATCTCCAGCTCACGTGGGTTGCTCAGAAACAGCGGTTCGACCATGACGGCGGGGATGTTCGTCTCGCGCAGGATGTCGTACGAGCGCCCGAACTCTCCGATGTCGCACGTCCCCAGAGCCTCGCTGACCCCTCTCTGTATGTAGGTCGCAGCCATCTTGCCCCGGTGCGAGCGGTAGCCCATCCTCTCGAAGTAGAAAGAAGCCGTCCCGTGCGCAGAAGGGGTGTGATGGTGGGCGTGGTGGATCGATATCACCATCTTCGCTCCAGAGGAGTTGGCGAGGTAAGCCCGGTCGGCTGAGGACACTTCCTCATCATCGCTGCGAGTCAGGAGAACTTCTCTGGCCGGCAGGATCCGGGCCAACTCGTGGGCCACCGCCAGGTTCAAAGCCGCCTCTGAGAGCCTGTTTCGGGCCGTGTACCCGGAGTCCCTACCCCCGTGGGCGGCGTCCACGACGACGGTCCCGCAGAAGAGGCTCTCGGGAAAATAGCCGTCGTTTTTGTCCGGGATCTGGTGTGTACCCAAAGACTGTCCGGCGTAGGTGGCGAGTACCTTGAAGACCGTGTCATCTACCACACCGTCCACTTCGAGGCCGCTGTTCTTCTGGAAATCAATAACGGCCCGGGCAGTGCGTACATCAAAAAGGCCGTTGACCGCTCCGGGATCGAAGCCGAGGTCATTGAGCATCCGCTGCATCTCCGCCACGTCCGCCCCCCTGAACGGCGGCTGGCGCAGGTAGAGCATGCGACTGCCCGGACGGTAGCCCGCCTCGACGATCTCACGCCACGTAACGGGCCCAACAAGCCCGTCGGCCAGGACACCAGCCTCCCGCTGAAAGGCCTTGACAGCGATCTCCGTCTCGGGCCTGAACACGCCGTCTATCCCCCGGTCGCCGAGGTCGAACCCTAGCGAGTGCAACCTCGTCTGTAAGTCTACGACCTCCCGGCCCCTGTCTCCCCTTCGCAGCGTTCGCACAGCCTGGATCCGCCTCCCCCTCCATCTCGCTCTCTGGAGATACGGCTAAAACTTCCTGATAACCAGACGCCGGGCACTTTTCTCGAAATGCCCGGCGCCTTGAGACTCCTGAGTGCTCTCCCGATTAATCCGGGGATTTAGTCTTCGACCACCCCGAGAATGTCGTCGGCGTCGAGAATCATGTAGTCCTCGCCGTCCAGCTTGATCTCGGTCCCCGAGTACTTGGCGAAGACGACGACATCGCCGGTGTTGAGCTTTATTCCATCCTCGAACTCACCGACCGCAATAACCTCTGCCGTCTGCGGCTTCTCCTTGGCCGTATCGGGCAGCACTATCCCGGAAGCCGTCTTCTCCTCGCGCTCGACCAGCTTGACCAGCGCGCGCTCTCCTAGAGGCTTGAACTTCATCTTTATCTCCTCCTATCTGTCCTCTGATTCCTGCACAAGACCTTTTACAAGTGAGGCTACAGCGGATCTACGCCGGGAATTTTATCTTCCCGGCCCCGCGGGTGCAATCACAGCCCGAGCTGCGAGGAGAGCTGGTTTCTGGGCAGAGCACCGATGGCCTGCCGGGCAACCTCTCCCCCCTCGAACCGGACGATGGTCGGGATGCTGGAGACGCTGTAGTTCATCGCCGTCGCGGGATTATCGTCTACATTGAGCTTGACGAAGCTGATATCGTCCCTGCTCTCGGATAGTTCGTCCAGGATCGGTGATACCCTGCGGCACGGCGCGCACCACGGCGCCCAGAAGTCCACGATAACCGGTTTCTCGGACTTCAAAACCTCACTTTCGAAAGTGGCGTCGGTAACCTCTCTAACAGCCATATCTCAAAAACCTCCGTCTCTTGAAATACCACTTCTGGCACCAGAGATTCTAGCATGAGGAGCAAGGTATTCTGGCTAGAGCGGCGTTCCCGCTAGACCCTCTCCGACTCCAGGCTCTGAATGGTTTCCACGACGACCTCCCTGGCAAGCTCTTCCGCCCGGCGGCTCTCGAAGACGCCTGCTCCCAGGGTTTCGGCGTTCGCGGCGGCGCACCCGGCGGCCAGTCGCACCGCGTCTGCTCTGGAGAGTTTGCGGTGCAAGAGCCCGGCCAGAAGCCCCGCGAGATAGGCGTCCCCGCTCCCAACGGGCGAGAGGGCTTCCACTTTGGGAGCCTGGGCCGAGAGAACTCCATCTTCCACCGTCAGGTACGAGTGGCCCTCAGGGGAGGTGATGCACGCCGTTTCCGCACCGAGTTCGATCAACCTCCCCAGCCCCCGCAGGAAATCCTCTTCTTCGATGAAGTCGAATCCGATGACGCTCTCGGCCTCGTCCTGGTTGGGACTCACGAGCGAGGGCTCAACCTTGAGCGCCGCCTGCAGCACCGTCGGGGGAGCGTCCACAACGGTGTAGAGGCCGCGCTCGTGGGCGCGATACACGAGGTCTACCAGGAAGCTGTTTTCCACCCCCCGCGGGAGGCTTCCGGCAAAGACCACCGCCGTCGCGTACTCCATCAGGTGCTCGAAACGGCCGGTGAACTCCCTGGCTTCATCAACGCTCACGGACGGACCGTACTCGTTGATCTCCGTCTGGGTTCCGTTGGTCGGGTCCACGATCGCCGTCGAGGTGCGCGAATGTCCCTTTATCTCGACCAGATCGAACGGTATAGCCGCCTCCGAGAGCCCATCGCGGATGGCGTCCCCGTTGCGTCCGCCAACGAACCCGGTCGCGAGCACCGGAACGCCCAGTGCCCTCAAGCTCCTCGCCACGTTTATTCCCTTGCCGCCGGCGAGCGCGATGCTCTCCTGTGCCCGGTGCCGCTGGCCGAGCGTCAGGCTCGGCACGACCAGAGTCCTGTCAACAGCAGCATTCAGGGTTACGGTCAGGATCATAGCAAGCCTCTATCCTTTACCCTAGGTAAACACTTTCCCTTTTAGAAAAACCCTTGCACTGTATACCATATTCTCTGCCACCAGGGCGGTTCCTGGTAACCTCTTTTCGCCACGAGCGAACTCTCCCCCACGCGCCTGCCGCCGACCGTTACCGTAACCTCCCCGAGCTTCTCCCCGCGCCTCGCAGAGTCCGGCGGATTCTTGGTAACCTCGGGCTTCCGCTTCACGTCTTCTCCCTTCGCTATCAGGTCCACCACGTTCTTTTTCGCGACGAGCCCGACGGTTTTGTTACGCCGGTAGGGCACCTTCAGGCTGGCGTACTTCTTTCCTTCCTGAACTAGAGTTTTGCGGTCGTAGTTCGCGAAGGCGTAATCGAGCGCCTTGACCGCGTCTGGAAACCGGTTTTCGTCGTCGAGCAGGACCACAACGTAGGACTCGTCGCCGCGGGTGGCAGAGGCCACCAGGCAGGGACCGGCCCTGGGCGTCGTCCCCGTCTTGACCCCGGTAGCGGGCGGGTAGATGGAGAGCAGTTCGTTCGTGCTGCTGAGCGGTATCTGCCTGTTCTGGGTTGAGATCGTGGTGTAGGAAGTCCCGACGATCTTGCGAAAGGTAGCGTAGTGGAAGGCCAGGCGGGTCATGGTCGCGAGATCCCTAGCACTCGTATAGTGTCCTCTGGCATCCAGCCCTATCGGGTTCTTGAAATGCGTGTTCTTCAGCCCGAGGACCTTCGCTTCCCGGTTCATCTCCTTCACGAAGCGGTTCGCGCTCCCGTCTCCCAAAGCCTCAGCCAGGGCGTAGGCCGCGTCATCCGCCGAAGGGATAAGCGCCGCTTCGAGAAGCTCCCGGATGCTCAGAATATCCCCCGGCCTGAGCCCGGCGTTGCTGTAGATCGGGGACGAGTAAGCGGCGGCTCTCTTCGAAACCGTTACCTCTCTATCGAGGTTTCCCGCTTTCAAGGCTACGAGCGCGTCCATGATCTTGGTCGTCGAGGCCATCGGAAGCCTCTGGTTGGCGTTTTTTCCGGCCAGGTACTCTCCGGTTTTTAAATCCTCAAGCACCCACGCGTGCGCCGCGAGTTTCGGGGTTTCCGGCGCATGGTGCGCGGTTGCGGAAGCGTCCTGTGCCACGGCGGGGCCGGGTCGCACCCCGAGGCACACGGCAAGCACCAGCAGGAATGCAAGGGCGAGTTTTGCGCGCTCGAAGTTCAAGGGAATTGAGATTATAAGTATTCGCCCGGCACGACAAGGCTTAGGGACGAAGGTATAATTCTAAAGCCGTGTACTGTTCTTCCCAATTTCGTTGCTCGAAGCCATGAAGCGCGTGGCGCTCGTGGCTCTTTTCGTAGTCATCGCAGCTGTAGCCTACCGCAGCTTCGCGGGAGCCGAGACGGGCACCGGCACGCTGACACTGCCCCAGCCAGCCCCAAACGTAGGGCAGAAGGCACCCAGCTTCAGCGCAAAAAACGTCGCCGGTAAGACCTTCAAGCTCTCCAACAAGGGCACCTACGTGCTGGCCTTCTGGGATTCCCTGAACATGTACTCGACCAGCGCGCGTCCGGGGTTCGCGCGTCTGGCTAAAGAGTTCAAAGGATCGGGAGTCTCCTTTGCGGTCGTCTACGCAGGCAACGCTCCCCAGAAGGCCGACTCCGCCCCCTACACCGTGCTGCAAGACTCCTCAGGCAACCTCACCTCCATGTACAACGTCAAGCGGGTGCCGAGGCTTTTCCTGATCCAGGACGGTAAAATAAAACTCGTGCAAAATGGTTACACTCCCGAAAATGACAAGTACCTCAAGAGGACTCTGGAGAAGAGCCTGTCGCGCAGAAATCCAGATAAAGGGTCCAAAAGCCCCTAGAATGGGAATATGAGCAGAGAAAGTCTGGTACAGGTCATAGGCGTAGTGGTTGCCCTGGCGACGATCGTAATGACCGTTTTTGCCCTGATCGACATCTTCACCACCTGATATAGCCCCTCACATCCGGGCTCCGATGGAGCGTAGCTCCTGCTTCGCCTCGCGGGCGGCTTCCCGGATGGCTTTCGGGTAGCTGGATCCATATTTTTCGTGCGCGTAGGTAATGGCCCTGCTGCTGTTGACGAGCACGCCGGAGCCCTCACTGTTTAGCAGAGAACGGACCTCGCGAGCGCCTCCCCCCTGAGCCCCGTAACCGGGAACGAGGAATATCGCCTCCGGCAGAAGCTCCCTGACTCTTCGTCCGGCTTCGGGACGGGTCGCGCCGACCACCCCTCCGCAATCCGGGTAGCCGTGCTTGCCCTGCTGACCAAGCTCTGCCACGAGCTTCGCGGCGATCTCGAATAGCGGCGGGTCGCTCGCGTTCTGGAGCTTCTCCGCCGAAGGGTTCGAGGTTGCGATAAGCACGAAGACGCCCCCACCCTCTCCCAGATGGCGCACCTCTTCGAGAAACGGGATCACCGCGTCCTCTCCCATGTACGGGTTGACCGTAACACAGCGTGCCCCGTAGGTTTTCAGGTGCGCCTCGGCGTAGGCTGCGGCAACAGAGCCTATATCTCCGCGTTTCACGTCCGCGATGACCGGAAGGTTCAACTCGGCGGCTGAGCGCGAGACCTCCGCGTAAACTTCCATCCCGGCCGGTCCCAGACGCTCGAAGTAGGCTGCCTGGAGTTTGATCGCCGCAACCTCCGGTTCTACCGTCTCCAGGACGTTCAGACAGAACTCCCGGACCGACTCGTGCTCCGGCAACCTGCGATCCGCGATCTCCGGTGGCAATCGGTCCGGGATCGGGTCGAGGCCCACCACCAGCACGCTCTCCCTGCGGCGCGCGGAATCTACCAGAGCATCCATCTCGGGTTAATCGGGCATGGAAAAGCGCCGCGGACACTGGAGATCCGCGGCACTCTCCTGGTTTTGCGTACGCTACTTGATAGCGTCTTTGAGCGCGTTACCGGCGGTGAACTTCGGAACCTTGGATGCAGGGATGTTCATCTTGCGCTGCGTCTGTGGGTTTATACCCTGGCGAGCCGCACGCTCCTGCACGTAAAACTTGCCGAAGCCGGTGATCTGGACCTCGTCGCCCTTCTTCAACTCAGAAGTTACAACGTCGGTGAACGCCTCGAAGAATTTCTGAGCCTCGCTCCTGGAGCCATTAGCTCTGTCGGCTATCTCCTGGATGAGTTGGGTCTTGTTCATCTGCGGTTCTGGCCTCCCTTTCCAGCCTGCTCTCTTGCTACCCGATATTACATTTCGCGGACTATAGCAAAGTAGCTTTGCTGTCTCAAATAGTAGTGGATACCCCTAAATCCCCGATTTTAAGCAGCGTCTCGAAAGAAAATTCCTCTAATTTCTCCGACGGCGCCTCCCTGCGGTCCAGGACGGCGACTACCTTGACGACCCTGGCCCCCGCTTCGATGAGGTTTCTCGCCGCCGCGAGAGACTGGGCCCCGGTGGTAACGACATCCTCGATGAGTACGACCTGCTCTCCTTGCCGCAAATCCCCCTCGACCTTCCGCCCCGTCCCGTAATCCTTGGCCGATTTGCGTACTATGACGTACGGCAGGTTCGCTTCGAGCGCGGTCGCCACCACCAGCGGCACGGCCCCGAGCTCGACACCTGCCAGCTTTTCGACTCCTTCGGGAATCCTCGCGGCAAGCTCTCTCGCCAGCTCGCGCAAAAGCCCGGGCTCCGTCGAGAAGCGGTACTTATCCACATAAAACCGGCTGCGCTTCCCGCTGGAGAGTACGAAGTCGCCCTCCAACAGCGCCGCCTGACGCACGCGCGAGGCGATATCCAGTTTATTATTCCCCATCCGAAGGCCGCTCTAGGTCTCTCAGGGCCGCATCGAAAGGCTCGAAGTCCACTCTGCCGAGGATATCGCCGATCTCACGCTCCTCATCCCTGGCCTCGCCGAGCCTGGCCTCGATCCTGGCGTTGATATCCTCCAGCAATCCAACGGCGCGATTTAGAACCCCCACGACTTCCTCATCTGGCACGTTTCCGAGGTCGTCGGCAAGCTTCTCGAGTTCGGCGAGGCGTTGTTCGAGATCCTCTATTGCAGGCTTGTCGTCCCGATCGCTCATCGGCTCCGAACTATACACACTATCGCCCGCGCCTGCTCTCATCGCGATTTTTCTCCGTACCACCCGCCGCCCTGCTGAGAGCAACCGCGACCGCTACCACGACCACGATCAGCGCCGCAAACGGCACGAGCGCCCCGATCAGCAAACCATACCCCGCGCGCAGCAACAGAAAAGACGCTACTCCCGCTCCGGCTACGAGCAACGGAATAACCCCGACCAGCACGACCAGAAGCGTTTTGGCGTGAGGACCGTTCAACTTCTACTTCGTCACTCGATCTATGGCTTTCACCAGGTCGCCGATCAACTCCTCGGAAGCCCCGTCCTTGCCGGCGCGCTCCTCGACGAAGTCCTTCAGAAGCACGGTGTTTATCCGGCGGATGGCCGAGAAGATCGCATTGGTCTGCTGGACGATGTCGGCGTAGGTGGCCTCTTCCTCCTCGACCATCTTCGCCACCCCCCGGACGTGCCCCTCCACGCTCTTGAGACGTCGGAGCACCTCGGTCTTGGCCTCTTTTTGCAAGCTAGCCGCTACCTCCCGCTTATTAAGATTCCTCCAGCAACTCCCTGATCACGCTGGCGTCGTGGAAGGGTATGTCTCCCTGGGGCAGGTGCTGTACCCGCTCGTGCCCTTTGCCAGCCACGACCACCACATCTGAGGGCTCTGCCACTTCAAGCGCCCGACGGATGGCCTCCCGGCGGTCCAGTACGATCTCGGATCTCGTAGGATCGGCGCCCGCGGCGACTTCCCGCGCTATCTTCGCCGGGTCTTCTGAGTAGGCGTCGTCGGTGGTGATAATGCTCCGCTCCACGAGCCTGGAAGCCACCCGTCCCATCAGAGGACGCTTCGCCCCATCGCGCTCTCCAGCCGCCCCGAAGACACAGATCACGCGCCCCCCACGGCTCTCCGCCATCCCGCGGGCGACCTTCAGCACCGCTTCGAGCCCCACCTCGGTGTGGGCGTAGTCCACGATCACCTCGGCCCCTCCGTCAGCCGAGACCCGCTCGAAACGTCCCGGCACCTGCGGCATGGACAAAAGAGCCCCGCCTACCGTCTCAGTACCGACCCCCAACTCCAGCGCAAAGGCGGCGGCTCCTGCTACGTTGAGCACGTTGTAGGGTCCGAGCAAGGGGGTTTCGATCTCCAGTTCCCCCGCTGCATACCTGAGCGTGAAAATAGTCCCTCTCCGCGCAGGCCGCGCCCTCATTATCCGGTAGTCGGCCTCTTCCGCAGTGCCGAAGGTTTTTACGCCCGCGATCTCCCCGGCGAGCCTCCGGCCCCAGGCGTCTTCTACGCCTACGATCTTGGGTCCCTCCGACCAGCGGAAGAGCTCGCGTTTAGTCCTGTAATACTCTTCCATCGAGCCATGCAGATCCAGATGATCCCGGCTCAAGTTGGTAAACAGCGCGCCGCAGAACCTGATCCCGGCGACGCGCTTGAGGGCGATGCCGTGCGAGGAAACCTCCATCACAACCTGCCGGACGCCCTGCTCCAGCATCCGGGCGAGCGTGCTCTGCACCTCCACGGCTTCCGGCGTGGTGCGAACCGCGCTCTGAAACTCTCCACCGTAGGTTGTCCCCGCTGTCGTTATGAGCCCGCACGCTTCCGGTCCCACCGCAGCGGCGAGAATGGCGTGCAGGGCGTAGGAGGTCGTGGTCTTGCCGTTGGTTCCGGTTACGCCGTAAACGTCCAGCTTTCGAGAGGGTTCCCCGAAAACGGCGGCGGCGAGTGCGGCGAGCGCGCTGCGGGAATCCGGCACGACGGCTACGGGAGCACCGGGCACTTCTCGCTCCGCCACCACCAGCGAAGCTCCCCGCTTCAGGGCTTCCGGGACGAACTCTGCCCCATCACGCTTGAACCCCGGCACCGCCACGAACGCGAACCCCGGCTTAACAGATCGCGAGTCGTAAGCAACCCCGCGAATGGCGTCCACCCCCGAAGGTATCTTTACCTCCAGAATCCGGGCCAGACGTGCGCGATCCAGGATCACGCCGGTAGTTTAGCAGGATTCCAACACGATCAACCCTACTTTTCCACTAGATAACACGAATTCGAGCCGCAATCACACAAATTATTGGTAGATTGTGATGACTAGCCGTGATCTGTGTGTTACTCTACTCGCGTTGTTTTACAGAGTTTTTACAAGGCTTAACAATTTTGCAGTCGTAGTGTGAGGCAGCGCAACTGGATAGGGAGTGCCGGTTGCCCGGAGAAGGAGAGGAGCTGAATGACGGCCGAGAACGCCATGATGCTGACTGAGCGGACAGATGAACTCCTTACTCGGGGGCGAAGTCAGGGATTTGTCAGCACAGAGGAGGTCGCGGATCTCGTCCAGGGAGGCGACCTCTCGGCATCTGAAGTCGAGGACTTCTATGCCACGCTCGAGGAAGAGTCTATAGAGATCATTGATAGCGATGGCTCGGCACCTACTTCCGAAGAGAGCCGGGACTCTATTCAGCAGGCTCCCGAGAATCCGGCGGCCCAGCTTGCCCAGGCGGTTGCGACCGGGGACTCGATCCGGATGTACCTGGCGGAAATCGGACGCGTCAAGCTGCTCACGCACGCCGATGAGATCCGGCTGGCCAAGGGCATAGCGCGGGGGTGTAAACGCTCGAAGGACAAGCTGGTTGAGGCTAACCTGCGGCTCGTGGTCTCCATCGCCAAGAAGTACCGCAACCGGGGGGTATCCTTCCTCGACCTCATTCAGGAGGGCAACCTCGGTCTGATCCGGGCCGCCGAGAAGTTCGACTACACCAAGGGCTACAAGTTCTCTACGTACGCGACGTGGTGGATACGTCAGGCCATAACCCGCGCCATCGCCGACAAGGGGCGCACCATACGCATCCCGGTGCACATGGTCGAGAAGGTCAACAAGTTCCACCGCACCCACCGCCGGATGACCCAGCGCCTCGGGCGCGAGCCCACCGATGAAGAGATAGCCCGCGAGCTGGACATTCCCGCAGATGAGATCCTGCGCCTGCGCGAGATCAGCCAGAGAGCCATCAGCCTCGAGACGCCGGTTGGTGAGGAAGACTCCTCCGAGCTTGGAGATTTCCTCGAAGACATCAGCGTCATCGCCCCGACCGACGCCGTCTCCGACTCCCTTCTGAAGGCGCATCTGCGGGAAGCTTTGAACGAACTGCCCGAGCGGGAGCGCCAGATAATCGAGCTCCGGTTCGGGATGAAAGACGACCGTCCCCGCACCCTGGAAGAGGTCGGGCGCGAGTTCGACATCACCCGCGAGCGCGTCAGGCAGATTCAGATGAAGACCCTAAACCTTCTGCGCGAGCAGCGCCGCACCCAGAACCTGCGTGAGTATCTCCGGTAACTCTCCCGAAGAGTTCCACGCTTTTCTCTGCGAGATAACCCGACAGGCGGGAGAACTACAGCTCTCCCGCTACGAGCATCCCGGAGAAGTCCGGGAGAAGGCCCCGAAGGACCCGGTTACGGAGGTGGATCTCCTGTGCGAGGAGCTTCTGGTCTCACGTATACAGGAACGCTACCCCGAAGACTCCATCCTCTCCGAGGAGCGAGGAGGGGAGATCTCGCGTAGCGGGCGCACCTGGCTCCTCGATCCGCTGGATGGCACCGCCAACTACTCCAGGGCCAATCCCCTCTTCTGCTGCTGCGTCTCCGCCGCCGAGGGCGGCGCGATAACCCACACTGCTGTGGCGGTCCCGCGTCTGGGAGACCTCTATCACGCCAGGCTCGGCGGCGGGGCTTTCCGGGACTCGAAGGGTGAAAATGTGCGCCTGAGCGCCGGTGGCTCAAACGCCCTGGACTACGCCTTCGTCGGCGCCGATCTGTCGTTCCCCGTCAGGCCGGGACCTTATGAATCCGGGCTCAGAAAAATCTTCGACGCCTGCTGGCAGTTGCGCGCCCTGGGAAGCGCGGGCATCCGCGGCGCGTGGGTCGCGGCGGGCCACCTGGACGCCTCCATCGGAACCCGCAACACGGCCTGGGACTACGCCCCAACCGCGCTCCTCGTCTCCGAAGCGGGCGGTAAGTCTACGGACCTCTCCGGCGAACCGTGGACCTTCGAGTCCGAGGGCCTGATCGCAGCCAACGCCAACCTGCATCCACAGCTTATAGAAGTCCTGAACGAAACCTAGAGAGAAAGTCTTTTCGGCAAAAGCTCATCGCCCGTTGCCGAAGAGGCTCCCGTGGAAAAGCCCACCGTCTCCGAAGAGACTTCTAGACTGCCTCCCTTGAGGCGGAGCCGATTGTTGAGGGGGAACCGACTGCTGGACCGGCGGCTGTCGGCTGGTCGGCGCAGAAGAGGCTGGAGGCTGGGACCGGGTGTACGACGGCTGCGTATACAGCGGTTGGGTCCGCTGCTGGGTCGGGGGTGCGCTCGGGGTCGTTGTGGGCTGCTGTGGAACCGTAGTCTCCGGCATCACAGGTTGTTTCGGAGCGGTAGTCCCTCCGACAGAGGTCGTGCCGCCAGAGACCTTCTTTTTCTTGGGTTTCTTGGGCTTCGGCGGGGGCGGCACGTAAGCGCGGCCATTGGTTTTCACCTTCAGGTGCAGCCCTGGCCCTGGAACATCGAACTGCTCGATCCTCGGGAACTGGCTCACGGCCTGCTGCATGTAGGCTGACCAGATGTCCAGGGGGAAGTTCTCGCCGTTGACCACCGAGAGGCCGTCTATGTTGACCATCGGCTTGGGCTTCGGGTAGCCCACCCAGACGCTCGTGGTGAGCTGGGGGATATATCCGACGTACCAGGCGTCGCGGAAGTTCTCGGTGGTTCCGGTCTTGCCCGCGGACGGTCGCCCTATCTCCGCATCGAGGTTGTGGTAGTAGGTCGGGGTCCCCTTGAGCACCACGTCGCGCAGAAGCTGGGTAACCTCCGCCGCCTCGTTGCGCGAGAGCGCCCGATTGCTCTCCGGCTTGTGTTTCTCGACGACCACTTCCTTGCCGTTCTCTTCACGGGTTACCTTCTGGATCAGGTACGGCTTCATGTGGACGCCGTGGTTGTCGAGCGTCGAGTAGGCGGAAGCCATCTCCAGCGGGGTAACGCCCACCCTCAAGCCGCCGATGGCGGTTGCGGGGTAAGGATCTAGCGGGCTCGTGATGCCCATTTTGTGCGCCATGTCCACGACGTTCTTCATGCCGAGATCGAGCGCGAGCTGCACGAAGACCGTGTTGTCCGACTGCTCGATAGCCTTCTCGATGGTGATCGGACCCCGCACCTCTCCGGCATAGTTCTGGACGTTGTAGTAAGGCTGCCTGGAGTCAGCGGGCAAGGGTATGTGAAGGTTCTTCGAGACGTACATGGTCTTGGGTGAGATCCCCTGGTGGATGGCCTCCGCGAGATCGAAAGCCTTGAACGAGCTGCCGGGCTGCCTGTGCGCCTGGGTGGCGAGGTTGAACTTAACCTTGTCGAAGTCCGTACCACCGACCATTGCCCGAACCGCTCCGGTCGAGGGATCTATGGAGACCAGCGAGGCAGAAGGGTCCCCCGCCGACGGGTTCAGGATCTGGCCCACCGCGTTGTTGGCCATCCTCTGCAGGTCCGGGTCAAGGGTGGTGTAGATCTTCAACCCCCCCTCGTAGAGCATCTTGTCGCCGTATTTTTTGGCGAGCTCCTGGCGGACCGCATCAAGGAAGTACTGGTTGTTGTCTCTGTGTTCGATGCGGCCTCTGTTGAGACCGAGGGGTTGCTTGACCGCTCTATCGTGCTGTTTTTTGGTTATGTAGCCGTACTTGAGCATCTTGTCGAGCACGACGTTCCGTCTCTCCCTGGCATCTTTGGGATGGAGGAAGGGGTCATAGGCGGTGGGCAGGTTTATGATCCCGGCGAGCATCGCCGCCTGAGAGAGGTTTAGCTGGCTCGCGTGCTTGTCGAAGTAGGTGCGCGAGGCGGCTTCCGCACCGTAAGCGTTCTGGCCGAAGTAGACGGTGTTCAGGTATTGTTCGAGGATATCCTTCTTCGAGTGCTGTTTATCGTACTGCCAGGCCAGCGAAGCCTCCGTGATCTTGCGCTGGAAGCTCGGTATATATCTCTCTCTGGGTGCGATGTAGGTGTTCTTGATAAGCTGCTGGGTTATGGTCGAGCCGCCTTCGCGGATGGAGAGGGTTGCTATATCGGTCTCGGCAGCGCGGGCTATGGACTCGAAGTCCAGCCCCCCATGATGGTAGAAACGGTGATCTTCTATCGCCACGACCGCGTTCTGGAGATCGGGGTTGATCTTGTTTATGGGAACCACGTAGCGGTTTTGCGAACCGTAGAGCTGGTCCACGACCTGGCCCTTGTCGTTGTAGACGACGGAGGTCTGGGCGAGCCGGACAGACTTGTAGTCGCTCAACTTTGGCAGATCCCGCGCCACCCGGAAGTAGGTGTAGCCGAAGCTTACGACAAACGCCGCCACCGACAGAACGAACGCCATACAAAGGAATACAAAAACGGTCCTGACCCGCGACCAGAATTTGTTTCCGTTGCGCTGCCGTCTCCTCCGGCGGCTCATCCTTACCGAACTGCCATTGCGCATGAACAAGATATTATACAGAACTGACGCAGGCTCCCAGAAAGGGGATCAAGATCGAAGCATTAACCCTACCCCGGAAAATGTTTCCCGCCCTCGCCGGAAACGACTGCACCTACCTGAACTCTGGTGGCAGCGGGCCGCCAACGTACCACGTGATCGAGGCGATGCGCACAACCGACGACCTGTGTTCCGGTCCGGCCTACCTCGAAGGAACGGGGCTCTACGCCCACCAGAGAGACGCAACCGCCCGCGCGAGGGAAGCAGCCGCCGCCCTCGTCGGTGCGAACCCCGAGGATATAGCCCTGACCCAGAACACCACCCACGGGATGAACCTGGGTACGCACTCGATCAACTGGCAGGAAGGCGATGAGGTGCTCTCTACCAAAACGGAGCACCCGGGAGGTCTCGTCCCGCTCTACCACCTGCGAGATCGCTACGGAGTAAAGGCAAACCTGCTCTCGCCTCCGATAACACCAGAGAAGGTCGCAGGAGCCATAACGCCTGGGACGCGACTCCTCGCGCTCTCCCACGTAGACTGGACCACGGGAGAGGTGTGGCCGCTGGAAGAGATATGCGCCACGGCGCGCGAACGGGGGGTGATGACGCTCGTTGACGGAGCCCAGTCAGTCGGAAACATCCACGTCAACATTCCCGAAACCGGAGCCGACATATACGCCTTCACCGGGCACAAGTGGCTGCTCGGCCCGGAGGGAATAGGAGCGATGTACGTCCGTCCCGGTTGCCGCGCGTACAGCACGAACCTCGGCTACGCCTCTCTCTCCGACTCGGCGACCTTCGACTACGCAGGGCACTACAAACTGCGCGAAGGCGCGCGGCGCTTCGAGGCTTCGACCATCAGCGCGGCCCTGGCCGGAGGCTTCGCCGCAGCAGCAGAAGCAGCCTGCGAACGCGGAGACGCGGGCTACAAAGAGATAAGACGTCGCGCCGACCTGCTCACCGAACTTCTCTCCGAGCTTCCCCGCGTCAAACTCCGCTCCCCCCAGCCAGCGAAGTGCGGGCTCGTGAGCTTCGAGATCGAGGGCATGCCGGCAAAAGAAGTCGTGGCGCGGCTACTGGAGAAGAGGTTCGTGCTGCGGTTCATCCCGGACCCCTACCCCTACGTCCGGGCGAGCATACATCTCTTCAATACAGATGAGGAACTCGAAGCTCTGGCTAGAGTTGTGGGTGGGCTATAGGAAAAATTGGCTTTAGAAAGCGGTTTTCACATATCTTGGTCATGGTTATAGGAAGACTGGTGCTCGAAAAGCCGTTTTTGTTTAGATTGGAGTAAGTTGGGTTGTTCTTCGTTGCTGTGCTGGTATTCAATATCCGAAGAATTTCCACCAAAGCGAAATTTAGAGCCTTCCAGATACTCTTCCTTTATTTCGACACTGATCCATTCGCGCCTCAAACGCTCGCAGACCTCCCCCGTTACATTATTTCCAGCAAAAGGATCAAAGACCAAGTCCCCCTCATCGGTAAGGAATTCTATGAAAAACTCTGGCAAGGCAGCCGGGAAACGAGCCGGATGTACAGGTAGTCCCGATTCGCAACGAAGCCGTTGATAGCAACTATTCGCCTCTTATCAACCTCCAAGCACCGTTTTCGTAGTCAGTTACTCCTGTCCGCTTGAGATATTGTTGTGCCGTTCTTACATGATGCTTCCAGAGCTTCCCAAAATGCCTGCCGTCAATCACTCGATCACGGTTATCGTCACATAGTTCCGGTAGCAGGGCTTGTATTTTGGGGTGCATCTCTTTAGTCGTCATGGGACCAGAGCGTAGTAGGAAGGTGATTGCGTCAGCGAATACAGCGTGCGCGGAGCGGTTGCCTATCTGGAGACGAATAGCTTCTACAGAGGCTTTCTCTAAACGCTCTCGGAAGTGTCGCCGGAACTTTATTTCTGAGTTCTTTCGATACGATTCGTAATCAGCACGCAAGGCTTCCACCACAGTAGCGTAGTTCTGAATCTGAAGCCGCGTCGTCACCGAGCCCAACTGAGCATAGTCGTTCATGTCGCGTAGGATCTTTTCCGCTGTCGAAGGCTCGTCGATAAAAACCCCGTATTCAAGGTTATGATCTAAAGCAGCTGTGGTAAGGTTGGCAGACGTTATCCAAGCCACGTTCGCGTCGGCCAAATAAACTTTAGCGTGCACCCGCGGCAGGGCTGTTATGCGGGTTTCAAAGCCTGCGTCGAGAAGTTTGAGCAGGGCTTGGATGTGGAGCGATCCACCCAATATGGTGTCCGGCCTCAAGTCGGTTATGAGGTCCACAGACATCGAGTTATAGGCACTTCTTGCCTTCAGCTTTTCAATTACGCGAGCCATTTCTACCGAGGTTATAAATGGGGCACAAATCAACAGGCGGCGGC
This sequence comes from Actinomycetota bacterium, assembly GCA_902810695.1. Lineage (GTDB taxonomy): Bacteria > Actinomycetota > Rubrobacteria > Rubrobacterales > Rubrobacteraceae > CADDYV01. The sequence continues at coordinate 74,679 of CADDYV010000005.1, read as the reverse complement.
TCGTTGCATTCAAAATTTTGTTTAGAGTATCCCGGCCTTCTCTTGTGATTAGCTGCATAAAACCGATGTTTCGCCCTTGATTTTAGTGGTGCTACGAAACTTTTCGCCGAGTTTATTCAGAATAAGCTGCGGTGAATCTGGATTATTTGTCAAGGCGTCTATGTCCCTCTGCTCAAGTACAGCTATGCTCATGTTGGTTGATGTTGCCACTGCGCGGGAGAAGTCCCATGCTTCTCTTGTCATGTGTCCGGTTGTTAATATCAAGATCATATTCGGCTTCGAGCATACAGCTAAACCAACTTCCACAGCCATATCATCAACGGTGATAGGGGGCGCTAACTCTGCACAGGATGTGCCAGCGGCTAAAAATCAGACGTGCTCCCTCCATTACCACATCTACCTCACCACCGCCCGTTTTGTTGCTACGCAGCCGCCACTGAACAAACTCCAGGCCGAGTAGACGCGCTAGATAGAAAGCAAGAGCTTTAAGAGCCAGACCTTTTTCGTGTGTAGATTTACTCGACAATCCGCTCAAAATGTCGGTGTATCTCATGCGGATCAACTTGCGGTATTGCACGCCAGCAGAGTTCTCGATAGAAATCAACATCGGCTCGATAAGCTCATTCTTGAGTTTCTTGGTTGGACGAACAATATAAGGCTTTGCGCCCCGGCCTGAAGTTGTTTTCTCAGCTTCGATCAAACCTGCATCTCTCAGAGCGAAGAGGACAGACTGTGGAAGCCCTCCTTCTGCAAATTCCGTGCCAAACAAACTAGTAGCGTACCTTGCCACTTCACTAGAACGCGCCTCTTCTACATCGAGCCTGGCGAAAGCTTTAGCAAAGTCTCGCTGTTCTTGAGTTAGTCCAGCATAGACTTCTAGAGCATCCAGATTTGCCCCGAGCAATTTTTGTAGTCGGTTCTCTTTCGGAACCCACTCGTCTTTGTCTACCAGTCCAGCACTCTCAAACCACTGTCGCATACCATTAGCGTGGGTGCCATTTGGCGGATGGTAGATTCCACGGCTGCGCAGCTCCTTGACAAGTAAAGCTTTGGTAGGTCTACGTCCACTTGTAGCTATGTCTTGGGCACAGGCTATTACATCAAGCCCGCGTAGGTTCAACAGAATGTGCCTCGCAAATTCGTCGTAAAGTTCTGCGTCTCTACCTTGTTCGGCTTTCTCTACCAGAGATTTTCCTAAATCAGTAAGGGAGATGTGCGTGTTGTCGTCCCTCGGCTTGTTTACCAGACCATACTGCGACATAGCGTAGATCGTATTTTTTGCTAGTTGTATATCCCGACCGGGATAGAATTGTGCAAGTATTTCTTGCGTAACTGCCTCGCGGTCAGGCTCCAAACTCTTCACGATCTTGAGTAATTGAGGAAGTGGAGTCTGAGTTGGGGAAAACTGGCTTGAGTTCGGAAGATCCGACTTCATAACTGGATTTTACTGGTTAGCCGGATCTTTTCTCAAGCAGTACATCCACCGCGGCATCCAAGTCAGGAACCAGGTAATCGGGTCCCGCGGCGCGCAAGACCTCTTCCGAGAACGCTCCCCAGCTTACGGCGACGCTCGTGATCCCGGCGGCCTTAGCGGCTGCCACGTCGTGGGGTGAATCACCGACGTAGGCGGCATCTTTGGGAGGCACCTCTCCCAGAAGCTCAAGTCCCTTGAGGAGCGGGGCGGGATGGGGTTTGTGCTCCTTTGTGTCTTCCATCGTCACGAAGCGGTCGGCGACCTTCCGCAGACCAGGGAAGCTATCGAGCGCCATCTCGACGGAGTGACGGCGCTTGGAGGTTACGACGATGATCCTTACGCCGCTCGACCTCAGACGGGCGAGCGCGTGCTCTACTCCGGGGAACTGCTGGATCAGAGCCTCGTGGTTGGCTTCATTGTGGGCCGTGTAGACATCAAGTAGCTTCGCCGCGAGCCGCGCGCGATCCGGATAGCCATCCGCTAGTTGTTCGGCCAGAAGCTCCATCTGGCGCGGCAGAGGCTGGCCCACGCCGGCCATGAGCACTTCGCGCGGCGGTTCCTCATGCAGGATTTCCTGCACAGTCTGGCGCATGGACTGGTAGATGAGTTCGGTCGTATCTACCAGGGTTCCGTCGAAGTCGAAGAGCGCAGCCTCCAGCACGTCGCTAGCGCCTCCCGTTCTCCATGAGGCTGCTGAGATCCCAGGCGGATATCTCCTCCAGCCCTGCCTCGTCCGTGAGCTGCAAATGGACGGGGGTAACGCTGATCTCACCACGCTCTATCGCCGAGAAGTCGGTTCCCTCCTCCTCGTGATGTCCGGGCGGGTTGTTGTAGATGTCGTAAGCGACGCGCCCCTGGTCGTCCTCGACCCGGATCAACTCGTCGTTGTAGAACCTGCGTCCCAGCTTGGTCGCCCGCACCCCCCGGATCTCCTCTTCCGGCAGGTTCGGCGCGTTCACGCTCAGGATACGTCCCGGCGGAAGCCCCTGGTAGGCAACTTTCGCCAGCCGGGCCACGAAGTTTGCTACCGGCTCGAAGTGAAGCTTCTTCTCGTTGGAGTGCAGATCGTCCCTGGTGCTCTGGTGCCAGGGCCGGTGGGTGCACAGAGAAGCGGCTATCCCGGGAACCCCGATCATGATCCCCTCGAAGGCTGCAGCCACAGTCCCGGAGTAGGTTATGTCATCGCCCAGGTTCTCGCCGTGGTTGATCCCGGAGACCACCACATCGGGCTCGAAGTCCATGAGTCCCAGGGCCACGAGCCGCACGCAGTCCACGGGTGTACCGTTGCAGGCGTATCCCACTCCCCCATCGGCCATCTCGTGCTCCTCTACCCGCAGCGAGCGGCCAAAAGAGATGCCACGCGCCACCCCGGAGCGGTTGCGATCCGGGGCCACAACCAGGACATCCCCCACCTTCTCCAGCGCCGCGCGAGCCGCAAGAAGCCCTGGCGCATCTATACCGTCGTCGTTTGTCAGCACTATCCGCATAGTTCACTCTGTCCGTTTGGCACAAATACAAATCAGCCCCAAAGAAGGGTTTACGATTCTACCATCCGCACGAGAACTGACTGATTATGCCAAACAAAGAAGCCTCATCCATTGGTTCACGTTTGCCTACTAGACAAACTTATGTCCATAGGTTAGTTTATGCAGCTATGGGCATTAGGGTTGATGAGAGTCGTTTGGGTTCTGTGGACGCTGCAGAGTGGTTTAGGCATCGTTCTTATGACTACCGGCAGTTCTCGGACATTGCCGCACTCGCCAAGCGCAAGCGCGAACTGGGGCTTACGCTCAGTCTGGTTCTGCCCTGCCGTAACGTCGCCGATACGGTGGGCACCATCATTGATGAGATCCACGCTGTCAACGAGAAGGCTCTCTCGGGATCGCCGATTGTGGATCAGATCCTCGCCGTGGATGCTGACTCAGAGGATGGCACATCTGAGGTCGCCTCACGCCACGGCGCAGAGGTCTACTCGGAGAACGAGCTTCTGTCCTCGCTTGGTGGGGCGCACGGCAAGGGCGATGCGATGTGGCGCTCGCTCTCGGTTACCAGAGGCGATCTCGTTATGTACGTGGATGCCGACACAAAAGACTTCAAGGAGCAGTTTGTCTATGGCATCCTCGGTCCGATTCTCTTTGTGCCTCAGGTGCGCTTTGTGAAGGCAGCCTACCGCAGGCCCTTCAGAAAAGGCGAGAGTACCGAAGAAGACGGTGGTGGCAGGGTTACAGAGCTTTCGACCAAGCCGCTTTTCAACCTCTTCTACCCCGAGCTTGCGGGCTTCGTGCAGCCTCTGGCTGGAGAGTTTGTCGCAGACAGGGAACTATTTTCCTCCATCCCGTTTCTCACCGGCTACGCCGTGGAGACCGGCATCATGATAGACGTTTTGAAGAGGGTGGGGCTTGGGGCTATGGCCCAGGTAGACCTCGGAACTCGTCAGAATCGCCACCAGCACCTGCGCGACCTCTCCAGGATGTCTTACGCGGTCTTGCGAGCGGTAGCCCGGCGCTTGAGGCAGGAAGGACGTCTAGTTCAGCCGCGGGACCCGAGCCTTCCGGACTGGCTCTTTCAGTTCTCAGACTACCTGCACGCGGTTGCGACCCCGGAAGGTTTGAAGCTCCAGGAGCATGTCGAGGAGCTAGTCGAGCGCCCGCCGATCGCGAAAGTCCTGAAAGTTTAACCTTCAACCTCAGGGTTGGCGGCGACCGGAGTGGTCGCCGCCGTTCGCACTCTCGGCTGGTTATCCCACCTTCTCTTTTTCTTCCTCGCGCTCGTTGGCGGCAAGGACCTTATCCACTATGTTCGGCGGGACCTCTTCGTAGTGGCTGAACTCGACGTGGAAGTTGGCCTTGCCTCCCGTTATGGAACGGAGATCCCGGGCGTAGGTCAGCATCTCTACCTGCGGCACCTCGGCCTGGATGAGTTGCCTCTCGCCGCGCTGCTCCATCCCCATCGGACGCCCGCGCCGGCCCGAGAGATCACCCATGATGTCGCCGACCATCTCCGTCGGCGCGAGTACCTCTACCTTGACGTAAGGTTCAAGTAGCACCGGGCTCGCCTTCTCGATGGCGTTCTTGAAAGCGATGGAACCGGCCATCTTGAAGGCCGCCTCGGAGGAGTCTACCGAATGGTAGCTTCCGTCGTAGAGGCGCACCTGCACGTCCACGACCGGGTACTTGGAGATGGGTCCCTCCCTCATCGCCTCGACGATGCCCTTCTCGACCGCCGGGATGAACTGCCGCGGGATGGCGCCGCCCACGATCTCGTTCACGAACTTGAATCCCTCGCCGCGCGGAAGCGGCGTCAGCTCTATGTAGCAGTCTCCGAACTGGCCGCGCCCGCCGGTCTGTTTCTTGTAGCGTCCCTGGGCCTGGGCGCTGCCGGAGATGGTCTCCTTGAGAGGAACCTTCGGAGCCCCTGTCTCGACCTCGACCCCGTAGCGTTTGCGGATACGCTCCAGCGCAATCTCCACGTGCATCTGCGCCAGGCCGGAGAAGATGTCCTCGCCGGTATCCTCCGAACGTTCCAGCCTCAAAGACGGGTCTTCGTCCGTGATGCGCCGGATCGCATCGAAGACCTTTTCCTCTTCGCCGTGAGCCCTCGCCCTGACCGCAAAAGCCGCCGTTGGCTCCGGAAGCTCGACGGGCGCGTACCGGATTATCGTATCCGGGCGACAAAGGGTGTCGAAGGTGGCAGTGTCCTTGAGCTTGGCGACGGCGATGATGTCCCCGGCAACAGCCTCCTCGGTTCCCTCGCGCTCCTTGCCGACCAAGTGCGAGACGCCACCAAGCCGCTCGTTCGAGTTCGTGCGCGGGTTGGTCAGAGCTTCGTCCGAACGGCAGCGGCCGCTCACCACACGCATCACGCTCAAACGTCCGGCGTACGGGTCCACATAGGTCTTGAACACATAAGCCGAGAAAGGACCATCCGGGTCGCAGGCGACCTCTTTGCCTTTCTCATCCGTCCAGCGCGAGCGGTCCACCGGGCTCGGGGCGCTGCCTGCGATCATATCCAGGATTCTGTCCACTCCGATCACGCGCTCCGCGCTCGACGCCAGAACGGGTATGATGACACCGTCGGCGATCCCGCGCTTGAGCCCGTCGAACATCTCCTCGGTGGAGAGTTCTTCGCCTTCGAGATACTTTTCGAGCAGCGTGTCATCGCTCTCGGCTATGGTCTCCAGGATCTGGACCCGCGCCTGCTCGACTTCCTCTTCCATCCCCTCGGGTATCTCCTGGCTCTGCTGCCCGTCCACGTAGGCGGTCTGGCTCAATAGCCCGTAGACGCCCCTGAAGTCATCCTCGCGGCCTATCGGTAAATTCATCGGGACCACCGACTGGCCGAACCTCTCGCGCAATTGCCCCAGAATTTCGTTGAAGTCGGTGCGCTCCCGGTCGAGGTGGTTGACGATTATTATGTGCGGGATATCTTCTTTCTCGCCCCGCCGCCAGACCCGCTCGGTTACGACCTGGATCGGGTCCTGGGCGTGCACCACCAGAAGCGCACAGTCCGCCACCCTCTGGGCCACGAACGCATCCCCGATAAACCCTCCATCCCCAGGGGTGTCGAGAAGGTTGATCTGGCGTCCCTTCCAATTCATGGTCGCCACGCTCATACCGAGCGTCATCCCGCGCTCGGTCTCCTCCTCCGTGTAATCCAGCACGCCTCTCGAAGGCCCGCTCCTGCCCGAAGCAATCCCAAGCATCGCCTCGCCCAGGGCGGTCTTGCCGCTGCCCCGGTGCCCGATCAGGCACACGTTCCGGATCGTCGCCGGCTCTACCGCCACGAGTTCCTCCTTTCCACGTTTAAACAACACCCGCCCAAACCGGACGGAGTATCTAGCTTATCGCACAGAGGAGCTTCGCGCAGGTTTCCGAGAGATTTATCTCTTCGCGATAACCGACATCTCACGCAAGGCCATCATCCAATGTACAGAGAAGCGGCGAATCAGGAATTCGCCGCTTCTCACGTCGTGATAAAGCGACCTGAAGTTTGAGGTTTACCCGGGCGACATCGGCGAACTCTAGCGTGTCTGGAAGTAGATCTTCTCGCAGTCGCCGCTTACCTCGTCTATATTCTTGTCTACTACCGCCACGTCTCCGCTGCCGTATCCGCAGTCCACCATGTCGGAGACCCCGTCTTTGGCATCTATGGTGTCGGTACCGCTCCCGCCGTAGAGCACATCATGCCCCGGACCGCCGACGATCACGTCGTTCTGGAAGCCGCCATAGACATCGTCAACGCCACCTCCACCGTAGAGCCTGTCCGAACCGGAGCCGCCGTCTATCTCGTCATTGCCCCTGCCGCCAACGACCAGGTCTCTGCCGGGGTCTCCGTAAAGTTCGTCATTGCCACCCGCGCCGCGTACCGTATCCTGATTCCTGAAAGCGTAGATGACATCCCGTCCAGAGGTGCCTATAAGCGTGTCGCTGCCGTTCGTACCGCTACACTGACCTCCGCGGCAGTGGATGGTGGCCTGGGGTACATACCCTGACGCGTGGGCTACCCCCGCACCGAAGACCGTGGCTACAATAACCACAAACAACACAAGCGCTACTTTTCGCATCGTCCCCCCTCCGAGTTTCGCGCTTACTTGTCAGTTACTAATACTTTACTATCTCACATCCAGGACGACTTTGCATCCCCCGAAAGCAAATTTTCTGCATGTCACATCTTCTGCCCACGGGAGTACTCCTGGTCAAAGCAAATCCTGATGAGCAAGCTATCGAGCAAGCTCGCGAGGCAGGGTGATACCAACCGGCGATGAGCCTCAGCCTTTGTGCTCGAACTCGCAGAACAAGCCGGACCATGCCTCGCCCGAGATTTATAGCCGCACCCGGTTAAACTCAGACCACCAGGAGCGCCGGGGTCTCCAGCAGACGCTTGACCTCGGCCATGTACTGTGCTCCCTCGGCGCCGTTGGCGATGCGGTGATCCGCCGAGAGGGTGAGCTTCATCAGGCTCCTCGGGACCACGTTGCCTTCCTCATCGAAGGCCGGACGCCTCATGATGCTCGAAACCGCAACGATGGCTGCCTGCGGCGGGTTGATGATCGCCGAGAAGCTCTCTATCCCGAACATCCCCATATTCGAGACGGTGAACGTGCCACCCTGATACTCGTTGGGCTGGAGCTTTCCGTCGCGGGCGCGCTTGGCGAGATCCTTGGCCTCACCCGATATCGCAGAGAGGGTCTTGTTCGCCGCGTCTTTTATCACCGGTGTGATAAGACCGGCTTCCAGGGCCACAGCCATCGCCATGTCTACCTGCTCGTGCAGCTCTATACCCTCGCTGGTGTAGAGCGAGTTGAGGTTGGGGAACTTTCTGAGGGCCACCGCGCAAGCTTTCATCACGAAGTCGTTGACGGAGAGCTTTATACCCTCGTCTTCGAGCTTCTCGTTGAGCTGTTTGCGCAGAGCCATAAGCTCGTCCACCTCGGCCTCGACGGTGGCGTAGAAGTGCGGGATCTGCTGCTTGGAGAGCTGCATGCGCTCGCCGATAACCCGCTGCATCCTGGTGGGCTGCTTGATCTCGGTTCCGGGAGCGCCGGTCGGCTCGGGGGCGGCAGCGGCAGGCTGGGGGGCGGCTTCCGGCGCAGCCTGCTGCTCCTCCGCAACTTTCGCTTCTCCCCTCTCCAGCGCGGCCCTGACATCCCGCTCGACTATGCGGCCCTGCGGTCCAGAGCCGCTTATCTGCGAGAGGTCCAGGTTGTTCTCCCGCGCCAGGCGCCTTACTATCGGCGAGGCCCTGAAACGTCCGTCAGCGCGCGCCTCTTCCGTGGTCTCCTCCGTGCGCGGCATCCGCGGTTCATCTGGCCTCTCTTCCCGCTCCTCGGTCTCCGTGGCGGTCGCGGTGGCGGCTTCACCCTCTCCACCGCCCTCTTCGGCCTCAGCTTCTTCCTTCTCCTGGCGCTGGGGCACCTCTTCGCCCTCGCCCTGGACGAAGGCTATCGCCTCGCCGACGGGCACGTCCTGGCCCTCGCTGGCGTAGAGCTCGGCCAGGGTTCCGGCGTCTTCGGCTTCGAGCTCCATCGTTACCTTGTCGGTTTCGATCTCGGCTATCGCCTCGCCCGCCTGGACTTCATCGCCCTGGCTCTTGAGCCACTTGACGAGCGTGCCCTCTTCCATCGCGTCGCCCATCTTGGGCATGATCACTTCCGGCAACTTACTTCTCCTCCATATACAGAACCCGGCGGGCCGCGTTGGCCACCTGCTTCTCGCTCGGGAACGCCGCGAGCTCCAGATTCCGCGCGTAGGGAGCCGGGACCTCTGCCCCGCTCACACGCTCGACCGGAGCATCGAGGTAGTCGAACGCCCGATCCTGGATGATCGCCGCAACCTCGCTCGCCACCCCGAACCAGCGCCATTGCTCCTGCACCGCAACCGCCCGGTGCGTCTTCTGTACCGACTCGACGATGGCGTCCTCGTCGAACGGGCGCAGCGAGCGCAGGTCTATGACCTCGGCATCAATATCTTCTTCCGCGAGCGTGTCGGCCACCCGCAAACACAGGTTCACCTGCCGACCGTAGGCGATGAGTGTTACATCCGAGCCTTCGCGGGCTACCCGCGCCTTGCCGAAGGGTACGGCGTTGTCCCCGTCCTCTACCTCGCCCTTGGTACCGTAGAGCGCGCCGGCCTCCAGGAAGATCACGCAGTTGTTGTCCCGGATGGCGGTGAGCATCATGCCCTTGGCGTCGTTGGGTGTAACGGGCGCGACGACCTTCAGGCCAGGGAAGTGTCCGTAGAAGCTCTCCAGCGAGTGGGTGTGCTGGGCGGAGAGCTGGACGCCGCCGCCGTTGGGACCACGGATGACCATCGGGACCTGGACCTGCCCACCGGAAAAATACCGGACCTTGGCGGCGTTCTGGATGATCTGGTCCGCAGCGAGAAACGAGAAGTTCCAGGTCATCATCTCGACCACGGGACGTAACCCCATCATCGCCATCCCCACAGCCGCTCCCGTAAATCCGTTCTCGGAGATGGGGGTGTCTATTACTCTCTTGGGGCCGTACTGGTCGTAGAGGCCGTCGGTTATGAGGTGGGTCCCGCCGTAGACGCCTATGTCCTCGCCCATCAGGACGACGTTCTCGTCGCGGTCCATCTCGTGGACCATCGCCTCCCGTAGGGCCTCGCGGTAGGTCTTGGTGTCCGCCACCTCCTACTCCTCCCCCATGTACTCGTCTTCGCCCGCATACACATCGGAGTAGAGTTCCTCTTCAGGTGGTGGCTCGCTCTCGTCGGCGAATTTCACTGCCTCGTCCACCTGCTGCTTGGTCTCGTTTTCTATCTCCTCTACCTTATCGTCATCCAGGTCGCCCGCATCGCGCAGCTTCTTCTCCACGATCTTTATCGGGTCGCGCTCCTCCCACTCCTGGATCTCTTCTTTGGTGCGGTATTTCTCGAAGAAGTCCGCTGCTCCGTGGGGTGCGATCCTGTAGGTCACCGCCTCTACCGCGTAGGGTTTGCCGCTCTCACGCACCCTGTCTACCGCCTGGTGCGCGCACTCCAGAACCGCCTCCAGGTCCATCCCGTCCACCTTCTCGTTCTCGATGCCGTAGGAGTTGAACTTGGCCGCGAGATCGGTCATCGCCGTGGTGCGCTCGACCGAGGTGCCCATACCGTACTGGTTGTTCTCCACTATGAACAGACACGGGCACATCTCGCTCTTGCCCCACAAACCCGCGAGGTTGGCCGCCTCGTGGAATGCTCCCTGGCTCATCGCCCCGTCTCCCAGAAAGAGCTGGACGATGTGGTCGGTCTGCTCGTACTTGAGGGCGTAGGCCATCCCGACGCCTACGGGGATGTGTCCGCCGACGATGCCGTAGCCGCCCATCAGGCCGTGCTCGACGTTGAAGAGGTGCATCGAGCCGCCCTTGCCCTTTACAAGCCCGGTTCTCTTGCCGTATAGCTCGGCCATTACTTCTTTAGGCTCCGCGCCCAGCAGTAGGGCGTGCGGGTGATCCCGGTAGGCGGTGATGACCCTGTCTCCTTCACGGTAGGCGTTGAGAAAACCTACGGCTACCGCTTCCTCACCGGTGTAGACGTGCAGGTAGCCGCCGATCTTGCCCTGGCGAAATGATCTCTGGCACGCTTCTTCGAAAGTCCTTATCAGGACCATCTCGCGGTACATCTGTACGAGATCCCTGGTTCCGGTCGCTACCGCACCCTCGTTGCGGGTTTCTACACCACCGTTTTCAGACTGTCCGTTCTCTGCCGGCATGAGCGGCCCCTTCCCTTTGAGAGGTACAACCTTTTGAACGAAAGAATACCAAACTTCCCCACCAAGTACGCATGTTTCATCCCACGCTCACATACCTTCAAGCCACTTCCGAACGGCCCTGAAAGCCCGCGCGCGATGGGAGTCTTCGTTCTTGCTCTCCCCCATCTCGGCGTAGGTCAGAGGCTGGCCTTCGGGAATGAAGATCGGATCCCACCCGAACCCGCTCTCTCCTCGCGGTTCGGGGGCGATAGAGCCAGCGACTTCTCCCCGGAAACTGTGGACCGAACCCTCATCATCCGCCACGGCCACGACGCAGACGGCCCTTGCGTTGCGATCTCCATTTGAACGGAGCATCCGCAAGATCCCCTCTACGCCGACGCTCGCCAGAAACCACTTGGTGAACGCTCCGGGAAGCCCCCGCCAAGCTTCGATGATGAGCCCGGAGTCTTCCACCAGAACCAGACGCGCCGGGCGGTCCAGGGCTTCGCGGGCGGCGAGGGCTTTGGCGGCGGCGACTTCGGCCACATCTAGCGCCTGTATCTCGGTGACTTCAGGGGCGGCGCGCTCCAGCTCGAGGCCCAGGATGGCGGCGGCCTCGCGGCGTTTGTTCTCGTTCGAGGTCACAAAGATAGGCTTCATGGGCGAGAGTCTACAATTGTCTCAACCTCTGTGGTAGAGTCGCGATAATAATCGGCATCGAACGTTCGTGAGGATGGGAAGAGGGTGATCTGGTGCCGCTGGTAGATCTGGACCGGTTTGACTTTTTATACGCCCGCCGCGTCAAGGGGATGCGCAGCTCCGCCGTGCGCGACCTGATGGACGTCTCTTCGAGGCCCGGCATTATCTCGCTCGCCGGGGGCTTCCCTGACACCAGCATCTTCGGGGCGGAGGCGTTTCGCGAGATATCCTCCGCCATAGCAGCCGACTCCGCGAAGGCCCTGCAGTATGGCCCGACCGGGGGATTAGAGAAGATCAAGGACATCATCGTGGACGTGATGTCCGCCGAAGGCACCTCCGCCCGCCAGGAGAACATCTTCGTAACCACCGGCGCCCAGCAGGGACTCGACCTCCTGGGCAAGACCTTTCTCGACGAGGGAGACGCTATCCTCTGCGAAGGTCCGACCTATGTAGGGGCGCTCAACGCCTTCGCCTCTTACCGGCCGAGGGTGATCCACGTCCCTATGGACCGCAGCGGCATGATCCCCTCCGCCGCCCGCGAGGCGCTCGTCAGGGCGCGCAAATCGGGGGTCTACGTCAAGTTCATCTACACCGTTCCCAACTTCCAGAACCCCGCCGGGGTAACGCTCGCCGCAGAACGCCGCCGGGAGCTTCTGGAGATAGCGCGCGAGTTCGACCTCGTCATCGTCGAGGACAACCCCTATGGGATGCTCCGCTTTGAGGGTGATTCTCTTCCCACCCTCGCTTCGATGGAGCAGGAAGAACCCGGAGAGGCGGACCGGGTGGTGTACCTGGGGACTTTCTCGAAGATCTTCGCGCCCGGCGTGAGGCTCGGGTGGGTGCACGCCCAGCCGGGGATTCTGCACAAGATCAACGTTGGCAAGCAGGGCGCGGACCTCTGCTCCTCCAACCTCTCGCAGATGCTGATATCGACCTACTTCCAGAACGCCGACTGGAGAGGCTACGTGAAACGCCTGAACGTTATCTACAAGGAGCGGCGCGACGCGATGCTCGATGCTTTAGCGGAGTTCATGCCGAAGGAGGTCCACTGGACGCACCCGGCGGGCGGGCTGTTCGTGTGGGCCACGCTCCCGGCGTACCTGGATGCGACGGCGATGTTGCCGCGGGCGGTAGCGAAGAACGTCGCCTACGTGCCGGGCGAAGGATTCTTCGCCGACGGGTCGGGCAAGAACTGCATGAGGCTGAACTTCTCCTTCCTTACGCCGGAGAGAACCCGGCGCGGCATAGAGCTGCTCTCGGAGGTGATCCGGGACCGCATGGAGCTGCGCGGCGACCTGGAGCGCGGCTCGCAGCGCAGCCCGCGCAAGGCCCCGAGCAAGAACCGGTAGGAGAGAATCGTGGCTCATCTGGTGGTACTCAGAGGCGGGCGCTCGATGGAGCGGGATGTCTCCGTCATGACGGGGCGGAGGGTGGCCCACGCCCTGGAACGCCTCGGCCACGAGGTGCGCGAGCTGGACCTAGAAGAGAAAACCACCAAGTCGCTTATCGAGATCTCACCGGACGCCGCTTTCGTGTGCCTCCACGGCGTCGGAGGCGAGGACGGTACGGTGCAGGCGCTGCTCGAATCTCTGGGGATACCGTACACCGGCAGCGGTCCGCACGCGAGCATCCGCTGCACGGACAAGGACTACGCCAAGCGCATGCTCTCTGCCGTCGGGGTCCCGACCCCACCGTTTCGCACGTTCGTCCGGCGCGCAATGCACGAGATGGGCGCGGCGGCAGCCCTGGAACCCGCAGCCGACTCTTTAGGCTATCCTCTCGCCGTCAAGCCCGCGCGGGAAGGTTCGGGGCTCGGGCTCTCGAAAGTAGAGTCTCCCGAAGCACTGCTCGACGCCGTCTACGAAGCCTTCGGATACGACACCAAGATCGTGCTGGAGAGGTGGGTTTCCGGGACCGAGATAGCGGCTCCCATACTGGAGCCCGCGGGCGAGATCCCGCGAATTCTGGAGCTCGTGGAGATACGCCCGCGCGGGGATGGCTACGACTTTGAGGCCAAGTACACCCCCGGCGCGACCGACTTCGCGATACCCGCCGAGATCCCACCCGAATCCGCCGCCCGCGTCGAGGAGACGGCGCTCACCACCTACCGGACTTTAGGCTGCTCGGGAGTTGCGCGGGTGGATATGGTACTGGAAGGAGATACACCCTGGGTTCTCGACGTGAAGACCATCCCCGGTTTCACCGAAACCTCGACGCTTCCGCTCGCAGCCGAGGCTGCCGGCATAGGTTTCGACGAGCTCGTCGAAACCATCCTGGAAGCGGCGCTCCATCAGGAAACTCCGGCGAAGCTGTAGTCCCCGGCTCTACGCAGGAAAAGATACGGCCTGCTTCAGCAGGCCGTATCTGGCGCTGATCGAGGTTGTCGCCTACTTGATCCTGCGCAGGGGACCGTTCAGGTCCCCGAAGTTGCGGGTGCTAAGAGCCTGGACGCCCGCATGGTGAACCCCGTTGAAAGGCGTTACCGTATTCGGACATCCCGCCTGTGCAGCAGCTTTCGGCGAGTTGAACCACACCCCCAGGTGGAACGTGTGCACCGGTGCGAATGCCGGATTGCTCGATGCATCGGGGAAAGGTCCACTCTTGTGTGGCCTGGGAGCTGGCCCGCTGCCAGGAGCAACAGCAAAGGTCTCCACACTGAAGCGTCCGATGAAGCGCCCCGTAGCATGGCCCTTGCCGTCTGTCCTCAGATCCCCCTGATACCAGGAGACGCCGAAAGGTGTGTTGGGAAGCTGGGTTACAAACAGATCGAACTCTTTCTTGGGGGGAAGCTTGTTGAGGGAGACGTTCATGACCTCAACCGGTCCCAGAGAGCGTATAGTAACCTTGCCGTTTGCACCTTTGAGGCAATTCGCCGCTACCGCTCCGCTGGAGCGCACCATCGTGAAGGATGTACTCTTTGTCAGGGCAAGTGCAGCCCCGGCAGCGAGCACCCCTACAAGGAGCGCGACGCTCAACAGGAGCAACATATACCTGTTTCTAAGGCTCATCTTTTGTTCCGATCTCCTTTCATCTCAAGGCCCCACCGCTTCCTGATCGCTGTATAGAATCCCTGATGCACCTCCTTTCCATCCTTTCATGGCTTCACCACCTGTAGTATTTTTCGATTCTGTCTTCCCGCTGTTCGTCCCGGTTTTGCGGCGAGAGCACCATGACCGGGATGTGCCGGTTTGAGGCACGCTGCTCGTAGTCGATCCAACCAGGGTAAATCTCCAGCCCCATCCGCCAGAGGCGTTCCCGCTCACAGCCTTCGGCTTCGTGGGCGATGACGTTCCAGTGCTCGCCACCGATGGAAATTTGGGCTCCGGGATGGGCGCGCAGGTTGTAATACCAGGCCGGATGGTTATGCTGCCCGTAGTTGGAGGCGATCACCACTATCCTCTCCCCCTCGGGGAGGCCCAGCACTGGCAGCGTGCGGCTCGTCCCGCTTCTAGCTCCAGTAGTGGTGAGCATGATGACTGGCAAGCCGGAGACGAGGCTCGCGAAGGTATGCCTCCCTCCCGTGAGGCGGAATACGGAGCCGTCTACGTGGTGAAGGGCGCGGGCGAAAAACCACGACACTGGGGCGGTCGCGGCCAGATCGCGCATAAACCTGCGGAAAAAGCCAGCCTTTTTATGTTTCATCCTCTACCATCACGTAGCGTCTGCACAGGTTCGCGGATAACTTGTGCGTCACTTCATTGAATACAAGGTGAGAGAACGCTATATCCCGCTCGACTTCGCCTGGAACATCGGCTTCCTCTTTTGGTGCCCGATGCCCTGCCAGATCGCACAAACGAGTACGCATGATATTCGCCTTTGCCACGCCACCATGTAATGAATACAATCTAGCAGCGAAGCGAACCCCGCACATCCTCCAAATGGACCATTTTTGGCGGCAGGCTGGTTATCTCTCAGAACTGCACGGGAAATCTCTGAGATGGCTTCCGGGATCTAAAGCCCGTGTTTCCAGGTAGCGCCCTAGCTGGCGACCACGATCCTCTCCCCGAGGAATTCTTCCAGCACGCCGAGCGCCATTTGCGCTTGCCGCTCCCGGCGCTCCTGCTTGCTGAGGCGGCGCCCATTCTCCCTCTTTGGCGCGGAGGGTACGAGGCCCCAGTTGGAGTTGATGGGCTGGAGCGTGCCGTCTTTGGTGGTGATGTAGTGGGCGAGAGCCCCGATCATGGTTCCGCGCGGCATTTCGATGGGCTCCTCTCCGCGAGCGAGGCGGGCCGCGTTTGTGCCAGCAATGTAGCCCATCGCGGTGCTCTCGACGTAGCCCTCGACCCCGGTGAGTTGCCCGGCGAAGAACAGCGGCTCGCCAGCGCGGACGCGCATCGTCGCTTCCAGAATATGGTTCGCACGGAGGTAGGTGTTGCGATGCATAACACCCATGCGGGCGAAGTCTGCGTTCTCCAGGCCCGGTATCATGCGGAAGACCCGCTTCTGTTCACCCCAGCGGAGGCGTGTCTGAAAACCGACCATGTTGAACAGATGTCCCTCTGCATCGTCCTGTCTGAGTTGCACAACGGCGAAAGGTTCTCCTCCGGTCTTGGGATCCGGGAGCCCCACCGGCTTCATCGGACCGAAGCGCAAAGTGTCGGGGCCGCGAGAGGCTATGACCTCGACGGGCAGGCATCCCTCGAAGTACATGTTCTCCTCGAAGTCCTTTATGGGAGCCAGCTCTGCTGAGGTCAGGGCTTCGACGAAAGCGTAATATTCTTCCTCGTTCATCGGGCAGTTGAGGTACGCCGCCTCGCCTTTGCCGTAGCGGGAGGCCAGGTAGATCTTCTCCTCATCCAGAGACTCGCGGAAGAGGATCGGGGAGGCGGCGTCGTAGAAGTAGAGTCTCTCCCCGGAAATAGCGGATATCTTCTCCGCCAGCGCATCCGAGGTCAGGGGCCCGGTGGCTACGATGGTCGGGTGGGGTGGGATGTCGGTGGCTTCCTTACGCACCACCTCGATGTTCGGGTGGCTGTGGACGGCTTCTGTTACGGCGCGCGAGAAGTCCTCGCGGGCGAGCCCCAAAGCCCCGCCCGCCGGAACCTTGTTAGCGTCGGCGCAGCGCAGGATGACGGAGCCGAGGCGTCTCAGTTCCTCTTTCAGGAGCCCGGACGCCGTAGAGAGCGAGAGGTTGCCCATCGAGTTCGAACAGACAAGCTCGGCGAACTGATCCGTGTGATGGGCCGGGGTCTGCTTAGCCGGGCGCATCTCCCACAGCTCGACCGAGCAACCCGCCTCGGCAGCCTGCCAGGCCGCTTCGCTTCCAGCGAGCCCGCCGCCTATGACCGTTACATCGGGCACGAGACCACCTCCGCAAAGTGCTGTAGATCCGGCACGAGACAATATTGTACGCCCGGAATCGAAGCCGTCTACCGGAAGTACGCTTCTCCTTGAGCGTGTTCCCTCTAAGTCCTACTCAGCCTCTAACCGCAGGCCTTATGTTCTGGTCGAGTCAGCGATGTCGGCGCAGCAGGCGATCAGCCGCGAGCGTTGGTTCTGTCGGGTTGTTGATGATCCGGGCCAGACGTAGAGCCGACGCAGCAGCTAGCCTATACTGGGGTTGTGCCTCTCTAGGGTGCTCGGTGCGTCCAGATTCCATAGATCTGCAAGCACAGCCAGGACATTCTCTCGTGCCCGTTCCCACAGGCCGAACTCAGCCACACATCGTGGGCACAGGAGGAGCGGGGTCCAACAAACGCAACATCTATTACTGGAAGGGGAAACGATGCACGATAAGGAGGCGGGCGATGCTGTCGTCAACGGGGCGCGGCTGGCCTACGAGGTCGTCGGTGAGGGTGAGCTGCTGGTCCTAGTCCACGCCGGCATCGCCGACATGAGGATGTGGGCCCCTCAGGTCGGGCCGTTCTCCGAGTACCGCCGGGTGGTGCGCTACGACATGCGGGGCTTTGGCAAGAGCCCAATGGTCGCGGGACCCTTCTCCCACCACGAGGACCTCTGCGGGCTGCTGGACTCCCTGGGCGTTGGGCGCGCGTCCTTCGTGGGCTGCTCCATGGGAGGCAAGACCGTCATTGACTTCGCGCTGGAGAACCCTGGCAGGGTCGAGGCCCTCGTCCTGTTGGGGGCTCCGGTGGGCGGCTTCGATCCCGACACCGAGCCTCCTAAAGAGTGGGAGGAGATGGTGGCCGCTGATGAGATCGGGGACCTGGAGCACCTCTCCGAACTGGAGGTCCAGGTGTGGGTGGACGGTCCTCATCGCGAGCCGGACGTGGTGGATCCTGCCGTGCGCGACCTCGTGCACGAAATGAACCTGATCGCGCTGAGAAATGAGGCGTCGGGGCTGGGCGACGAGAGGCCGCTGGAGCCTCCCGCGGTGGGCCGTCTGGATGAGATCCAGGCTCCCACCCTCGTCATAGTCGGCGACCTAGACCACCCCGAGATCCTTGCAGCAGCGGACTTGCTCACCCGGGAAGTGCCGAGAGCAGAGAAGGCCATAATGCACGGTACCGCCCACCTGCCGAACATAGAGCGGCCCGAGGAGTTCAATACGTTAGTAATTGAGTTCCTGGAACGTTCGCGGTGAGCATCGGCAGACCGCGGCTCCGGCTAGCGCCAGGGTGAAAATACCCGAGCCGAGCGCGAGCGCACCCGCTGCCCCGACGAACTGGCTGCGCGAGAAGGCGCGCTCCCAGAAGTGCTCATGCCCCACGTGGCGCGGCCCTTCAGGGGTCTCGATGAGCACACGTCCGTCTTCCTCCGCAAACGTCTCGCTCCGGGAAGCTCCAAGCTGCTTCAGGCTCATCGCGTTCTCTCCTTTCTCTCTATCCCGAGACCCATCGCGCTTTTACGCGCTCATCATGCCTGTCTCTCCAACCTCTCCTCCTTTCCCGGTGGCGCGTCTACCTCGACGAACTCGATTCTCCCGTAAGGGGGAAGCAGACACCCGGACCGCAAGAGGGTACCGGCCAAACCAAGCCCGCCGGGCTCGAAGTCCACCGCGCAGATCTGCCGTCCCCCCACGTAAAACCTCCACTTGGGAAAGGTCAGGCAGTGCCTGACCACGAACCTCTCAGTAAATCCGCTCTGCACCTGATCTCTTACCTCCCGAGTCTCCTCTCTCTGCGTTCTGGTCGAATTCGAGAAAACGGTACGATTGGGTATGTTCGGTGCTGTAGACCTCCTCTCTGCTTACTCTTCAGGTCTTATGTTCTGGTTGAGGCGGAAAAGGTTCTGCGGGTCCCACTTCGCCTTCAGGGCCGCCAGCTTCGCGTACTTCTCCGCGCTGAAGTTGGCGCGCACCTTGTCCTCGCCTTCATCCCCCTCCAGGTTCAGATAGACGCCCCCGGTCGTGAACGTCTGCATCGCCGCGGAGAAGCGCCTTATCCAATCGAGATGCCTCTCGGTGTCGGCAGGGTCTTCCCAGCCGGCTATAGGGTGGGCCATGTAGGCCGTACTGCGGTGGCTGAAGGCGGTTGCGTCTTCGGGGACGCGGGACACCGCGCCGCCGTGGCGGAAGATAATCATCTGGCTCCAGGGGGAGGTGGCGGCGATCTCGGTGCCATACTCGAGGAAAGTGTCAATGGCCCCGTCGCTCAGGCCCTGCAAGTGCAGGGCACGGGTGTACACGTGCAGTCCCCAGGGCGCGGTCGGGTCGAGCAGCGCCTGGAAGGCGGTGTAGGGCATTGGCTGGACGAGATCCACCGCTGGCGGCCCGAGCCGCTTCAACGGCTCCACCACTGCCTCGGCCTCCTCGGCCGCGCCTGCGTAGAGCACGACGATGCCGAAGACGGGCTTACCCTGCAGGTGCTGCGGCACGAAGGGGGCAGGCGGCGCCATCAGCACCGCGATGGCGGTTGCCAGCTCATCGGGCGCCGACTCCACGCAATCACGGTAGGCGCGGGCGACCTCCTGCCCGCGATCGATCGAGTGCAGGAGCAACCCGCCCATCACCAGCGGACCCAGCGGGTAGAGGCGGAACTCGTACGAGGTGACGACGCCGAAGTTGCCGCTTCCCCCGCGCAGGCCCCAGAAGAGGTCGGCGTTCTCGCGCTCGCTCACCGTCACCATCTGGCCATCAGCGGTGACGACATCGGCGGAGAGGAGATTGTCGCAGGTCAGGCCAAACTTGGGGGAGAGCCAGCCGTAGCCACCGCCAAGCGTGAAGCCGCCCAGGCCGGTGGTGGTGACCCTGCCACCCGGCGTGGCGAGCCCGAACACCTGGGCCTCGCGGTCGAACTCGCCCCAGAGGACGCCGGCATTGGCGCGGGCGGTGCGTGCCATGGGGTCTACCCGCACGCCCTTCATGCGCGAGAGGTCGATCACCAGCCCATCGTCGCAGACGCTGTTGCCGGCTATGCTATGGCCGCCGCAGCGGACCGCCAGGGGCAAGCTGCTCTCCCGCGCTACCTTCACGGCCTCGATCACATCGGCGGCGCCGGTAGGGCGCGCGATGAGCGCAGGCCGCCGGTCGATCATCCCGTTGTAGACCCTGCGCGCGGCCTCGTAGCCCTCGTCCGAAGGGCCGATCAGTTCCCCCCGCATCCCGGCTCGCAGCTCCGCAATGGCCGATTCCAAAGGGTCGGCAATTGTCACGTCTGACATGGACTTGTCCTTTCTGGCTAGCACCAGCTAGCCGGTTGCGTGTTGTCGAGTGTTACTGCACCGTATGCTCCGGTTCGGCGAGGACGCCGAGCTGCCGTATCATGCCTAGCTGATCGAGGCTGTCCCAGCTCTCCACGACCTTCCCATCCGAGAAGCGGAAGATGCCGATCCCGGTTACCGTGATGCGGTTACCCGTGGCGGCAATGCCCCGGAAATCGCCCGAGTGGGTCGCTCGCATCATCCAGCGCGTTACGACCTTATCTCCCTCTCCGATCATGTCCTCGATGGTGTTCACTACATCGGAGAATGCGGAACGCCACTCGCTGACGAACCTCTTGACGTCTTCAGGACCCCGCTCCAGTACGGAGCCGTCAGACTGGTGCGCGAGGTACTTCCCGGCGAAGACCTCGTCCGCAACATCGAGGTTGCCCCCGATCCAGACCTCCTCGATGTAGCGCCGGAAAGTCTCTTTGTTTCTCTCAACCGACATCTGCTTCTCCTGTCTTTAGCTCACACCGCCGGTTTTATGTTCTGGTTCGTGTGGAAGAAGTTGTCCGGGTCCCAGCACCGGGTGCGAGTCTTGAGCCGTTACCACATCCATCAATCTTCCAGCCGGTCGCAGACGTAGTCTCGGGAAGGGTCGTAGTCCCGCCCATCTATCTCCCCGAATCTGGGACCGTAAAGGTGCACCGAGATAGCCAGCTCTCCGGTCGGGTTACTCATCCGGTGGATGCCGTCCTCATACGGCAGCACGGTCGAGATCCCATCTCCCCTCCTCCATTCACGCTGCCAGAGTTTCCTCAAGCGGGCATGATCCGGCAGGGAACCGTCGTCGAGGCGCTCGTAACGTTCTTCCAGAACGGCCCCCACAACGCCGCAAAAGGCTCCCCAGGAGGTATGGTCGTGAATTCGAGTCGCAGAACCCGGAAGCCAGGCAAAGACTTGCAGCGTATGCGAGCGGTCGCCGTGACGGTAGGCCACGTACCATTCCCCGGCTCCTTCCGTCTCTTGCAAAAGAGGCAGGATGTGAGAGTCCAGGAAGCCGCGGTCCCTCACCAGGCGGGACAGGGTGGGAACCGCCTCCCGCAAGGTTAACTCCGGCGGAACAACGAAGATATCGTCTGTGCTCAGCGTGAATGTAATTTTTGCTCTCTTTCACTCATGGTAGAGGGAATCTGATCCCGGAGTTAGTGCAAAGCCGGCGCGACACCGAAGGCAATCGCCGCTCCCCACCCCAGCAAGAGCACACCTAGCGGGGCGCTGATCCTTCTACCCCAGCTCACGTTCTTCTCTGTTGCCATTACCGCTCCCAGAGCCAGCATCCAGCCGGGGCTTCCGGCTCCAACCGCGAACATGACCAGCATCAGAGACCAGCAGCACCCCAGACAGAACAGCCCGTGGCGCACCCCCAGCCGGAAGGCATGAGAGGCTTCGCGCTTTCCTCTCCAGTGCTCCGTGATGAAGCTCAGGGGAGAGCGGCATTTATCCAGGCACTTGTACTTAAGCGGCGTGAACTGGTAGATCCCCGCAAGCGTTACGGTACCTGCGCCTATGATCCAGGCATTAGCCTCAAGCCAAGCGGTGTGCTCCACCATCTCGTGTATGAAGAGGTCATTAAAGAAAGCCAGCCCACCGAAGAGCGTCCAGACGCCAAGGTAGCCGACGATGAGCAGGAACACCAGCAGCCGACTGTTGGAACGCCGACTGGTCAGGCGATAAAACAGCAGGATGAGAGGCAGGCTGGTAGGCAGCATCATGGCGACTATCATCAGAGTCCAGCCAAATGCGAAGAGGGCCAGGAGCAAGGCGTACTCCAGCACGAAGTGCTCACCTATGCTGCCGAGGACGAGATGTCCCAACTCCTCGTGGTCGAGGTAGGGGGCGTAGGGAGAGGCGCTCCAGACCCAGAGCGCCAGCCACGCCAGGGCGATAAGCGCCGCCACGAGGATAAAGAAGATCCGGTTATGGTAGTTGCGCGGTGCGGTCCACATGGATCCCGAGACCTTTCTTTACAGTTCGATCGGGGGCGGAGCCGGTTTTGGACCCCGCCCCGATCCCCTCTTCTCAGGCGGCCTCGAAATTGAAGTGGCCCTGGATGGCGTTGTGGCCCTCCAGGTTTATGTCCCTGAGCCCATAGTCCGAGGAGTTACGCAGAAATCTTGTGGCCTTGCTCACGTAGGCAGGCGAGCCCGGGATCGTGGAGAACACCGTCTCCTGCAACGTAGTAGGTTTTCCGGTAGCTCCCATGTAAGAGGCCATGTCCGTCTCGATGATGGGGTTCATTCCCGAGCCGACCCTGAGCGTTCCCTTGCCCTCCTCGACGGTAAAGGTGATGGGGGCCCGCTCCACCGCGACCACCTCGCCGATGAGCTGCGCGAGATCCGCCACCGGGCCGCCGAGCTTGCCAGTGAAGACGTTCAGGATCGCCTCCTGCTGCTCGTCGGTGGCCCCGTCGTCTATGAAGCCGGCGACCTTCCAGTTGCCGCTGAGCACGTTGCCGGGGATATAGGCGATGCCCACAAAAGTTCGCCCCGAAACGTCCACGCCGTCTATTGTTCCTTTATCGAAGTGGTACGCCAACACCGAGTCGCAGGTGCCACCGTCGGGGTCCTCTCCGATCCAGCAAGGACAGAGCACGTTGCAGCTACAGACCTCCAGCAAGCGCCCTTCCAATTGATACGCCACTTTAGTTCCTTCCAATTAGTCGTTAAACCTTCTCTTGCTCGGCGCGATCTCTAATCGCTAAGCCCTCCTTTCTATAGGCTTCGATACATCCCTGGCAATTTCCTATGCCGCCCAGGTAAAAGGCGCGGAGTGCCCGTTCTTCTCTGTGTTGGAGAACTCCAGTCCGAAGGCGTTCACCTGAGAGGTAGTCGCCCGGGCGATGGTCAGCGTCGAGTTAGCCGGGTGGAACATCCCCGTGAGTCTGGAAACCTCACCCTCAGGAGTCTGCGGCGGCACGAAGTCTTCGACCTCGATCTCCGCAAAGTCCCCGATCTTCACCCGATGTCGGCGACCATCGTCCGCGTACTCGATGGCCGCCACCTCTACGCCCAGCATCTCCCCGATCAGAGGCGCGAGAAGCTCCATTGGACCGCCCAACTGCCCGGAGAAAACGGCCCCGAGCTTGTCGGCTTGCTCCTGGGAAGCCGCTTCGTCCATGAACATCCCGACCCGCCAGTTGCCGTCGGCCATGACCTGGGGCGTGTCGGCGAGCACGGCCACAGTAAGATCACTCACGTCCACGCCCTCGATCTGACCGGAGTCAATGTGGAAAACCAGCACCACCCGGCAGCGTTCCTGGTCAGCCGGCATCGTTAGCCCCGAAGTAGTGCACGGGCACACCATGTCGCAGGAACAGTTCTCGAAGTAGGTTCCTTCAAGCTGCCACGCCATTTGTCTCTTCCTTTCTGCGAAAGACGTTCCCGCTCAAATCAACCCTGTCCCGGGCCACTCCAGTCGAAGGGGATATGCTTGCTGGACTTGCCATCCCACTCGAAGCTCCATCCGAAGGCCTCCGCACGATCGGCGGTCGCCCTGCCCCAGGTGGCTACCTGCCCTGGTCCCACCTCACTACCTGGAGGGTTGAGCAACTGCACGAGCTGTCCCTCCGGCGTCATCGGTCCGCTCAGCGCCTCCGCCGCCGCCTCGACTCTATCCGGAATCGTCGCCCGCCAGTAGGACAGGTCGTCGGCGACCTCGAACTCTATGGGCGCGAACTCCATTCCGCGTATCTCTCCGATGAACTGGGCGAACTGCGCCGGGAAACCGCCTGCCTGCCCGCCGAAGATCATCTGCAACGCTTCGCGCTGCCGCTCGTCGGCCCGCTCATCGAGAAACATGCCAAACGTTGCCTTGGTCTCCCCGGCCCAGAGGTTCCCCTCGAATTCACCTACCGCGATCACGCTGAGACCGTCGAGCGCAACGTCCCCATAATGTCCTTCACGGATATGCCAGGCGAGAACACCCTGGCACCAGTTGTCCGTCGGAGCCTGGGCGAACTCGCACGGACAGGGGATGTCGCACCTGCAAACGTCGAACCAGTCTCCCGCAACATGCCATTCGGGAACGTTGCTTGCATCAGCTTCCATGTATTTCTCTACCCCTTTCTCTGCATCCAGTTACATGGCTGTCATTCCGCCGGAGAGTGCCGTCCCCAGGAACCACATGCCGCCCGCGACCATCAGAACCCCCAAAGGACGCGCGACTCGATGGCTGCCGGGCAGCGTTTTTTCGACGAAGATGGTGGCGGCAGCCGTGAGCATCCAGGCGATATTCATGGTGCCCAGGGCGACCAGCCCGGCCATCAAACCCGCGCAACAACCCAGACAATCGAAGCCGTGCAACACCCCCAGCCGCAACGCGCCAGTTGCGCCCGGGCGCCACTTCTGCATCAGAAAGAAGAGCGGGCTGCTGCAGCGCACGTGGCATCCGCGTTTGAGCGCCGTGAACTGGTAGACACCACCGGCGATCAGGAGCAGGCCCGGCAAAGCCGCGAGTATCGGGCTCATCCCTTCCATCAGGAGGCTGTAGGCGTAGACGGGCAGCCCTGCTGCCGTCCAGATTACGACGTAACCGGCGAGCAGGGCCACCACGCCGACCCGCCTCATCGCCGCTCCCGAACGCTTGCGGGAGATGGTGCGGTAGAGCAGGATCAGGGGAAGCGTGGCCGGAAGCATCATCGCGACCATCATCGCGGCCCACCCCAGCAGGAAAACGGCCAATCCCCCAACCTCGCCCATGTCCGCCATGGCTCGCGCCTGGTAGATGGTATAACCCCAGCCCGCTGCCGCCAGCACCACGAGGAAAGCAGCCGGCAACAGGTTCTCTCGCCTGCTCCACCTCTGCAGGACCGTGGGCGTAAATGCGCTGGCGTGTTCCATTACATCCTCCCTGACGAAATCTCCCCGATCGTTCGCCGAAACAGCTTTCGCATCGTTTCTGAACTACTCGTCCCAGACCTCGACATTGAGCTGTCGTACGATTTTTCCGTCGCGCAAGTCCATGGTTGTCGCGCCGAGAACCTTGACCCCGTCCGGGTACTCGCATACTTCGTTGAACGCGACGCGATCTTCGCCAATGACTTCATCTTCAACGTGGTGGGTCATCTCCCGCCCGCAGATGTCGTGCAGCAGATCGGCGATCGCCGCCTTGCCGCGCAGCAGAGACGACATGCTCGGCGGGCAGTTCTTGTTGACCATGCGCAACTCGGCGTCGTCGGCGTAAAGGCCGGTAAGTGCCTCGAAGTCGCTTTCCTCTATAGCGTGGCGCAGGACCTCGAAATCGAGCCTGCCGGCAATCTGCTCGGTCATGTGCAGTACTCCTCCTTTGCGTTGCTCTTTGCTGTTGGTCCGATGGTCCGATATCGTGCTCCACTCACCTCCCGAAGGCCGCTTTCAAAGCCGCCGGGTTAAGCTCCGACCTTCTCCGTTGCGCTTTCGGCAATACATGCTCGATGGTGTAGCGCATCCCCTCGTCTATCAGGGCGGGGTCTCCCTGGTACGTGCTCACTCGCGCGAACAAATGGTGCCTCCTTTGCACCGGTTGATGTATAGATTTGGACCGGGTTTGATCTCCGGAAAAGCCGGGGTCGTGCCGAATATGGTCGGCGGCAAAAAGCTCGTCTACCAACGCCAGGTTTTCCCACGAAAGAACTTCCTGGTAATGCCCGGATGTCGCTTCCGGCTCATCGGTCTCGCTTACCACGGGTCGCGCAAACCTCTTGCAAACATGGAAGTGTGTAGATCCCTTATATATCGCTCTCCTTTCCCCGCTGGAGCCTTGTAGCAGTTTTTGCTAACATCACTATGCCATCCGCAGGAGCCTGGTACATCACCCAAATGGGTGATTTTTCTGTAATTTGTCAGAACTATGGGTAACTATTTTCGATCGATGCAATGCCCCCGAGGCTGCTGGAGCTATAAAACCGGTTTTACCCCTCTGGCAGGAATTCGAGCGTCCCCTCGTTCATCTTTACCGGCCCACGAGTTTTACGAAAATCTCATTCCTCCGGGGTGCGCTCATCGGCGGCGGCGAACTCCAGTCCCAGGACCAGCAGGTAGACGACCGTAGCGAGGAAGCTCGTTGTGGGCCAGGCGAGGATGTCTTGTATCAGGTGCGAAGACAGGCAGGAAGCCCCGATCGCAAACCCTATCGAGAAGAAGTGCAGGTTGCCCCAAAGCGCGGAGTTACGCGGCTGCTCTTTGAGGCGGGAGCCGAGCCCGCCGAAGGCGATCACGCTGACCAGAGCGTAGCCCACCACAGCCCCTATCATGAACAGCATCACCTGCAGGATGTCGGGCAGTCCCTGGGCGTGGATCAGCAAGGCACCCGAGGTCCACGTCGTTACCGTGTAGCCGTATGGCGCGTCGCTCGCTCCGACCACGGTGCGCAGGTTTCTCCCGTAGTAGCGCCGGAGCACACACTCATTCTACTGCGCTACCAGGCCGTTGCTCCGCCGTCTACAACGATGGTCTGGCCGGTCATGTAAGATGCTGCAGGCGAGGCGAGGAACACGACGACGCCCTTCAAGTCCTCGGGATTACCGAAGCGGCCGAGGGGTATATCCGCGAGCATTTTTTCCTCGAACTTCTCCATCAGGCCGCGGGACATCTTGGTCGGGAACCATCCGGGGGCTATGGCGTTTACGGTGATGCCGTGCTTCGCCCAACTCGTCGCCAGATCCCGGGTCATCGAGATAATAGCGCCCTTGCTGGAGTTGTAGCCGATGGTCTGCATGTAGTCCGGTCGCCCGCCGACGAGCCCGGCCACGCTGGAGATGTTGATGATGGTCCCGCCGGAGCCGCGCTCGATCATGCGCCGCCCGACCGCCTGGGACATCAGGAACGTCCCCCGCACGTTGACCCGTATTACCCGATCAAATTTGTCCAGGGGCATCTCGGTGGCGGGCGCTCCCCACGTCGCCCCGCTGTTGTTGACCAGTACATCCAGGCTCCCGAACTCCTCCTCCGCCGCCGCGACGACCTTCTCCACTTCCTCGGGCTCGGTAACGTCACACGTGAGGGCGAGCGCCCTGCCGCCGCGAGCCTTTATCTCCTGGCGCACTTCTTCCAGAGGCTCTATCTTGCGGGCGCACAGGACGACGGAGGCTCCGGCGTCGGAGAGGGCTTCGGCCATGTACCGCCCCAGGCCTCGGCCACCGCCGGTAACTATCGCTGTCCTGCCGTCGAGCCGGAAGAGATCCAGCGTGTTCACCGTAGAGCCCCCTTTCCTAGACTATCGGGTCTCCGCGCTTCTCGAAGACGCGGAAGGTTCCGGTCCCCAGAGCCACCAGTTCCTCATTGTCGCCGTAGACTTTGGCCTCCGCGGTGGCGAGGCGGCGGCTGCGGTGGACGACCTCGCTGCGGCAGGTGATACGCCCCTCCCGCACCGCGCCGAGGAAGCTGACGTTCAGGGATATGGTGGCCGTCCTGAAACCGACGAGTGCGGAGACCGCGAGCCCCATCGCGTTGTCTATCAGCGAGGAGTAGACGCCGCCGTGGAGCGTGCCGTTGCCGTTCATGTGTATGTCTGCGACGTCCACGTACAGCACCGAGCGTCCCGGCTCCACCTCCTTCACCTTGCAGCCCATGTGCTTCGAGAAGGTTACCGACTCCTCGAAGTAACGTGTTAGCTTGGATAATTGCTCATTATTCAAGGCGTGTCCGACGTTCTCCAAACCTGCTCCTTCCTTCAAACTGCTTCTTCGGAGAGGGCTCTGGCGTGCAGGATCAGGTTTTTGACCCTCCTGTCGAAGGTGGCGAATCGCTCGTCTCTGGTCTGTCCTTTGTACCAGCGGGCATAGATCTGCTGCAGGATGACGGCCAGCTTGAAGTACCCGAACGTCACGTACCAGTGCATATCCGAGAGGTCGCGCCCGCTCTCTCTGGCATAGAGGTCCATGAACTCCTCGCGGCTCAAAAACCCCGGCGTGTCGGTTACGGTCGGAAGCACCTCTTTCAGCTCCGGCGGATCGTCCTCCTGTACCCAGTAGGAGAGCGAGACCGCCAGGTCGAAGAGCGGATCTCCCACCGTCGCCATCTCCCAGTCGAGAACTGCCCTCACCTCGGTTGGGTCGTCGGGATTCAACACGAGGTTGTTGAGCTTGTAGTCGTTGTGGATGATGGTCGGCGGCGGGCTTTCGGGGACGTTTTCGGCGAGCCAGCGGGTGAGAGGCTCGACCTCCGGTATCTCCTCGGTCTTAGCCCGGTCGTAGCGGCCGATCCAGCCCTTCGTCTGGCGCTCCAGAAAGCCCTCCGGTTTTCCTATATCTGCGAGGCCGGACTTTTGAAGATCAACGCCGTGAAGCTCCACGAGAGTCCTCACGACCATCTCCGATATCCCCTGGCACAGCTCGCGGTTAGGCTCTACACCCTCCGGGAAGGAGTCGTCTATGACCACGCCGCGCCTGCGCTCCATGACGTAGAAGGGCGCGCCTATGACCGACTCGTCGTCGCAGAAAAAGTAGGGCTTCGGGGCGAGCGGAAAAGAGGGGTGGAGGCGCATGAGCAGGTGCGACTCGCGTCCCATATCGTGGGCCTTGGGCGGCACGGGTCCCAGAGGGGGACGGCGCAGCACGCCTTCCCAGTCCCCGATCTTCAGAAGGTAGGTGAGGTTGGAAGCTCCCGAAGGAAACTGCCGCACCTCCAGTTCTCCTTCCGGCAGGCCCTCGATCTTCTCCCTCAGGTAGCGTTCGACCGCTTCCCTGTCGAACTCCTCGCCCTCGCGAATCGGTATGGTCTCTGACATACTGAAATGCCCCCTCTAATTCGCTCCGGGTACATTTGTCGTCGGACGGTAGGCGCTCTCCTCCACGCGGCGGAGCACGCCGTCTTTGACCTCCGGAACCAGATCGCTCGCGCCCACATCTCCGACGAACTCCAGCGTCCCTGTCCGAGCGTGCTCGACGAACCACCGTCCCGCACGCCCCTGTTTTAGCACCTCCAGGGTCTCGCCACGGTGACGCTCCGCGAAATCCCTCGCCAGCCAGGCCGCGTCGTTCAGCCGCCAGCCTTCGAGGTCCATGTGCGAGAGAATCGTGGCCGCACCGAGGAAATCTTCCGTGCTGAAGCGTCCCAGAGACCCGGCGCACACCAGACAGATGTAGTCCGTTTCGCAACCCTTGAGGTAGCGGGCGACCGCCGGGGCGTTGCGCAGGCAGCAGATCAGAACTCTATCGGCGCATGAGGCGTCGGAGATGGCCCTGGTGCCGTTGGTGGTTACGAGGATCACATCTTTGTTTGCTACAACCTCGGGCGGATACTCCTCCGGCAGAGGGCCGAGGTCGTAGCCCTCTATCCGCCGGGCGTCCTGCTCGCCGCCGCGCAACATCCGGGAAGCGTCGAGCTTTTCGCCGATGCTTTCTGCTTCTTCCAGGCTGGAGACGGGAAACACCTGGCGCGCACCGTTCTCCAGGATCGTCAGCAGGGTCGTGGTCGCCAGGAAAACATCCAGAACGACAGCGGTAGATCCGGAGAGGATATCAGGTGATATCTCCCCCCGGCTCATCAAAACCCGGAGTCTTTTCGCGGGCTTCTCGTTGCTGGATGTTCCACTCAAAGGCATCTTCTATCATACAAGACCTCGGGACGGCAGGCTGTCCACTAGCCGGCTGCCCGCCCGCGCATCTGGTACAGCCGGTCCTCCAGCATCTCCGGCGAGATGCCCATGCGCTCCAGTATCCTGACGGCCATTCCGGATTCATTGCGCAGTATCCCCAGCAGGATATGCTCGGTGCCGAGGTAGTTGTCCCCCAGCCGCCGCGCCTCTCTTAATGCCCGCTCCATAACTTTCTTTGCCTGTGGAGAGAGTGGGATCCGACGGTCGTCCGGCAGTCGCATGTCGAACGCATCTCCCGCCTCCCTGCGCACCTCTTCCAGAGATATCCCGATCGAAGCGAGCGCACCGGAAAGCATTGCCTCAGACTCCTCCCGCGCAGCCTCCAGCGTTATCCCAAGCGAGGAGAGCGCCTCAGCAGCGATTCCCTCGTCCGCACGTAGAATCCCCAACAGAAGATCCTCATCGCCCACCGAGTCGTGGCCCAGCATCCTGGCCTCTTCGACAGCGGCCACCACGCACCCGCGAGCCTCCCTGACGAAACGTTCGAACATCACACCCCTCTGTTCTTTCTTCCCGGCTGCTCTCCGGGATACTTGTCCCTGATCCGCCCGGCATGCTTCTTGTGTACCGCCTGCTTGCTCACCCCCAAAACCTCGGCAACCTGCGCCCACGACCACCCGGCAACAATGGCATTCTCCACCTGCGCCGCCTCCAGCGCCTCCAGCATCCGCCTCAAGGCGACCACCGCTTCCAGCCCCTCTCGCGGATCATCCGGCCCACCAACCTGTGTTCTCGCCTTCTCGTTCATGCGTCAACTATAATTGACGCAGCAGGGTTTGTCAATATTCGTTGACGATTTTCACAGTTTCGTTTACGGTTTTCATGTTTCTGAAGTGGCGGTTAGGGTGTTGATCGGTGGCAAAGTCTGGCTAGAGTGAGGGTTTTCTCTGCCGCGTGCTGGCGGAAGCCGCCAGCTCTTCTTTCTCACGCCAGATGTCCAAAACCTCATCCGCGGAGCCTGCTGCCTGAACTCCCTGGGACACGAGGCGGTCGAGCATCGCGGTGGCTACCCCGCCAGTATAGTCGCGTTTTTCGGCCCAGATAGGAAGCCCATCGTGCAAAAGGACGACGGGAACCCCGCTCTCCTGAGCCCTGGCGGCGGCTTCGAGGTTGCGCAGGTTTCCTCTCCCCACCGGCATGTTGCAGACTACGACGAGCTTCGCCGCCCGCGCGGCTTCGAGGTTGCGTTTGTGAGCGTCATCGGAGATGGGTGCGAAGGATTCCTCCTCGATAACGCTGGCTTCCAGAGAGCGGGCGACGGCGTGGTCGGTGTCTCCCAACCCCAGCACGCCGGCAGAGAACGCCATCCCTTCCTCGCTCAGGCGGCGCATCAGGACCGAGCCGGAACCTCCGCCGCAGATCACATGCACCTCCGGCGCGCCAGGACGCGGGGTGGGCACGCCGCTCACAGGCTGTATCTGCAACACCCCGGTGCGCGGTGAGATCGAAACCTCCACCTCGGCTCCGAAGACCTCCCGGATCACTGCGGGATCGAGCGCAACGCTCGGTGGACCGGCGGCGAAGATATACCCTTCACGCATGACCACCACCCTCCGGGCATAGCGGGCTGCCAGGTTCAGGTCGTGAACGACCATCAGGACGGTTACGCCGTTTGAGTTCAGATGTCGCAACACCTCTATAAACGCGACCTGGTGGCGGATGTCGAGGTGGTTGGTGGGCTCGTCCAAGAGCATCACCTCGGGCTCCTGCGCGAGAGCGCGCGCCAGGGAGACTAGCTGGCGCTCCCCGCCGGAGAGCTCGCCCATCCTCCTCTCCCGCAGACCCCAGACGTCTACCGTCTGCATCGCGTTCTCGACGGCCTCCGGGCTCTTCCTGTCCGACGTGAGGCGACCTTCATAGGGCGTCCGGCCCATCGCCACCACCTCGTAGGCGGTGTAGTCGAAGGCCGGGGTTCCTTCCTGAGAGACTACCGCGAGCCTCCGGGCAAACTCTTTGGGCTTCCAGCTTGTGGTCTTGCGACCTTCGAGGAGTACGGTTCCGCTCCGCGGCTTCAACGCGCGGGCGATCGTTCTCAGCAGCGTGCTCTTCCCGCTCCCGTTCGGCCCGACGATGCCGAGGAAGGAACCCTTCGGTACCTCCAGGGTTACGCCGCGGAGCACGTCGGCGGCACGATAGCCGACCCTAAGACCCTGGATCTCCAGAACGATCTCAGAGGCCACGCTTGCGGCTCCGGTTCAGGAGGTAGAGAAAGAACGGCGCGCCGCAGAGGGCGGTTATGATGCCAACCGGTATCTCTTCGGCGGAGAGGATGGTGCGGGCGGCGTCATCGGCGAGCATCAGAAACGCCGCGCCCCACAGCCCCGAGACAGGGAGGAGCAGAACGTGGCGAGGCCCCGCAAAAAGCCGGGCGACGTGAGGTACGATCAGGCCGACGAACCCGATCACACCGCTCACCGCGACCGCCGCCGCCGCCGCGAGCGCCGCGAAAGCCACCGCCAGAAGCTTCAGCCGCTCGACCCTGATGCCCAGATACCCGGCCTGCTCCTCCCCCAGAGAGAACACGTCCAGCTCGCGGCTCAAGAGCAGAAGCCCAAAAGTAGCCACAACCAGATACGGCAGCGCAGCAACGACTCTGCTCCAGTCCGCCGGAGCGAGCGACCCCAGAAGCCAGAAGAGCACCGAGGAGACTTTGTTAGGGTTCAAGGTGAGGATGATGAACGAGTAGACCGCCGCCGCGAACGCTCCCACGGCGAGCCCGACCAGCAGAAGGTCCGTAACCGGGAACCTCCCGCCCCGGCGGGCCAGCGCGACAACCGAGGCCGCCGCCCCCATCCCCCCGAGAAAGGCGGCGATCGGTACGGCGGAGAGACCCGCGAACCCTGCGGAGACGCCGGTAGCGATGGCGACCACCGCGCCCAGAGCCGCTCCTGGCGAGACGCCCACGATGTAGGGGTCGGCCATCGGGTTTCTGAAAAGCCCTTGCATCGCCGCCCCGCTCACCCCCAGAGCGCCCCCTACCAGCGCCCCGAGAATTATTCTCGGAAGGCGTATCTCGAAAACGATAGCCCGCGAGACTTGAGTACCACCGCCCGCGAGCGTCCGGATCACCTCCGCGGGCGCGAGCCAGGCCGGACCTATCCCCAGAGAAATCACCCCGACACCGAGCACGGCGATCAGGGAGCCGAAGATCCAGATTCCCTGCCCGCTACTTACCCTTGAACGCATCCGGGTGTATCTTCTCCGCTATCTCGCGTATCCCCTCGACGATCCTAGGCCCCGGACGGCTGACGAGGTCATCGTTGACCATGTAGACGTGCCCTTCTTTAACCGCCTTGAGCGAGGAGTAGCCCGGCCTCTTCTTCACCTTCGCCACAGTATCCCCCGAGCCGCTGCCCACCAGGTAGTAATTCGGGTCTTTTTTGATCAGCTCTTCCTTGGAGTACTGCGGATAGGAGCTTTTGGCGTCGGCTGCGATGTTTTTGCCGCCGGCCAGCCGGATCTCATCGTCAATAAAATTGCCGGGACCGGCGGTGTAGAGCGGGTTGTAGCCGACCTCGTAGAAGACCGTTGGTCTGGGCTTGCCTGCAACCTTATGTTGGATCTGCTTCAACTCACCCCTGAGCCGCTCCTCGACCACCTGAGCCTTTTTCTTCTCGCCGACCACCTTGCCGACCGTCCCGATGCTGTCTATCGCCCCCTTGACGCTCTGCGGGTTGATCACGACCACCCTGGCTCCGGTCTTGCGCTGGAGGCTCGCGGCGTCCTGCCTGCTCGTCGCGAAGGACACGAACAGCACATCCGTCTTGAGCGAGGCGACCTTCTCGGCGTTGACGCCTTGGTAGTTGCCGATCTTCGCGATGTGCCTGACCTGCGGCGGGTAGTCATCGGCTGTAGTTACCCCCACCACCCGGTTCCCCGCGCCCACGGCGAAAAGCGTCTCCGTAACGCTCGGGGCCATCGAGCCGATCTGCTTTGGTCTGGACTTTATCGTTACCTTTCGCCCCAGATCGTCCGTAACCGTAACCGGATACCCCGATGACACCTGTATGTGAGTCGCCCCGCCGGTTGTCTGAGTACCGCCTCCCTTCCCCGCTCCGCCGGATGAGCCGCA
Organism: Actinomycetota bacterium; assembly: GCA_902810695.1. Lineage (GTDB taxonomy): Bacteria > Actinomycetota > Rubrobacteria > Rubrobacterales > Rubrobacteraceae > CADDYV01. The sequence goes on along the minus strand of CADDYV010000005.1, from coordinate 41,065 downwards.
GGCCGATAGCGCCAGCACCAGCAACACGGCGAGCAACACACCCAATTTTTCCCGCAAAAGGCGCATAAGAATAAACCCCCGGATCTCCACGAAAGACCAACTCCCCCATCCTGATAATCTCCGGGAGCCTAAGAACCACTCGCGCTCGACATCCCCTACTCCTTCCTCGAAGAGCCGATTCGGGCCCGGCACGCGGCAGGTCTCCTGGCTCGCGGCTCGAACGCCGGATGTCCCGCAGCCTTCCCGGAGCCAAACCCCAGTGACCGGGAGCCTCAACGCTCCCCAGGACGGGACACGACTTCGCCGCTCACAGTGGCGGGACCGCGCCGGACTCTCACCGGCTTCCCTGTACACCGCGCCCCATTTTTCTTTTCGAGCCAAGCATAACCCAAACCCTCACCAAGCGCACTCCTTGCTTTCCAGTATTTTATAGGTTAATATAACTCTAGTTAATTTAACCTATCAAAGAAAGGCCTCAGATGTACGTGGACATTTTGATCCTGAGTGCTCTGGTCGCGCGCCCCTCTTACGGCTACCAGATCAAGAAGGGCGTCGAGAGGGTATTGGGGGGTGCGTTCGCGATCAACAACAACCTCCTGTATCCGGCTCTGCGGCGGTTCGAGGAGATGGGTGCGGTCGAGAAGGAGATCGTCCGCCAGGATGGTAAGCCCGACAGGCATGTCTACCGGGCGACGGAGATGGGAGAGGAGATCCTGGGCGAGATGCTCAGGGAGTTCACTCCCGAGATGGCCCGGAACGACGCCGAGTTCATGATAAGGGTAGCTTTCTTCGACAGCCTGAATCCCGAGGACAGAAGGAAAATCCTGGAAGCCAGGCGGAAGTTTTTAGAGGAGCACATGAAGCATTCCGAGGAGATGGAACCGCGGGCCGAAAGCAGCGGGCACCCCTACGCCGCGAGGGTCGTCGAGTTCCACCGAAGCAGGATCGAGCACGAGCTGGCCTGGATCTCCGATCTCGCGGGGGAGGTTCAGTAATGGGCAACCGGCACATCAAGCGTTTCGATAAGTGGGCGCCAACCTACGACAAATCCCGGCTGCAGCCAACATTCTTCGAGCCGGTGCACGAAGCAACCCTGCGGTTTGCATCTCGCGTAGCGCCACAGCCACGCCGCATTCTCGACGTGGGCTGCGGCACGGGAACCCTGCTGCGCCAGGCCGCAAACCACTTCCCCGATGCCGAACTGGTCGGAGCCGACCCCGCGCCCGGCATGGTCGAGGCGGCCAGAGAAGCGATGAAGGACAATCTGCCAGCGAGCTTCGTGTGCGCCCCGGTCGAGAGCCTGCCGTTCGGCGATGGGGAGTTCGACCTGGTCCTCAGCACCGTGTCCTTCCACCACTGGGAGGACCAGCAAGCGGGGCTCGGTGAGATCGGACGGGTGCTCGCGCCGGGCGGCTCTCTCGTCCTGACGGACATATTCGCCGTTTCCTGGCTGCGGATCATGCTCCTCCCGATGAAGCTGCACGGCAGGTTCCGTACGCGAGCTAAGGTCGAGCGGATGCTCCGCGCGGCCGGGCTCTCACCCGATGGCTGGGAGACCATCCTCAAAGCCCTCTTCGGGCTCCCGGTGGTCGCAGCGGTCTCGGCGACCAAGCGTGGCAGGATGTAACGCAGCGACGCTGACAAACCGCAGCGGCCACACCGGATAGCGCGAGAGCACGCTTGTTAGAAGCGTTTGCAACAATTAGAATGTTTTGCAGACGCGGGCTTTGGATGCACCCGGCAACAGACCTTCCGAGGTAAGGAATTCACAGGATGAGCAAAGTAGAGCGGCGTGAGCAGGAAGAGCCGGACTGCGAGGAGCGCAAACCCTACCTCTACCTGATCTTGGGAGCCGCCTTCGTGGTGGTTACCGGGCTCATAATCGCTACTGCTGGAACACCAGCGGCGGGTTTTCCTTTCGTGATAGCCGCAGCCGCCCTGCTCGGCAAGGGGGTCAACGACCTGCAGCACCAGCGACGCGCCGAAAGAGGGACGATTCCTCCGCCAGCCAACAAGGAACGCGAGTTGCTCTCGGCCATCCGGGATAACGGCGGCAGCATCACCCCCGCCGAAGCGGCGATGAACACCTCGCTCACGGTAAAGGAAGCCGACCGGATGCTCTCCGAGCTGGCGAGCGGTGGTCATCTGCGCGTCGAGAGCGAGGGCGGGGCCCTGTTCTACGCCCTGCTCGGCCGTCGCAGCCCGGAGTTAGAAGAGCAGTAGGTGCTACGGGAGCGTTACGGCCACCCGGATGGGGTCTTCTATCTTCTCGTGCAGGTACTTCAGGGCCGTGTTCACCTCTTCCAGAGGGAAGGTGTGCGTGATCGAGCTCTCCAGGCTCAACCTTCCGGCGGCGGCAAGCTCCAGTAGCTGCTCTATGTTCCGCTTGGTAAACCCGTAGGAGCCGAGGAAGGATATCTGCTTCCTCACGAATACCGTCGGGGGCAGAATGGTTATGGGGTCTGCTCCCAACCCTGCTACGACGACCCGTCCGCCCGGCACCACCGATTCGACGGCCTGCGCTATCGTCTGTTTGAACCCCACGAACTCGGCTGCCACGTCTACCCCGATGCCACCCGTAGCCTCCAGCACGGTCTCGACCGGGGAAGTATCGCGGGGGTTTATCGCCACGTCGGCACCGGCCCTTCTGGCCCGTTCGAGCTGCTCCTGACGGACATCTATGACGAAGATCTGCTTCGCCCCCACCAGCCTTGCGATCTGGACCGCGTGCAAGCCGAGCCCCCCGGCGCCGTAGATGGCGATGGACTCTCCGGCTTTCAGGGCTGCCCGGTCCACGAGCGTATGGAAAGGTGTGGCGACGGCGTCGGTAATGATCGCACCCACGGTAAACGGCACGTTGTCGGGGAGCCGGATGAGGTTCTTGGCCGGGATCACCATGTACTCGGCCAGAGCGCCCTCCGCCTGGATGCCCACGACCTTCCTCTCGTAGCAGACCTCGGCGTGCCCGAGGAGGCAGTTGCGGCAGGAGCCGCAGAAGTAAAACGGCGTAACGGAGACCCGGTCTCCCGGCTCCCACCCCTCGACCCTCGCGCCCGTGGCGGCCACGACCCCGCAGGGCTCATGCCCCAGGGTTATGGGTTTGAACGCCGTGGGTGTGATCCCCTCGAACACTATGTGGACATCCGAGCCGCAGATCCCGGCGGCTTTGATCTGCACCAGGGCCTCGTCCTCGCGGATCTCCGGCACGGGTATCTCTTCGATCCGCAAGGGCTCGCCCGCCTCGTAGAAGCGGGCCGCCTTCATGCTAGAAGCTATCGCCATCTCTACTCCTCCAAACGGTAATACATCAGCACAAAAACCTCACCCAGTATGAGCGGCTTTCCGCTCCTCCTGCTCCTGCAACTCGCGCCAGAGGATCTTGCCGGAGCCGCTCCTGGGCAGGGCGTCCGCGAACTCCACCAGCCGCGGGTACTTGTACGCCGCCATCTGCTCCTTCGACCACTCGATGATCTCCTCCTCGGAGACCTTGCCGCGTGCATCCTCGCGCAGCACGACGACGGCCTTGACGGTCTCACCCCGGCGCGGGTCGGGAACCCGGATCACGCACGCCTCCTGGATCGCCGGGTGCCGGTAGAGAATGGACTCGACCTCCGCCGGCCACACCTTGTAGCCTCCGGCGTTTATCATGCGCTTCAGGCGGTCCACCATGAAGAAGTAGCCTTCCTCGTCGTAGTAGCCCATATCCCCGGTGCGGAAGAAACGCTTGCCGTCCCGCTCGAAGAAAGCTTCCTCGTCCGCCTCCGGCCGCTTCCAGTACCCCTTGAAGACCTGCGGGCCGCTGACCACGATCTCTCCCTCCTGCCCCGGCCCTAACTCTTCCAGGCTCTCCGGGTCTACGACACGGGCGTCCACGTCGAATGAGGGGATGCCCAGGCATTGCAGCTTGGGCCGGTCCGGGGGATTTACGTGCGTCTGGGAAATCGTCTCGGAGAGGCCGTAGCCTTCGGCGTAGCGAAGCCCGGCGAGCTCGTGAAGCTTCTCGCCAACCGCCGCCGGGAGCGAGGCTCCCCCGCCGCCCACGAGTACCAGCGAGGAGAGGTCGCGGTCCTCGATCCCGGGATCGGCGAGGAGATCCACGACCATCGTGCTGATGTTGGTCCAGTGTGTGCAGCGGTGCCGCTCGATGAGCCGGGCCGCCACCTCCCTATCCCAGCGGGTCATGACCACGACGGTACTGCCGGCATAGATCGGGGCGTTCATGCTGTGCTGCATTCCGGTTACGTGGAAGAGCGGCAACGTGCACAACGCCACCGCGTCCTGCGTAACGGAGTTCCACACCGCGGCTCCTACCAGCGTTGCCTGCAGCGTCCCGTGGGTGTGCACGCATCCCTTCGGAGCACCCGTCGTCCCGGACGTGTACGGCAGGAGCGCCATGTCTTCGGGACCTGCCGCTATCGGACCTGGAGACTTTCCTTCTGCCAGCGCATCCCGCCAGAGCACGGTCCCTTCTAAATTCTCCGCCGGAGCCGCTACGGCTTCTGGCAGGGCCAGGTCCGTCTCCCGCTCCAGGTAGTCTGAGTAGGCGGCGACCACGACGCGCTCCAGGATACCTTCGTCCACGAGCGGTGAGATCCTGGGGTACAGCTCTTGGCCCGCGAAGGCGACCTTAGCCCCACTGTCCTCCGCGTAGTGCTTTAGCTCCTCGGTAACGAGCATCGGGTTGACGGGCACCACGACGGCCCCGAGCCGCAGGATCGCGTAAAAAGCCACGACGAACTGGGGGCTGTTCTGCATGTACAGGAGTACCCTATCGCCCTTCGAGACTCCGAGTTCGCCCTGTAGATACCCGGCCATACGCTCCGCTTCCTCGTGCAACCTCCGGTAGGAGATATCCGACCCGTAGTAGAAGATGGCCGTCTTCTGTGGGTAACGCTTCGCGGAGACTTCCAGGTTGTAGAAAACGCTTGTCTCCGGCAGCGTCAGCGAGTGCGGCAGCCGGTTCGGCCAGAACTCGAAATGGCTCTCCACCATATCTGTTACCCCTTTCCTGAAGGCCAAATCCCCTCCAAAAGATGGTATACGCCCTCGAACCGGGCGGCAACCGCCTTGCCGATGGCGGGGTTGCGTGCCAGAATCTTTTCTGGTGGAGTTGGGAAAGGAGGTAGCCACATGGCGACCACGGTAAATACAGTAACCGGGCCTATTTCCTCGGACGATTTGGGGAAGACCCTGGTGCACGAGCACTTCTTCTTCGGGTATCCCGGATACCAGGGAGACGTAACGTTTGGCAAGTTCGACCGCGAGGAAGCCATACGGGTCGGACTCGACGTGGCCGAGAAGGTCAAGGCCCACGGCGTCAGGACCGTCGTTGACGCCACGCCCAACGAGTGCGGGCGCGACCCGGAAATCCTGCGTGAGATCTCCGAGCGCGGAGACATCCAGATCGTCTGCTCGACCGGCTACTACTACGAAGGCGAAGGAGCGCCCGCCTACTTCAAGTTCCGTGCGGCTCTGGGACCGGCGGAAGATGAAATCTTCGAGATGTTCATAAAGGAGATCACCGAAGGCATCGGCGGGACGGACATCAAGGCCGGTGTCATCAAGCTGGCGAGCAGCAAGGATGTGATCACCGACTACGAGTCTATGTTCTTCCGCTGCGGCGCGAAGGCCCAGCGCGAGACGGGCATCCCCATCATCACCCACACCCAGGAGGGTACGATGGGCCCCGAGCAGGCGCAGCTGCTAATCTCCGAGGGTGCAGACCCGAGGAAGTGCCAGATCGGGCACATGGACGGCAACACCGATGTCGCCTACCACCTCGCCACGCTGGAGCACGGGGTCAACGTCGCCTTCGACCGCTTCGGCATCCAGGGCATCGTCGGCGCGCCAATGGACGAGGCGCGGACGGCGACCCTGATCGGGCTCCTGGGTCTGGGCTACACGGACCGCATCCTGCTCTCTCACGACACCGTGAACCTCTGGCTCGGGCGCCCGCTCGTCATGCCGGACAGCGTCGCGCAACTGCTCGCCAACTGGCACCCGACCCACCTCTTCGAGAACATCGTCCCCAAGCTCAAGCAGGCGGGCGTTACCGACCAGCAGATAGAGACGATCTTCGTCGAGAACCCGAGGAACCTCTTCGACCCGCAACCCGTGCGTGAGGCTGCCCGCGCGGAGGCGACGCTGGAACGTTAGGCTAAAAACCGAAGATACAACGAATAGCTCTCTGAAGCAAGAGCCGGCGCTGGGTCGAGATGCCTCGGAGCCATCACGTGTACGATCACCGTCGTTCGACGGCATGTCATCTGTGGGTGCCAGCGTGGGTTTGCCCCGTGACTGGATCGTTGTGCGGCGGGTAGCAGTCAGACGCTAGATCGGTCGGCGGGCGAACTCGTAAGCGAAGTCAATCGTCTCGCGCAGTCCGCCGGCCGCCTCGTAGCCGCTCATCTCGCGGCGCAGGTCAGCTTCAAAGTCATCCGCGAGATCACCCAGGACAGCACGCGGTAGAAAGGAAGTCGAGTACACGAATCCGATCAGCGCCTCGGTTGTCCACTCGTGATCGGTGGGAAAGCGGTAGGAGCCGACCGGCTCGAACCCTGCCTCCTCCAGGACGGCCAGATCCGGCCGTTCCCTGCGGGTCCGCTCCCACCCTGCCGGAACTCGCCTGTGCGCACCCATTCTGGTCTTCCACCTCTCCAGCGTTGTCGACAGCGCCTTCTGCCAGTCCTCCTCGCCGGTCCAGGGTGAGTTGGCCCACAGCAGCACGAGGCACCGACCCGGCTGCAGCCAACGCAGAGTATTTGCGGCAACCGTCTCGCGCCGGAGGCGGTGAAAGGCGTTTCCTATCGCCACCAACTCAAATGATTCCGCCTCGGCGTCAAAATCTTCCGCAGCCGAGACCACCGCCCGGACACGGCCTATTCCAGACGCCGCTGCCTTCTCGCGCACTACCTCGATCATGTCGTGTTCCTGATCTACCGCCCACACCTCCGCAAAATAGCGGAGCATCGCGAACGTGATCTGACCCGTACCGCAGGCGATATCCAGAAGCCGGCCGTGGCCGCTCAGCTTCGCCCGAGCAAGGAGATCGTCCACCATGGCTCGCGGATATCCAACGCGGAAGCGGTCGTAGTAGAGGGCCGTCCCGCGATACAGACCTGGATCGAACTCGATGTCGTCGGGCACAATACCATTATCAAACGAGTCGCACACCCCCGCTCCTATTCCCATCTGAAGAAGCGAACGGCAAGCCAGCAGAATAGAACGGCGTACGCCGCGAGGACGAGTAGCGGGGTGCCAGATGGGAAACCGCTCTGTATTGAGTGTTGGATCACCTCCACCGAGGCCGCGAGAGGCGTCAGGTTGCTTATGTCGCGCAGCGCCGTCGGCATCACCTGGCGCGGCACCCACAGCCCGGCAAAGAACATCAGAGGAAAGAAGCTCGCCGCCCCCAATACTTGGGCGCCGGTACCGGTTCGCGCAACGCCGGCGATCAGGAGCCCGAGGCCGAAGATCGCAACGACCGAGAGCACGACTGCGACAACGAAGCCCCCAAGGCTCGCCGGTGCCTCCAGACCGAATCCGGCGGTGCCGACCACCATGATGAGGATGATGGCCGTTGCGGCCAGGCAGAGGTTGACGATCAACTGCGCGCCCAAGACCCAGATAGGGGACACCGGGGTGGTCGAGAGCCGGCGCAGTATGCCCTGTTCCCGATACGTCGCAAGAGGCACCGGCAGGCTCACGAGCCCTAGCACGGCGATCGCCAGGGCGATGAGGATCGGGATGTAGACATCGAAGTAGGTGAGACCTCCCAGCGTCTCGTGGTGCTTCTGGAGCTTCGGAATGCTCCCGAAGATCACCGTCAGCAGCAGTGGGAGCCCGAGACCGAAGACCCACCCGCCCGGCTGTCTCCAGGCCAGCCGGAACTCGTTGAGGACGAGCTTGCCGAACGCCGAGCGTGGGGTCCTCTCGGGAAACAGCGTCCAGCGTGCACTCATCGTTGAACCACCTGGTCCTCGTCGTGGAGGTGGCGGCCGGTGAGGCGCACGAAGGCATCTTCGAGGGTTGCGGAACCGAGCTGCACGTCGTGGGCGGTAACCCCGGCGGCGGTCAGGGTAAGGATCACCGCGTTTACCAGCTCGCCCGAGCCGGTGACCAGGACGTGATCGCCTTGATGCTCGATGCTTCTCACCTCGGGGAGCTCGCTGAGCAACCGGTCGTCGAAAGGCGCAGACGGCACGAAACGCACGTGCTTGCCTCCACCCGCCTGCTCGGCCAGCTCCCTGGGGCTGCCGATGGCCGCGATCCGTCCGCGGTCGAACAGGGCGACTCGGTCGCAGAGGCGTTCGGCCTCGTCCATGTAGTGGGTCACCAGGACGATGGTGACCCCGCGCTCATGGATTTCTTCGATGAGACCCCACGTGTCGCGGCGAGCCTGAGGATCGAGCCCGGTCGTCAGTTCGTCGAGAACGGCTATCTTTGGCCGCCCGACGAGGGCCAGGGCGATGGAGAGCCTCTGTTTCTGTCCACCCGAAAGGGAGCGGTAGTAGTCGTTTCGTTTGTCAGCGAGCCCGAGAACATCAATAAGCTCTTCGACATCGGCAGGATCGCGGTAGAAAGATCGGTACAGGTCCAGGATCTCGCCAACCCTGAGCTTGGCGGGCAGCGCGCTGGCCTGTAGTTGTACGCCGACGATCGTGTGCAGTAGCTCGCGATCGATCTGTGGGTCGAGGCCCATCACACTGATCTTCCCCGCATCAGGTACTCGAAGGCCAACTATACATTCAACGGTGGTGGTCTTGCCCGCGCCGTTGGGACCCAGGATGCCGAAGATCTCACCATCGGTCACCGAGAACGAGATGTCGTCAACCGCGACCGTGTCTCCATAGCTCTTGCGAAGGTGTGCAACCTCGATGGCGTATGCCCACTCACCGCGTTGACTCCTCGCGCCCATTACGATAGTCTACAGCCTGCTCAGCGCTCCCTGCCCACCATCATATAAAGGATGCCACCAAGGGGAATCCAGAAGAAGATGATGAATGTCCACACCTGCTTGGAGAAGTAGCGCCCCTCCCACTCTTCGGCTTGGGCGATATCTTCAAGACAGATAATCTGAAAACGGATCACAAGGACAACCACTGCGACCGCGACAGCCGCCGTCACCAGTTCTGGAGCATCTACTAAGTTCATTGGCGTTGGCCGATCTGCCTCCTCACATCCTCTCCGTAGCTAACGATGAGGAGATCCTGGAGGCACTCTCGTCTTCCACTGCTCGCATATTATATCTCTGGGAACGTTAGTGGCGTTTTCTTTAGCTCCTCTTGGAGAAATTTGAGGGGCTTCTCGTCCAACTTACTGGAGGGTGGCCAAGGCTCTTCTTCAGAAGCAGCGACTTTCTGCGATTAGCCTTGCTCAGATAGTGTTTCCCGAGGAGAGGCTCATAGAGAAGATGCGGGCGGCCTGGATCCTGGACATCCCACGCTCTGCGGCAGAGACTATCTTCTGTCAGAGTCTTCGGAATAACTATTATATGGCCATATTGTCATCAGTTCGTCTATGCGGCAACACGCTGGTAGAAGTCGCTCAAGGAGAGCCAGCCGATTATCATCCCCTCGCTCTCCATCACCCAGAGCGGACGCCTCCTGGAGTCGTGTCGCCGAAACCAATCACGGCGACTTTCTTCACGGTCTAACGACCGGTAAAGCCTGGCTGGCGTTTCTCGAAGAATGCTGCAACGCCTTCCCTGTGGTCTGCGGTGCGGCCACAGATAAACTGCCCGGCGGCTTCTCTCTCCAGAGCAGTCTGCAGGTCGCTCTCGAAGCTGGCGTACAGCGATTTCTTGACGTGGGCGAGCGCGCGGGTGGGCATCTGCGCGAGGCGGCCCGCCAGAGCCACGGCTTCGTCCCGGATAGCGTCGTCGGGGACAATCTTGTTGACGAGCCCGATGCGGTGGGCTTCCTGCGCGTCAACCGGATCTCCGAGCATAGCCATCTCCATCGCCCGCCCCAGACCGATCACACGAGGCAGGAAGAACGAGACCCCGGCGTCGGGCATCAGCCCGATCTTGATGAAAGCTATGGAGAACTTCGCGCCCTCGGCGGCGATGCGCATGTCGCAGGCCAGGGCGACGCCAACCCCGGCCCCGTAGACCGGCCCGTGCAGCGCGGCCACCACCGGCTTCTCCATCGTGGCTATCCTGGTGATCGTGCGGCTGTAGGTCCTGCGCAGGTACTCTCCGAGATCGGGAGCTTCGCCGTCTTCTCGGCTGATGTCCTCACTCTTCAGGTCCGCCCCGGCGGAGAACCCCCGGCCCTCGCCCCGCAGGACGACACAGCGGACCCGCGCGTCCCCGGCGACCTCCTCCAGCGCCGCGTGGACCTCCTCGTGCATCTGGCCGTTGAAGGCGTTGAGCACATCGGGCCGGTTCAAGGCGATGGTTGCTACACCCCCGTCTCGCTCCAGAAGTATGGTCTCGTACATGCTTGCTCCTCCTTTACGCCCTGGCTCCGAATCTCTCGGCGAACTCGACGAAGACCTCCAGCGAGCGCGGGTTGCTCAAAGAGTCCTTGCTCGCCGCTTTTTCGGGTGCGGTACCGGAAAGGATCTTTTTTACAGGGACTTCCAGCTTCTTGCCGTTCAGGGTCTTCGGGATCTCGGGTACGGCGATGATATCGTTCGGAACGTGGCGCGGCGAACAATACTCGCGGATGCGCCGTTTTATCTCTGAGGCGAGTGTTTCGTCGAGCTCCCTGCCCCTGTCGAGGACGACGAAGAGCGGCATGTAGGCTGATCCATCGGATCTTTGAACGTCCACCACCAGCGAGTCGAGGACATCGGAAACGCCCTCTACGGCGGAGTAGATCTCTGCCGTCCCCATCCGGATGCCGCCGCGGTTTATGGTCGAGTCCGAGCGCCCGTAGATTACGCACGAACCGTTTTCTTTGATCTTGATCCAGTCCCCGTGCCGCCAGATTCCGGGATACATCGAGAAGTAGCTTTCCCTGTAGCGCTCTCCGCTCTCGTCTCCCCACAAGTACAGGGGCATCGAGGGCATCGGCTCGGTGATTACCAGTTCTCCCACTTCGTCTATGAGGTGATTGCCTTCCTCATCAAAAGCCTGGACGTTCGCCCCCAGGGAGCGGCACTGTAGTTCCCCGGCCCTCACCGGCAAGAGCGGGCACCCCCCGACAAACGCCGTGCAGAGATCCGTCCCGCCGCTGGTGGAGAAGAGCCACAGATCCTTCTTTACGTGCTCGTAGACCCACTCGAAGCCCTCCGGCGGCAGGGGAGAGCCCGTGGAGCCGATGGCCTTGAGGTTCGAGAGGTCGAAGTCGCGGCCTGGCTCTACACCAGACTTCGCGCAGGCGGTAATGTAGCTCGCGCTGGTACCGAAGACACTCATGCGGGTCTCGGCGGCGAACTTCCACAGGGTATTCATGTCCGGGTATCCGGGGTTGCCGTCGTACAGGAGCGCTGTAGCCCCGCCGAGCAGGCCCCCGACGACCACGTTCCACATCATCCAGCCGGTAGTGGTGAACCAGAAGAAGCGGTCTCCGGGACCGGAGTTCATGTGCATCTTGAGCTTCTTGAGATGCTCTATGAGGATGCCCCCCTGTCCCTGCACGATCGCCTTCGGGAGCCCGGTCGTCCCCGAAGAGTAGAGCACCCACAGAGGATGGTCGAACGGCACCTGTTCGAAGGCCAGCTCCGCGCCCTCGTGCTCCTCAAGAAGCTCATCCCAGAAGACGATGTTGCTCAGGGAACTTATATCCGGCTCCCGGCTCAGGTAGGGCAGGATGACGGTCTTCTCTAGCGTCTGGATCTCCTGCTGGAGCTTCGCAACTATCTGCGTGCGGTCGTAGTCCTTTCCGCCGTAGCGGTAGCCGTCCACGGCCAGAAGAACTTTCGGCTCGATCTGCTTGAAGCGGTCTATCACGCTGCCCGCTCCGAAGTCCGGCGAGCAGCTCGACCACACCGCGCCTATCGAAGCGGCGGCGAGCAGCCCGATGATCGCCTCCGGAATATTCGGCAGGTAGGCGACCACCCGGTCTCCCCGCCCGACGCCTATCTCCTTGAGGGCCGCCGCCAGCGCTGCGGTCTTCTCGCGAAGCTCCTGCCAGCCCATCTCCGAGAGCGGACGCAGCTCGGACTGCGAGATGAGGGCGGGCTCATCGGGGCGCGCGTTCTTGAAGATGTGCTCGGCGTAGTTGAGCTCCGCTCCCGGAAACCACTCCGCGCCGGGCATCTCGCGCCTGCCCAGGACCCTCTCGTATGGCTTCGACGCCCTGATGTCGCAGAACTCCCAGATACTCGCCCAGAAGCCCTCCAGGTCCTCCACCGACCACTGCCACAACTCGTTGTAGTCGCCGAAGGAGAGATCCCTGTTCTCCTTCAGCCAGCGCATGTAGCGGGTTATATAGGCATTGTCTTTAAACTCCCTGGAAGGTTCCCAGAGTAGAGTCCCTTCCGCTGCCGTCTCGGTCATAAATGCATCTCCTCCTAGTGGACCGTCGCTCCGCCGTCTATCGTCAAAGAAGCCCCATTGATAAACGATGCTGCCGGTGAGCAGAGGAAGGCGGCCATCTCGGCGACCTCTTCCGGTTCGACGAGGCGTTTGATCGCGGGCTCGGTGAGCATTATCTTCTCTATAACCTCGCTCTCCGGGATGCCGTGCCGGCGGGCCTGGTCGGAGATCTGGCCCTCCACCAGCGGCGTCCTGACGTAAGCCGGACAGATGCAGTTCGAGGTAACGCCTCTGGGACCGCCTTCCAGCGCGATCACCTTCGAGAGCCCTTCGAGACCGTGCTTGGCGGCCACGTACGCTGACTTGTACTCCGAGGCCACCAGCCCGTGCACGCTGGAGATGTTGATGATGCGCCCCCATCCCCGCTCGTACATCCCCGGAATCGCCTTCTGCACGAGCCTGAACGGTGCTTCCAGCATGACTCGAACGATTTGGGAGAAGCGCTCGGGCGGAAATTCCTCGACCGGCGCCACGTGCTGCAGTCCGGCGTTGTTTACCACGATGTCTGCCTCGATATCGAGATCGTCGAGAGCAGCGGGATCCGAGAGGTCCACCTCAATGGCCTTCCCGCCGAATCCAGCGGCAACCTGCCGGACAGCATCGCCGTTTATGTCCAGCACGGCGACGCTCGCCCCGGCCCGCGCCAGCCTCTCCGCGCACGCCTTCCCGATACCACTCGCCGCTCCGGTGACCAATGCGCTACGCCCGCTTAGATCCAGCCTTACAGTGGACGGGAGCGGCGTTGCGGAAATGTCATACATCTCTCCTCCTTCCTCTTCCAAGTTTAGCTCAAGTATATGATCTGCGGATCATTCAAAAACCAGCCTTCATTGGGTCCCGTCGTCACGCCGACACCTTCAGCCTGCGGCCAGAGTCATCTCCACGAATTGCAGCCGGTCGTTGCCCCAGAACATCTCGCCGGAGACGAAGAAGGTCGGGGCTGCGAACACCCCGCGCTCGAGCGCCTCGTAGGTTGCGGACTTCAGCGCCTCCTTCGTCTCTGAGAGAGAAGCGCCTTCGAGTAGTCTGCGTTGCTCCTCACCGATTCTCCGCGCAACTTCGCTCAACGGACCATCCTCGTCGGCTTCTTCCAGTCCTTTCGGGGCGCCGCCCTCCGCCCAGTACAGGGCGAACGCCTCGCGGGTGAAGTCCGGGAGCTTGCCCAGCCTTTCACAGTAGACAGCCGCCCGCATCGTCTTGAGAGACCGGAAAGGGAAAGGCTCCGGGAAGTCCAGGGGTACTCCGTAATGCTCGGCCCAGCGGCGGATGTCCTGTATCTGGTAGCGGGCCTTGGCGGGGCTTTCTACGGGAGCTTTGATCTCCGCAGCCTTGTGCACCGCTCCCAGTAACATCGGCTTGAGAACCAGATCCGCCCCGTGCTCCTCGCAGATCCTCCCGAGTTGCGTGAACGCCAGATACGAGTACGGGCTCACCAGATCGTAGAAAAACTCAACCCGTCTCATCTTCCTCCTTCCCTGCACTCTCGCTACCGCGTTATGTTAACCGCGATCCACAGAACAGAGAAAGCCTGCCGAGACAGAAAAATGGCGGGGACCGGACCCGGCCCCCGCCTCGTATGATGGTTCTTTCGCGCCGGTGCGCGTTTTCGGATTACGCTGGCTGTTCTTCCGCCGATTTCCTATCCTGCCGGAGTTTCGCGACGGCGAATACGAGCGCCGCCAGGCACACCACGACGATGGCCGCATATATGATGCTGGCGAAAACTCCGCTGAACCCGATGGCTCCGAGGAAGGTCTGCGCGTTGGTGACCAGGATGATGCCGGCAACCAGCGTCCCCATCACGCGCGCCGGCAGGTGCTTCACCACCCAGGCTGCGATCGGGGCCGCAACGATCCCGCCCAAGAGCAGAGCCCCCACTATTTTCCAGGGAATATTCGCGAAGCTCAAAGAGATCAAAAACCCGACAGACCCGGCCAGGGTAACCACGAACTCGCTGGTATCCACGGTCCCCACTACCTTGCGCGGCTCCATCTTCCCGGAAGATAGCAGCGTCGAGGAGCCGATCGGACCCCAACCGCCCCCGCCGAACGCGTCGAAGAATCCAGCCACAAGCCCCAGAGGCATGAGGAACTTCGCGGGAATGGGACGGACCTCGACCGGCTTCTCCTTCCTCCTGAACCCGAACCTGGAGAGTATGTACACCCCGAGTAGGAACAAAAACGCCGCCACCACCGGCTCGGTTGCATCCGCCGAAATGTAGCTCAACGCCACGGCGCCCAGGAATGCGCCCGCCGCTCCAGGCACCGCCATCCAGAGCACCTTGCCCCAGTCCACATTGCCGAACCTCGAATGCGAAACCCCCGAAGCGAACGTCGTCGCCACCTCCGAGATGTGAACGCTCGCCGAAGCCAGCGCAGGCGCAACCCCGAACGCTAGCAGCAAAGTCGTTGACGAGGTCCCGTAAGACATCCCCAGTGAACCATCCACCAATTGCGCGAACAGCCCCGCTACCGCCAAGAGTAATATTCTGCGCACCGCAGCGAAATCCCCCATTTCGTAGCTTGCCTGTTTTATCTACTTTGTCTATATTTTCCATTGACAAAGTTCGCGGGATATTACTATGTGCTGGACAGGAAGTCAAATGCAGGAGTGGGTGTGGGATGCTGCTGGGTCTTGAGAGTAGTTCTGGGTTTTGAATCCCCGCGTATAGATGCGTGTATCATAGGTTGTCGTATTGCGATCAGGAGAGAGAATGAGACACGAGAAACCGATCGCGCTGTGGGCGGTTCCCAGGTCCATATCCACCGCTTTTGAGCGGGTTTTTGTGGAGAGGGATGACTTTGAGGTCTTCCACGAGCCTTTCTCCGCCTCTTACTACTACAGCGAGGAGCGCCGCAGCGACCGGTACAAGGACGCCAGGCCCGAGGCCCGGTACAACTACCGCAGCGTGCTGGCCGACATTCTGAAGCCGCGCGAGAAGCGTGTGTTCGTCAAGGACATGGCGTATCACGTCCGGGGGTTCATGAGCCGGGAGTTCGTCTCGCATTTCGTCAACACCTTCATAATCCGGGACCCCAAGTACGTGATCAGCTCCCTGCACCGCATGTGGCCCGACTTCACCCTTGAAGAAACCGGATACGAGCAGATCTACCGCCTCTTCCGTCTCGTCCGGGATGAAGGCGAGGACACCGTAGTGGTAGACGCCATGAACTTCAGCGAGGACCCGGAGAGCATACTGGCGGCCTACTGCGAGTATGTGGGCGTCTCCTACCACTCCGACGCCCTCTCGTGGGAGGAGGAGCAAGTCCCGGAGTGGGAACAGTGGGATGAATGGCACGAAAAAGCCCAGAAGAGCACCGGCATCAATCCAGCCCAGCGCAAGGACCCCGAACTGCCCGAAGAATTGCAGAATGTCTACGAATACTGCCTGCCCTACTATTATCAGCTAGCCGCCAACACCATCAAAGGAGCAGGCTGACTGCTCTAGATAGTGCAAAAAAATGGTGGTAATGTGTTTTGTAAGTGATCGTAACTTTGCAGGAGGATATATCTGTGCTGACCGAGACTGATCCCATAGCACCGCATGGAGGCGTCCTGGTAGACCGCAGGGTCGCCCAGGAGGAGCGCGAAGAGCGTCTCAAAGAGGCCGAAGGGCTGCCCAGGGTAACCCTGGGAGCGCGCAATATCTCCGATCTAGAGATGATCTCGACCGGCGTCTTCAGCCCGCTCACGGGCTTCATGGTAAAGAGGGACTACGACAGCGTGGTCGAGGACATGCGCCTCGCGAGCGGCCTTCCCTGGAGCCTGCCCATCACCCTCTCGGCGAACGAGCAGGAGCTAAATGGAGTGCGGGAAGGCGCTGAAGTAGCGCTCGCCGACGCCAACGGTCGCGTCGTCGCCAGCATGCTGGTAGAGGAGATCTACTCCTACGACAAGGAGCGCGAGGCCAGGGAGGTCTACCGCACCACCGAAGAGAAGCATCCCGGGGTCGCCAACCTCTACAAGCAGGGGGATCTGCTCCTCGGCGGCGAGATCACGCTCCTGGTAGAGGAGCCCAACACCAGGCCCTTCCCCGAGCAATATTACGAGCCGCACGAGCTCCGGGCGATCTTCCGGGAGAAAGGCTGGCGGCGGGTGGTTGGCTTCCAGACCCGCAACCCCGTCCACCGCGCCCACGAGTACATCCAGAAGAGCGCGCTCGAGACGGTTGACGGGCTCCTCTTGAACCCGCTGGTCGGAGAGACCAAGGCCGATGACATACCGGCGGCGGTGAGGATGCGTTCGTATAAAACGCTACTGGAGCGTTACTACCCCAAGAACCGGACTGTGCTAGCCGTCTTCCCGGCGGCGATGCGCTACGCGGGACCCAGAGAGGCCGTCTTCCACGCCCTCTGCCGCAAGAACTACGGCTGCACCCATTTCATCGTCGGGCGCGACCACGCGGGCGTGGGCAGCTACTACGGGACCTACGACGCCCAGCACATCTTCAACGAGTTCGACCAGGACGAGCTGGGCATAACGCCGCTCTTCTTCGAGCACGCCTTCTTCTGCCTCAACTGCGGCGGGATGGCGACCACCAAGACCTGCCCGCACGACACCGACGCCCACGTGTTCTTCAGCGGCACGAAGGTGCGTGGGATGCTTGCCCGGGGCGAGTATCCGCCGCCGGAGTTCTCGCGCCCCGAAGTCGTCGAGGTCCTCATCGAGGGTCTGAAGCAGCACAAGAATAACCAGTAAAGAAGCAGGAAAAGGAAAGCTCTATGTACAGAAGCTGGATAGATGAGGAGCGGGGTTTCACCCTGTGGTTCACGGGGCTCTCCGGCGCCGGCAAGACCACGATCTCCGAGATCGTCGAGCACGAGCTCAAAGCGAGGGGCCGAAGGGTCGAGGTTCTGGACGGCGACATCGTTCGTACCAACCTCTCCAAGGGCCTCGGGTTCTCGCGCGAGGACCGCATTATAAACGTCCTGCGCATCGGATTCGTGGCGAACCTCTTGACCCGCAACGGGGTCGCGGTGATAGTCTCCGCGATATCACCCTACAAAGAGGCCCGCGACCAGGTGCGGCGCAGGATAATAGACTTCATCGAAGTCTACGTGGACGCCCCGCTGGAGGTATGCGCCGAGCGGGATGTCAAGGGCCTCTACAAAAAAGCGTTCGCCGGCGAGATCGAGCAGTTCACCGGCGTCTCGGACCCCTACGAGCCGCCCGCCGCCCCGGAGCTACACCTCAAGACCAGCGAGGAAGAGCCCCAGGAGAGCGCCCAGAAAGTCATCGAGAAGCTGGAGTTTCTGGGATACCTGAAAACCCCGGCAGAGATACGGGACTTCGATAGGGCCTAGAGAGAGCTAGTGGTGGACCCAGGCTTCGGGGGCCTGGGTCAGCTTTGTCACGGACTCGGGGAGCTCCTCTTTAACCAGGTCGGCGAGCGTTACCGTCTCCAGGACGGCGCGGAGGTTGGCGCGAACCGCGATCCAGACTTCCTGCAGCGGTTTTGCGACCCCTTCGTACTTGACGTTCTCCGGCCACTCTCCCCGGACATTCGCCAGCGGCCCCTCGACCGCCCGGATCACATCGGCCAGTTTGATCTCATCTGCGGGCTGCGCCAGCCAGTAGCCGCCCGAGGCCCCGCGCTGGGTCCGCACGATCCCGGAGTGCTTGAGATCCAGCAGAATATTTTCCAGGAACTTGCGCGGTATCCCCTGGCTCTCGGAGATCTGCTCTCCCTTCAGCGGCTTCCCGGAATCTGCCGCCAGCGCCAGCTCCACTGCTGCTCTCAGCGCGTAGTCCGCTTTCGCCGAAACCTGCAATCTACTTAATCTCTCGGCCCGGGGCGTCCATCATCGGGATTCCGGGGGTTGTTTCTCTTCGGCTTTGGAGCGAACACGACGAACCAGTAAGAGCCTATCAAGATGATCGCGAACAGCACCAGCGCCAATATGAACTGGGTGATCTCAGAACCCAATAAAACCTCCTCTACCTCTCTTTATGAAATTTTACGATAGTCGGACCATATTCGCCTACTGTCCGGCTCAAGTTGCTCCCTAACATTGTGAATGCTAACATCGTTTTTACCGCGTCCTTGCAGGAAAGGCATCTCGGGGTGAAAGGTAAACAGCGGCGCATTCCCGACGGGAGATTCAGAGAGATGCGCCCGCACCGGTAGCAAGCGAATGACAGAAGACTCCCTACCGCTTACCGGCATTCATGTACTCACGCTCTGCGTGAACGTTCCAGGGCCGGCTGCGGCGCGCAGGCTCCGCGAGATGGGAGCCTCGGTGACGAAGGTAGAGCCGCCGGGCGGCGACCCGCTCTCCAACTCGAACCCGCCCTGGTACAAAGCCCTCTCCACAGATCAGAAAATTATCAGGCTGAACCTCAAAGAGCCCGGAGATCGCTCGCGTCTGGAGAGTTACCTGGAGCATACCGACCTCCTGCTCACCTCCAGCCGTCCCGCAGCCCTGGAGCGCCTGGGACTCGGCTGGGAGAAGCTGCATTCTTCGTACCCTCACCTGTCGCAGGTCGCGATAATCGGGTATCCGCCGCCGGAGGAAGAGGTGCCGGGCCACGACCTGACGTACCTGGCGGACCTGGGACTGCTCTCTCCCCCGGAGCTTCCGCGCACCCTGCTCGCGGACCTCGCCGGGGCCGAACGGGCAGTAAGTTGCGCCCTGGCCCTGCTCCTCGGTCGCGAGCGAGGCCAGGACGCCGGCTACGCGCAGGTCTCCCTGGCACGGGTCGCAGAAACCTTCGCGGAGCCGCTCGGGTTCGGGATCACACGTCCCGGCGCCCCGCTCGGGGGAGGATTGCCCGGCTACAACCTCTATCGCGCCTCGGATGGCTGGATCGCCGTTGCAGCCCTCGAAGAGCACTTCTGGCAAAGCCTGCTGCACGAACTCAGGCTGCGAAACGCAGCCAAGGAGGATCTCCAGAAGATATTCCTCAGAAAGACGGCAAAAGACTGGGAAAGATGGGCAGCCGAACGCGGGTTGCCCGTGGCCGCAGTTTACGACCCACATGAAAACTCGAAGAAGGAGGAGATGCAATGAAGGGCCTCATGATGGACTACCAGCTCACCCTGCCCGCCATACTCAAGCGGGCCGATGCACTCTACGGTCCGAAAGAGATCGTTACCCGCAAGCCCGACAAAAGCTTCCACCGCTACACCTACGCGGACTTCGCGAGGCGCGCCAAGAAGCTCGCCATAGCTCTCAAGAAGCTCGGGCTGCAGGATGGCGACCGGGTAGCGACCCTCGGCTGGAACACCTACCAGCATCTCGAAGCCTACTTCGGCATTCCCTGCGCGAGCCTCGTTCTCCACACCCTCAACCCCCGCCTCTCCGCAGAAGACCTCGCCTACATCGTAAACAACGCAGAAGACAGGGTGCTCCTGGTAGACGAAACTCTGGTAAAGGTGCTCGATAGCTTCAAGGACGAAGTAAACCTGGAGCGCGTGTTCGCCTTCACTTACGACGACAGTCCGGCTCCGGAGGGCACGCAGAGCTACGAAGAGCTGCTCGAGAGCGCCGACGAGAGCGAGTTCGAGTACCCGGACCCAGACGAGCGGGACGCCGCGGCGATGTGCTACACCTCGGGCACCACCGGGCGTCCCAAGGGAGCCCTGTACTCGCACCGCGCGATCTGCCTGCACTCGATGTCCCTGGGGATGACCGATCTGTTCGGGATCTGCGAGCGGGACGTGGTGCTGCCGGTGGTCCCGATGTTCCACGTCAATGCCTGGGGCTTGCCGTTCGTCTCTACCCTGGTGGGGTCCAAACAGGTCCTGCCAGGGCCGCACCTGGACCCGGAGAGCCTGCTGGAAGAGTTCCAGGATGAGGGTGTTACCGTAACCGCTGGGGTGCCCACGGTCTTTCTCGGCGTCCTGCGCAAGCTGGATGAAAACCCAGGAGCTTACGACCTCTCGGCGATACGGGCCATAGACATCGGGGGATCCGCCGCGCCGGAGGGTTTGATCCGGGCCTACCAGGAGCGCCACGGGCTGAACGTGGTGCACGCCTGGGGCATGACCGAGACGACCCCCGTGGGATCGGCCAGCATCCTGCGAAGCTGGATGGACGACCTCCCCGAAGACGAGAAGTACCGGATACGGGCCAAGCAGGGCACGCCATCTCCTTTCATCGAGATCCGGGCTCGCGGGGACGAGGGTTTTGTACCGTGGGACGGAGAGACGATGGGAGAGCTGGAGATCCGGGGCCCCTGGGTGGCGAGGGCGTACTTCAAAGCAGAAGATGGTTCCGAGAAGTTCACCGAGGACGGCTGGTTCAGGACCGGCGACATCGTGACCATAGACCAAAACGGCTACCTGGAGATCCAGGACCGCTCCAAGGACCTCATAAAATCCGGTGGGGAGTGGATCAGCTCCGTAGCCCTGGAGAATGCGATTATGTCGCATGAGGCGGTAGCCGAGGCAGCCGTGATCGCCATTCCCGACGAGAAGTGGCAGGAGCGACCCCTGGCCGTGGTCGTGCTGAAGGAGGGCAGGAGCGCAACGGCGGAGGATATCATCGCCCACATAGCGCCGCACTTCGCCAGGTGGCAGCTCCCGGACGCGGTGGAGTTCGTGGAAGCGATTCCGCGCACCGCAACCGGCAAATTCCTCAAGATGAAGCTGCGCGAGCAGTTCAAGGACTACACTCTGGCAGAAAAGTAAGGGCGGGCCATGCAGCCGGAGATCACACGCAGCATCCGCAACACGATAGGCGACGCCCTCTCCCGATCCGCCGCCCGCAACCACTCAAAAGGCGCCATCATCTTCGGCGAAAGGCGCTGGAGTTTCGCGGAACTCGATGAGGCAGCAAACCGGACGGCGAACGCCCTGCTGAATCTCGGGCTCGCAAAAGGCGAGCGGGTGGCGGCCTACGGGCGCAATTCGGATGCGTACGTGATCCTCTGGCTCGCCTGCGTCCGCGCCGGCCTGATCCACGTCCCCGTAAACTACGCCCTCACCGGGGGCGAACTCCTCTACATACTCGACCAGTCCGGCTCCAAAGCACTCTTCTACGATCCCGCGCTCGCCGGAGCGGTCGAAGATATCCGGGAGCGGACAGAAGCGAAAATTCTGGGCACGCTGCACGGCGGAGAAGAACCCGACGTTCTGGACCTGGCGCAGAGCGACGACGCGAGCGAACCGGGCGTGGACCTGGAGGAGACGGATGTCGTACAGCTTCTGTACACCTCCGGGACGACCGCCGCTCCGAAGGGCGCGATGATGACCCACCGGGCGCTGCTCTCGGAGTACATGAGCTGCATCGAGGCGCTGGAGTTTCGCTCGACGGACCGGGCGCTGGCGGCGCTGCCGCTGTACCACTCCGCCCAGATGCACGTCTTTCTCATGCCGCTGATGCTGGTGGGCGGCACAAATTACATCGTCGCTGCCCCGGAGCCGCAGCAGTGCTGCGCCCTGATCGAGCGCGAGCAGATCAACTCCATGTTCGCCCCGCCTACGGTCTGGATCTCCTTCCTGCGCCACCCGGCTTTCGACGAACACGATCTCTCCAGCCTCAAGAATCTCCAGTACGGGGCCTCGACCATGCCGGTCCCGGTGCTGCGGGAGTTGCGCAGGAGGCTCCCCGCCTCCAGGCTCTACAACTGCTACGGGCAGAGCGAGATCGCACCTCTCGCAACCGTCCTGCGGCCTGATGAACTCGAAGAGAACAGGCTGGCCTCCGTCGGGCGTCCGGTGCTGCTGGTACAGACGCGCGTCGTGGACCTTGAGTTGAACGACGCACCGCCGGGCAAGACCGGCGAGATCGTCCACCGTTCCCCGCATCTCATGGTCGGCTACTGGGACAAGCCCGAAGAGACCGGAGAGGCTTTCGAGGGCGGCTGGTTCCACTCCGGAGACCTGGGCTACTTCGATGAGGAAGGTTACCTCTACGTCGTGGATCGGGTGAAGGACGTTATCAACACCGGCGGCATCCAGGTCTCCGGGCGAGAGGTCGAGGACGCCCTCTACGACCACGAGGCGGTCTCCGAGGTGGCGGTCATCGGCCTGCCGGACGAGAAGTGGATCGAGGCCGTCAGCGCCGTCGTCGCCCTCAAGGAAGGGATGGAAGGTAGCGACGCGCTCGCCGAGGAGATCAAGCAACGCGCCCGCGAGCAGCTTGCTCCCTTCAAAGTCCCCAAGCGCGTCTACTTCGTGGACGATCTGCCCCGCAACGCGTCCGGCAAAATCCTCAAGCGAGAGCTGCGCGAGCGCTTCGCGGGCAAGGCATCCGCAAAGCAATAGAATAAGTTACACGGTCCGAGATCCTGGAAGGGGGATTGATGCCGCTTATCACGCAAAAGGTTACAGTCCAGAAAAACGTCCCCGCCACCATGCGCGACGGCACGACGCTCATGGCGAACGTCTACCGTCCGGGCGGCGAGGCCGCAGTCGGCTCCTACCCGGTGCTCCTGACCCGGCTGCCCTACGGCAAAGACATCCCGTCCTACACGGCGTTCCTCGACCCGGTACGGGCAGCCCAGCACGGCTACATCGTCATCGTCCAGGATGTGCGGGGACGCTTCGCCTCCGAAGGCGAGTTCTCCCCCTTCATCCACGAGTTCGAGGATGGCCACGACACGGTCGAGTGGGCCGCGAAGCTCTCCGGCTCCAACGGCAGTGTGGGAATGTTCGGATTGTCCTACTACGGCAAGACCCAGTGGCAGGCCGCCGTAACGCAGCCACCCTCGCTCAAGAGCATGGTCCCCGGCATCACCTGGGGCAACCACCTGAACGGCGTCCAGATGCGCGGCGGGGCCCAGGAGCTCGGCATCATGAACCACTGGGCGCACACCGCCATCGCCCCCGATATTCTGTTCCGCCGGTACCGGCAGGATCCCGGCCAACTGGCTCAAAAACTCCCCGCGCTCGTCGGCCTCATAGACACCATCCAGGCGGGCGGCGGCTACGATATCCTGCCGCTCACGGACATCCCCGACCCCGATGACCTCGTACCGTTCATGCGCGGCGGGTTCGAGAGCCGGGTAGACGACAAGGTCTGGGCGTACGTGAACATAGACGGTCGCTATGATGAGATCGAGGCTTCCACCCTGCACATCGGGGGCTGGTACGACGTGTTTCTCGGGGAGACTCTGCGACAGTATGAGGCGATGAAGCAGGTCGCGCAGCGCAAGGGCATGAGGCCCCCGCGCCTTCTCGTCGGACCGTGGACCCACGGCGACTTCGGGAGCACCTTCGGGGACCTGGACTTCGGCATCGGAAGCTCGGGCATCTTTCTCAACTACCGTGGAGATCTCACCGACTACCATCTCCGCTGGTTCGACGCCACCCTCAAGGGTGACGAGGAAGCCCTGGCCGACCGACCGCCCGTCGAGGTCTTCGTCATGGGCGAGAACCGCTGGCGCGGCTACGAGGAGTGGCCGCCTCCCGGCTCGCGCGAGGAGCACTGGTACTTCGGGAGCGGCGGAAACGCCAACACCCGCTCCGGCGACGGTACGCTCGCCCGCGAGAAGCCTGACCCCCAGGCACATGACGAGTACGATTACGATCCCCAGAACCCCATGCCAACCCTCGGAGGGGCGATCCTGATGCCCCAGGTCTACCGCGCGGGCGCGAGGGACCAGGGCTCCAACGAGGACCGTCCGGACGTGCTCTGCTACACGAGCGAGCCGCTGGGCGAAGACTACACTGTCCTCGGAGCGGTCCACGTTACGCTCTTCGCCGCTTCCTCGGCGCCGGACACGGACTTCGTTGCGCGGCTGGTGGACGTGCACCCGGACGGGCGTGCGATCGGCATCACCGATGGCATCATCCGGGCGAGCGCCCGCGAGAGCTACCCTGCTCCCGGAGTCGTGAGCCCCGTCGAACCCTCACCGATAAAACCGGATGAGGTCTACGAGTACGCCATAGACCTGTGGGCCACCGGGAACACCTTCAAGGCCGGACACCGGATTCGGGTGGAGGTCACCTCTAGCTGCTTCCCGCGCTGGGACCGGAACCTCAACACTGGCGAGAGCGGCGCCCACTCCTCGCGCGCGGCGGTCGCCCGGCAGCGTATCTTCCACGATCCCGAGCACCCCAGCCGTATTACACTCACCGTGGTGGAGAACTAAAGGAGAAGAATATGGCAGAACCGGTAATCCTGGAAGCGGTACGCACCCCGTTCGGGAGGCGCGACGGCGCCTTCCGCGAAGTCAGGCCGGACAGCCTGCTCGCCCACGTCCTGGAAGGGATCATCGGACGTGCGGGCATACAACCGGATGACGTGGAAGATGTGATAACCGGATGTGTGACCCAGGCCGGGGAGCAGGGCGCGAACGTGGGGCGGCTCGCGGTCATGCTCGCGGGCCTGCCGGATACGGTCCCTGCCGTAACGCTCAACCGGATGTGCGGCTCCAGCCAGCAGGCTGTCCACTTTGCCGCCCAGGCGATCGCTGCAGGCGACGCGCGCTACGCCATCGGCTGCGGCGTCGAGGGCATGACCCGCGCGCCGATGTTCAGCGACATCGGGGGCGGCTTCGAGAAGCTGAACCCGGATCTGCGGGAAAAACGCGAGCTCATCCACCAGGGCGAGAGCGCAGAGAGGATCGCCGAGGCGTGGAAGATCGGGCGCGAGGACGCCGACCTGCTCTCCGCCGAGAGCCATCGCCGCGCGAGCGAAGCCTCCCGCGCGGGTAAGAACCGGGAGATCCTGCCCACCAAAGGGCTCGACCCGGAGGGCAACCCCGCCGAGTTTACAACCGACGAGGGCATCCGGGGGGTAGTAGACCCGGAGAAGATGGCGTCCCTGCAGACCGCCTTCCGGCCCGAAGGCAAGGGCGTCGTAACGGCGGGTAACTCCAGCCAGATCTCCGACGGCGCCTCGGCTGTGCTCGTCGCCGACCGCGAGGTTGCCGAAGCAGAGGGCCTCAAGCCGCGCGCCCGCTTCCTGGCCCGCGTGGTCGTCGGAAGCGACCCGACCATGCAGCTAACCGGCGTCATCCCGGCGACGCGGCTCGCCCTGAAGAAAGCCAACCTCTCCATCCAGGACCTGGACTGGATCGAGATAAACGAAGCCTTCGCCACCGTCGTCCTCGCGTGGGCGAGCGAACTCGAACCCGATATGGAGAAGGTTAATCCCTGGGGTGGGGCCATCGCCCACGGCCACCCTCTCGGCGCGACAGGCGCGGGCTTGATGTCGAAGATGCTCGCCGGGCTCGAAGCCACCGACGGGCAGATCGGACTTCAGGTCATGTGCATAGGTCATGGTATGTCTACGGCAACCATTGTGGAGCGTATTTGATGCAGATAAGCGGCAGTACATTCCTGGTAACCGGCGGGGGATCGGGGCTCGGCGCGGCCACCGCGCGGATGCTCACCGAAAACGGCGGGAACGTCGTGATCGCGGACCTGAAGGGCGAACCTACCGGAAAGAACGTCCGCTTCGCGAAGACCGACGTTACCGACGAGAAGAGCACGCAGGCCGCCGTAGAGACCGCAACCGGCGAGTTCGGGGCATTGCACGGGCTCATCAACTGCGCCGGGATCGCCATCGGAAAGAGGGTTCTGGGTAAAGAGGGGCCGCACGACCTCGGTTCGTTCTCGAAGGTAGTGCAGGTCAACCTCATCGGGACGTTCAACGCGATAAGGCTCGCCGCGGCTGCAATGCAGCACAACGATCCAACCGGGGACGGCGAGCGGGGTGTGATCGTCAACACCGCCAGCGTGGCGGCGTTCGAGGGTCAGATCGGGCAGGTCGCCTACTCGGCCTCGAAGGGCGGGGTCGTCTCCATGACCCTCCCGATAGCCCGCGAGCTGGCGCGGTGGGGGATCCGGGTCGCGGCCATCGCGCCGGGCATCTTCGACACCCCGATGATGGCCGGGCTCCCGGAAGAGGCCAGGGAGTCGCTCGGGAAGCAGGTCCCTTTCCCCTCACGCCTCGGAAAGCCGGAAGAGTACGCCTCTCTCTCGCGGCACATTATCGAGAACGAGATGCTAAACGGCGAGGTCATCCGGCTCGACGGCGCTATCCGCATGGCCCCCAGATAAACCTTAGAGTCAGCAAGGAGAACGAGTATGACCGACGAAGGCAAGGACAACGCCAGCGTCATCGCGCCGCCGCCCCTGATCTACCTGTTCCCCCTGATCCTGGGTCTGAGATTGAATAGGAAGTTCCCGGCCCCGTTCCTGCCGAACCGGTCCTCACGACTTGCCGGATGGCCCGTTCTCGGCGCTGGGATCGCTCTCGCGGTCTGGTTCAACCGGACGATGCGCGAGGCCGACACCCCGGTCAGCCCGCAAAAGCCGGTCTCCAGAGTCGTTACTGACGGCCCGTTCCGCTACACCCGCAACCCCGGATACCTCTCGCTCGCGATGATCTACGCGGGCATCTCCACCCTCCGCAACTCCCTCTGGTCCATCCTCCTGCTCCCGGTGGTGCTGCTCGTGATTCGGTACGGCGTGATCGCCCGTGAAGAACGATACCTGGAGAGAAAATTCGGCGAGGAATACCTGGCCTACAAGTCCAGGGTGCGGCGCTGGATCTAGAAAGAAGGCCCGCGCAAAGCGGACCTTCCGGAAAAGACGGGCTGGATTTACGTTCTACTCGTAGCGCAGCGCCTCTGCTGGGTAGACCTTCGATGCCTGGCGGGCGGGCAGGAAGGTGGTCAGGAGCGAAGCCCCGTAAGCCACCACTATGACTATCCCGATCATGGTCCAGGGAGCCTGGTAGGTTACTCCGGGAACGCTTTTGGCCATGTTCTCGATGATGGTGCCGGAGAGCCCGACTCCCAGGGCGATGCCCGTCGCGATCCCCAAGAGCGAGATGAACGAGGACTCCAGCAGGAACGCGAACCTGACCTGGCCCCGCTGGAAGCCCACGGCCCTCAGGACTCCGATCTGCTGTCGCCTCTCGACCACCGATCGTGCGGCGATGACGCCCAGGGCGGCGATACCCACCAGAAGCCCCAGGCCCATGAAGCCGGTGAGCAGGTTGTTCAGGATAAGGCTCGTCCCGGCCTGCTGGTGGATCTCCTTCGCCGTAACCTCGGCCTGCAGACCGTTCGCGAGGAAGGCTTTTTCGAGCTTCTTGGCCGCAGCCCCGGCGTTTGCACCGTCCTTCAGACGGAACATGTAGCTCTGCGCGGGGACGGGAGCGTCCGCCACCTTATCCAGCGTCTTCTGCGAGGTCATCATCTCACCCGCGTAGGCGGCGGTCTGGTTGAGGACCCCGATCACGTGCAGCCTCTCGGTCTCGCCGGTCTGGGGGTTCTTTACCCGCACGTACACGTTATCCGGCAGCCGCTTCTGCTCCTGGTAGAAGCCCTTGAAGCTGAAGGGAGGCTTCTGGTCACCCGCCCCGAAGTTGGACCTGGAAGGTACCAGGTTCGCGGCGACCACCACCGTATCGGGTCTGCTCTCCAGCGCCCGCCACACCTCGCGCGCCGAACTGTAGCCTTTGGTCTTCATTGCAAAACCGTAGCTGACGTTGTCCGCGTAGCCTCTGTCTACGCCCTGCAGATCAATGCCCGCGAGCTTCCCGCTCTTTCCGTCCTGTTTTGCCTTGACCGGCAGGTTTGAGAGGCTTCCGACGGCGGTGAACTCGTTCGAGTTTATGCCTTTGGTGTTCTTGAGAGCGGCGTTCATGTTGGAGATGGGGTTGGTGTAGCCGGTGCTCGCCCGGAGATCGAAGCCGCCGGAGAGACGATTCGGGTTATCCCAGACGCTGCTCAGCCCGCCCGTGATGTAGCCCATAACTACGATGGTGAAGACGACCAGCGAGAACATCGCGAGCGTCATGCCCGTGCGGAAGCGGCTCTGCATCGGGTACTTCACCGCGGTCTTGAGGACCGGCGGGAGACCTCTGATCCGCCCGAAGGTCGCTACCACCGCGGCAAGCAGGATGTCGGCGTTGTAGATCAAAATCCACACCGCCCCGATGACGATCATGATCCCCGAGAGGAAGAACATCTCTATGCCCTGCGACATGTTATCCGGCGCGATCTTTACCGGAGCGAGCCAGAGGAAAAGAAGCCCCGCTCCGGCGAGCGTGAAGGCCACCCTGTCCGGCAGCCTGAAGCGCCTCAAGGCGAGCGCCGCCCCAATTATGAGGAGCGATATCCCACCCATGTACAGGACCATCTTCTCCGCCGCGAAGCTCTGATCCAGCATAAGAGCGCCAAGCGAGATCAGGAGTATCGCGAACAAAAGTCCCTTGATGCCCCCGCGCCTGTTCTGAGGCTCCGGGATGTCGCGGATGGCCCGGATGACGTTCAGCCGGCTCACGCGCCACGAAGAGATGAGGACCACGGCGAAGGTGAGCACCATCCCTAAAGTAAAGGCGATTATCACGTTCTGGGGGCTGGTGGCGAAGACGACCTTGAAGTCCATCTGGGCGAAGGCTGCGCCGATAATCTTCACCATCCCCCAGCCTACCCCTATCCCGAGCAGGCTCCCCACCGCGGAGGCGAGAAGCGCGTAGAGTGCTCCCTCGAAGGCGAACATCCGGATCAGGTGCGACCGCTGCATCCCGACCCCGCGTGCGATCCCCAGTTCATGCTTGCGCTCGGCGGCGAGCATCACGAAGATCAGGAATATGAGCAAAACCCCGGCGGCCACCGAGAATTGCCCGAACATCAAGAAGATGTTGGAGAAGCTCGCCCCCGACTTGTCGGCCTGCTTGAGCGTGTCCTTCTTGACGGGGTCGGCCTTGAGGTCGTGCTGCTTCAAGAGCGGCTTCAGTTCGGCGAGGGTAGCTTTGGTGTGCGCGCCGCCCTCGACGGCAGGTCCCTTGTGGGTGATGAGGATCTCGTTGATCCGGCCCTCGTTGCCGGTGATCTTCTGCAACCGCTCAAGCGGCATGACGAGCGAGGTCTCCGAGGCGGGGTTCGCTCCCTTCTCGTAGACGCCCGCGACTCCGAACTTCTGGGGTTTGCTCCCCAGGTAGGCTTTGACCTCATCCCCGCGCCCGACGCCGAGCTTCTTCGCCTCTTCGCTGCTTATGTAGACCTGATTCTTCGAGAGGTCGCTCACGGAGAGCGTGCTGCCGGAAGAGGTGGTCAGCCGGTCGAAGCCGCGCATGGCCTTCCCATCAATGCCGAGGATGTCGGTCTGCGGCTCGCTCAGCTTCTTGCCCGAGGCCGCGACCGGGGCGGTCTCGACGGCCAGGGGAGCCACGCCCGCCACGTTTTTATCTTGCGAGAGCCGGTCGCGCACCTTGCCCGCGAGACTCTGGTCGAAATACTTCTGCCGGCTGCCCGGCGCAATACCCATCGGAGCGCCCGCAGAAGAATCCGTGTTTTTGGCTTTGACCGTTACGTCCACCTGCCCGATGCCTTTCAGCGCCGCCATGCGGATGGAGTTGGTCAGGGTGTCGCCGGTCGTAAACGACGCCGAGAACAGGAGCGTCGCGAGCATCAGACCCAGCACTATGAGGACGGTCTGGCTCTTGCGGCGGGGGATGTTCCTGACGCCCATCTTGAAGGCGGTGCGGTTGCGCAGCGCCGAGACGACCAGGACCGCAGCCCCGATGCCGAATACGGCGAGCAGTACGGTCATTAGCTGGTCTATCGGCACGCCGAAGAGCTTCGTCACCCGGAGACTCCCTTCCCGTTCGGCTCGTCGTGCTCGATCAGGCCGTCACGCATACGGATGATGCGGTGGGCCCTGTGGGCGACCGTGGGATCGTGGGTTACGAGCACGAAGGTCTGCTTCTGCTCCTCGTTGAGGCGGCACAGGAGGTCCATGATCTCCTCCGAAGTCTCGGAGTCTAAAGCGCCGGTCGGCTCGTCGGCCCACACGATGGTCGGTTCGTTGACCAGGGCTCGTGCCGCCGTTACCCGCTGCTGCTGGCCGCCGCTCATCTCCGCCGGACGCTTGTGCGCGAGTTCGGGAATGCCGACCAGTTCAAGCGTCGAGATGGCGCGGGCACGCGCTTTTCTGGGCTTCACGCCGGAGACCAGCAGCGGCAGTTCGACGTTCTCTACGCCCGAGAGGACGGGGATCAGGTTGTAGGACTGGAAGATAAAGCCCATCTCCTCCGCTCTAAAGCGGGTGCGCTTTCTATCCGACATCTTGCTCAGCGGCTGTCCCGCGATAAAAACCTCCCCGGAAGTAATGTCGTCCAGCCCGGAGAGGCTGTTCAGCAGGGTGGTTTTGCCGCAGCCGGAGGGACCCATGATCGCCACCATCTCTCCCTTGCGGATGGCGAGGTTTACTCCCCTGAGCGCCTGAACCTTCACCTCACCCTCGTAGACCTTGTGCACCTCTAAGGCTTCGATCATCAGCCCCTCGGTAGGGTGCGGCCCGGTGCTCGTAGACTTCTTCAACGCTTTAAACACATCTCTCCCTTCATATGGTTTGCAGGGACAAGGATACGCACTGCCTCCCCGAAAGACATCAGACCAAAGGCGGATTTGGGGTAAGGAAAAGGACCATACCAGAGTCATATGTCCAAAAAAGAGGCCCCGGCCTCTTTCGAGGACCGGAGCCGCACGACGGAAAGAACAACTGCCTAGTTGCCCTCGATGAGATCGGCGATCAGGGGGTAGCGGAAGTCCTCTCCCTTGTTGACCTTGTACGCGGCGTATGCGGCGTGCGCAAACGGGAAGACCGTTGCCACGATCATCACCGGCGCGAGCAGGAAGCCGATCAGGATAGCCATCAAGAACCCGGTAATGGTCCACCCCACGGCGAGGATGACGAGCCACGCCACCTGGTACCAGAACGCCTGCATCGCCTGAAAAGCTACCTTCTCCGACCGATCCCTGTAGACCAGCCAGATGACGAGCGCGATCACCGGCCCCAAGAATCCGGTAAACAGGTTCGCGAGGATGCTCAGGTGGGCCAGACTCGACCATAACCTCTCGTCCCGGCTGCTCATACCAACGATCCCGCTATGCCCATCCCCCGGGCTGTAGTTGAGCATTTTGTCGGCCATTTTTTCTCTCCTTTTCTTCGCTTACGGCCTACGACATATGGTTACGCAGCAGAGAAGCAAATGGCATCAGACTAAAGTCTCAAAAACACTGGGACTTGCGAGCGAGATCCGTTTTCAAGCAAACCCCAGCAACTCTTTGGGCCCGCGGACGGCCGCCCGCTCCGGGGATTTCGGATGCGCTTATCGAGAAATCTCTTCTTTCGGCCTCTCGGGCAACACGCAGAAATCTCCTTTGGAGAAGCCAACCGGACGCACCCCGAACACGCGGTTGAAGCGAGCCCGGTGGTTTTCCCGCGCGATGGTCGCTGCCAGTTCGACGAGTTGAGCTTCATCGAAGTGCTGGCGCAGCTTCTCCGAGAGTTCTGGTGGGATCTCCACAGGCGTTTTGACCATCTCCTCTGCGAGCGAGATCGCCAGCCGCTCCTCCTCCGAGAACGCTTCGCTCTCGCGGTAGCGCGGTAGATCGCGTAGCTGCTCTTCGGTTACACCCAGCTCTCTGCCCACGGCAGAGCCGATGTCCATTCAGAAGGGGCACCCGATGAGTGAGCTTGCCTTGAGCGTAGCGAGTGCTTTGATGCGGCCATTCATCCGTCCGCTCACCAGGAGTGCGGTCTCGTAGGTCCCTTCGGCCGCCAGGATAGCGGGCCTCTTGATCAGCAAGCGCAACGAGTCCGGAACCCGATCGTAGCGGGTCCTGGCGAAGACCTTGATGGGGGCAAGTAGCTTGTTCATTCCCACGACACTCCTCCTCTTCTAGTCGCCGAGCGGCCTCAGCTCGATATGCACGGTCCTGTTACGGCGCAGGCGGTGGATCAGCGGGACGAGGAAACCGTGCAGGATGGGATATTTGCGGGTGAGGAGCCTTCCAGCACGAGCCGACTCCTCGCCGGTGAGCACTCTGGCGTAAGCCCGGATCGCTGGTCCGGTGGGTTTGCCTCCCGCGGTGGAAGGTGCGATTTCGACCTCCGGGTTGTTGCGGATGCGCCTGAACTTCCACGCCGTATCCCAGGTCCGGATGAAGGCGCGATCTCCTTCCACGACAATGCTGACCGGCGTACTCACCGGAGTCCCATCGCGTTTGTAGGTAGTAAGCAAAACCGCCCACTGGTTGACAAACGGTTCGAGCACCAGCTTTGGCACTATCATCATTCGACCTCCTGTAATGGCGGTATGTTTCCGAGCTTCTCCGGGTTGACCACGAGGCGGATGGCCACGATACGTCCCCCGGATATATCGAAGGTCGCCGCGCCCTGGGGGCTTCCGTCGGCGTAATAGCTGACGATACCGGGCTGGCCGTTGACCCTGGCCCGGCGGATGGTGAGTCCTTCCGGAGCCCTGGCAATTATTCCTGACAGGAAGCGGGCCACCCTGTCGGAGCCATAGATGGGATTGCGCGCGGCGCGCACCCTGCCGCCGCCGTCCGTCCAGAGGGTTATGTCCTCGGACATCATCTTAAGCAGGCCCTCCATGTCGCCGCTCATGCAGGTCTCGATAAACTGCTCTACCAGCCTCTCTTCCTGTTCGGGCGAGTGGTCGAAGCGCGGACGGCGCGCGGCCACCGCCTGCCTCGCGCGGCGTGAGATCTGACGGCAGTTAGCCTCGCTCTTGCCGACTATCCGTGAGATCTCGGCGTAGTCGTAATCGAAGACTTCTCGCAGCAAGAATACCGCCCGTTCTACCGGAGAGAGGCTCTCCAGTAACACCAGAAACGCCATCGAGAGCGTTTCGTCGAGGACCGCCGCATCGGTTGCAGGCTCCACCGTCAGCGGCTCCGGCAGCCACGGACCCACGTACTCCTCGCGGCGCATCCGGGCGGAGCGTAGCTGGTCTATGCACAGGCGGGTGACGACGGACGAGAGGTAAGACTTAGGGGATCTCACCTCCTCATCAGCAACCTTCTGCCAGCGCACGAACGCCTCCTGTACCACGTCTTCGGCGTCATGGACGCTGCCGAGCATCCGGTAGGCGATGGAGAACAAGAGAGGCCGGTATTCATCGAAGGTCTCGTCCCGGATCATCGCAACTCCGTTCTTCTCAAACTGCTGGCAGATTTCGACTCAGCCGTAGCCTGCGAAAGCCTGCCCAAAGCCCATAACCCGGTCAGGCATCCAAGACCGTCCAGAAGTACCAGCAGCGCGGCGGACGCCTGAAAAGCTGTTAGCCACGCCCCCTGTTGCAGGGTGAAAGCGTTGTCCGGGCCGGGGATCAGGAAATGGTAGGCGACCCCGAAGATGAGAGACCCCGTCATCGAAACGAGAAGCAGCCACGCCCCCGCCCGGCGAAACCGGCTCCAGAGTAGTACCGCCGCCACGATCGGGGCCAGGAAGATAATCAGGAACACGTAAGCCTGCTGCCACGCCGCCAGCGGCACCTCATGTTCGGCATGGGAGATCCCGTGCAGCAAGTTTCCCACCGTAACCATCGCCACCACAAGCGTTCCGTACAGGGCTATTCTGCGCATCATCCGCCTCGCTCTCTCATCTTAGCCTGTCATAGATAAGACGAGATCGCGAAGCCCAGTGTGACAAAAGAAGGAAATTTTATGCGAAACCGAAGCTAGACTTCCTCGCTCTTCAGAACCCGCAGTACGTCTTTCGGGATGCGGACAGCGCGTCCGCCCGAAAGTTCCACACACCCGTGGCGGGTGTAGCCCGTGGCGATCACCTCCTCACCGCGCAGCAGGGTGTACTCGAAGCGCAGCGAAGCTTTGTTTACCTCCGCCAGCTCCGTACGGAGGGTTATCTCGTCGTCGAAAAATGCCGCTTTCCTGTAGCAAACGTGGACCTCCACGACCACGAAGCCGTAGCCGTGCTTTTCCAGCTCTCTGTAGGAGATTCCGGCGTCGCGCAGCCACTCGACGCGCCCGACCTCGAAGTAGGAGAGGTAGGCGGCGTTGTTTACAATGCCCTGCGCGTCCGTCTCCGAGTAGCGGGCGCGGAAGGTCGTCTCGTGGATTATTGCCCCTTGAACTGCGGTTTGCGTTTCTCGATGAAGGCTCCCATGCCTTCTTTCGCGTCTTCCGTCGAGAAGAGCAGGCTGAACTGGTCCGTTTCGTACTCCAGGCCGCTTACCAGGTCCACGTCTAGCGAGCGGTTCGCGGCGGCCTTGGCGTGCCGGACGGCGAGGGGACCGTTGGCAGAGATCTCTGCTGCGATATCCTTCGCCGCACTCAGCGCCTCCCCCTGCGGCACGACGCGGTTTACCAGCCCGATATCCTTCGCCTCCTCTGCGCTTATGCGCCGTCCGGTAAAGATAAGCTCCTTGGCAAGTGCCGGTCCGATCAGGCGCGGAAGTCTCTGGGTTCCGCCCATGCCGGGCAGTATCCCGAGCCCCACCTCCGGGAAACCGAAGGAAGCATTCTCGGCGGCAACCCGAATGTCGCACGCCAGGGCCACCTCGCATCCACCACCCAGCGCGTAACCGTTCACGGCGGCTATGGTAGGAATGGGACTCCGGTCCAAGAGCGCCATCGAAGCGTTGCTGATCTCGGCGAAACGTTTGGCTTCGAGAGGACTCATCTCGTTCATCGCGGCGATGTCCGCCCCGGCGACGAACGCCCTCTCTCCCGCTCCAGTAACGATGATCGCGCGCAACTCCTCCGACTCCAGATCCAGCAGCGCCTGCCCTATCTCCTCCGTGACCTGCGGGTTCAGGGCATTGAGCTTCTCCTGGCGATCAATGGTCAGGACGGCGACGTCGCCCTCCCGCTCCACCCTCACGAAATCCAAAGTTAGCCTCCCTTCGGTCGGCGCTATTAGCATTCAGCTTTCAGCTTCTCATTTGCTGACCACTGATGGCTGACTAGCTTCTCGCCGGCACGGCCTGCCGGACGTACTCTACAGCCCTTTTGGTCGGCGTTCCGGGCGTGAAGACCTCGCCGACACCGAGCTCCTTGAGCTTTGGGATGTCGCTTTTCGGTATGGTGCCACCGCAGAAGACCAGGATGTCGGTGGCGTCGTTTTCTTTTAGAAGCTCGATCACCCTCGGAATCAGGGTCATGTGCGCTCCGGAGAGAATGGAGATGCCTATGGCGTCAACGTCCTCCTGGATGGCCGTCTCCACGACCTGCTCCGGCGTCTGGTGCAACCCCGTGTAGATGACCTCCATCCCCGCGTCGCGCAGGGCGCGGGCTATTATCTTGGCTCCCCGGTCGTGCCCGTCGAGGCCGACTTTCGCCACCACCACCCTTATCGTGCGTTCCATAGTATCCATATTCTAACCGGAATTTGGCGTCTGGCGCGCTCCCCTATCTCCAGGAGCGCAAACCCGTAGAACCCGGCGGCGAGCGCATCGCAGATCCACGCCAAAGGCACTCCCCACGGAGAGACAATCCAACAGGCAAAATCACAAGTGCAGTCGTAGTCCCGGATAGAAAAGCCATAAAAGGAGCCAGAGTCCTCACCACTCAAAGATCATTGACCACGTAAATGATCCTCTTCTAGCTCACGCATCCGAGAAGAGCTTGCCGGGGTTGAGGATGTTCCTGGGGTCAGCGAGATGTTTGATCTGCCGCATGAACGGGAGTGAGTCGCCGTGTTCCTGTTCCAGGTACTTCGTTTTGCCGAAACCGATGCCGTGCTCGCCGGTGCAGGTCCCCCCGCGCGCGAGGGCGTAGCCCACGATCTCCGCGTTGACCTTCTCCGTCCGCTCCATATCCTCCGCGTCATCCGGATCAACCGCGAATACGGCGTGGTAGTTGCCGTCGCCGACGTGCCCGAGTATGGCTCCCTCAAGACCGTATGACTCTATCGTCCGGCGCGCCTCTCTCAGAGCACCCGGCAGGCTGGATACGGGAACGCACACGTCCGTAGTCATGGGCATCTTGTCCGGGTTGAGTTGTTTCACGGCGAGCGCCGCCTCGTGCCGCGCCTCCCAAAGCTTCTCCCTCGCGGCCTCATCCTCTTCGGACTCGAAGCTCTGGCAGCCTTCGGACCCGCAGATTCTTTGCGCTTTGCGCGCGTCGCTCTCGACTGCCGCCTCGCTTCCGCTGAACTCCAGGAAGAGCGTGGGGGAAACGGTGTAGTCCGTGCCCTTGTAAGCGTTGACCGCGCCGATGGTGCGCTCGTCCACCAACTCGACGCGCCCGACGAGCATGCCGGACCGGATCACGGCCACCGCCGCCCGACCGGCCCGCTCGATGTCCGGGAAGACAGCCCTGGCAGCAACCGCCTTTTCGGGGATGGCCTGGAGCCGAAGTGTGATCTCGGTAAAAACCCCCAGCGTCCCCTCGGAGCCGACGAACAGCGCGGTCAGGTTATATCCGGCGGAGGATTTCATCGCCATCCCGCCCGTACGCATGAGGGTCCCATCGGCGAGCACCACTTCGAGCCCGAGAACCTGGTCGCGCATCGCGCCGTAGCGGACGGCGTTGGTGCCGCTCGCGTTGGTAGCCGTCATCCCGCCTAAAGAAGCATCCCAGCCCGGGTCCACCGGGAAGAAGAGCCCGTGTTCTTTTAGCGCCGCGTTCAGCCCGCCGTGGGTAAGGCCCGGCTCCCCACGGGCCACGAAGTCATCGGGGCGAAGCCCCACGATGTGATTCATCCGGCGAAAATCCAGGCTGATGCCCCCGCGGGTCGGGATCGCGTGTCCCTCCAGGCTGCTGCCTCGCCCGTAAGGAACCACAGGGACACCGCGCCCGCTCGCAAAGCGCAGGACCTCCACGACTTCTTCCCTGCTCTCCGGGAACACCACAACGTCCGGCTGGTGCGGCGCGTGGTAGGTAAAGATGCCCCCGGCGTGACGTTCTATCTCCTCGCTGGCGGCGGAGATTCTGTCCTCTGGAAGGATGTCTTCCAGAGCTGAGGCTAGGTCCATCAGCCGGCTTTGACCGGGTTGGTGAGGCTGCCCAGGCCCTCGATCTCGATGGTGATCTCATCTCCATCCTTGAGCCAGACCTGCGGGTCGCGCGCCATCCCGACTCCGGGAGGGGTTCCGGTCATGATGATGTCGCCCGGCATCAGCGTCATGCCCGTGCTCAGAAAAGAAACGAGTTCGGCGACCGAGAAGATCATCCTTGAGGTGTTGCTGTCCTGCATGACTTTTCCGTTCAAGATCGCGCGGATGGAGAGGTTCTGCGGGTCGGGAATCTCGTCGCGAGTAACGATGTACGGACCTATGGGAGCGAAGGTGTCGAGCGACTTGCTCCGCGTCCACTGGCCCCCCTCGGAGAACTGCAGATCGCGCGAGGACACATCGTTGGAGTTCATGTACCCGAAGACGTACTCCAGCGCCTCCGACTCGGAGACGTTCTTGGCCTCGCGCCCGATCACGACCGCAAGCTCCGCCTCGTAGTCGGCCTGCCTGGTTATGGGCGGGATGCGGATGGGCTCACCGGGTCCGATGACGGTGTTGGGGTACTTGGCGAAGACGATCGGCTTCTCGGGGATCTCCGCCCCGGTCTCGGCGGCGTGGTCCTCGTAGTTGAGCCCGATGGCGATGACCTTCTGCGGACGCGGCACGGGAGCGTGCAACCTCACGTCTTCGAGCGCCAGGCTCTCCCCGCCCGGCTGTCTCTCGGCACTGCGCCCGTGCTCGATGTACTCGATCATGTCGGAACCGCCGAGCGGCGTTACCCGCCCGTCCTCCACGTATCCGATATTCGGTCCACCTTCGGCGGTTGAGTACGTAACCAGCTTCAATGCCCCTCCTCTCCTCAGTTACATTTCCGGCGCAGCTATCTTAGCAGGAACCTGGCGATTCTCCTTGAGCCCTGGCTCTTAGCGAACTTTTCGATGCCCCCAGAAGCGATTGCAGAGCAGAGAGAGCAAGAAAGGCTCGTCGGCCAGTTATGGATGAAGCTCGTCCCGACGGTCCGGCTTCCCCTCACAACCTCTACCTGCTCAGAAGAGATCTCATCTCCAATAAGGGGAGCTCTCTACGTTCTGGATAGGAGATCACCGGCACCGCAGGTAACTCTCGTTCCTGCAGCTAGAGATCCTCCACCGCAGCCTGCTGGATACTCTCCTCCGTCGCGCCCAGGGCGCTGAACGCCGCCAGAAAGGAGCCGTCCGGCCTTCGCAGGACAAAAACGTCCGGGTCCGATTCGTCCAGAATATAACCTGATGGGAGCCCTGGAATTGGTGCGTGGGTCTTCTCCGCAACCTCCGCTTCCTGGCTCACGGAACGAGGGTCTCCACGCTCCCGATGAGGTGGTCAATGAAGTCCTCCCGGCTCAGCCTCACCAAACCAACCACCCCCTCAGAGATCAACTCCGGTAGCGGGTCGAGGACCACAAACCCGAGGTCCGTCCAGAATGTGAAAAGTATCGAGACAAGCTCTCCTGCGGTAGTCTTCCTGAGCCGCCATCTTGTCTGTGATGTCCCGAGATGCAGAAACATCTCCGCTTCTTCCTGGGAGCCGAAGACTGCCAGCGCCTCTGTGTGGTCGTCGAGGTCCACGGTGAGCATCGCCTCCTGCCCGTCGTTGCTCTCGACGATCAGCCAGTAAGCGGCAGGCGGGTGCTGCTCTCGCGCCATCACATTGTTTGGCACCATTCCATCTCCCCTGGAGACCATGAGGAGAACAGCCATAGGAGGGGTGATCATGGCTGCTCTCCCCAACGCAGCCTTCACCGCTGCGACAGGACCTTTATAATCCTCTGGGACCCTTCGGGGAAGGTCTGTAGCCTAATAGGACCCTAAGTTGTGCATAAATGTGTGCATCGAGCTACATATTTCTATGTAGAATATCCTCAGTTCACTGATCACGGAAGAGGAGATGGCTCTTTGTGGACGGCCATCGAGAGCCTGGTACGCTCGGCACAACTCAAGAGGCGATGACAGGAGAGAGCCCCACAAGGGTGCTTCTGGCAGATGACCACACCATGTTCCGCGAGGGACTGGCAAGGCTTCTTGCTTCTTACGGCGGACTGGAAGTGGTTGGGGAGACCTCCAATGACGGTGGAGCCATAGCCCTGGCCCAGGAGAAGAAGCCCGACGTGGTGATCATGCAGGTACAGATGCCACTGGAGAAGGCCCGGGATACCTTGAGGCGGATGCGCGAGATATCGCCGCGGCCAAAGGTGGTCATCGTAACCATGTTCGAGGAGCCGCGTCTGATGCGGGAGCTGTTGAGGCTGGGGGCCAGTGCCTATGTGCTAAAGAGCTCCTCTTCGAGACAACTCATCGGCGCGGTGCGCGCCGCTGTCTTCGATCCGGGGGCGAGAGACATGGTGGTGGGCATGCCCCGGGAGGCACTGGAGGAGTCGGTGGAAGGCTCGGGAGGTGTACTCTCCGCCCGCCAGCTAGAGATCCTGCTCCTGGCGGCTCGCGGCCTTTCCAACCA
Source organism: Actinomycetota bacterium (assembly GCA_902810695.1). GTDB lineage: Bacteria > Actinomycetota > Rubrobacteria > Rubrobacterales > Rubrobacteraceae > CADDYV01. The sequence continues at coordinate 1,453 of CADDYV010000005.1, read as the reverse complement.
GCAGATAGCCACCCGCCTCCACATAGCCGAGGGCACCGTCAGCCGCCACCTTTCCGACACCTATCGCAAGATGAACGTCAGTTCCCGCAGCGAGGCCGCCAGGAAAGCCTTGCAGGACGAGTGGATCACCATCAGCGACATCACCGAGAGCGAAGAGGAGGCGTAAAGTCCCGGCTGGAACACGCTCACCTTACCGTTCTTCCGGGATCAACTTCTGTACTTCGTCCACCACCGCCAGCAGGTCGTTTATGCAGATGTCCTTCACCGTCGAGGTGTGGCCATCGAGGTTGATCTTCGCGTCCAGGCCGTTGCTGAAGAGCACCTCGATCCAGCACACGGCGTTCTCCAGCACCTCTGGCGGGGCTCCGTCTCTATCGTCACGCACCATCAGGTGTGGACGAAAACGCCGGACCTCCCCATCGAGAGCCTCCGGGGGAGCCAGCATAACCTCTACATGGGGGCGTTCCCGGTGAATGGCGAGCGCCAGCGCCTCGCGGTACATCTGGGGCGCAACAGTAACCAGGATTCGCACGATCTCTCTTTGTGTTCCTCTCTCGCGGAACGGCCAGCACGAGAATCGGCACGCATGAGAGTCGCCCACGGGTAGTTTCTCAGATAACTATACACCCCTCAGAAGCGAACTTCGGGTAGTTCGTGCAAAAATGTACATATCTGTGTACAAGTCTATGTGTGAGAATGTGTACGCAGTCTGGCGCGGAGCTTCCGCCGTCCCGGAAAACCTGTACAAATCTCTATGTATTCCGGCCTACACATTTCTGGACATTTCCGTGTTACAGGCACCCGGAGCCCCTGTTGAGCGATATGAACACGAGCGTTTCGATGACCTCAAAGAAGCCTACGAGAAGCTAGCTGAGCCGGACAACTCCTAGCTCTTCTTGCGCCCACGCCTCAAGTACCGCAGCATGTTCGGGTACATCAGAGAAGATCTTGACATGCGTCCTGCCCTCTGCAGAGCGGGTGATTAGCTCCGTGGTCTGGGTGTGCCGGGATACTTCACCGATGGCTATTATCCACACAAGCAACTCGTAGAGGTTTCTGTGTGGCTTTACAGTACAACTCACGGAGCTTCCATGTCGCTCGCAACGCCCGCCATAAGGCCAACGTGTGGCGAAGTAGGTATGTGCCGCTTCGAGAACCGCGCCCTGGGGCATCCTGGTTGTGTAGTCCATGCGAAAACCCCTTTCCAAAGGATTGTAGCACTCGTTCAACAACATTGAAACGATGCACACAAACGCTAGTGCAAACTCGGAAGTAGATGCCTTGAAGCGGCTGAGTCGTGCACCGGCGCTTTACGCTTTTTTATGACCTTCCCACTAAGTTTTGTAACTTTGATCACCACACTCCTACTATCACTGATATATGATAGTTTGTAGCTATCGCGACGATCCCTGTGCCAGCGGGGTACAGATCCCACGATAACCGGGATTTTCAC
>CADDYV010000004.1 GCA_902810695.1 Actinomycetota bacterium | reverse complement strand
GCAAGAAGAGGACGAGCTAAGAGAAAAAATTGAAGCTCTCCAGGAGATCAGGTTTCGTATGTATTCGCAGGTATCTCAGAAGTGGGCGATGCTGGGTTCGAACCAGCGACCTCTGCCGTGTGAAGGCAGCGCTCTCCCACTGAGCTAATCGCCCCTGGACGAAGGGAATATAACATCTGGGAGTAGTCTTGTTAAGAGCTTTCAAGGTTGGGAAGATGCTTTTGGGGGCGGTGGTCTATCAGATATAATGCTCTGTTCTGAGAGGTGGCGTATCGGGAACGGAGTATCGTGTATGGCTGAAGACGGCAGGACCGGAGTTGTGGAGAACCTGGCGCGTGTGATCGGGGATCTCCGGTCTCTTTCTGGCGATCTGGAGTCTTGCGCCGTGCTCTCTTCCGGGGGCGAATTGCTGTATTCCTCTCACGGTGAGGGTGTGGATCGCGAACGGGTCTCCGCGATGCTCAAAGCCCTGGTCAACCTCTCAAAGGACGTGGCCCGGCGGAACGGCAAAAGAAGCGCGGATCAGACGCGGATCAGGACCGATCTGGGGTATGTACTCCTGGTTCGGCTGGAGAATGGCGGTACGCTGGCAGCTACCACCGGTCCCGAGGCCAGGGTCGGGCTGGCGCTCTACGACATGCGCAACGTTCGTCAGGAGATAGAGCGTGCGATGGAGGGAGGGGATTGATGGGAAAGAAATTGCTCAGCCGGTTGCTTCTCGCGGGGGTTCTGGCCGGGGCGGTAGTTGCACTCAGGAGTTATCTGGCTCGCTCCGAAGGCGCGGGGGAGAGGGAAGTCCAGATCACCTTCGACGACGGCTCGACGCACACACTGGACCCGAAGTCTCCCGAAGCGCAGGAGTTCACGGATATAGCGCGTAAAGTGGCCGAGGTCGGAGTCTAGGCGAGCGCCACTTCCGGCGAGAGGTTCCGCGCCTCCAGTATTCGCCCTATGGCCAGTCCGATCTGGGAGTTCGGCGTCGAGGCTCCGGCGGTGAGCCCCACGCGCACCGGTCCTTCGGGGAGCCAGCCTTCCTCTTCGACCTCTTCCCGCGGGTCGAGCGGGGTGCCGGGTGGCTTGTGCCGGATGATGTTCCCCTGGATGCACTCGCCGTTTGCTATGTGGTAGCTCCTCTCGACCCGCTCTTTGGCGATGATCGCCAGGTTGTTCGTGTTCGAGGAGTTGTATCCCCCGATGATCACCATCACATCCAGCGGATCTTCCAGCAGCTTGAGCAGAGCGTCCTGCCTGTCCTGGGTAGCTGAGCAGATGGTATCGAACAGCTCGAAGTGCTCCGCGAGATGCTCCCGCCCGTAACGCTCCTCCATCGCCTTGCGGATCTCCTCGCCCACCTTCATCGTCTCGCTCATGAGCATCGTGGTCTGGTTGGCGACCCCTACTCTTTGCAGGTCCTCCTCCGGGTCGAAGCCGGGGCTCATGCCGTGGGCGAGCTTCTCTTTTAGCTCCTCCGCGCCGATCCTGCCGCGGATGAAGTCCGTTACATAGCCGGTTTCTTTGAGGTTGCGCACGATCAGGTACTTGCCGTTGCCGCCTTCCTTGCGGGTCTGGGAGGCGGTTGCCTTGGTCTCTTCGTGGTAGTACTTGCCGTGGATGATGCTGGTGAAACCTTTTTGCGCGTAGCGGGTTACGCGCTTCCAGACCGCCAGCACCGACCCGCAGGTAGCATCCACGACGATGCAGCCCCTGTCCCTGAGCTTGCCGATCCACTCCACCGGCGCGCCGAAGGCGGGCAGGATTACCACGTCCTCGGCGTTTATCTCGTCGAACTTCTCATCGGGGCGTCCGTCGAAGCCCTGGGAGAGAAACTCCACGCCCATCTCCCTGAGACGGTTGTTCATGGAGGCGTTGTGGATCATGTCTCCGGTCAGGAAGATGCGCCTGTCGGGGAACTTCTGGCGGGTCTGGAAGGCGTAGTCCACCGCCCTGTCCACCCCGTAGCAGAAACCAAACTCGTCGGCGATGCGCAGGGTGAGGCCGTCGGTTTCGAGTGTGTTGCCGCGCTCGCGGATCTTCTCCACCACCTCCGAGCGGTAGTCGCGGTTCAGGAGGTGCTGGATATCGCCCCGCATCTTGAAGCCTTTGCGATAATACTTTTGTTCCTGCACGCCTCACCTCTTCGAGTAGGTAGGGAATTTTCGCCTGATATCACCCGAAGTTTAACGCACATCCAAAATTGTGTAGAACCTTCCAACACGCGCGTGGTTTTGGGTGTAAAATTCTCGCGCTGTGGACCGTAGACCGAGAGTGCTGTTCGCCGATGATGACCCCGAAGTGCTTGCAGCGGGAGCGGACGCCCTAAATGCCGCAGGTTTCCGGGTAATAAAGGCAACCGACGGACAGACGGTCCTCGAAGAGGCTCTAAGCCACAGGGTGGACCTGATCATCCTCGACATCTCCATGCCCCAGGTGGGCGGGCTGGAGACGTGCCGCTGCCTGAAGGCGATGCCCAAGACCTCCAAGATACCGGTTATTCTCACCGCTTCCAAGAAGGACCCGGCCGGCAAAGCTCTGGCCCAGCGCACGCACGGCTCCGTCCGCATCCTGCGCAAGCCTTTTACGGACGAGGAACTTGTCTCGACCGTGAAGGGTCTTATCAAGCCCAAGCTGCTTCTCTAGGCCCGGAGCCGTGAACGGCTTCAGACGCGAGCTAACCCTGGAAGAGCTTCCTACCCCGCCGCTGTTCAAGCTGGTAGACCCAACCGGAAACGACGTTTTCCAGAAAACCACCGTGGGCGGCGAAAAGGCGAGGGTCGGGGCCGTGTTCTCGGACAGGGAGCTTGCCGGCGAGTTCTCCGCTTCGGCTGAAGAGAATGGGATGGGCGCCTTCGCCGGGCTCAAGCCGGACAAACTCCCGGATTGGAGAGCCATCGAGGAGTACGCCGCTTCGGGAGCGGACTACGTGCTCGTGATCTCCCGTGAGGGGGCGGGACTTTTTCACGCCGGAGACGTGGCCCACGTGTCCGCCGAACGGGCCGAAGAGATCCCCTTTCCGCTGTACATCATGGCCGATGAGAGGGGAGAGGCACCCCTGATATCGGTAGAAACTGGCGGAGAAGAGGCACTCGTGGCCGCCCTGTTCAGTTCACCGGAGAAGGCCCGAGCCTTCCGCGAGCGCGCCGCGCACCTGGAGCTACCCGAACATCTGGGCACCATTGAAGACCCGGAGGGCTTGAAGCGCCACGCCCTCGTCGCCCGCCACGCCGGCGCCGATTACGCCGTCATAGACCCCGAATCTGGGTTCACCGAGGCGATACCGGTTGAAGACTTGATCCGCTGAGGATGCACCGAACTCCATTTGTATCCGAACTTTAACCAACGCGTTACCGTTTTGTAACTTTTGTATGTTACTCAGATATTTAAAGCCTGGGGAGGATGGGGAGCTTCGGAAAGGAGAGAGTTGTGAGGCGCTGGCTGATTCTGGCTGTGGTAGCTTCTTTTGGTGTTTTCCTTGAGGGAGCGGCCCCGGCGCAGTCCTCGACGGTTGCGGATACCCTGCGGGGTGTGAGGTTTGGCAACCACGTTACCTACGAGCGGGCGGTCCTGGATCTGGGGACCAGAGACGCTCCTGCGGAGTCTGTTCCGTACTACCGCTGGTCGCGCATTGACGGCAACACTGTGGTGCGGGTGAGGCTTCCATCGGTGGATCATACGCTCACGGCGGGAGGCAAAGGTCTCGGCGTGGGGATATCGCGTTATTACGTAGTTCGGACCAGGCACGGGCATAATCTTTTTGTGGACTTTATTCTCACGAAGTCCGCCGGCCCGGTGAACGTGTTCTATCTGGACCACCCGGCTCGCATCGTCGTGGATGTACCGGCGAGCGGCGGGGATAATAGCTATCCGGGGGCAACCTTCGGCGAGAGGATGGTCCTCATGCAGCCGCGGGCAGAACACGAGGTCGGTCCCGAAAACTTCATGATCACCGGCTACGGACGGCCTTTCGAGGCGCAGGGACTCTGGCGCCTAAAGAACGCGGACGGCAGGGTGGTAGATAAAGGGTCCTTCAGAACCAGCGACTGGTCGGAGGCTTGGGGCAGGATATCGCTTACCGTGGACTACCCGGACTCTCTGAGCGGGAAGAAGGGGGTGCTGGAGGTCGGCGAGATATCACCTCACGACGGGAGCTTCGATGGAGTTTCGGTGCCGCTGAGCTTCAGGTAGGTTAGGCGCCCCGGATGTTGTACCCTGGGATGGCTGTCAGCCATCATCTGGAGGAGGCGCGTTGGAAGGCAAGAGAGCTAGCGAAAGGGCGTCCCAGGGTCCCAAGGAGAATACGCCGGATATCTCCGACATCCTGTCTCCCAAGAAATTTGTGACGGTAGTATCGAGGGTCGGCAGCGACGTGGCGGGGTTCGTCTGCGACCGGGACGAGGCCGGCATCCTGCTCGATGTCAGGGATCCGAGCGGGGACCCGGAGGGCTACCAGTTTCTTCCCTGGTCCAGCATAGAGCGCGTGAGCATCAGGGGATGAGCACGGAGGCCGGCGGTAAGAGCCGCCTCGCCAGCCTGCCGGAGCTGGAAACCAGGCGCCTGCTCCTGCGACGGATGACGGTGGGAGATGCAAGGGACGTGTTCGAGTACGCTTCCGACCCCGAGGTGGCTCGCTACGTCATGTGGGACGCGCACCGCTCGATCGGGGACTCCAGGAGCTTCCTGAACCGCATGATCGAAGGGTACGGGAGTGGAGAGCTGTTCAGCTGGGGAATGGTCCACAAGGAGAGCGGCAGGCTGATCGGAACCTGCGGCTACGACCGCTCGTGGGTCCCGGAGCACGGGCGGGCGGAGCTGGGGTACGCCCTCTCCAGCGAATACTGGGGGCAGGGGCTCATGACCGAGGCGGTTCGCGCGGTGATAGGGTTCGGCTTCGAGAAGATGAAGCTCAACAAGATAGTGGCGCGCTGCTTCGCCGAAAACCTGGCATCCGAGAAGGTCATGCAGAAATCTGGCATGAGCTATGAAGGGACGCAGAGGGAGCACGTGTTCGTAAGGGGGAGATACCGGGATCTGAAGGTCTACTCTATCCTGCGTGGAGAGTACGAGGCCAGCTAGAGTGAGTGCCGGTTTTTTTGAAAGGCCCTCTATCTGAGAAATTTCGACAGGGCTGCGAACAGGCGGTCAACGTCCGCTTCGGTGTTATAGAGATGTGGCGAGATGCGCAGGGACTCGCCCCGTACGCTCGCGTAGACGTTCGCGGAAGCGAGCCGGGGGCCGAGGTCTCCGGGGGTTCTGGAGCCGAGATGCAGCCCGATCATGTGCGGCACCCGCTTCCCTTTCGGGGTGGCCTCGATGCCTAGCTTCGCCGCGCTCTCCTCGATAATGCCGGTAAGCTCCGCGAGGGTTTCTGCGGCGTTCTCTACTCCCCAGTCGAGGATCTGGCGCAGGGCGGCTATCGCCATCGGGAGCAGGATGAAGTTGCTCCGCTCGCCCACGTCGTAGCGCCTCGCGCCGGGCTGAAACTCCTCCTGATAGACGACCAGCCCGGAGAAGTCCTCGCTCCCTTTGCGGTTGATCCAGTTGTGCTCTATCGGCATACCATCCCGGTACTCTTCGCCCGCGTACAGAAACCCGACGCCGTAAGGTCCCAGAAGCCATTTGTAGGCCGGCGCGACGAGGAAATCCGGCCTCACTTCCGAGATGTGCAGCGGATAGACCCCCAGCGACTGTATCGCGTCCACCACCAGCGCGGCCCCAACTTCCCGGACGCGCTCTCCGATGCGCACGAGGTCTAGGAGCGAGCCGTCCGTCCAGTGGCAGTTGGGCACAGCGACAACGGCGGTATTCTGGCCGATGTGATCCAGCAGTGCCGCCGTCCAGTCGTGGTCTTCGGGGCGCGGCACTGTGGCGACTCTGGCTTTGCGCTGCCTGGCGAGTTCGAGCCACGGGTAGACGTTCGAGGGAAACTGCTCTTCCAGGATCGCGATGCTCTGCCCCTCTTCCACGCGGACGTTCGCCGCCGCAGTCGCTATCCCGTAGCTTGCTGAGGGGACGATGGCGACCCCGTCTGCATCACCGCCGACGAGCCGTGCGAACAATATGCGCGCTTCCTCCACCGCGTCGAAGAAGTCATCGGGGGTTATCTGCCAGGGATGCGCCCTCTTTTCGAGCGCGCGTTCCGCGGCCTCGCGCGCCGGACGCATCTGGGGAGACATGTACGCGCAGTTCAGGTACGCGACATCTTCGGGGATATCGAACAGGTGCCGCTGGTCGGGTAGTTTCACGAGCTTTCCTTTCCACTTCTAGAAACCTCTGGCATATGTCCTGTCGAGATCATAGCTCCTACCAGGTGGGACCGCCGGTATATCTCCATACTGGCTGGTCTCACACGTCCTGATTGTTATTATTGGAGAATTCACGCGGGTATAAACTGGGGAATTGAGATGAAGTGGGCCACGTCTTTATCCAGGGAAACGTCTTTCGAGAGGGCTGTCTCCGACTGCGCGAAAGGGGTCGCGGATGCCCTGGGAGACGGCCCGGTATCACTGGCGCTGGCCTTCGTTACGCCGCACTTCGCCGGGTACTACGACCGGGTGCCCGAAGTCTTTGGGCGTCATCTGGAGCCTGAGGTCTTCGCTGGTTGCTCTGGCGGTGGGGTTATAGGGAACTGGACGGAGGTCGAAGGAGCGCCCGCCGTCGCCCTCGTCGCTGCCCGGCTGCCGGGTGTCCGCATCCACACGTTTCACGTCGGGGGAGAGCTTCCGGATCTCGACGCGCCGCCGGGTGACTGGAAGGAACTGGTCGGTATCCGGGCGGAAGAGAGGCCGCAGTTCGTGTTGCTCGCCGATCCCTTCACCGTCCGCACAGAAGTTCTGCTCGCAGGTCTGGATTACGCCTTCCCGGAGTCGGTCAAGATCGGCGGCCTCGCCAGCGGCGCCACCTCTCCGGGGCTGAACGCCCTTTTCCTCGGCGGGAAGGTGTTCAAGGAGGGTACGGTGGGGCTGGCGCTCAGCGGGAATATCGCCGTGGATACGATCGTGGCCCAGGGCTGCCGTCCCGTGGGGGAGTTGATGCGGATAACGTCCTGCAAGGGGAATTTCCTGTACGAGCTCGACGGAGAGCCCGCCTTGAAGGTTCTCGAAGAGGTCTTTGCCGGGCTCGACGAGCGCGACCGTCGGCTGGCCAACACCGCGCTCTTCATCGGGGTGGCGATGGACGAGTTTCGCGAGAAGCCCGCGGCGGGAGACTTCCTGGTGCGGAATCTGATCGGGTTCGACCCCCGGAGCGGAGCCCTCGCCGTGGGAGAAAACCTCCAGGAGGGGATGCGCGTCCAATTCCACCTCCGCGACGCGCAGACCTCCGCCGAAGACCTGGATGCCCTGCTCACCGGATACGCGAAATCCCCCGACCTGCCGGGCGTCGAGGGGGCCTTGCTCTTCTCCTGCCTCGGACGCGGGAAAGGTCTCTACGGGCGACCGAACTTCGATACCGGTCTATTTCGCAGCCGGCTCGGAGAGCTTCCCGTCGGCGGGTTCTTCTGCAACGGTGAGATAGGGCCGGTCGGCGAAGCGACCTTTTTGCACGGATACACCTCTTCTTTCGGGCTTTTCAGGCCACTCGAGTAGCCCCGGAATCCCCTTTGTCGGGCTTTTGTGAACAATAAAACACGGTTTTTGTTAAAAGATGTTGACACAGACTTTAAATTGCCGTTTCATACAGCTCGTAAGGTGGCATTCGGGGAGGCAGATATATGGACAAGCCCAGGAATGCGTGGATGACGGCCTCGGTCCGGGAGAGCCAGGCCTACCGGAGCGGCTGGGAAGACGGACGGTTCGGTACTCCAGCATTCACCCTCAGCAGCAACAGGGCTATCTGGTCGGATATGGACCGCCTAGCCTACTATCGCGGCCACCGCGAAGGCCGGCGGGTCCGCGAGATGCTGGGGATAACCTCCGGTTTTACCGGCAGCGATTCCGCGTAGTTAAACTACGGGGCCGGTTCGATGCTGACCGTGAGCCCCTGCTGCTGCAACTTCTCCATGTAGAGCTCGGCGAGTTCTTTGTGGCAACTTTTCACGACCGCCTGGCCGCTGGTGTGCGCCTCCCACATGATCCGGGTGGCCTTCTTCAGCGTCATGCCGGGGATGGTGCGGCGCAGGATCACGACGACTTTCGGCATCGAGTTATTCCAGTCGTTGTGCAGGATCACGTTCCACGGCGGTTCGGGACGAACCTTGTTTCTGGTTTTGGTGGTTGTCGCTTTCTTGATCTTCGTCGCCATGATGGGGAATTTTCTCACCACCCGTTGCGGATCTCATCATTCTGAAGGGCTATTAAGAGACTAATTTATGGCGCACCTTCGTGCTATGCCGGCGGCTACAGCCTGCCGGAACGGATGATCCCGACGAGCAGCGCCAGCCCGAGTATGGCGGCGATGACGAACCCGCTCAGCCCGAAGACGCTCACCCCCAGGATGCGGACCCCGGCCTTGGAGAAGATCCCTATGAGCGAGGAGCCCACGATCAGGGCCGCGATGAGCAGCGCGAAGACGAGCCGGTTGGCGAGAATGTCTACCTTGGATATCAAATCATCCAGCCCCCCGTGCCTGAACTGGACCTCGATCTCGCCGTCTTTTAGCTCGTTGAGCAGGGCGTGGACCTGGCGCGGGTAGTCGGCGTAGGTCTCCGGCTGGGCGAGGTTCCTGATGGTGCGGGATGCCACCTCGCGCGGGTCCCTGGAGCGCGATATCGCCACCTGCGCCGCCCGCGCCGCCTCGACGGTCCCTACGTAACCATCCGCACCGCGCCCGAGGTTCTCCGCCGTCGTCAGCGAGTGCACGAGCACCGCGACCTCCGTCTGCAGCCTGAGACCGCCCGCGTATGCTGTTCGCAGGACGCGGTCCCGGATCTCCGCCAGAGACCGCTCCTGCCAGAAGGGACCGCCGAGCGAACCCAGGGCGTCCCGAAGCTCGCGCCGCAGGGCGGAGTCCTCGTCCGGCACCACGCTGCCCGTAAGCGGCAGGGCGCGCATCACGCCATCCACGTCTCCACGGCGGATCGCGGCCAGAACCTCCGCGAGCCCCCTCAGCCTCTCGGGGTCGAGGGAGAGCATCTCCGTGGGATCGGCGAGCCAGAGCTCTCCCGTATCCCCGTCCACGGTGAAACGCTCCGGCGAGGGCTCGAAGAAGAAGATCCCCGCCGTCAGGCCGAGCCGGATGAGTGCGTCGGAGACTTCGCGGTACTGCTCATCATTGAGAGATTCGGGGACCGCAGGCGCCTCGAAGGTGATGCAGCGTCCCGCGGAGTAACCCCGGTAGATGCCGGGGACGTGGAGGCCGAAGTCCGCGACCCTCTGCAGCTTGCGGGATATCTGGGCTGAAGCGTACATGTCCCGCCGCTGTCCCGCGTGGGCGGCGAACTCCGTTACCGCCTCCGAAGGGTTGAGCGGCAGCCGGTCGCCGAGCCGCCTGCGCGTCAGGTCGGCCACGGGCCGCATCGCCAGGAGGTCGCGCCGCACCCCCGGACGGTCCAAAACCACCAGTGCCGGGCGGTCTCCGGGAAGGACGGCCCGGTGCGCCTGGGTGAAGGTTCCAACCCGGACCGGCGTACGCTCGAATTCCAGAAACAGCCGCTCCAGGTCGTTGCCAAGCTCGCGCTCGATGAGGGTGCGCACCTCCGCAGGGGATACGGGCTTCACCACCACCGAAGAGCGCCCGAGCTCCGCTGCGACATCCGGCGGAAGGAGGTCGCCCCTGGTGGAGAGGAATCTCCCCAACTCGACGAAGACCGGTCCCAGCTCCTCCAGAGACAGGCGCAGCCTCATGCCTATCTGCCCCGGCTCGGCCTTGCGCCGGAACGAGAAGAACCGGCTCCCGAACACGAACCCAAACCCGTAGCGCGCCCCGACCCGCGCTATGCGGGCCGCCCTGCGGGCCGGGCTCTCCGGCTGGTGCGTCTCCCTCTCCATAGAAAAAGCATATCAGTATTCGGGGTGGTTACAGAAGGCTTTTGGGCTGATAGCGAGGCGCGCCGGATCCGTGGCACCTTCTGCTAGAATGACCGGGCGAAAAGCTAAGAATGGCTGGCGGCGAAAAAGGAGCGCATCGTGCAGTACGTCCACACCTGCTACAGGGTCCTGGATCTCGACCGGAGCATTGACTTCTACGCCAACAAGCTCGGGCTGGAGCTCGTCCGCAAGAGCCCCGTCGGTCCCGATGCGACCAACGCCTTCTTCGCGGTTCCGGGCGACCCGGAGCCCCGCCTGGAGCTGACCCTCAACCACGACCGCACCGAGCCCTATCCCCTGGGCGAAGGCTACAGCCACATCGCCTTCGTCGTTGACGACCTCGACGCGCTCGCGCAGAAGCTCGAAGACGCTGGCGGGGTTGACTTCGAGAGCAAGCCGCACGCGATGGGCGGCAGCGGGACGCGCCTCTTCTTCGTCCGCGACCCCGACGGCTACCGCATAGAGTTCATCGAGCGCAGCTAAAGGATCTTCCCCCTGCTAATCTCTTTCGATTTGCAGGGAGGCTACCCGCGCCAGATGCTCGAAATGCCCATCCAGGGTGAGCACGGACGCCCCGTCGGCTTCTGCTACTGCAGCGATGATACAGTCGGTTAGCGGGACGGTGATCCCCTGCTGGCGCAGCTCGAAGCCCAACTCGCCAGCCCGGACGTAAACTTTCCTGTCAGACTCCAGAAAGACGGGCGCTTCCAGGGCCAGGCGCAACTCCGATGCTTCCTCGATGGTACGCGCACCTTGCAATAGCTCGGATAAGATGATCCCGGTCAGAGCGGCCCGGTCATCGCGAACCAGAGCGCGTACCCGATCCGCGATCTTCTCCCCAGGACGATTGAAGTACTCGATCCAGCACGAAGTATCAATCAGAACCATGCGGCTCATCTTGCTCCAGCGCCCGAAGCTCCCGCCAGTTTTCTTCCAATCGCACCCGACCCGGCATCTCTAGTAAAAGCTCCTTGCGCCTGAGCCTCACGTACTCTTCAAGCGCAACCCGAACCGCCGCAGATCGCTTCTTCTGCCCGCTCAACCGAACCGCCTCTTCCAGCAATTCGGCATCAATGTCTAGCGTAGTCCTCATGCACAAACTATAGCACCAAAAATGATGCGGAAATTTGCAGCGGATTCACCGGGCTGGCTGGCGGTTCACAAAATTTCCGGACAAGGGCTAAAGTCCTTGCATGATCATGCCGATAACTTCATCCGAAATGAAGAATTGGAGGTTACGAACAGGGGATGTAGTGCGTGATGAGCAGGGCTTTACCATGCCCGAGCTTCTTACGACCGTGGCGATCATGGGGATACTCCTCACCATCGCCATCCTGATATTCCTGGCTCTGCTGGAGCAGTGGCGGGTGAACGCGGCGGCGAACCAGCTTGCCGCCGACTTGCGGCTCGCCCACGCAAGCGCGACCAACCAGCTCACCGACTGGCGGGTGGTGCTCGTACCGGGAATAGACGACGAGGAAGATGGCGCAGACTACTATCTGGTGCGGTTGAAAACCACCTATGACGACGGCGGACCCGCGCCGGTTTTGGACACGAGCAACATCATCAAGCGCACCCTTCCAGCCAACGTGCAGATAATGGATCAGGATAATCCTGCGGGAACCCCGATCCGGGACGACTCCACAAAGTCGTGGTGCCAATCAATACCTGCGTATCTCTGCTCGGGCGCGACGCGCACGCTGGAGTTCAACTCCGACGGTTCGATGGTCGCCTTCGTGGGGCCGAGCGGGAGCATCAGGGTTACCGTGGACGGAGACCCGAAGCGCAGGCTGACCTTCAGTTCCGCTACTTCCAGAATAAAGCTCTGGCCCTGACCGCATAAATCGGGGTCTCTGGCTTACTGTTCTCGCTCGCGATCTTCTTTTTCTCTCTGGCGCAGGGCCTCGCGCAGCTCCGATACCTCCCCGGAGACCTCATCCAGCCTGTTGGAGACCTCTTCCAGCTTGCTCAAGAGCTCGGTTTCTGAGCTTGTGGGCTCTGGTTTTTCAGTTTTGCCTTCTGCCTGCAGGAAGCGTTGGGCCAGGGCGCCTGTAAAGAGCGCCACGAAGCCTATGCCGCTCGCCATAACCACTATGGCTATCATCCGGCCCGCCGTGGTCTTGGGGTAGATGTCTCCGTAGCCCACGGTGGTTACGGTCTCTACGGCCCACCACACGCCGTCCCAGGCGCTTATGTGCTGTTTGGGCTCGACCACCGAGAACGCCGTGCCGCCGCCTATGACCACCAGAATCACGATGAGCGTCGCGTAGCGCAGACCCTCGGTCGAAAACACCCTCCGTGCTCGCTTGACTATGAGAAAGAGCCTCGCCAGCCGCAGGAGCCGCAGCAGCCGCGCCGCCTGCAGCGTGGTGGGCAAAAAAGGCGGGGTGAACACCACGATCAGCACCTCCAGCGGGTTCTCGCGCAGCCAGCGAAGGCGGTTGGGCACCACCGCGAGCATGACGGCAAGCTCGGTGGCAAACGCTCCCCAGATCAACCAGTCCAGAACATCCGCGAGAACCTGCCACATCCTGCCCAGATCCGACTGCTGGATGATGATCGTCGGCAGAACCAGCAGGGCGGCAACCAGCATCGGTACCTCGAAACGCTTTGCTATGCGCTCGCTGCGCAAGTGAGCCTTCGCCTGCGCGGCGTCCCGATCAGCCGTGGATTTCTGCCTCTCTGACACGTTTATGACATTTCACTTTACCGCAAAACCCGCTACGATTTCCCCTAAAGCCCTGGGCAGCGTCATCCGATAATACCCGCCAGGCAACACAAACCACAAACAAGCTACGAGAGGACAGAAACGGTGAGCCCAATCTTCGAGTTTTTCGATGTCGGACTGTTGGGAACCCTGATCGGCGTGATAGTAGGCGGGCTTATTACCCGGCACTACGCCGTCAAAGGCTTCGAGCATCTGCGGGATCTGACTTCCAGGACCGACCGTCTGCTGGAAACCATCCTGGAGAGCCAGGAGATCGAGACAGCACCTAGCGCGCGGAACCGGCACGCAGACGAGACGGATTCCAGAGCGGGGCACAGGCCCGCAGGGCAAGATCATCGCCCTGAATAGCCCTGCCTGGAAAACTATCGCATCGGGTAAAGACCGGTGGGCGGTAAAGCTCCCGGCTTGTTCGCCGGGATATTTCAGGAACTCCTAGCGTTTGGCCGCCGTGCCGAACGGCGAGTAGGCGTAGATCCGCTCCTCCCGAGGGGTGAGCTTCTCTCCTCTCTCCAGCTTCTTGCGGATCTCCTCGACGAGCTTCTTTTCTTTCTCCGTTGCATTCATGGAGCGAGAGGCTACTAACGGACGCGCCGGAAAGCAAGCGTGATCCCTATATAAGATAGGGCCGCAAAGCTCTCCAGAGTCCCGAATTCCCCATTTCAAAAATTTTCAAAAATTTCCCGCGAAAGGTGTCTAGCTTCCGAAAAAGGGGGCCTAACACTAGTAGACAGCAAGTTACGAGCCGGTAACAAGAAGTTCCTAGCGAGTAACAAAAAGAATGGCAGCAAACCGAGATAATGGAAGGAGATAGATTATGCTGCTTTGGCTTGGAAAGAAGTTCAACGAAATGCAGAAGGCGAAGGAGGACGAGCGAGGATTCACCCTGATCGAGCTTCTGGTCGTCGTGATCATCATCGGAATTCTGGCCGCCATTGCCATCCCGACGTTCCTCGCTCAGAGGACAAAGGCCCAGGAGGCATCCTGCGTCTCTGATACCAGGAACGCTGCGACTGCCGCTGTTTCCTACGCCAACAACCATAACGGTAGTTACTCAAATATGGCGAAGTCTGACCTTCTGGCCAATGGGTTCAATCAGTCGGCTGGCAATGATACTGAGGTCACAAATGCAAGTGCTGGTAGCTTTACACTCACGACTACGTGCGCAAGCTCTGGCGACAGTGTCACTTACGATAGCTCCGCAGGTGTTGTGAATCCCTCGTGGGACTAATGTAGAGAAATTAACCTAACGAGAGAGTAGGCGCCCTCAATCTCGGGGGCGCCTTTTCTAAACCACAAACTAGAAAGGAAATAGTCTAAGTGAAGCGCGTAATGATCCTGCTGGCCTCTGTTGCCCTCCTGGGCCTCATGTTCGGCGGGATGGCTCTTGCAAAGGGGTCTCCTACCCCACCGAAGGCTCCGCAGGCTGCTTTCAAGGGAGAGAATCTGGTCTTTGCTTCTAGCAATGCCGCTAAGGACCAGTACGGAAACCCCGGCGGCGGCAAGCACGAGCACCACGGTGGCAAGTGCCTCGCCAAAGGCCACTACAAGGATAAGTCTCACGGCAAGGCTAAGGGTCACTCCAACGACAAGATCTGCGGCAAGTCCCACGAACAGCACGGCAAAGCCGGTGATCCCCACGGCAAGGGCAAGGGACATGCGAAGCACGATGTTCACGGCAAAGGTCATGGCAAGGCCAAAGGCCATTCCAAAGGCGGCCACGGCAAAGGAAAAGGCCACAACAAGTGATCCGGGGTAGCGGCATCACTGCTGATCACGAAAACCCAGCTTCCGCTATGATGCCGTCATATTGCAGTTTTCTAGAGGAAAGAAAGGAGGTGAAAAATGACGATACACAAACTGTCCAGGGGGCCTCTCTGGGTTCCCTTGCTGGCGGCGCTGGTCGCGGTGCTGGCTTCCGTTCTGGTGCTGTTGCAGGCTGAGAGGCCCGCGCGGGCCGAGAGCCAGCAGGCGTCCGGGCACAAGATAGAGCTTAGGCATGGCACCAGCCTCGCCTTTGGCGGGGGCGGCCCGAGCACATCGGCGAGCTCCACGCCCCAGATAGTCGGCGGCACGCCCGTTCCCAACGGCAGGTACCCCTTCATGGCGATACTGCAGATAAAGAACACGGACGGCACGACCTCGCTTTGCGGGGGAAGCCTCATAGATTCCAACAGTGTGCTCACCGCCGCTCACTGCGTCGTGGATGCCAGAAGCATCACCGTGGCCGTGGGGCGAACGGTTATGAGCCAGAATCAGGGTCAGATCCGGTTCGCCACCGCCGCATTTGTCCATCCCCGCTACAACGGTCTCAGGGACAACCGCTACGATGCGGCGGTTCTCAAGCTCGACTCTCGGGTGAGCGGCATCCAGCCGATAAAGCTCTCCACCGCGGCCCAGAACAACCTGGAGAGGCTGGGAACCATGCTGACGGTAGCCGGTTGGGGCGTAACCAGGCAGGGCGGCAGCACTCCCTCGGATCGAATGCGCCAGGTCTCGGTGCCGGTAATCTCCGACGCCGTGGCGCAGAAGGACTACGCCTCTCAGGGGACCCACGCCCGCTTCTTCCCGACCCTCATGGTCGCAGCAGGGGCCAAAGGCAAGGACGCCTGCCAGGGAGATAGCGGCGGGCCGCTGTTCAAGGGTGGAACCACCCGCACCGAGGTCGGGATCGTAAGCTACGGCATCGGGTGCGCCAGGGCAGCCTTCCCCGGAGTGTATACGGAGGTCAACAGCCCCGGCATCAGGACATTCATCGTCAGCGCCGCCAAAAAGTAAGTAGCCAGGAAAAGAAAGGAACAGATCACACGGGCAACGTGCCCGTGTGCTTCAGACAGGAGAAAAACATGACTGCAAACGCTTCTGCTGCGGCTCCGGTAGCCGCCCCCAACGTCAAGGTAACCGGCAGGAGAATACTTGCCCTCCTCATTGACGGCATACTGCTCGGCATCGTCTTCGGGGTGCTCTCCGTGCTCTTCGGCTCCGCCTCCGCTTCTGGAGGACAGGCCAGCGCCTCCCTCTCAGGAGTATCCTCGCTCATATTCTTCGTGATAGGCGTACTCTACTGGGTGCTCATGGAAGGCTATCTCGGGCAGACCCTTGGCAAGATGGCACTGGGGATCAAGGTCGTAAGAGCCGATGATGGCAAGGTTCCCGGAGTCGGCAAGGCTTTCATCAGGAACCTCTTGCGGATCGTAGACGAGCTTCCCGTCTTCTATCTGGTCGGGTTCATCGCGATCCTGGCTTCCAGCAAGAACCAGCGGCTCGGAGACATGGCCGCCGGTACGCTGGTCGTCCGCAAGTAGCAACTCCGCTTTCGAGGCGTCCTGAGTTTTCAGGACGCCTCATTCTAAAACCCTTTGTTTTTGCGCAAGTACAAGCATTTGAAAATCCAGAATAAGACTAAAGTTTTTCACTTCACCTGCCGATAAGATAGCTGTGAACCAGAGGCGATTTACATACACGCGAGCCAGGAACGAGCAGTTCGGCTTCACGCTGCCCGAATTGCTCATAACCATCGTCATCATGGGCATCCTGGCGGCCATAGCCATCCCTAGCTGGTTCAGCGTGTCGGACAGCCGCTCGGTAGACTCCGCAACCAATCAAGTTATAGGAGACCTGAGGTTGGCAAGTTCTAAAGCGACCAATCGTCTCGACTACTGGCAGGTGCAGTTTACCGCCGGTAGCGGTAGCTACACGATCCAGGAGTATCAGGGACTGGACAGTTCACAAAATCCCATAAACGCTGTAGGTTCACCGCAAAACCCAAACTTGCCAAGTGGTACCCAGGTAGCTACAACAGCTAGCGTAGTTTTTAAGCCTGATGGATCAGCGAATATAGTTCCAGGCAGCCTTGTGAGCAATGGAATCGCCCCGATCCTTGTAAAGTCTGCAAGTAATGGCTCGCACTCCAAAACCATAAATATTGACGTTGCCACATCTAATGTCTGCATACAGGGCACAAGCGGATGCTAGCTGATCGCATCAAGAATGAATCCGGTTACACGTTGGTCGAGGTGATGGCCTCTATCATGATCCTCGCCATCGCCATCATCCCGATGGTCGGTATGTTCGACATGGGGCTCAAGTCCGCTACCAAGGGCAGCACTTACGACCAGGCCCGGCAGCTTGCGAATGCCCAGCTCGAACGGGCGATGGGCCTGTCCTACTCGAACGTCCAGAGCAACTTCCCCACAGCTTCTCCGTGCACGCCATTCACAAGTACAGGATATTGCTCTTCCACCGTGTCGGTAACCGATCCTTCGTATTCCGCGCTGCCTTCCGGGTCCACCTACAAGGTAGAAAAACAGTACATCTGTTTTTCCAAGACCGGCAACGTGAACGACTGCTCGCTGGCCGGCCCGAACCTCGTCAACGCGTACTCGGACAAGACCAACTCGTCTCCCAACATGATCCAGATAACCGTAACCGTGAACTGGTCCGGCAACTCGTACAAAGTCACCGGACTCAAGAGCCCATGAGAAGAGTAATGACAAGGCGCTTGCTGGCGGACCAGCAGGGCTTCACCCTCGTCGAGATGCTCGTAACAATGGCGATGATGCTCGTCGTCATGTCCGCTATCTACAGCATCTTCGACTCGGGGATCAGGGTCTTCACCTTTGGCAACGCCAAAGTCGAGGCGACAGAGAGCGCCCGCATCGGGCTGGAGAAGATGGCGCGCGAGATCCGGGCGGCGTACCCGGTCAACAAGGCCGCGGGTAATTCCTCCCTGCTGCTGCAGCCCGGCGGTGGTCTCACTGGTCCGACGACGTTAGCAACCGGTACCCTATCCACGAACCAGATCGCCTTCGGCAACGATACGAACGACAACTACGTGGTAGATCCCTCCGAAACGATCGAATACAAGCTGGATAATAGCTGTACCAGTACGACTTCCACCTGCACCCTGCAGAGGCTCAACCCCAACAGCTCCACCAGCCAGCCGCAGCCGGTGGTCGAGAACGTCCAGGGCTCGAACGGGCTGAGCATCACGTACTATAAGAAGGATGCCTCCGGCAACCTCGTTACCACCACGAATGCCAGCGATGTCATCTCCGCGGTGCAGATAACCCTCACGGTAAAGCTGAACTGCGCCACATGCACCAATAAAACACAGACTCTTACCACAGAAGTAGATTTGAGGAACGCGACATCATGAGAAACAGAATATTCCGGCGGCTCCTTTCAGATGAATCAGGTATGACGATGGCGCTGGCGATCTTCACCATGGTCATCATCGGGGTGATGGGGGCGGGGCTTCTGACCTTTACGATGCGCAACCTCGACTCCGTGGTTCAGGTGAACCAGGGACAGCAGGCTCTGGATATCGCCGACGCCGGGGTGCAGGCGGCCATAGCGCACCTGCGGCTGGACTCCACCCGCCAGCACTACGACACAAACTCGAGTAACGACTGCAGCGCGGGAAAGAGGCTCGGAACCGCCGACTGGTCTCCCGCCACCAGCACCTGGACCGATGCCAAGAACTGTACGGGTCCGACCACCAGATCCGCCTCGCAGGCCGGGGTAACACGCAGCTTCGGCGGTGGCCAGTTCCAGGTAACGATCCAGTGCTTCGTCCAGACCGGCGACAGCACAACCAACCCCCCGTGCAGCGGAGGCGCTAATCCCAACCTCACCGATCCAAACCCCGCGGGCACCACCCCGGCAAGCTCGAAGACTTTCTTCAGGATCATCTCGACCGGGTACTACCCATCGAGTGGTGGAGCGGTACGCAGGGTGGAGGCTATCGTGGCCGCCCAGTTGCCGGGTGTCCCTTCCTCTTACTACACCCCTGGAGAGATAGACTTCAACGGAGGCCCCACGCTCAAGGGAGTGAGCTTCTTCGCGGGCAAGAACATAACCGGGGTGAATACGGGCAGCATCAGCGTTGACCGCGCAACTCCCGCACTCTACGGCGACTGGTACAACCCCCCGTACAACGACAAGCACCGCACTACCAGCGGTGTCGGCTTCGGGGCGGCGGGGCTGGTTTGCGATAGAGGTCCTTCCCAATGCAACACCGCGAGCGACAGCTACGCGGATGGTCTCCAGGACTTCGACAGCACCACGGGCACGAAAGGCAATAAGTATCAGTTCGTCTTCAAGAAGGACGCGAGCGGCAACCCCGCTCCCACGCGCCCGCTCAGCGCGAATGAAATATCCTTCCCCTTCGACCCCGGCAACCTGAGCGATCCATCCACTGATGTGAACTCCTCGATCACAGGCCAACTGAAAGCCATCGCCCAGGAGCAGGGAAACTACTGCACTCCTTCGACCTGCTCCTCTACAGTAAACACCTGGCCAGGGTACGGCAGCATCTACTTCTTCGACGGGATGGACGTTACGTTCAAGGTCAACCAGACTCCTCTGGCGACCGGAGTTATCGTCGTCAACAACGGCAACTTCACGCTCAACAACTCCTCCAACGGGTTCCGGGGCCTAGTCTATGTTGTGGGGAACGGAACCACGACCGGCAACTTCACCACCATGGGCGGAACCTCGATGGATGGCTACGCAGTTGCCAGCGGTACCATGTCAATCGGGGGCAACGTCTCGCCCGCGACGACCTTCGACTACTCCAGCCTGTTACCGCTCAGGAACGTCAACATCTGGAGCTGGCGCGAGTGCTACGACACGACGACCTGCGCACCCAAGTAAATGCCTCGTGACGACCGGATAAGCCCGTAGAATACATGTCGCAATGCGATGATCCGGTGAAAGTAGTCTGCGATGGTGAAAAATGGTGGAAACAAGGATGTCGTTTCGCGCAACCCGCGAGTTATGAGCGGTGAGTTGGTCTTTGGCAAAACGCGGGTGCCGGTTCGCAGCCTCATAGATTATCTCAAGGCCAGATATTCTCTGGACGAGTTCCTGGATGACTTCTCCAGCGTAAGCCGGGAGCAAGCCGTAGCCTACCTGGAGATGACTATGGAAGCCGCGGATCTTGCACGTCCTGTTGGGTGAGTCAAATATTCGGATCATGCTCACGTATTCGCCTGGATTCGACGATCCAGAGTCGCCCCGCAAGCTCGTTTTCCCCCAATCCCTTGAGCAGAACCCTAACGTGTTCGTGGAGTACATCTAACTTTACGGGGCTCGGTACTCCAGGACGGTAGTCACATCATGTCCAGATTCTCTGAACAGTTCGACAGCCCTCGTACCCAGATTCTCGTCGAGCTTGAATTTCAAGCGGGGTGTTCTGCCAACACTTCTATGAGGTGTTCGCGGCTCATCTCGGCACCGTAAGCGATGCAGGCCAGCACATCTTCCCGCGAGAGTTGAGGGTATTGATCCAGCACTTCTTCGACGGAGAGCCCGGAGGCGAGCAGGTCCAGGATCAGAGAGACCCATATACGGTGTCCCCGGATGCACGGTTTGCCGAAGCATATTTCCGGGTCTACGGAGATTCTTTTTAATAATTCACTGCGTTCCATCTCTCTCCCGGTATCCTTGTGCCTGACTACCATATTTTACGATTTTTGCGCTCTAGTCGCGGTTCTAAATGTAGCGGTAGTCGTCGCCCCGGTATGCCCTGTAGGCCGCGTAGGAGGCGTGGATGAAGGGGACGAACATGAGCAGGAACATCACCGGCCACAGCAAAAACCCGATCAGAACTACCGTCAGGATGCCCGTAACCGTCCAGCCGGCGATGATTATCAGGGCCCAGGCGATCTGGTACCACATGGACCTGATGGCGTGGGCGGCGACGATCCGGGAGCGGTCTCTGAAGGCGAGCCACATGATGAACGCGGCGACGGGACCAAGAAACCCGGTGAAGAGGTTGAGAAAGATGCTCAGGTGGGCGAGAGCGGACCAGGTGCGCTCCTCGGTGGTGCCCGGCAGGATGCTGCTCCGGGGCGGGGTGGGCCTCTTGTATTCCCGCTGGAGGCCGTAGTTAAGCGAGTCTCTTTTCATGCCGCTCCTTTGCCCGGTTTCGCCTTCAAAATCGTATACGTCCGGGTGGATGAAGGGTTTCGGAAGAATTTTGGGAAAATTTTCCCGAAATCGCTAAAGTTTTCCGTCCCGCCGTCCGATAACTATAAATATCACAGGGGGCCCACTCCTTTGCCCGCCCTTTCGTTTGCCCTTCTTCTCTGGGCCCCCCTGTTTCTTTCTCCCGTGATCCACTTGGCTTTCGGCCTGCCTGCTGGCGGGTACAATGGAGAAAACTGATCGGAGGCCAGATAAGATGTTACATGAGGTCTCTTGGAGCGGCAGACTTCTTTGAGAAAGGGGTAAAAAGTGTCCGAACAGTCTCATGGCGCGGAGAGTGGCAAGGCTTCTACTGTCGAGGACAACAATAGCCTGACGGTTACGGACAATCGCACGGGCAAAACCTACAACATCGAGATAAAAGATGACACCGTGCGGGCGATGGACTTCAGGCAGATCAAGGTCAACGACGATGACTTCGGCCTGATGACCTACGATCCCGGCTACACCAACACCGCGAGCTGCCGGAGCGCCATCACCTACATTGACGGCGAGAAGGGAATCCTGCAGCACCGGGGCATCCCGATCGAGGAGCTATGCGAGAAGTCCTCGTATCTGGAAGTCGCGTATCTCCTAAACTTCGGGCATCTGCCGAATGAGAAGGAGCTCGGCGAGTGGGTCTACCAGATCACGCACCACACCTACGTCCACGAGAACATCAAGAGCTTCATGCAGGGCTTTCGGCACGACGCGCACCCGATGGGGATGCTCTTGGCGAGCGTGGGTGCTCTCTCGACGTTCTACCCGGAGGCTAAAGACATAGACGACGAGTGGCAGCGCTGGGTCTCGACGATACGCCTGATCGCCAAGATGCCCACCCTCGCGGCCTTCGCCTACCGGCATTCGCTGGGGCTGCCCTACGTCTACCCGGACAACGATCTCTCCTACCCGGGCAACTACCTCTCGATGCTCTTCAAGATGGCCGAGCCCAAGTACGAACCCGACCCTCGTCTGGAGAAGGCGCTCGACACGCTCTTCATCCTGCACGCAGATCACGAGCAGAACTGCTCGGCGGCGGCGGTGCGCGTCGTGGGCTCCTCGCGCGTGGATCCCTACTCGGCGATTGCTGCGGGCGTCGCCGGGCTCTACGGGCCGCTGCACGGCGGGGCCAACGTGGACGTGCTGCGCATGCTCCAGAAGATAGGGAAGGTCGAGAACATCCCCGACTTCCTGGAGCAGGTGAAGCAGAGGAAGGAGCTTCTCTACGGCTTCGGCCACCGCGTCTACAAGAACTACGACCCGCGGGCCAGGATCATCCGCAGCCACGTGGACGAGGTGCTGGAGGCCACCGGCAAGCAGAGCCCGTGGCTGGATATTGCCATAGAGCTGGAGAAGCAGGCGCTCGACGACGAATACTTCACCAGCCGCAAGCTCTACCCGAACGTGGACTTCTACTCCGGCATCATCTACGAGGCCCTGGGCATCCCGACCGACGCCTTCACCGTAATGTTCGCCATACCGCGCACATCGGGTTGGATCGCCCAGTGGAACGAGATGCTCCACGACCCGGAGCTCAAGATAGCGCGCCCGCGCCAGATCTACACCGGCGAGCGCGACAAAGAGTACACGCCCATGAGCGAGCGATAGAAGGAATTATAGCTTTTAGCGGTCGGCTTTTAGCGGTCAGTCGCCGGTTTTCAGGTGGCTGGCCGCTAGTCGGTTCCGAGTATGGCTTCGTGCAGGCGGCGCTGGCGTTCGAGGGCCTTGCGGTAGATATCGTGCCGTCCCGGGTCCGGCTCGAACGTCTCGCCGAGCGGAGCTTCCACGTCTTCCAGCTTTAGCTCTCCGAGGGCTTCCAGAGCGAGCAGGGCCGCGCCTCGGCTCGAAGCCTCCTTTATGCCGGAGGTGGTGACGGGCCTGCCCAGAGCGTCGGCCATGATCCGGGTCCAGACCGGCGAGTCCACGAGCCCGCCGCCGGTCGCGATGACCTGCTTCTCTCCTGGAGAAGCGGAATCCAGGGCCTCGGCGATCAGGGCGAACCGCAGGGCGACGGCTTCCATCGCGGCGCGCAGGATCTCCACGGGCGTGCTCGCCATCGAGAGCCCGGCTATGGCGCCGTTGGCCTCGTCCGACCAGCTCGGTCCGCGCTCGCCCGCGAGCAGCGGCAAGAACGTCAGGCCGTGGGAGTCGGGCTCCATCTCGGAGATCTGCCGTTCGGCTTCTTCGAGGTCCGGCAGCCTGAGCGTGTCCGTAAGCCACTGGATCAGGTTTCCCCCGTTCGAGAGCGCCCCGCCCATGACGAACCTGCTGGCGTCCGAGCGGTAGCACCAGGGGCCGTCCGGGATATCGACCTTCTCCGCCTTCCAGAGCACCCGCATCGCCCCGCTGGTCCCGACCATGAGCGCGAGCCTCTCCGCGGTCGTGCACCCGCTCCCTATATTCGAGCACGCGCCATCACCAGCAGCCGGAAACCACGGCACCTCGGCGATATCCGGCCACCGCTTCGCCCACTCGCCCGCAAGCCCCCGCACCGGTTCGTCGGAGATGGGGGAGAGCTGCGCCTCCTCGATAGGTAGAGCCTCAACCACCTCTTCGTCCCAGTGCTTTTCGTTCTGGTCGAGGAGCCCGGTGGCCGAGGCCATCGAGGTGCCGATCGTGAGGTTCTCGGGTCCGAAGAACCGGCTGTAGAAGTATTCCGCCGGGGAGACCCACAGTTCGGTCCGATTGAACTCTTCGGGATGTTCCTGGCTGAGCCAGAGTAGCTTGGCGGGGAGGTAGCTGGAGTGGAGGACGCACCCGGTCCGGCGGTGGACGGTGCGCTCGTCCAGGCTCTCACGTAGCTTCCGGGCGGCTCCGGCGGACCGGCGATCCGCCCAGGTGAGGATCGGGGTGGTGGGATTTCCTTCGTGATCCAGGCCCAGAACAGCGTGCCAGAACGTGCTCATGCCGACTCCCCGGATGCGGGCTCCGCTGGAACGGGAGAGGGTCTGGTCTATCGCGTGCGCCACCAACTCCAGAAGATCGTCGGCGTCCTTGGTCGCGCCCCCGTCGCGGGTGTATCTGAGATCGTGGTCCAGCTTGGTCTCGCTGCCTTCGACGTGCTCCCCGGAGGCGTCGTGGAGCGCCGCCCGCACCGAAGAAGAGCCCACGTCTACCGCGAGAACGTTTGCTGTTCTGTCTCTCTCCCTCACGTTGCCATCCTCTCTAAAATACCGGAGGTAGTTTAGCAGCCGCTTCGGGCAGGTAACTTTCTCTAGCAAGCTATGTCGCAGGAGGTTTGTATCTTGGGCGAGATTCGCACCATCGAGGGAAGGTGCGAAGGTTTCGAGGTGCGCGAGGAGCAGGGAAAGAAGCTTGGCCGGACGAGCGGTACATTCGTGGATACCTCGGATGGTGAGGAGTACCTGAGCGTAGAGGTAGGATTTTTGGGCAGGGAGTCCGTACTTATACCGGCGCGACTCGTACGCGTGAACGAGGTAGAGAAGAGCGCGGAGGTCAAGGAACTAGAGTCCAGGGTGAAAGAGGCTCCTGGATTTAGGGATGATGGTGAAGTTGCGCCGGGGCTTATCATCAGGACCCGAAATCACTTCGGACTCGGAGGTGCAGAGAGCGAGAAGTACCGGGACTCCGCGGCGCACATAGAGCAGGTCCAGCGTGAGGAGGGCACGGGCCGCGCCCCGAAGTCTTCAGAAGATGTAGATGAGTAGCCTCACTGGCCTCCGATCTCTACTCGCTCTCTGGAGCCTGTGCCGCTTGACCCTGACTCCGTGGAGAGTCTTAATATATCCTCCAGGGGTTTCATTTCGGTAAAGGGAGCCGGTCTTTGGCGGGCCGGCATCGAGAGGAGGAGACGTGGTCAGGCCGCCCACCAGAGAGCAACTCGGTGAGATCTCAGAAACGTTCGGGCTGCACCTTTCGGATTCAGATGTGGAGTCCTTCCGCAGCCTCATAGCGAGCACCATCGCCTCGTACAGGAGGCTCGATGAGCTTGTCGAGCCCGTCGAGCCCGTCAAATATCCGCGCACCGGCGGTTATCGGCCCGACCCCGAGGAAAACCCGCTCAACGCCTGGTACTACAAGTGCTCCATCCGGGGAGCGGAATCCGGGATACTAGCCGGCAAGCGGGTCGCCATAAAGGACAACGTGTGCGTGGCGGGTGTCCCGATGATGAACGGGACCGCGGTTCTGGAAGGATATGTCCCCGACTCGGACGCCACCATCGTCACGCGCATCCTGGACGCTGGCGGTGAGATCGTGGGCAAGTCCGTCTGCGAGTCTCTGTGCTTCTCCGGCGGGAGCCACACCAGCGACACCGGGCCGGTCCTCAACCCTCACGACCACAGCCGTTCGGCGGGCGGGTCTTCGAGCGGGAGCGCCGCGCTGGTCGTCGCCGGGGAGTGCGACATGGCGATAGGCGGGGATCAGGGAGGTTCGATCCGGATACCCTCGTGCTGGTGCGGGTGCTACGGCCTCAAGCCTACCCACGGTCTCGTACCCTACAGCGGGGTGTTCCCGATAGAGGTTACGCTGGATCACGTCGGTCCCATCGCCGCGACTGTCGAGGACGTGGCCCTGCTGCTGGAGGCGATAGCGGGCGAAGACGGACTCGACCCGAGGCAGAAGGGCATACAAAGCGCCCCCTACTCCGAAAACCTGGACGTGGATGTATCCGGGCTGCGCATCGGGGTTCTCTCCGAAGGGTTCGGCTGGCCGGGACTCTCCGAGGAGGATGTGGATGAATCCGTGCGGAGAGCGGCGCGCGTATTCGAGGAGCTGGGGGCCGAGGTCGAGGAAGTCTCCGTGCCTCTGCACCGCGACGGGATACACATCTGGAACGGGATCGCTATCGAGGGGGCGACCGAGATCATGGTCAAAGGCAACGCGATGGGGGTGGGCTGGAAAGGACTCTACGAGACCTCGCTCCTCGACGCCTACGCCCGCGGACGCCTCACCCGCGCCGATGACCTCTCCGAGACGGTCAAGCTGACCGCGCTCCTGGGCGAGTACATGCGCCGTCACTACCACGGACGTTACTACGCCAGATCCCAGAACCTCGCGCGCAAGCTCTCGGCGGCCTACGACGAGGCGCTAGAAAGCTATGACCTTCTGCTCCTGCCGACGCTGCCGATGAAGGCCACGCCCATCCCCGCCCCGGACGCGAGCCGGGAGGAGATCGTCGGCCGGGCGCTGGAGATGATACACAACACCTGCCCGCTCGACGTTACCGGACACCCGGCGATGAACATTCCCTGCGGTCTCTCCGATAATCTCCCGGTCGGGGCGATGCTCGTCGGCAGGCGGTGGGAGGAGACGACGATACTCGGAGCCGCCCGCACCTTCGAGCGGAGCGATACCTACTCCGTCAAAAAACGCGGGTAGAATCGGTTATGCTTGGCTGGGTAAGCTTCTTGCGCAGGTAGATCAAGCCCTGATATTATCCAGAAGATCCGTGCGCCTAGGGTTCCGCTTCCGCCCGCCAGAGGATGGGACGACAATCAGGGTTTTGGGAGGACAGAGACCGAGCGGCGTCACCGTCGGGATGATCCGGCGGGAACACCTTAAGGGATAAAAACCAGGAGGGCTCCGGGTAAGGTACGTCCCGCTTCAGAGTGGGACCCGGACGAAAGGAGCCTGGAACATCATGACCGCCCTGGCGCTGGCCCTGGTTCTCACCGCTGGCTTTTTCCACGCCACCTGGAACCTGCTGGTAAAACGGGCTGGAGAAGGGGGTGCGCCCTTCGTATGGCTCTACAGCGCGCTCTCTGCGACCATCTATGCTCCGCTGGCGGCCGTGTTCGTTCTGCGCGGGACTCACGTCGGAGCTTTAGGGGTGCTGTTCATGGTCGGAACTGGGGTGCTGCACACGGGATACTTCCTCTGCCTGCAGGCGGGCTATAGGGTGGGGGACCTCTCGGTGGTCTACCCTCTGGCGCGGGGCACAGGTCCTCTGCTCGCCAGTTTCGCGGCGGTAGCACTCTATGGCGAGCACCTCGGACCGCTCGCCATAGCGGGCATCCTCGCCATCGTGTGCGGGGTATTCCTCCTGGCGTGGGAGCCGGGGAGCGGCAGCAACTTCCCAAAGGACAGGCGGCTCGGCGTGGCCTACGGGCTTGCGACCGGGGTGTTCATCGCTTCCTACACCCTCTGGGACAAGTACGCCGTCAGCGACCTCGCCCTCTCGCCGATCATCTACTACTGGGCATCTCTGGTGGTGGAGAGTACGTTGCTCTCGCCCCTGGCGGTGCGCAGGCAGGGGGAAGTTCGGGCTGCCTGGCGCGAGCACCGGCTGGAAGCTCTGGGAGTGGCGGTCTTGAGCCCGCTCGCCTACATACTCGTGCTAACAGCGCTGGTGTTCGCCCCGGTTAGCCGCGTGGCGCCGACGCGTGAGATCGGAATCCTCATCGGGACGGCGATGGGCGGGAGGATGCTCGCCGAGGGAGGCCTGAGACGCCGTCTGCTCGCCGCTGCGCTGATGGTGGCAGGCATAGCGGCTCTCGCCGTAGGCTAAGATCGCCTGGGCTGGAACCTGATGGTTTCTCGACCCGTTTTGTAAGCATACTGCAGGGCGAACAAAGAAACACCGTACTACAAAAAGAGTGTCAAATCAGCTATTCTATAGCCCTTGGAGGAGAAGGAGGGCTAGCTATGAAGCCGGTCTATTTGCTGGCGGTAGTTCCGTTTCTCGGGATACTCGGAGGGATAGTCTTCGCCAACCGGGTCGAGCCTTACGTGTTCGGGCTGCCGTTTATTTTGTTCTGGATCGTGTTGTGGGTCATCCTGACGTCCGCGATCATGGCCATCATCTACCGTCTGGACCCCGCTAACAGGGAGGAGCGGCAATGAATATCGCCCTCCTGATAATCGCGGTCTTTCTGGCGGTGGCGATCTTCCTCGGCATCCAGGCGCGCCGGGGCCGGGACATGGACCTGGAACAGTGGGCCGTCGGCGGTCGGGGCTTCGGGACGCTCTTCGTTTTCCTGCTTTTGGCGGGTGAGATCTACACGACCTTCACCTTCCTCGGCGGCAGCGGGTGGGCCTACGGCGAGGGAGGACCAGCCTTCTACATCCTCTCCTACGGATGTCTGGCCTACGTGATCTCCTACTGGCTGCTGCCCGCGATCTGGCGCTACGCCAAAAAGCACCGCCTCCACTCGCAGTCGGACTTCTTCGTGAGCAAGTACAACAGCCAGGCTCTGGGAGTGCTCGTCTCGATCGTGGCGGTGATAGCGATGGTTCCCTCCTACCTCGTGCTCCAGCTAAAAGGGCTCGGGATCATCGTCTCCATCGCTTCCTACGGAACCATCTCCTCCAACGTCGCCGCGCTTATCGGGGCGGCAGCCGTAACCGTCTACGTGATGATAAGCGGCATCCGAAGCTCGGCGTGGACCGCCGTGATAAAAGACATCATGGTGCTCTCGGTGGCGATCTTTCTGGGACTGTACCTGCCGTTCAAGTTTTACGGCGGCGTGGGAGACATGTTCAGGCAGATACAGGCCCACAAGCCGGGCTTTCTGGCGCTGCCGGGCACGGG
The DNA here is from genome assembly GCA_902810695.1 of Actinomycetota bacterium. Lineage (GTDB taxonomy): Bacteria > Actinomycetota > Rubrobacteria > Rubrobacterales > Rubrobacteraceae > CADDYV01. The sequence goes on along the minus strand of CADDYV010000004.1, from coordinate 87,277 downwards.
CTACGACGTGCCGTGGTTCATCTCGACGGTTCTTTTGACGGCTCTGGGCTTCTACATGTGGCCGCACACCTTCGGTTCGATCTTCTCGGCCCGTAACGAGCGGGTCTTCCGCCGCAACGCGGTGTACCTGCCTCTCTACCAGCTCATATTGCTCTTCGTGTTCTTCGTGGGCTTCGCCGCCATCCTGCAGGTTCCCGGACTCACCGGAGATAAGGTAGACCTCTCCCTGCTGAAGCTCTCGATCAAGGCTTTCGATCCGTGGCTGGTCGGCCTGATCGGGGCCGCGGGCCTGCTCACCGCGCTGGTGCCCGGCTCGATGCTCCTGATGACCTCGGCGACGGTGCTCTCCAAAAACGTCTACCGGGCGTTCGCACCCTCGGCAAGCGAGCAGCGGGTCAACAGGCTCGCCAAGATCCTGGTCCCCTTCATAGCTGCGGTAGCCTGGTACTTTACCGTCAACAGCGGCAAGACCATAGTGCTCCTGCTGCTTCTGGGATACAGCTTCGTAACCCAGCTTTTCCCGGCTTTGATCTTCAGCCTCTTCCCGAATAACTTCGTCAACAAGTGGGGAGCCGCTGCGGGCATCATCGTCGGGGTGATAATAGTAACGTATGTAACCGTCGCCCAGACTACCATCGGCCAGATCCTGCCGTTCCTTCCCACCTCTCTGGCAGATGTGAACGTCGGGATCGTGGCGCTTCTGGCGAACCTGCTCGTAACGGTCCTGGTGAGCCTCGCCACCCGGTCTTTTGGCGCGAAGGAGCAGCCCGCCTGATCTTCGCCTGCAAGAGGCAGTGCGTGGCATAAAATTGTCAGTGTGAACAGAGAAGAAGCGGTAGCCGTAGTCAGCGGCGGGATGGACTCCGTAACGCTCGCGTACCTGCTCTCTTCCGAGGGTTACGGGCTGCACATCATCGCCGTGGACTACGGTCAGCGGCACAAAAAGGAGATCTCCTACGCCAGGCGTTGCGCCGGGCGGCTGGGGGCGGGCTTCGAGGTGGTGGACATCTCGAACGTCGGGCGGCTGCTCTCGGGCTCAGCTCTCACCGACGAGGTTGAGGTGCCCCACGGCCACTACGCCGCAGATAACATGGCCGTAACCGTCGTTCCCAACCGCAACGCCATCATGCTCTCCATAGCCTACGGCGTGGCCGTCGCCAGAGAGTCCACGCTGGTTGCGGCGGCGATGCACGCCGGAGATCACTACGTCTACCCCGACTGCCGCCCGGAGTTCATCGAGGCTTTCGAGGCGATGGAGCGCAAAGCCGTCGAAGGATTCGGGAATCCCTCGCTGCGCCTGTACGCGCCGTTCATCCACAAAACGAAGGCTGAGATCGTAGGGATAGGTGCCAAACTCGGCGTTCCCTACGAAGAGACCTGGAGCTGCTACGAGGGCGGCGAGGTCCACTGCGGCCTGTGCGGAACCTGCAACGAGAGGAAGGAAGCCTTCGAGATAGCGGGTGTTCCTGACCCGACCGTCTACCGGGACCGCCAGAAAGCGGAGACCAGAGGTTAGGCATGTACACCATCTCCAAGCAGTTCTCGTTTTCGGCAAGCCACATACTCGACCATCTACCCGAAGAGCATCCTTGCGCCAGGCTGCATGGACATAACTATGTGGTCGAAGTGGTGCTCGAAAGCTCCGAGCTGAACGCGGACGGTTTCGTCAAGGACTATGGAGATCTGGAGCCGCTCAAGAGCTTCATAGACGAGAAGCTCGACCACCAGCACCTCAACGATGTGATGGACGGTCCCACCAGCGCGGAGAACATCGCCCGCTTTCTGTACGAGTTTGCGCGCGGCTTGTGGCCCGAGGTGGCCGCCGTGCGCGTCAGCGAGACGCCCAGAACCTGGGCCGAGTACCGGCCTTGAGCGAGAAGATCCAGATATCGGAGATCTACGGCCCCGTGATCCAGGGCGAGGGAGCCGTCATCGGAAAGCCCACGGTATTCGTCCGCACCGGCGGTTGTGATTACCGTTGCTCATGGTCGGTAACTTGCAATACGCCAATTATGCTCGCTGATTTGCGCGAGGTCCCGGCGGGAGAGATACGTGCCGGCGATGAGGTGCTGGGCCAGCAGCGCGGCAAGGGCAATCCCGTCGAGGTGGTGCGCGGCCCGTACCGTGCCGGGAGGGTAACCGCTTCCATACGGACGCCCGATGTTGATATCGTGCTGGTTCGGTTCGAGGACGGCCGGGAGCTACGGGTTACACCCGATCATCGCTTTGTCCTCTATGGTCAGCGTATCGGCGGAAGGATGAAAGCGGCGATGGATCTGGCTGCCGGAGACCGGATCAAGGCGTTCGCACCCTACGATAAACAGCCGGAGGATCGCGATTTCCGTGTCGGCTATCTGGCGGGAGCGGCGGATGGCGACGGTTCTTTCCGAACATTCAAGAGCAGGTATCGCAGGTTTTCCATAGCTACCAGGGATACCGAGGTTCTTGCGCGCTTCGACGAGTACGCCCGCTCGCTTGGGTTCAGCCTGATGCCCGGACGCCACCTCTCCGGCGGCTACTGGGCCGAAGCGCAACACATCCCTTGCCTTCGTCTCTCTACAGATCGGCTCGTGCGCGAACTGGAGGAGCTTATCGCCGTGGACGGCTCACTCTCGTTCTGGCGAGGCTACTTCTCCGGAATTTACGACACCGAGGGATCTACGGATGGCTCTTACGTGCGGATCTCCCAGCATAAACCGCGCCAGCGCCAACGTATAGTCCGGTGTCTGGAAGCTCTCGGTCTGGACTTCGTGGAAGAGGAGAGATCTCTTCGCGTGCGCGGCGGGCGCGACACCTTCCGCAAGCTCTTCCTGGAGAGCCGGCCAGCGGTACGGCGCAAGGTCGAGCCAGTCTTCCTCGCTTTGGGCGGTCATAGCTCTTACGCTGTGGTTGAGGATGTGGAGTACGCCGGTACCGCCGAGATAACCTCTATCGAGACGACGCTGGGAACCTACCTCTCAGACGGAATACTCTCCCGAAACTGCGACTCCAAGTTCGCCGTTTTGCCGGAGTATCACAAGGAGTGGCGCAGGATGAGTGCGGGGGAGGTCTTCGCCGAAGTCAGGGAGCTATCCAGGAAGCCGATCCTCATCACGCTTTCGGGCGGGAACCCGGCTTTGCAGCCGCTTGGGGAGCTGATACGGCTCGGACGCGAGGCGGGATATTCCTTCGCCATCGAAACCCAGGGAACCATCGCCAGAGACTGGTTCCGCGACCTCAGCTATCTCACCATCTCACCGAAACCGCCGAGCTCTGGAATGAAAACCGACTGGGAGAAGCTCGGGCGCTGCGTCGGGTCGGGTGGCGAGAGCACCGAAACCGTTTTCAAGGTGGTCGTCTTCGATGAGAAAGACTACGCCTACGCACGTGACGTCGCCGCGCGGTTCCCGAACGTCCCGATGTATCTGCAGGTTGGGAACGACGACCTCTCCAGCGAAGAAACTGATACAGCGCGCCTTCTGGGGAAATACGCCTGGTTATCGGATAGGGTGCTCGCCGACGGCTGGAACGAGGCGACCGTGCTGCCCCAGTTGCACGTCCTGGTCTACGGGAACAGAAGGCGGGTGTAGTGTGTAGATCAGTGCGGCGGCGTTGTTGCGCGAAGAGTCGCGGAATCTTATAGTTTTCTGGCCAACTCCTCGATATCCGGGACCACCATGTCTGGCTCGATCCCCCAGGGATCGAAGACCGCCTCGGGCTTGCGCCTGACCCACGCCGCCTTGAGCCCAGCTGCTTTTGCCCCGATCACGTCGAACGGGTTGCTGGAGATAAGCCACACCTCGTCCACCGGACGCTGCAGCCTGCGTGCCAGATAGCGGTAGACCTCCGGGTCGGGCTTGAAGGTCTTTACGTCATCAACGCTTACCACATCATCGAGGTAGGAGAGCACGCCGGCTCGCTGTAGCAGGGTACGCGCGGTCGCCTCGACGCCGTTGGAGAATGCAACCATCGCGTGCCCCTGCGAGCGCAGCGCCTCCATCCCCGGCGCGACGTCCGGGAAGGGAGGGAGGTTCTGGTACTCCTCGATGAGACGTTGCTCATTTTCCTCGGAGAGCTGCACGCCTACAGCTCGCGCGGCGAACGCCAGCGCCTGGCGGGTGCAGACGCCGAAGTCAGCGTAAGAGCGCATAAGTCCGCGCCTGAAGGTGTACTCGATCTGCTTCTCCCGCCAGAGTTCGCTGAACCTGTCTGCGCGCTCCCCGGCGAGGGGGCGCAGACGCTCGTTCATCCGTAGCGGGTCAACAAGCGTGCCGTAGATGTCGAAGCCCAGGGCTTGCGGCACGAGCTACCCGCCGTGTACTCGCTCCACGGCGGGTACGTCCAACTCGGTCTCTATCACGTCGTTGGTGTAGTTGGAGAACGTGGTGAGCGCGACGTTGGCGATCATCTCCATGATCTCCTCATCGCTGTATCCGGCGTGCCTTAGGCCATCGAGCGCCTCTGAAGAGGCGTTGCCACGGTTCTCGACTATCTCGCGGACGAATCGCAGCGCCGCGGCACGCCTGGGGTCCTCGGACTCGAAACGCTGGGCGCGAGCGCGCTCCTCGGCGCTGAGCCCTACCTGCTCCGCAACTGCGGAGTGGACCGAGAGTCAGTAGACGCAGCCGTTGTAGTCCGAGACCGCAACGGCGATAGACTCCTGGACCTTGCGGTCCAGAGCGCCGCCCTGCAGCGTCGCGCTCAAGTCCATGTACCCCTTGAACGACCTGGGGGAGACTGACATCTGCTTGTAGAAGTTGAGAACCTTCCCCGCCGCTTTCTCACCCTGCTCGATGAGAGGCTGAGATTCCTGAGGAGCGTTCTCCGGCTCTACGGGTTGGATGCGTGGCACAAAGCCTCCTTGTCTCTCCGCTCTCAGAGAGAACCTACCCATGTCTCACCGTGTGTAACCCGATCATGCGGGACGGGTCCCTGATCCAGCCACCAATTAGAAAAACGCACCGGTAGAAAGCCGGGGCGCGAAACTCGTGGGTTGCTTTCAATCGGAGAACCTATTGGCTATCTTCCAGGACGAAGGTTACCTCCATGTTCACCTTGTAGCCGGTGATGTTGCCGTTCTCGATCATCACGTTCATGTCCTTGATCCACGCGCTCTCGACGTTTCGAAGCGTGCTCGTCGCGCGGTTGATCCCTTCCTTGACGGCGCCCTCGAAGCTGTCTGGGGAGATGGCGCTGATTTCCGTTACACGAGCGACTGACATAGGACCTCCTTCATTTGCTTCCCTTGCCCAATTTCTACCCATTATTGGGGAGGGTAAACGGGGATCATCCCTTTGTTGTCCGGAGTTTGGCTGTGAGGATGGGCTTGGTGGTAGGTTTGCGCGAGCCCTTGGCCGGCTCAACCGTAACCGCCACGACCTCAGTCCCGCTCACGAAGTTCTTCACGGGGGCTGCAACGACGTTCCCGCTCGGCTCGAAGAGGCCCGCCGGTCTGGGCTTGTTGTCCTTTATCGTCCAGAGCTGGTAGGTCTTGTTCCTGGGTGTCCGGGGGAGATTCTGCACCGCCACGATCAGACGCCCATTCTTGGTCCGAATTACTTCCGCAGAGGCATCTTTGGCTATCCCGGCGGTCTGCATCTTATAGGCTTTGAGGTGCGCGACCTGCCCCTGAAGGCTCTGGTTCTGGCCCAGAAGGTTGCTATTCCGATTTTGCAAATCCTGGATCTCTCGCTGCAAGACCGCATTCCAGGAGAGCAAACCCACCAGAACTATCACGGCAGTGCCCAGCGCCAGCCTTCTGACCCCGATGACCGCCCGCAGATACTCTACCAGGGAGCGTCGCGGAGGCTGTGGGCTTCGAGCTTCGGATCTCACCGCGTTCATAATGCTCCGGCGCAGCTCTTGCGGAGGATCGTGCTCGGCGGGGGAGAGCGCGAGGAGGCCCGCGATGCCGCTCAACTCGGCTATCTCCGCCTGGCGCTCGGGGTGTTGGGCCAGGTACTCCTCGAACTCCCGCCGCTCCGCTTCGGAGAGCGCGTTCAGGACGTAGGCTTCTTTGAGATCCTCGAAACGTTCGTGGTCCATATCGCTCACCGTGGCACCGTCATGCCTCTCGAATCAAAGTAGTCCTTCATCTTTTTTAGCCCCAGCCGCATCCTGCCTTTCACCGTACCGAGCGGTAGCCCCAGAAGCCCGGCTATCTCGGTGTGGGTGTAGCCCGAGAAGTATGCCAGCTCCAGGACCTTTAGCTGCTCCGGCGGCAGCGTACTCAGGGCCTCGCGCACCTGCTCCTTCTGCGAGTTGTGCCAGGTTTCGGAGAAGGCTTCGCTCTGCTGCTTTCCGGTGGACTCGGCTTCGACCCTGTCCTGGGTTCTGCGGCGGCTCGCGGTGGCGCGGAGCAGGTCTACGCCCCGGTTGTGGACGATGGAGAGCACCCAGGTCCTTACGCTCCCCCGCTCGGCGCGGTAGCTTCTGGCTGAGCGCCAGGCTTTGAGGAAAGATTCCTGGATGAGATCTTCTGCCGCCTGCCGGTCGCCCATCATCCGGTAGGCTAAAGAGTAGGCAGCCCGGCTGTGACGGTCATAGAGGGTAGCAAAAGCTTCGGCGTCTCCCGTACCCGCGAGGGAGATCAAATCCTCATCCGCCAGGAGCAGGTATTTCTGTCCACGATCTGCCACGCTTCATTCTACGCTAGATTTCCTCGTTCCGGATCACCGGCGTTGGAAATTGCGCCGTCCGGGCCGGATGAACCGTGTGCAGCGATCCCGAACGTTTACCGCCTTCTTCGGTGGTGCTGCGGTGCCTGCTCGCTTCTTTTCCACCGTTCATCGTGCCCGGATCAAAAGCAGGATCGCACCCTACGGAGGGCTGACGGTCAGCGCCGCCGTCTTCTGCGGCCTGAGAGTAGCAAACTTTCAAAAAAATTAGAAAGCTTGTAAGGAGGAGTGATCTGAGCCCAGGGGTGATCCGTAGAAACGCTTTAAATGCTACCTAGCTTGAAAGCGAAGGAAAGGAGCATAGTTGATGAGTGAAGTAGAGAGCCGTGCAGGTTCAGTCGGGACGGACCGGGAGATCTCGCGGCGTAAGTTCCTGAAGACCGCTGCAATGGTCGGAGCGGCGTTCTCGGCTGCCGGGATCGGCGGGTTCGACGTCGCGGTTCGCCAGGCGCACGCCCAGGAGTACAAGAGCTACGAAGGTCTCGGTGACGTGAAGATCCTCTCGTTTGCCTACCTTTTGGAGGAGTTGGAGGGAACCTTCTACGACCAGGGAGTCAAGGCCGGAATCTTCGGTGGCACCGCCCTCACGTTCATAACCGATATCCGCGACAACGAGATGGCCCACGCGCAGGCGCTGGCTTCGACCCTGCGGAAGCTGGGTGCCTCGGTCCCGACGACGCCCAGCTTTACGTTCCCGAGCGGAACGTTCGGCAGCACGAGCGCGTTCCTGAAACTGGCGGCGACCTTCGAGCCTACGGGAATAGGGGCTTACCAGGGGGCGGCTCCGGCGTTGCAGAGCAAGGACATCCTCGCTGCTGCACTCTCGATCCACAGCGCCGAGTGTCGGCACTGGAATGCGATCAAGATCCTGCAGGGCGTTATGCCGCCGAACAACGTGGCCTTCGAGAAGCCCCTGGCCTTGCAGACGGTGCAGGGCCGGGTCAAGCAGTTCGGGATCACCGGTTAAGGGAGGAGATAGCTAACTCATGGACGACCAGCAGATCAACGTAGCGGGCACGGAGGAGTTCACTCGGCCCCGGAGCCGGAGAGACTTTCTCAAGTCTATGGCTGTAGCCGGAGCGGGTGCCGCGGTTGCCTCGACCGCCTTCGCGCCGAAGGCTTTTGCCCAGAGCGGCAGCGGAGACGTGGCTATCGCCAACTTCGCCCTGACTCTGGAGTACCTGGAGGCCACGTTCTACACGAAGGCGGTTGATGCCGGCGTGCTCTCCGGGGATGCCCTGAAGGTTGTTACCGCCCTGCGCGACCACGAGAACGCGCACGTGCAGGCCATAACCAAACTACTGAAGAGCGTGGGGGCAACTCCGGTCAAAAAACCGCAGTTCACCTTCCCTTCGGGCGCCTTTTCCAGCCAGAGCTCCGTCTTGAAGCTGGCGGCTACCTTTGAGCCGGTGGGCGTCGGCGCCTACCTGGGCCAGGCCCCAATGATCCAGAGCAAAGACATCCTCGCCGCCGCGGGCAGTATCGTCGGTGTGGAGGACGAGCACGTGGTCGCCGTCAACAACCTGCTCGGCGACGCCGCCTCGACCCTCGAAGCCTTCCCGAAAGCGCTGACCAAGCAGCAGGTACTGGCCGCGGTCGCGCCATTCCTGGGGATGGCCTCGACGATGGAGACGGGCGGAATGTCCCCTGAGGCCTCGCCACGGGAGAAATTCCGCGACGCCCACCTGTAGGCACAGACACTGGTAAGTGAAGGACGCGTCTTGAAGCGACGTTTTTCGTTCGGAGGCAGGGTGGCTGTAGCTGCCCTGCTTTTCTCCGTTGCGGCGGTGGTCTCTTCGTGCAGCACCGGAACGCCGGTCGCGCAAAAAAGTACGGAGCACGATAATCCCTCGAAGGTTGCCCGGTCGCAGCGTGACAGCGACAAGGGCCACACGAAAATCGCGAAAACCTCGAAGCCGGGTTCTGGGAAGCCCTCTTCAGCCCGTAAAGGTGGCAACAAAGCTGGGTCGGAGAAAACCGTCCACGGTGGCGTAAAAGTCAAGGCGGTGCTTCCGAAGGAGGTGCTCTCGAAGAGAGGGCTATCCAAAAAGCCGCCCAGGTTCGAGAAATGGGACAAAAAGGGCTCGGCGGACTCTTCGCGGAAGATGATCAGCACCGGCACCTCAGCCGGAGCGATACCGGCGGTTGCGCCGTTCAACTTCGGGCGCGACCCTGGCGGGCCTGACGACAAGACCCTCTACCTGACCATCCCCAGGCTGGGAATCAACGGCGTGCCCGTCTACAACTCCACCGATCCCGGCAAGCTCGACGAGTCGGCGGTACATATTCCTGCAACGGGGTTCCCCTGGCAAAAAGGAGCGAACGTCTATATTGCAGGGCATCGGTTGGGCTATCCGAATACCGGGTCGCTCTACCTCTTCTACCATCTCCCCGAGCTTGCGTCGGGAGATGAGATCATCCTCGAAGACTCTGCGGGCGGCAAGTATTTCTACCGGGTGGTGGATCAGAAAAGGGTCAACCCCGACAACGTCCAGGTGATGAACCCCGTTCCCGGTAAATCTCTGGTGTCTCTGCAGACCTGCACGCTGCCGAACTACACCAGGCGAATCGTAGTGCAGGGAAAACTGGTCAAAAAGGACATCTGAAAACAGTAGCGTGAGTTGGGTACGGGCGTGCTATGATCCTCCCAATAAACGTTTCCGATGGAGGACAAACCGAGCTTGCAACTGAGTGTCCTTTCGAGCGGTAGCTCGGGCAACGCGACATACGTGGAATCGGATGAATGCGGGCTGCTCGTGGACGCCGGATTTTCCCGCAAGCGTGTCCAGCGGCTTCTGGCTAAGGTGGGCCGGAGCCTGGATGATGTGGGGGCTGTACTTCTGACCCACGGGCATGGAGACCATGCCTCCGGCATTCGTTCTCTGGTGCGAGAGTGCGGCGTTCGGGTCTACGCGGCTCCGGGTATCTGGGACCGTCCCGAGGCGGTTACGGTAGAGGCGGGGGAGACTTTCGAGGTCTGCGGGTTTGCGGCCACGTTCTTCGGGGTTCCGCACGACACCCCAACCTGCGGGCTGCGCCTCTCCGATGGAGTGCGGGAAGTGGTGCTGGCGACGGATCTGGGAGAGGTTACGCCGGAGGTTCTGGACTGGATGCGCGGAGCCGAGGCGCTGGTGCTAGAGGCCAACCATGACCCGGCGTGGCTCAGGCGGGGACCGTACTCGGCGGATCTGAAGCGCAGGATCCTTTCCGCCAGCGGACACCTCTCGAACCGGCAGGCCACCGAAGCCGCGTGCGCCCTGGCTCCGCATGGGCTGAAAGATCTGGTGCTCGCACACCTCTCGGAGACGAACAACTCTCCGATGAGGGCGTGCGGCACGGTGAAGCAGGCACTGCGAGAGACGGGATACGACGGCATCCGGGTGCGGGCGGCGCTGCGCAGGCATCCCACGCCCTGGGTCGAGGTCGGAAGACCGCTCGAAACCCCGGAGTACGCGTACCGCTACGCGGGTGGCGGAGGCCAGCTCTTCGAAGTCGAGTGATCCGGCGCGCTACCATCGTCACGGTCGGCAGGCTCAAAGGTTGGGCCGCAGATGGCTGCGAAGATTACCTCGAAAGACTCCGCCACTACTTCCCCGTCGAGATCATAGAAGTCCTTGAAGAAGACATGAACCGGCGCTCGCCACAGGAAGTGCTGCACACGGAAGCCGGTCGTATCTTGAAGCGTATTCCGCAGGGGGCGTACACGGTAGCCCTGGATCGGGAGCGGGGAAAGCAGCTCTCCTCCGAGGAGCTGGCGCAGAAGCTGGAGACCCTGGGCGTCTCCGGCCACAGTCACATCGCATTCGTCGTAGGCGGGCCGCTTGGATTGGCTTCAGAAGTGCTCGACAAAGCCGACTTCCGACTCTCCTTCGGTAAGGTCACACTGCCCCATGCTCTGGCGAGGGTCGTGCTGCTGGAGCAACTGTTCAGAGCGGTCAAGATAGAGCGTAAAGAGAAGTATCACTGGTAGCTTCGTGGCAATCAGCCATCAGCACGCTGCCTCCGGCAACTCCTCAGCCGTCAGCAGGACAGAGTGAGAGCGGAGTGAAGATCCGACGAACTGAAGTGCTGACGGCTGATTGCTAAAGCCTGACTGCTAGAATTACATATATGCGCGTTCAATTAGACAGGTTCGAGGACAGCGGCTGGGCGGTTTTGACCCTGTACCCGCGGGGCGGGCGAACGTTCGATGTGCCGCGGGAGCTTCTGCCACAGGAAGCCGCCCCTGGAGATGTCTTTGAGGCGAGGTTCGAGCTGGATAAGATGGAGACCAGACGCGCGGCGGAGGAGAACCGGAGATTGATGGATGAGCTTCTCGGGAAGGGCGAAGAGTGAGCCTCGAAGAGCGCCTGGCCCGGGCCGTGCGGGAGGCGGTGCGCGAGGCTTACGGGGTAGAACTCGACGGCATTCACGTCGAGCGTCCTAACGACCCCAGACACGGTGATTTCGCGACGAACGTGGCGCTGGCGAACGCTAGAGTATTCAGACGCAACCCGCGCGAGGTCGCCGGAGGCGTGGCGGATGCCTTCGACGCCCCCTTCGTGGAGAAGACCGAGGTTGCGGGTCCGGGGTTCGTGAACTTCTGGCTCCGCCCGGCGGCTCTCTGGAGTGAGGTGGAATCCCTGCTCCAGCAGGGCGAAGGGTACGGGCGCGAGGAGCCTTCTGGGGACCCGATCATCCTGGAGTACGTGAGCGCCAATCCGACGGGGCCGATGACGGTAGGACACGGACGACAGGCGGCCTACGGCGACTCGCTGGCCCGGCTGCTTGCGGCCTCGGGAAAAAACGTCTTCCGCGAGTATTACTTCAACGATGGGGGAAACCAGATCCGGCTCTTCGGCGAGTCCGTCGCCGCCCGATACGCCGGGATCTACGGCAGAGAGTGGCCCGTCTCCGACCCGGAATCCCTCTACAAGGGGGAGTACACCGGAGAGATAGCGCGGGATCTCTCCGAGGAGTACGGAGAGCGCTTCCTGCAGATGGACCCGGAGGAGGCTTTGCCGGAGATAAGCGCCTTCGCCACCCGCTGGTGCATGGACGACATCAAGAAGACCCTCGCCCGATCCCGCGTAGCCTTCGATGGCTACTTCAATGAAAAAAGCCTTTACGAGTCGGGGGAGATCGAGGACGTCCTGCAGAAGCTGAGGGAGGGCGGATACGCCTACGAGAGCGAGGGTGCCCTGTGGCTCGCCTCGACCAGATTCGGGGACGACAGGGACCGCGTGCTGGTAAAGAGCGACGGCACCTACACCTACATGGCGCCGGACGTCGCCTACCATCTGAACAAGCGGAGCCGGGGTTTCAAAACGGCCGTGGACATCCTGGGTGCCGACCACGCGGGCTACCCGCCGCGAATCCGCGCCGGGCTGGTGGCGCTCGGTATACCGGAGGACTTTTTCGACGTCGAGCTGGTGCGGCTGGTCAAGCTGGTGCGCGGCGGCGAGCAGGTCAAGGTCAGCAAGCGCGCCGGAAACTTCGTTACGCTTGATGAGCTTCTGGACGAAGTCGGAGAGGACGCCGCGCGCTACTTCTACGTGCGCTCCTCGCACAGGACCGAGATGAACTTCGACCTGGACCTGGCGGTCCAGCAGTCCGATGAGAACCCCGTCTACTACGTGCAGTACGCCCACGCCCGCATCGCGAGCATCTTCCGCCGGGCGGAACTGGATGAAAGCGGCATAAAAGAGGCTCCTGATGGAGATATCGCACCAGAAGAACGCATACTGGTTCTGGAGCTTCTGGACTTCCCGCGGGTCGTGCGGAACGCCGCCGCACGCCGGGAGGTGCATCCGCTACCGACGTACCTCGAAACGCTCGCCACCCGCTTTCACCAGTTCTACACCGTGCACCGGGTGCTGGTAGATGACGAAAAGGTGCGCCAGAGGCGGCTCGCCTTATGCGCGGCAACCAAAACGGTGCTGCGATCCGGCCTGGATCTCCTGGGAGTCAGCGCGCCGGAGCGGATGTAGGGCTACCGGGCGCCGCGCCCGTGCTGCTTTTGGGCCTTGATCATACGCCTGAGTCTTCTCAGAGCCTGCAGCGTAACGGTCATGTTGCGCACCTCCTTCTTCTAAGGACGTAGTTCTCCCTGCCCCTGGCGTTGAGGGACGAATGAACAGGACAGTGCGTTAGCCTACACGGGCTGCAGGGAGGTTCAAGGCGGTGCCGGGGAGCAGGGGTTAATCGCTTCACGCCTTCTCGGCTTCGATTTTGAAACCCAACATTCAAGGGTAAAACAAAATCAAACGCGTTGAAAAACCCGCCGTCTGGAGGTGGAGAAAGATTATGTCAGAAGCGTCTGCACCCGACAGGTCCAGAAAACGTTTTGTCTACACGGCTGCCGTAATCTGTGCCCTGGGCGGTCTCCTGTTCGGGTATGACACTGGGGTCATCTCCGGGGCGCTACTCTTTTTGAAGAAGGATCTCGGGATACAGCACAACTCGTTCATGCAGGGGCTGGTGACCAGCGCGATCCTGATAGGTGCCATGATCGGGGCGCTGACCTGTGGATCTCTGGCCGACCGCCTGGGGCGGCGCAGGCTGACGCTTCTGGCCGGCGTCGTCTTCGGGATCGGGGCGATCGGAGCCGCCGCCTCACCGAGTGTTGGGGTGCTGATCTTCTTCCGCATAGTGCTCGGCATCGGGGTTGGACTCGCCTCGGTGATAGTACCGATGTACATCGCGGAGATATCCCCGGCGGACGTGCGCGGCAGGCTCACCTCGCTCAACCAGCTCATGATCACGATAGGTATCCTGGTTGCGTACATAGTTGATTACCTGCTCTCTCCGTATGCGGCCTGGCGCTGGATGTTCGGGCTCGCGGTCATCCCTGCGGCGGTGCTCTTCATCGGGATGTACTTCATGCCCGAGACCCCACGCTGGCTGGTGAGCAACAACCAGCTCGATCGGGCCCGGCAGGTCCTCGCCCGCACCCACCGCGACGAGCAGATCGAGGACGAGATAGAGGGGATCCAGGAGGCCGAGCGCCGTTCGAGAGAGCAGGTCGGCTGGGGGGTGCTGCTGAAGGCCTGGATCCGACCCGCCCTCATCGTGGGCCTCGGGCTGGCTATCCTGCAGCAGTTCGTCGGGATCAACACGATCATCTACTACGCACCGACCACGCTGTCGAAGCTGGGTTTCGGAAGCTCCTCGTCTATCCTGGCGCAGGTCGGGATAGGCGTCGTAAACGTGCTCTTTACCTTCGTAGCAATCAGGACCCTGGACACGATAGGGCGCAAGAGGCTCCTTCTCGGAGGGAGCGTCGGCATGACCGTGAGCCTCGCCGTGCTCGGGTTCCTCACGCTCTCGGTAGGTATCAAGGGTGGGACGATAGGCATCATCACGATCATCTGTCTCGCCGCGTATATAGCGTCTTTCGCAGCCACCTGGGGGCCGACGGTCTGGGTGATGCTGCCCGAGATCTACCCCCTGCGGGTACGCGGACCCGCTGAAGGCGTGGCGACCTGGGGTAACTGGGCCTCGAACTTCGTCGTCTCTTTGGCCTTCCCGAGTATGCTCGCCGGGCTCGGGCAGGGATCCTCGATGCTGATGTTCGCGGGGATGGGCGTCATATCCTTCCTGTTCGTCCTGGCGCTCGTACCCGAGACCAAGGGCAAGACGCTGGAGCAGATAGAGGCCGAGCTCAACGTGGGCACACAGAAGGACGCCCCGCAGCAGTAGTCGGGTCGGTCGCGCGCTCTGCTATACTGCGTGTATCCATCGTAAATGTAACTGGGAGAAAATGAGCGCAGACAGCCGTTTGACTATCTGTCAGATCAGCGATATCCACTGCGGCAGCCCCTACTTTATCCCGGACCTTCTGGAGCGTTCGATTCTGGAGATAAACGAGCTGGATCCAACGGCGGTCGTGGTGTCCGGAGACCTCACGGACGCCGGTTACCGGCAAGAATTCGAGAGGGCGGCGGAATACATCCGGCGCTTCCAGTGTGAGAGGATGATGGTCATCCCCGGCAACCACGATTCGCGCAACGTTGGCTACATCCATTTCGAGCGCCTGTTTGGAGAGCGTTACTCGATAGTGGACTTCGAGGAGGCGGTGATGGTCGGGGTTGACTCCTCCGAGCCGGACCTCAACGACGGGCGCGTGGGGCGCGAACACTACGAGTTTATCCGCCGGTCTTTCTCCGGCGCGGGTGACAAGCTCAAGATATTCGTCGTTCACCACCACCTGCTTCCGATCCCTGGCACTGGCCGGGAGAGAAACATCATCTTCGACGCAGGAGACATCCTGGAGCTTCTCGATGAGGTGGGAGTGGACCTGGTGCTCTCCGGGCACAAGCACGTACCGTATTCGTGGAAGCTCGAAAACATGTTTATCGTGAACGCGGGAACGGCCTCGACGACCCGCTTGCGGGGCAACACGCGCCCCTGCTACAACATCGTCGAGATCGAGGACGGGAGGGTGAGGGTGTTCCGCAAGTACCCGTTCAAGGAACGGGAGCTGACGGTGGACTTCGACCCCAGAACCCACGCCTACTGGCGCCGCGAAGACAGGATCGTAGACTCCGAGATCCCCGTTACGAGCGAGTAGTAAGGACGCCTTTTGCGGGCGCTTTTCTTGATAGATGGCGAGCACTACCCGCCCGTGGTCCTCGACGCGATGGAGCGTGTGGGCGAGTCTCTGGGAGCGGTAGGAGTGGCCGCCGCCTTCCTGGGCGGTACCGAGAAACTCAAAGAAGGGACCGACTACGGCATTCCGCTGGTTACGGGCGAGAGTCCTGAAGCGGCGGTGAAGAGGGCGCTCGCGAATTACCCGGTGGAGGTCGTGGTAGACCTCTCGGATGAACCGGTCGTGGGCTACCGGGACAGGATGAGGATAGCCTCCTTGAGCCTCGCTGTCGGAGCGCGGTACGTGGGAAGCGACTTCGAGCTCAGGGCCCCGAATTTTCATGAGGTTTCGGAGAAACCTTCGCTCGCCGTCATCGGGACCGGAAAACGGGTAGGAAAGACAGCGGTATCGGGGTATCTGGCGCGGCTGCTCTCGCGGGAGGGTTTCGCGCCGGGGGTCGTCTCGATGGGCCGGGGAGGTCCGCCAGAGCCGGAGGTAATAGAAGGCCACAAGATGAAGGTCGGAAGCGACTATCTCCTCGAAGCCCTGCGGCGCGGAGCGCACGCGGCGAGCGACTACTACGAGACCGCGGCCCTGAGCCGGGTTACGACCGTGGGGTGCAGGCGTTGCGGTGGCGGGCTCGCCGGGGAACCTTTCGTCTCCAACGTGCTCGAAGGCGCGAGGATTGCCAACGGCCTCGACACCGGGTTCACGGTCTTCGATGGTTCGGGGGCTGTGGTTCCGCCGGTCCGGGTCGGGGGGCGGGTGCTCGTCGCAGGGGCGCACCAGGACCCGGAGTACATTGCGGGATACCTCGGTGCATACAGGCTGCTCGTATCCGACCTGTTGCTCCTGACGATGAGCGAGGAGCCGATGGCCAACGAGGAAAAGGTGCGACGCGTGATCGGAGCCGTACACGATGTAAAGCCGGAGATGGAGGTCATGCCGGTGGTCTTCCGCCCCCGTCCCGTGGGAGACATTGGCGGGATGCGACTCGCCTACGTCTCGACCGCGCCTCGGGCCATGCTCGGCAAGCTCTCGGGTTATCTGGAGGAAAATTACGGCTGCGAAGTCGTGGCGGCCTCGGGAAACCTCTCCGACCGGCGGCGTCTGGCGTCGGACCTCGAAAAGACGGTAGAGGCGGAAGCGTACCTCACGGAGATCAAAGCCGCTGCGGTGGATGTGGTTACCCGACGGGGAGTGGAGGAAGGAAAGCCCGTTTTCTACTGCGACAACGACCCCTGCGGGGACGGAGTTGATGAGGCCCTGCTTACGCTCGCCCGGAAGATAGCGGGAGAATTTGTGCGCGGCGCGAATAGTTAAGTGGTCCGTTTAGTGTATAATTACGATGTCGAGGCGTAGATCCCCGGTTCTAAGCTGCGGGAGCCGTATCGAACTATTCTGGTAAGACACCCGCAAGGAGGCAGGCTCGTTACTGGCGGGCTTGTGGTGGGTGCAGGAGGTTGGGTGATCTTCTATTAGCACAGCCGAGTCCCATTCAGCGGACATGGCGAGGGCCATCGAGTTTGCCAGTGTAACCGAGCAGGTGGCGCTGCAGGTGGCACATCTGGAAGGATCTGGTGCACCGCAGAGGGCGTACACGCTCGCCATCGAGACGTTTCGCGAGGAGCTCGAGAGGGTTTCCATCTCCGCACGTGTGGCGATACTTCGGGAAGAGCGGCTCGACGAGAAGGGGAGGGTGAGATCCCTGCAGGCCCGGCCGGGCCTCCTCGGTGTCGGGGAGGTGCTCGGCAGTGGAGAAGAAGAGGTAGACCTGGCGGTCGAGCCGGTCGAGGGGCTTACGCTCCTGATCAAGGGTCTTGAAGGTTCGATATCAGCCCTGGCGGCCTCACCGCGAGGGACGATGTTGAGAACGCCGGACATGTACATGCGCAAGCTCATCGTCGGTCCGCGCGCGAGAGGACGGATAGACATAGACGCTCCGGTTTCGGAGAACATAGAGGCCATAGCGGATGCTATGAACCGCCGCCCGTCGGAGATAACGGTTGCGGTTCTGGACCGGGAGCGCCACGAGGATCTTATAGAGGAGATACGAAAGTGCGGGACCCGCATCCAGATCCGCCCCGAGGGAGACCTGACGCCAGCGATCTCCGTGGGGTTGCGCGGGGCGGAGCTTGACGCCGTGATCGGGATAGGAGGGGCGCCGGAGGGTATCCTGGCGGCAGCGGCTATAAAATGTCTGGGGGGTGAGATGCAGGCCAAGATGTGGCCCACGCTTCGCTCGCAGGTGGAAAAGCTCCGGGAGTTCGGTCTCGATGATCCCGAGCGCAAGCTCACGCTGGACGATTTGATCCGCAGTGATGAGGTTGTTTTCGCGGCGACCGGGATCACGCCGGGAGACACCCTGAATGGGGTGCGGTACTTCCGTGGTGGGGCGCGGACGCACACCGTGGTGATGTCTACCAGGCCCCGTATGGTAAGATTTATGGACACTACCCACGCTCTGGACTCGGAAGTCCGGCTGCAAGGGTTCAAGCTTTAGACGACGCACTATGACAAGCACTTTCTCTAAAACCGTAGAAAACAAGAGAGGTAGATCAGCATGACAGACATAACTACCCTTGAACGCAAACGCCTGAGCGATCTGCACCAGATCGCTTCACAGCTAGGCATCGAGAAATACCGCAAGTATCGCAAATCCGATTTGGCTGCTCTGATCTACAAGGTAGCCACCGAGCAGGCCAACGGCGCCGACCGGCGGAGATCGGAAGAGGGTGACGCAACTACGGCGATGTCCACGGAAAATAATGGCATTAACGGCGCGGTCGAAACCGCACCTGCCAAGGAGGCTGAAGCGGATGGGACGATACAAACTCCCACGGACGCCTTCGGTGAGGCGGATACGGCTGTTGTGGAGGAGCCGAAAGAGGTCGAGGAGCGCCGGGCCGAGCAGAAGCCGAGGCCCGAACAGCGCCAGCGTCAGGAAAGGCCTGCTCCCCAGCGCCAGGAGGAGAAGGAAGAAGGGCTCAGGCAGAGCGGCATCCTCGATGTGCTGCCTGATGGGTTCGGATTCCTGAGGACGAACGGGTACAGCCAGAGCAAGAACGACATCTACGTTTCGACTTCCCAGATAAAGCGGTTCAATCTGCGGCGGGGAGATTACATCGTCGGTCAGATCCGACCGGCCCGCGATGGCGAGAAGTATCCGGCCGTGGTCCGCATCGAGTCCATAAATGGCAAAGAACCTCGCAAGGGACGTCAGCGCCCGAACTTCGACGATCTCACACCGCTCTATCCGATGGAGCGGCTCCGCCTGGAGTGGAAGCCGAACGACATAGCGCCCAGGGTAATAGACCTCGTGGCGCCCATCGGCAAGGGACAGCGCGGGATGATCGTCTCGCCGCCGAAGGCGGGGAAGACCACGATCCTCAAGCAGATAGCGCAGTCCATCGTCGCCAATTATCCCGACGTGAAGGTGCTTGTACTCCTGGCCGACGAGCGGCCGGAGGAGGCTACCGACTGGAAGCGGAGCGTCCCGGAGGCCGAGGTCGTCGCCTCGACCTTCGACCAGCCGCCCGAGAACCACATCGCCGTCTCCGAGTTGGTGCTGGAGCGCGTCAAGAGGCTCGTCGAGGAAGGCGAGGACGTGGTGGTTCTTCTGGACTCGATCACGCGCCTCGCCCGCGCGTACAACCTCGCGGCCCCTGCTTCCGGGCGCATCCTCTCCGGCGGTGTTGACTCGGCGGCGCTCTACCCGCCGAAGAAGTTCTTTGGTGCTGCGCGCAATATCGAGAATGGTGGATCGCTCACGATCTTGGCGAGCGCGCTGGTTGAGACCGGGAGCCGCATGGAAGAGGTCATCTACGAGGAATTCAAGGGCACCGGCAACATGGAGCTTCACCTGGAGCGGAAGCTGGCGAACAAGCGCATCTACCCGGCGATCAACATCGAGGATTCCGGCACCCGCAAGGAGGAACTCCTCATGGAGGCTGCCGAGGCCCAGAGGGTCTGGCAGGTCCGCAGCATCCTGAACGCCCTGGATACCAGCCAGAAGATAGAGCTTCTCATACAGAAGCTCAAAGAGACCCGCACCAACGCGGAGTTCCTGCGCGAACTGCAGCGCGTCCGGGGTTAGCAAAGTTTTGGAAAGGGCGGCCTGCCCGGATTATGGGCCGCCCTTCGTGCTCCCTGGACAAAGGTATTAAACTAAGCTCTGAATTAATTTTAGAAAATGGAGGTTTGAAATGAAGGCTGGAATACACCCGGAGTACACCACGACGCTGGTGCGGTGTACCTGCGGCAACGAGTTCGAGACGCGCTCGACGGCCGGTGGGTCCATTACCGTGGACGTTTGCTCGGCGTGCCATCCGTTCTACACGGGCAAGCAGCGCATCGTCGACTCCGGCGGCAGGGTGCAGCGTTTCCAGGACAGGCTCTCCCGCCAGAAGAAGTAGGTAGAGAATAACCATGAGGGTCGGCGGGCAGGCGGTTATGGAGGGTGTCTTGATGCGCTCCCCGAATTTCTGGGGGATGGCGGTCAGGGCGCCGAGCGGCGAGGTGAACATCACCGCGGAGCCTTTTCGCTCCGTGACGAAAAAGAGCTGGCTCTTGCGGCTCCCGGTCATCCGGGGCTTCGTCTCGCTCGCCGAAACCCTCGTGCTGGGTATGAGGGCGCTGACGCTCTCAACGAACATCGCACTGGGTGAAGAGGAGGAGCTCTCCAAGAAGGAGATCGCGCTAACCATATTCTTCGGCCTCGTGCTCGCGGTTGTGCTGTTCCTCGCGGCGCCCGTTCTGGGGACGAAGGGCATCGGAGTGTTGTTCGGTGGCAAGATAGAGAATACCGTTCTCTTTAACCTGATCGAGGGTGTGATCCGGATCGCGATCTTCCTGGCATACTTGATCGGTATTACTGCCGTGAGCAAGGATATAAAGCGTTTCTTCGCTTACCACGGTGCCGAACACAAGGCGATCAAAGTCTACGAACGAGGGCAGGAACTGGTACCAAAAAACGCCCGCGACCTCGACACGAGCCACGTCCGATGCGGGACGAGCTTTATCCTCTACGTGCTGGTACTGAGTATCCTCATCTTCTCCTTGCTCGGCGTCAAGGGTTGGGCCCTGATGGTGGTCAGCCGGATCGTAGTCATCCCGATCGTCGCGGGACTCGCTTTCGAGTTCATCATGTGGAGCGCCCGACACTACTCTAATCCTGTGGTAAAGGTTCTGGTGTGGCCGGGACTCCAGCTTCAGAAGCTGACGACGCGGGAGCCATCGGACGACATGGTCGAGGTGGCGATGGCTTCGTTGAAGAAGGTGCTCGTGATGGAGGATGAAGCGAAAGTGAAGCAGGATGAGGCTACAAACAAGCTGGTGATATAGGTTTGGACGATCAGATCATAAAACTCGCGGAAGAGACGCTCGGGCGTTACAGGGCTCTCACGGACGAGCTTTCGGACCCGAACATCTACTCTGACCAGCGCCGCTACGCCGAAGTTGCGAAGGAGCACGCCCGCCTGAAGCGCGGCGCTGATCTTTGCGAGGGCATGCTGAACGCCCTTCGTGAGGGCCAAGAGGCGCGGGAGTTGATTCGTGTTGCCGAGTCGGCGGAAGAACGGGAGTTCTTCGCCGAGGAGGCCCAGGCAGCCGAGGAGAGGGCCGAGGAGCTTGCGGAGGATATCCGGGCCGAGCTGATCGTGCGGGACCCGAACGACGATAAGGATGTGATCCTGGAGATAAGGGCGGGAACCGGCGGCGATGAGGCGGCGCTCTTTGCCGGAGAGCTGTACGAGATGTACGCCCGGTACGCCGACCGGCTGAGCTTCAAACACCGGGTTCTCTCTTCGAGCCCCGCCGAGGTTGGCGGATACAAAGAGATTGCGCTTGAGATCAGCGGAGATCGAGCCTACTCCATCTTCAAGCACGAGGGAGGGACCCACCGGGTCCAGCGCGTGCCCAAGACCGAGAGCCAGGGACGTATCCACACTTCTACCGCAACCGTAGCCGTCCTTCCCGAAGCGGAAGAGGTTGAGATAGAGATAAACCCGAATGAACTTGAAGTAGATGTTTACCGCTCGAGTGGGCCGGGGGGGCAGAGCGTCAACACGACGGACTCTGCGGTCAGGATCACGCACAAGCCCACCGGGCTCGTCGTTACCTGCCAGAACGAGAAGAGCCAGCTCCAGAACAAGGAGCAGGCGCTCAGGATTTTGAGATCGCGCCTGCTAGAGCGCGAGCTTCGCGAGCAACGGGAGCGGGAGGGTGCGATGCGTCAGGCCCAGGTTGGAACGGGTGAGCGTTCGGCCAAGGTCCGCACATACAACTTTCCCCAGGGCCGCATCACCGACCACCGCGTCAACCTTACCTCTCACAACCTTGAAACTGTCCTGGGCGGTGATCTCGAAGAGTTTACCCGCGCACTGGCCGCCAAAGAACGCGCCGAGAGGCTCGCCGCCGAAGCAGCCAAGACTCCCAACTAGAAAAAGGTGCAGACCACCTCCAAGAGCATTCGACAAGCGATACTGGACGCTACGGAAAGGCTAGGGCGGGCAGGCGTGCCCGAACCTTCCGCCGCTGCAGAGATACTGCTTTCAGAACTACTTGGGATCGGACGCGGAGAGATACCGCTACACAGCGAGCCGCTCACCGGCGAGCGACTGGTGCGTTATGAGGAGTGGATATCACGCCGCCTGCACCGCGAACCGGTCCAGCGCATCCTCGGCTATGCCTATTTCAGAAACCTTAAACTTGAACTAAACGATGAAACTTTGATACCGCGAGCCGACACGGAAAGCGTCGTGGATGCTGTGTTGGAGTGCGTTGACAGGCGGGGGGGAAAGGGCGTGGTGTTGGATGTGGGGACGGGATCCGGAGCCATCGCAATAGCCGTGGCCCAGGAGCGCCCGCTTTGCAAAGTTTATGCTACCGACAACTCTGCCGCTGCCATCGAAACTGCCCATCGAAACGCCGGGAGCGCGGGGGTAGAGGTTGACTTTCGCCTGACAGATCTGGGAGCCGACCTGGAATTTCTGCGCGGTGGTGTCGAGGTGCTCGTCTCCAATCCGCCGTATATCAAAAGCGGCGAGTTGAGCAACCTGCCGCCCGAGGTGCGCAACTGGGACCAGCGTGCCGCGCTCGACGGCGGCCCTGATGGGCTTGTATTCTACCGGCGCATCTTCGCGGAGTTACCGCCTCTTCTGAGAGGAGGAGCGGACGTAGTGCTCGAAATCGGAGATGGACAGGCCGGAGTAGTAGCTGAGTTGGGGCGGCACGCTGGCTTTATCCCGGTCGGCGTTCAGAAAGACCTTACCGGCGCGCCACGGGCGCTCATTTTGAGGTGGGAGGCAGCAAGGTGAAAAAGGTCCCTGTAACAGAGGCGGTGGAAGCCCTGCGGCGTGGGAAGGTGGCACTCGTTCCCACGGAGACCGTAGTGGGTCTGATCGCGTCAGAAGCTGGAGTACGTAGAGTGCAGGAGATAAAGGGCCGGGATCCAGCCAAACCCATAGCCTTGCTTTGCGCTTCGGCGGAAGAAGCCTTCGCCCTGGCCCGGGAGGTTCCGCCGCTGGCCAGGAAGCTCGCAAAGCTCTATTGGCCGGGTTCGCTGACCCTTGTGCTCGATCCCGCTCGGGGTGAGAGGGCGATCGGGGTGAGGGTGCCGGATCACCCGACGATCCAGGAACTCCTCGCCGCGTATGGAGAGCCGCTTTACGCTACGAGCGCCAATCTCGCGGGCGAGCCCGCTCCCAGATCCCTCGAAGAGGTAGACCCGCGGGTAGCGGCTGCAGTAGACCTCGTGATAGAGGGGGAACCCGGAAATGGCGAGGCTTCCGCCGTAGTAGATGTCTCCGCCGGAAAAGTACAGCTCCTGCGGGCTACCAAAGAGTTGAACGAACAAAAGCTCGCGCAACTACGAAGCACAACAGAAGGATAAGGGGTATTTGAGACGCTTCCCTGGAGCGCATATACTTTCCCGGATTTGCAGATCCAGCACTAAAGGAATAGCTGCTGGTCTGGAGACCGCGTAAAAGCGGCAACTCCACTTTTATATTAGCTCTCGAACGGAGGTTGTAGGTATGATCGGGCCTTACACCGAGGTAGACGAAGAAGTCCAGGATGCGCTCGATGGAGAGCTAGAGCGCCAGCGCACCACGATAGAGCTTATCGCCAGCGAAAACTTCGCTTCTCCAGCAGTTCTCGCGGCGCAGGGCTCGGTATTGACGAACAAGTACGCCGAGGGCTATCCCGGCAAGCGGTACTACGGAGGCTGCGAGCAGGTTGATAAGGTGGAGAGACTCGCCATCCAAAGGGCGAAGGAGCTTTTCGGCGCGGAGCACGTGAACGTGCAGCCCCACTCCGGCAGCCAGGCCAACGAGGCAGCCTACGCGACGCTGCTCGAACCGGGAGACAAGGTACTTTCGATGGACCTCGCCCACGGCGGACACCTGACGCACGGCATGAAGCTCAACTTCAGCGGCAGAACTTACCGCTTCGTACACTACGGCGTGGGAGAGGACGGCTACATAGACCACAACGAGGTCCGCGAGATAGCGCGCCGGGAGAGGCCGCGCATGATCCTCGCCGGGGCAAGCGCCTACCCGCGCACCATCCGCTTCGATCTCTTCCGCAAGATCGCCGACGATGTAGGGGCGTATCTGTTAGTGGACATGGCCCACATCGCCGGGCTCGTCGCGGCAGACGTACACCCCTCGCCGGTTCCTTACTGCGAGGTCGTAACTACAACCACCCACAAGACGCTGCGCGGGGCGCGCGGAGGCATGGTCCTCTGCCGCGAGGAGTTCGCCAAAAAGCTCGACAGCCGGGTCTTTCCGGGGATGCAGGGGGGACCCTTGATGCACGCTGTCGCGGGCAAAGCCGTTGCCCTGGGTGAAGCTCTGAGACCCGAGTTCGGAGACTACGCCCGCCGGATCGTGGAGAACGCGCAGGCGATGTCTGAGGCTCTGCTCGAAGGCGGGATGAACCTGGTCTCCGGTGGTACGGACAACCATCTACTCCTCGTAGACTTGCACGGCACGGGTACTACCGGCAAGGAACTCGAAGAGCGGCTCGACTCTGTGGGAGTTACGTGCAACAAGAACATGATCCCGAACGACCCCGAGCCGCCGACGGTGACGAGCGGCATCCGGCTCGGCACCGCTGCGATGACGACCCGCGGAATGGGCCCCGAAGAGATGCGTGAGATCGCGGCTATAATCATCAGTGCCGCGCGCGGCGATACCGCGGGCTTGAAGGAGCGGGTAACTGAGTTGACGGAGGCGTTTCCGCTGTATGCTTGAGGCCAGAAACCTCTACGTCGTTGACCAGCCTCTTAGCCAGCACAAGCTCGCCGTACTGCGCGACGAACGGACCCGCTACCGCGAGTTTCGCCAGGCGATGCGGGAGTTGGCCCTGATCCTGGTCGGCGAAGCCACCCGCCGGATGCCGACGAACAGCGTCCCGGTGCGGACACCCCTGGCACAGACGGAGGTACAGGAGATATCAGGTCCCGTGTGCCTGGTCCCCGTTCTGCGCGCGGGGTTGGGGATGCTCGACGGCGCCCTGGCCCTTCTGCCGGAGGCGACAGTGGGTTTTATGGGCCTCTTTCGTGATGAGAGAACCGCCGAGCCCATCGAGTATTACGTCAATCTGCCCCGCAACCTGGAGGACTACTTCGTTCTGGTGCTCGACCCGATGCTCGCGACCGGCGGCAGCCTCTCGGCAACCCTGGGCAAACTCAAGGAGGAGGGAGCCACCTGGATATCCTGCCTGCATGCGGTGGCTGCCGTACCGGGTGTCGAGCGTTTGACCCGCGAGCACCCCGACGTGCACTTCTACACCGCTGCCGTGGACCCTGAACTGGACGAGAACGCCTTTATAGTGCCGGGATTGGGAGACGCGGGAGACAGGCTCTATGGAACCCTCTAGGGAGTCTGCCCGTCGGGAGCGGCCATCCTGGGACGAGTACTTCATGCGCATCGCGCACGAGGTCGCCACACGCTCGACGTGTCCGCGTCTGGCTGTGGGAGCCGTGATCGTGCGGGACAAACG
The DNA here is from genome assembly GCA_902810695.1 of Actinomycetota bacterium. GTDB lineage: Bacteria > Actinomycetota > Rubrobacteria > Rubrobacterales > Rubrobacteraceae > CADDYV01. Next base: position 62,047 of record CADDYV010000004.1, on the reverse strand, counting down.
GATACTGACCACCGGCTACAACGGCAGCCCCTCCGGGATGCCCCACTGCGACGAGGTGGGGTGCCTCATCCGCATCGTGGATGGCCGCGAGAGCTGCCAGAGAACGTTGCACGCGGAGCAAAACGCCCTCATCCAGGCAGCCTACCACGGTGTCAGCGTGGGCAACGCGAGCATTTACTGCACCCACCAGCCGTGTCTGCTCTGCGTCAAGATGATCATGAACGCTGGCATCGAAGAGATCTATTACGCCGGCGGCTATCCCGACCCTCTCGCCAGAGAGCTTGCCACCGAGGGTGGGCTGAGGATGGTCAAATACGAGGCCCCGGAATAGAGCAGATAATTTCTACTTCTGATCGACCGATGCGGGGATTACTGCGTGCTGCTGGAACCTTGCTGATGGTGCTGACCAGCCTCGAATGGCATATCGCCGAGTTTCATGTATAGCGCCTCCGGTTTTTAGAGAAACAGGTGTTTGAAACCCTTTGCAACGGTTTAACCCGTAAGGTATAGTCTTGAAAATGGTGAATGCCGATCCCCGTAAAAACGGTCCAAGTGGCAAGTATGCCCGATACATAAGCGTTGGGTTTACTTTTATAGGCACACTTGGTGTTCTAGCCGTGCTGGGTTTCCTCGTGGACAGAACAGCCGAGACTCTGCCTTTGTGCTTGATAATCGGCCTCGTGGCGGGTTTCGTCGCGGGGCTATATTACGTGTACCATTCGCTCGGAAAGTTAGGTGGCGGGTGAGTGCTCACTGGCGGATGGCCCTTCAAAATGCGGCATGCATAGCCGTGCTCGCCGCCGCGCTGGGGATCGTGATCTGGTTCATCTACGGTGAGGCTTACTCTGGAGCCTTTTTCTACGGCGCTGGTATGGGCCTGGTGAGCATAGTTTCCACGGCCCTTACGGTCTCGCTATTAATGAAGCACTCCTACGCCTGGCGAGCGGCAGGGGTAGCAACGTTCGCTGGCCGCTACGGTTTTGCGGCGGGTTCGCTCGGGATTCCTGCTTACCTGGGGCTCTGGCCGGTAGCCGCCATGCTGGGTGGTTTTGCGGGGGTTTACCTGATAGAGAACACGGTTCTTTTGCCGAGGGTAATGGGAGATCTTAGCGTAAAGCGCAAGACCGGAGGTTCTGTGAACGAAAATGTGGAGCGGAGGGTAGAAGCTTGACTGGCACGCTGGCGCTGATGAAGCTCAGCCATGAGCAGTTGCGGGAAGAAATACTCCACATCTGGAACACCAGCAAGCATAAGTGGGTCATCCCGATACATATAGGCCCGATAGACATCTCGATCTCCAAGATCGAATGGTTCCTGTTCATCGGGGTGGCGATAACCTTCCTGTTTTTGTTCATCGGAAGCCGGCTCCTGAAAGACCGGCCCGGCGCCTACCAGGTGCTCGTGGAGGAGACTTACGGCTTCGGGCGCAACATGCTCGGCGGTGGCGGTAAGGGCCAGATCGGGGAGGAAGGATACAGGTGGTTTCCGTACACGCTTGCCATCTTCGTTCTTCTGCTGGTGCTGAACCTGATGGCCCTCATCCCGAACACCTATCCCGTAACCACCAACCTATCTTTTACCGGAGTGCTGGCCATACTGACGTTCCTTATTACCCAGTACCAGGGCGTAAAGCATCACGGACTACGTGGATACCTCAAGGACTTCGCACCGCCCGACCTGCCAGCCAAGGCGGTCTTGTGGCCTGCCATGTGGTTTCTGCGTCTGATCCAGGAATTCACCAAGCCCCTCACGCTTGCCGTCCGACTCTACGCAAATATCATATCGGGGCACCTGATCATCTTCGTCTTCCTGAGCTTTATCCTGTATTTCGGGACTTTCTTCGCGATCGTCTCGGTGCCCGCAGCCGTAGTGTTCTATGCATTCGAGATCTTCGTCGCGGTCATCCAGGCGTACATATTCGCTATACTCACTCAGGTCTATATAGAGATAGCCATATACGGAGAGGGTTAGTTCCAGGTATCGGCAAGTTTTTGTAACAGGAAGTTGTGAAGAGAGGAGAGAAAGGAGAGTTGGCATATGTTGGAAGCGGTAGCTAGCGTTCTGGCGCTGTTCCAGGGAGGGCATTTTGGCGGTGCGCTGGCCCTCCTCCAGTCGAGTTCTCAAGGGCTACGGTACGTGGGCACGGGCGTCGCTGCGGGTACGGCGGTTATCGGTTCGGGCGCAGGGATGGGTTATCTGATCGGTCAGACCATCGCGTCCATCCACCGCCAGCCGGAGGCGTTCGAGCAGACCAGGGGACTGATGTTCCTCGGCATCGGGCTGGTCGAGGCGTTCGCGCTCTATGGCATAGTCTTTGCCCTCCTCATAGCTTTCGTCCTGTAGAGAGGAGAGCCTGTGGGCACCATTGTTGATCTGACCAACACGAGCCTGATCTTCTGGGAGATCATCAGCTTCCTGATCCTGCTCCTGTTGCTCTACAAGTTCGTCTATCCCCCGATACGGGACCAGATACAGCGCCGCCAGGCCGAGATCGAGGAGGCCATAGACGAGGCGGAGAAGACGCGCAACGAGGCGCGGGAGCTCCTGGAAGAGTACCGCAGGCAGATGGAGGAGGCTCGCCACGAGGCGCGGCGCATCCTGGACGAGTCCCGCAAGCAGGGCGAGGCCCAGCGCGAGCGCATAAAGAACGAGGCGCGCCAGGAAGGCGACCGCATCATCCGCCAGGCCCGCGAGGAGATCGGACGCGAGCGCGACATGGCCCTGCGCGAGGTGCGCCAGGAAGTCGCCGACATGGTGATCCAGGCCTCCCAGCAGGTTTTGGGACGGGAGATAGACCGCGACGAGCACGAGCGCCTGATAGAAGCCGCTCTGGACAACCTTGAGGCCGAGGTGGCGGGCTCCGCGGGCAGGAGGTAGTTTGAGCGCAGTATCCACCTACGCCGAAGCCCTTTTCGCCGCCGCCAGCGAGCGGGACGAGCTCGAAGAGGTCCTGGAGGATCTCAAGAGCTTCGTGGAAGCACTCGAAGAGAGCGCGGAACTGCGGATGTTTTTCTACGGTGCCCAGCTCGGGGAGCGCGAGAAGCGCCGGGTGATAGATGGCCTCACCGAAGGTATGCGAACCTCGACGCGCAATTTCCTGAAAGTTCTCTCGGATAACGGCCGGACGGAGATCCTGCCGGATGTTCTGCGGCGCTACGAGGAACTGGTGAAGGAACATTTCCGGCGCGTGGAGGTCGAGGTTACAACGGCGGTGGATCTCTCCGAGAACATGCTGGAGCAGATAAAGAGCAGGCTGGGCAGGATACTCGAAGGCCGGGAGGTTATCCTCCATACCTCTGTAGACCCGGAGATACTGGGCGGGGCGGTTTTCAGATTCGAGGACAGAATGATTGACGGTAGCGTGCGGGGGCAACTCGAAGGTCTCCGCGAAACAATGGTCGAGAGAGGTGTTGCATAATGGGCAGGCTGAGACCGGAAGAGATCTCTTCCATCCTGAAGGGTGCGATCACCGACTACGAAAACCGGGTCCGCACCGAAGAAGTAGGACAGGTGCTTGAAGTCGGTGATGGTATCGCTCGCGTGCACGGCCTGACCAACGCCATGTATCAGGAGATGCTCGAGTTCGAGGATGTCCGGGGCGAGAAGATAATCGGGCTCGCGCTAAACCTCGAGGAGGATAACGTCGGCGTAATCATCGCGGGCGATGACCGCTATATCCAGGAAGGCTCGACCGTCCGCCGCACAGGAGAGCTGGCGAGCGTCCCCGTGGGCCGCAACGTCCTGGGCAGGGTCATCAACGCGCTGGGTGCGCCGATGGACGGGAAAGGTGAGATCGAGTCCGAAGGCGACCGCCCCGTCGAGATCGTCGCTCCGGGCGTCATCCGGCGCCAGCCGGTCAACGTGCCGCTCCAGACCGGCATCAAGGCCATAGACTCGATGATCCCCATCGGGCGTGGTCAGCGGGAGCTCATAATCGGCGACCGCAAGACCGGAAAGACCTCGATAGTCCTCGACACCATCCTCAACCAGCACGACCAGGACGTGAAGTGCATCTACGTCGCCGTCGGGCAGAAGGACTCTTCGGTGGCGGGCGTGGTGGCCGCCTTGGAGGAGGCCGGAGCGATGGAGTACACGACCGTCATCAACGCCTCGGCCTCGCAGTCGGCGACGCTGCAGTATCTGGCTCCTTACGCCGGGTGCGCCATCGGCGAGTACTTCATGCAGCAGGGCGAGGATGCCCTGGTTATCTACGACGACCTCAGCAAGCACGCCGTCGCCTACCGGCAGATGATGCTCCTTCTCCGGCGTCCGCCGGGTCGCGAGGCGTATCCGGGAGACATTTTCTACCTGCACTCGCGGCTTCTGGAACGCGCCGCCCGCATGGCGGACGAGTACGGCGGCGGGTCGTTGACGGCCCTGCCGATCGTGGAGACGAAGGCCGGGGACATCTCGGCGTACATCCCGACGAACGTCATCTCGATCACGGACGGCCAGATCTTCCTGGAGACCGACCTGTTCAACGCCAACCAGCGGCCCGCGATCAACGTGGGCAACTCGGTCTCGCGCGTGGGGGGATCCGCCCAGATCCGGGCGATGAAGAAGGTCGCCGGGACTTTGAGGCTGGACCTCTCGCAGTACCGTGAGTTGGAGAGCTTCGCCCAGTTTGGCAGCGACCTCGATAAAGCCACCCAGGATGCGCTCGCCCGCGGGCAGAGAACACTCGCCATACTCAGACAGGGCGAGCGGGTCCCCATGCCCGTCGAGGAGCAGGTCGTCGTCATCTACGCCGTAACCAACGGTTTTCTCGACGAGGTGGAAGTGGATAACGTTCCCGACTGGGAGGGGCAGTTCCTGGATTACCTGAGGAGCAACCATGAGGATATCCTCGGTGCGATCCGGGAAGAGCAGGACCTCTCTGACGAGACCACCGAGAAGCTCAAGGAAGCTATCTCGCGCTTCAACGAGAACTACGAGCCGCCGGAGTCCGAGATCGCCGCCGGCGCCTCTGGAGGGAGGGAATAGCCTTTGGCTTCCGTCCGGGACATAAAGCGGCAGATAAGCTCCGTCAGGAACATCGCCAAGATGACGGATGCGCTCCAGACCGTCTCCGGAGTAAAGTTCCGCAGGGCGGAGTCGCGGGTCAGGAAGTCCCGCCCGTACGCGGAGAACTTCGAGGAGATGATGCGGGCGGTGGCCAGAGCGGGGAGCAACAACCCGCTGCTCGCCGGGCGGGATGAGGTGCGCAACGTGGCCGTCGCGACCCTGACCTCGGACCGGGGGCTGTGCGGCGGCTTCAACGCTCAGGTGCTGCGGCGCACGATGCGGTTCAGGCGCGAGCAGAACGTTCCCGTAAAGCAGGTGGCGAGCGGGCGCAAGGGAATCGCCTTCTTCCGGTTCAGGAGAATGGAGATGGAAGAGAGCTTCAGCGGCTTCTCCGATGGCCCCGATTTCGATGACGCGCAGAGGATAGGCCGCACCCTTACCGGGCTCTTCGAGTACGGGGAGGTGGACGAGGTCTACCTGATCTACAACCGCTTCCAGAGCGCGCTCGTCCAGAGGCCCGTGGTGATGCGTCTCTTGCCTGCTGCCGCTCCTGAAGAAAGAGAGGAAGAAGAAGACGAGGAGAATGGTCCGAAAGCTCCATTCGAGTTCGTCCCGGATGCCGATGAGATCCTGAGCGCGCTCATCCCCCGCTACGTCGAGACCCAGATCTTCCAGGCGTTACTGGAAGGCGCGGCGGGGGAGCATGGAGCGCGGATGACGGCGATGAAGAACGCCACCGACAACGCCAACGAGATGGCGAGCAACCTGACGTTGCAGATGAACAAAGCTCGCCAGGCCCAGATCACGCGCGAGATCAGCGAGATCGCCGCTGGCGCGGAAGCCCTGGCAGGATAGGAGGAAGCTTATGACCGACGACGGCAAGGCCACGGAGAGAAGCCAGGATGTCCAGGAGAGCCCGGACGGCAGCGACGGGCTCAAGAAGGGGGGCCTGGGAACGGTAGTCGAGGTGAAAGGACCGGTCGTGGATGTCCGGTTCTCTCCGGAGGATATCCCGGAGATCTACAACGCCCTCACCGTGGAGATGGAGACCGGCGAAGACGAGAAGACCGAGCTTACCCTGGAGGTCCAGCAACTCCTCGGCGACGATATGGCGCGGACGGTCGCGATGGGCCCGACCGACGGCCTCAAGCGGGGCGTAGAGGTAAAAGACACCGGCCAGCCGATAGCCGTGCCTGTAGGCGAGGCCGTTCTGGGGCGCGTTCTGGACGTGCTCGGCAACCCGGTGGACGAGCAGGGTCCGGTAGAAGGAGAGTCCGACCACTGGCCGATTCACCGTCCGTCGCCCAGGTTCGAGGATCTCTCGACGCAGGCCGAGCCGTTCGTCACCGGCATCAAGGTCGTGGACCTGCTCTGCCCGGTCAGGCGCGGCGGTAAGGTGGGGCTGTTCGGCGGCGCCGGCGTGGGCAAGACGGTTCTGATCCAGGAGCTCATCCACAACATCGCCTACCAGTACCAGGGAACGAGCGTGTTCGCGGGGGTCGGCGAGCGCACCCGCGAGGGCAACGACCTCTACGGCGAGATGCAGGAGGCCGGGGTTCTCGGGAACACGGCGCTCGTCTTCGGACAGATGAACGAGCCGCCCGGCGCGCGGTTCCGGGTAGGGCTTACGGGCGTAACCATCTCCGAGTACTTCCGGGATGAGTTGGGCCAGGATGTGCTCTTCTTCCTGGACAACATCTTCCGCTTCGCGCAGGCGGGCAACGAGGTCTCGACGCTCATGGGCCGGATGCCTTCCGAGGTCGGATACCAGCCAACCCTCGCGACCGAGATGGGGACCTTGCAGGAGCGGATCACCTCGACCAAGAAGGGCGCTATCACGAGCTTCCAGGCGGTCTACGTCCCGGCGGACGACTACACCGACCCGGCGCCGTTCACGGTGTTCGCCCACCTCGACTCGACGGTCGAGCTTACACGGAGCCTCACCGAGCAGGGCATCTATCCGGCTGTTGACCCGCTGACCTCGACCTCGACCATCCTCGACCCGGCTGTGGTTGGCGAGGAGCACTACCAGGTGGCGCAGCAGGTCAAGAGCATCCTGCAACGTTACAAGGAGCTTCAGGACATCATCGCCATCCTCGGCATGGACGAGCTCTCCGAGGAGGACAAGGTGATCGTGGGCCGCGCCCGCAGGTTGCAGCGGTTTCTCTCGCAGCCGATGTTCGTGGCCGAGCAGTTCACCGGCCAGGAGGGCAAGTTCGTCGAACTTGATGAGAACGTCCAGAGCTTCAAGGAGGTCGTCGAGGGCAAGCACGATGACCTGCCGGAGCAGGCATTCTACATGGTCGGCGGCATCAACGAGGCTCTGGAGAAGGCCAAGAGAATCGGCGGCGAGGAGCAGCAGGACGAAGGCGAGGCCGCGTAGGTGTCTGAGCAACAGGGTGACGAGCGGCAGCTCTACTGCCGGGTCATAACGCCCGAAGGCGTGGTCTTCGACGAAGAGGCCGATATGGTGATCGCCCGCATCGCGGACGGCGACATCGGCGTGCTCGCGCAGCACGCCCCTACGATCTCGACGGTCGAGATCGGGGAGGTCCGGGTGCGGCAGGGCGAGGAGACCGTTATCTTTGCGACCTCTGACGGGTTCTTCAAAACCTCTGAGAACCTGGTTCAGATCCTGGTGGAGAGAGCTGTCAGGCCGGAGGACATAGACATCGAGGAGGCCGAGCACCAGATCGAAGAGGCCGAAAGGGAGCTTGCCGAGCTAGATAGAGGCAGGCCCGACTGGGAGAGGATAGAAAAGGAGATCGAACGCCGCCGCGGCGTCGAGGAGAACATGGTTCTGGTCGCGCGCCGGCACGGAGAGCAGGGCTGAGATAATCGGGCGCTGACCCGAAAAGCTAAAGGGGAGGAAGCGATCTTGGAGAGATTCCTGGTCGAGGGAGGGAGAAAACTTTTTGGTGAGGTTGAGGTCTCCGGTGCCAAGAACCTGGCCCTGAAACTCATCGCCGCCTCGCTGCTCGCGCCGGGGCGCACCACACTCTATAACGTACCGCGCATCAAAGACGTGAATACGATGCGCGCCGTGATGGATAGTCTCGGGGCATCCTCGGATTTTTCCGGCAACACGCTGGAGATAGACACCACCGATATCCATTCGTACACTGCTCCCTATGAACTGGTGCGCCAGATGCGGGCGAGCCTGGTGGTCCTCGGCCCGCTCGTGACACGCTTTGGGGAGGCGGAGGTTTCCGCGCCGGGCGGATGCAACCTGGGATTGAGGAAGTTCAACTTCCACCTCGACGGTTTGCGGGCTCTGGGCGCGGAGATCGAACTGGACCACGGCTTTATCAAGGCTACCGCGCCCGGCAAGCTCTATGGGGCGGAGGTGATCTTCGACTACCCAAGCGTAACGGCTACCGAGAACGTCATGATGGCCGCCGTCCTCGCTTCGGGCACAACCGTGGTGGAAAACGGCGCACGCGAGCCGGAGATCGTCGCGCTCGCCGAGTTTTTGAAAGCGATGGGGGCGCGCATCGAGGGCGCCGGGACGGGCCGCATCGTGATCGAGGGCGTCGAGGAACTGCATCCCATCGAGTACGCGGTTATGCCAGACCGGATCGAGTCCGGAACCTTCATCATGGCCGCCGCTACCACCGGCGGAGACGTACTGGTGAAGAACGCTATACCTGAGCATCTCAAGATGGAGCTCGAGAAGCTGCGCGAGATGGGCGCAGACATCCAGGCAGCGGAGGGAACTCCCGGCGTCCGGGTTCGGGTGGAAGACCCGGCGGAGCTTTCGAGCGTGGACATCTCGACCTTGCCTTTCCCCGGTTTCGCCACCGATCACCAGGCGCAGATGATGGTGCTTCTGACCCAGGCTTCGGGGACCGGAATCATCACTGAAAATATCTTCGAGAACCGCTTCCGGGTGGCTGAGGAGTTGAACCGGATGGGGGCGGGGATAGACCTCTTCGGGGGGCATCGGGCACTCGTCAGGGGACCGAAGAAGCTCTCCGGGGCGGTGGTTCAGGCGCCCGAACTGCGCGGCGGAGCCGCCCTGGTGATAGCCGGAATGGTGGCTGAGGGCACTACCGTGGTCGAGGAGGCTCATCACATCCTGCGCGGCTACGAGAACTTCGAGGAGAAACTCACCATGCTCGGCGCTGCCGTTGCCTTCCAGCTAGTTCAGGGGGCGTCCGTAGCGCATTAACGCCATCTCTCCGGGAAAACTGACTGTAAAATAGTGCTTTGGATCCGCTTGAAGATCTAAAGTTGCGTGTGAAGTCTGCGAGGGAGCTGTAAGCTGGCGGTCAGGGTAGAGAGCACGGAGGTTTTTGCGTTGACCAAGACCCTCGTGCGCTACCGCTCTTATATGCCGAACGCCACGCAATCTGCCGTAGATTTCATAGGAAGCTGGTTCGAGGCGCGAGGTCTGGAGCCCATCCGGTACAAGGGTGCAGGACCGCACGGAGAGCTGACGACTCTGGTGGTGCGAGTTGGCTCCGGGGAACCGCGGATACTCTTGCACGGGCACGCGGATGTGGTACCGGCAGAGGATCTCCAGTTCGAGCCTTACGAGGAGAATGGGGAACTCTACGGGCGCGGCGCCTACGATATGAAGGGCGCACTGGCGGCCATGATGTACGCCATCGAGGACCTGAACGAGATCGGCTGCGACGCCACCGTGGACCTTCTGGTCGTACCGGACGAGGAAAGGGAGTACGACGGCCCGACAGGAGCGGAGATCCTGATTCAAAACGGCCATGTGGGAGACTTCCTGATCACGGGCGAGCCGACAGACTTTCATATCGGCACCCAGGCGAAAGGCGTACTGGACCTGCGGATAACGCTCTTCGGAAAGAGCGCCCACGGCTCCAGACCCTGGCTCGGCAAGAACGCGGTACTCCTGGCGACAGAACACTACCAGCAGGTGTTGAAATTGCCTTTCGCCAGGGAGCGGAGCGAACTTTTCCCGTACCCGAGCGTCAACCTGGCCCGCATTATCGGCGGCGACGTGATAAACCGCGTCCCCGATCGCTGCACCTATGATCTCGACATCCGCTACCTGCCAGAGCAGAACCCCGAGGAGATCGTACGCCAGGTCCGCTCCGTAGACCTCCCCGCCGACGTGAAAGTCCTCTTCGTCCGCGAACCAACCTACGTCTCCCGCAAAAACCCGTTCGTCAGAACTCTCCGCGAGGTCGTCACCCGTCACGTCCGCAGCAACCCTCTGAGCGTCGGTCGCCACGGAGCCTCGGACATCGTCTTCTTCCAGCGCGCAGGCGTCCCCGGCGTCGAATTCGGCCCCATCGGCGGCGGACACCACGGACCCAATGAGTACGTCGTCTCCGACTCTTTGGAAACCTACCGCGAAATGCTCGTGCAGTTCGTCCAGATCCTCGGTCGCAACGGAAGTAACCATTAACTGCTGCTTGCTACTGATAGTAGCTTCTTGAAAGTTGGTTGTTTCACAGGTATATTTTTTAAACAGTTTCCAGGGAGAGAAAGGCGCAGTTTGACGCTTGGGCTGGTACAACAGATGTCCTACGGCGCGCTCTATCTGTACGTGGGGCTCTTCATGTTGCTGGTGGCGGGTTTCGTATCGGCGGTTTTGATGCTGGCGCGTATGCTCTCTCCGAGCCGCCGATCTGCGTCCAAGAGCAAGGTTTACGAGACCGGCGAGTCCAGCGTTACGGACCCGTGGCGGCCGTTTCCGGTGCGCTACTATGTATTCGCGCTTTTATTTTTGATCTTCGATGTCGAGACCGCCTTCTTGTATCCCTGGGCGGTGATCTACCGTACTTTAGGCGTCTACGGGTTCGTCGAGATGGTTGTCTTCGTGGTGATCCTGGCCGCCGGTCTGGTCTACGCCTGGAAGAAGGGAGCCCTCAAATGGGTGTGATGCAGCAGTTCAACGAGCCGAACATCCTCACGACGAGCACGGACAAGCTCTTCAACTGGGCGCGCAAGAACTCCTTGTGGCCTCTGCAGTTCGGGCTCGCGTGCTGCGCGATAGAGATGATGTCCACGGGTATGGCCCACAACGATCTCGACCGCTTCGGGGCGGGGTTCTTCGTGGGCTCGCCGCGGCAGGCGGATGTCATGATCGTGAGCGGCACCGTCTCGACCAAGATGGCAGAGAGGATGACGAGGCTCTACGAGCAGATGGCCGAGCCGAAGTGGGTGATAGCGATGGGAGCGTGCGCCATCTCCGGCGGGCCATTCCTGGAAGGCTACTCGGTCTTGATGGGGGCGGACCGCGTGATCCCGGTTGACGTGTACGTACCGGGGTGCCCGCCGAGGCCGGAGGCTCTCATCTTCGGGATCATGACGCTGCAGAAGAAGATCGAGCGCGAGCAGCAGGTCGGCTACGAGAAGAAGCCGCGTCCGGCTCTGGTGGATGAAGAAGGCAATATCCAGGAGTACCTGCCGGAGCGCGAGTACACCAACATCAGCGAGGGCAAGGCCACCCGCCTTCCGGGGATAAAGCCGATCAGACGCACCTACGTCTTCCAGCGCAAGGGGATGCCGCCCAAGAGCATGACGGACGTCGGTTGGGTCCCGAAGGAAGTAAGGAAGAAGCTCAAGGAGAAAGAGAAGGCCGAGAAAGCTGCTCGCGAAGATGGCGGCGGAAAGAACGGCAAGGCCGAATCTTCCGAGGGTAAGGAGGGCTCCTGAGATGGCCGTAAGGTTGCCGGAAGGAAATCTCCAGGACCGTCTGGAGCGGTATCTCGGAAAGTTCCGCGACCACCACGAGCTTGAGGAAGAGGAGATCGAGGGTAACGTGGTGCGCGTCGCGGTCAAACCAGAAGATGTGCCCGCCGTGCTGACCACAGCGCGCGAGGCGCTGAACATCCTGCATCTCTCGTTCATCACGGTTGTGGACCGGGAAGGATCGTTCGATCTCACCTACGAGCTTCTGGATCTGCGTGGCGGGATCGTGAAGGTCAAGACGGCTATCGAAGGCGAGGAGCCGGTGATCGAGAGCGTTGCCAGGATCTACCCGACGGCCAACTGGCACGAGCGGGAGGCTTACGACATGTTCGGCATCGCCTTCCGGGGGCACCCGGATCTCAGGCGGCCGTACATGTGGCAGGATCACTTCGACCACCACCCGCTTTTGAAGAGCTTTGAGATCAGCACCAAGCGGACATTCGAAGGGTTGAGGTAGGTATGCTTCAGGAAGAGAGAAGACACCGTACAGAAACCATAACCCTGAGCGGCAGGGAGAGCGAGAGGCTCTCCCGCCCCGACATCCGGGACGAGTTCGGCCTGGAGACGATGGACATGAACATGGGGCCGCAGCATCCCTCGATGCACGGGCTTCTGCGGCTCATCCTGGAGCTGGACGGCGAGACCGTGGTGAGATGCGACCCGGTGATGGGTTATCTGCACCGCTGTCAGGAGAAGATCGCCGAAAACAGGATGTACCCGTCAGTCATCCCGCTCACCGACAGGCTCGACTACTTCGCCAACATGCACAACGAGCACGGCTACTGCCTGGCGGTTGAGGATCTCATGGACATCGAGATTCCGCCGCGGGCCGAGTACATCCGGGTGCTCATGTGCGAGCTGATGCGGCTGGCGAGCCACATCCCCTCGGTAGGGTTCCTGCTGCTGGAGCTAGGGGCGTTCACCCCGATACTGTACGGTTTTCGAGAGCGGGAGCGGATACAGAACATCTTCGAGGCTGTAACCGGCGCCCGGATGATGTTCCACTACATCCGCATCGGCGGCGTCAAGGCCGATCTGCCGGAGGATATGCCGGAGAAGATCTGGAACTACGTCGAGGACCTCGAAAAAACATTCAAGAGGGACTTTATAGACCTCATTGAAGGCAACGAAATCTTCATCTCCCGTACCCGCGGCGTGGGGAAGATGAGCCAGGAGAAAGCCGTCGAGATGGGACTTACCGGCCCGCCCCTGCGGTGTACCGGCGTTGACTTCGACGTTCGGCGCGACTACCCCTACAGCATCTACCCCGAGCTGGATTTCGACGTGGTCACAGACGAGGCCGGAGATGTCGAGGCTTCCTATCGGGTTCGAATAAAGGAGTGCTACCAGAGCATCAGGATCATCAAGCAGGTTCTGGAGAAGATGCCCGAGGGAGCGGTCATGGCCGACCTGGGGCGCAGGCTGCGCCCACCAGAGGGCGAGGGATTCGGGCGCGTCGAGGGGCCACGCGGAGAGTTCGCGGTGCACGTCGTCTCCGACGGCTCGGACATACCCTACCGGGTGCATTATCGCGACCCGAGCTTCGTCAACATGCAGCTTTTGCAGGAGATAGTGCCGGGCCACTACCTGCCCGACATCATGCCGATAATGGGCCTCGTAGATCCGGTCTCCGGCGGGTGGGACAAGTAAGGTGAGCGCCTTCGTCAACGCCCTGGACCAGGAACCCTGGCGCTTTATCATCTCGCTTCTGGCGATCATATTCCTGACGCTCAACGTGGCGGCCGTCCTGACTTTCGCCGAGCGGAAGGTGGCGGGCTATATCCAGCTACGCTACGGGCCGAACCGGGTGGGGCCGCGCGGGGTCCTGCAGCCGATGGCCGACGTCTTGAAGCTGTTTACCAAGGAGAACCTCTCGCCGGGTCGGGCGGATGTGTGGGTGTTTCTCGCCGCTCCGATAGCCATGTTCATACCGGCGGCGGTCATCTGGATGGTCGTCCCGTTCGCCCCCAAAGCGGTGGTGACGAACCTCAACATCGGGCTGTTGTTCGTCGTTTCGACCACCTCTATCGGGGCTCTGGGTGTGGTCATGGCCGGGTACGGCAGCCGCTCGAACTTCTCGCTTCTGGGAGCTCTGAGGGGCGCGGCGCAGATGATCTCCTACGAGGTGCCCCTGATCCTGAGCCTTCTCGGGGTCATCATCCTGACCGGCAGCCTCTCGCTGGTAAACGTGGTCAACAATCAGGCCGGGGGGTTCTGGCACTGGTACATCTGGTCGCAGCTTCCCATGTTCGCGACGTTTTACATAGCCGGGATCGCGGAGGTCAAAAGAATACCTTTCGATCTGCCAGAGGGGGAGAGCGAGATCGTCGGCGGATTCATGATCGAGTACTCCGGGATGACGTGGGCTCTGATCCAGGCTTCCGAGTTCGCCTCGATGGGCCTGATGTCGGCGATCACCACGACGCTTTTCCTCGGAGGGTGGCAGCCGCCCTTCGACTTCCTGGACTTCGGGAACTTCAACTGGATCTGGTTCGGCCTGAAGACGGCGATCATCATGTTCACTTTCCAGTGGATAAGGTGGAGCGTACCGCGCTTGAGGATGGACCAGCTCATGGACTTCGGCTGGAAGTTTCTGGTGCCGCTCTCACTCGTCTGGCTGTTCGTTACGGCCGCAGGAACGCTAATAATTCATTAAGGAGAGGATTATATGCCGCAGCTAGGACAGGGCACTTTGAAGGGTATGGGGATCACCCTCAAGCACCTCTTCTCCAAGAAGATCACACGCCAGTATCCCGAGTACAAGCGCGAGATGCCCGAGAGGAGCCGCGGGATGCTCACGGTGGACATGGACCGGTGCATCGCATGTCTGCAGTGCATGAGGATCTGCCCCGACCACTGCATCTCCATCGAGCAGACCAAGCGCGACTTCGACGGCTCCGGAAAGCCCAAGCCCTACGCCGTAGGGTTCGTGATAGACGACTCGCGCTGCATGTACTGCTCGCTGTGCGTCGAGGTCTGCCCGGTCAACTGCATCTACCACACCGAGGAGTTCGAGGCGCAGGCGTACAACCGGCTGGAACTCGCCCGGCAGTTCGGCGAGCGCCCCGTTGATCCGACGATAGACCCCCGACCATCCGGAAAGAAGAAAAAGAAGCCTGCCGCAAAGGGCAAGGGTGATAAAGCCGCCGCCAAGAAAAAGGAAAAGAAGGAAGAGGCCGCTTGATCTTCGTCTTCATAGTGCTCTCGGCGATAACCCTTATCTCCTCGTTCGGGGTCGTGATAAGCCGCAACGTGGTCCACTCGGCCCTGTTCATGTCGGGGGCGTTTCTCGGTGTCGCGGGGTTCTTCGCGATGCTCCACTCTCCGGCGCTCGCGGCGCTGCAGGTTCTGATCTACGTCGGGGCCGTTACGGTGGTGATCCTCTTCGGGATCATGTTCACCCAGCGGCCGCAGGTGCGGCGCTTCCGCACGATCCTCAACCGCCAGGTGGGGGCCGGTTTTACCGTCGCTCTCTTCGTGGGTGCGCTCCTGATCTACGTGTTTCTGCAGCAGGATTGGGGCTCTACCAGCGCCGGGCACGGGCCGAGGACGGTGGCTTCCCTCGGCCGCATCCTGGTTGGCGTGAGTTCGGGGACGGACATCTTCGCGCTGCTCTTCGAGGTTGCCTCTATCCTGCTTCTGGTGGCGGTGGTCGCGGCGATCGTCATCAGCCGCCGCAAGACCGGCGAGGGCGTCGAGCGGAGAGCGGAGGAGTAGGGTGTCGGTAACGCTCGTCTGGTACCTGATAGTCGCGGCGATGATGTTCGCCATCGGGGCGTGGGGGGCTATGATCCGGCGCAACGCGGTGGTCGTTTTTATGTGCGTGGAGCTGATGATAAACGCCGTCAACCTGACGCTCGTGGCCTTCTCGGATTACCTGCCGAAGGCGCACGGGGCCGGGACCGGGTACGCGGTGCTGGTCATCGCCATAGCCGCCGCTGAAGTCGCCGTAGGACTTGCTATAGTGCTCGCCGTGTTCCGCACGCGCCGGACGGTGAATATAGATGAGATCAACTCGATGAAGGGCTAGAGAGGAAGGCTGCCGGGTGAACACCGTTAGCTCACAACTCATCATCGCGGCCATTGTCGGGCTACCGTTCATGGCCTTCCTGATATGCGTGCTCTTCGGGCGCCGCCTGAAGGAGAATGCCCAGTACGTGGGAACCTTCTGCGTCCTGATATCGCTGGTCTTCTCGTGCTTCGCGCTGGCGTACGTCGCCGGGCTTCTCCCCGGCAACGTCCCCGGAGAGGGAAGTTCTATCCAGTTCTCGGTGCACTGGATAGACCTGGGGCCGGGCGGGTCTTTCTCGATGGGGGTCGACATAGACCACTGGGCGGCGGTCATGCTCATCATCGTGTGCTTCGTGAGCCTTATGGTCCAGATCTTCTCCGGCGGGTACATGGAGGGACACCCGCGCTTCGCCTGGTACTACGCGGTGGTCAGCATCTTCACCGGCTCGATGCTCGGGCTCGTCGTCTCGCCGAACTTTATCCAGGCGTACTTTTTCTGGGAGCTGGTCGGCGGGACTTCGTACCTGATCCACGGCTTCTACTTCGAGAAGCCCGCGGCCACCTACGCCGCCGAGAAGGCGTTTATCGTCAACCGCGTCGCGGACGCGGCTCTTTTTATAGGGATCATCATCTTCTGGCGCGAGACGGGTACGACCTCGTTCTCCGGGATCGCAAGCGCGGCGCATGCCGGGTTCATCGGGAGCACGACGCTGACGGCTGCGTCGCTGTTCGTCTTTCTGGGGGCGACGGGCAAGAGCGCGCAGTTCCCGCTGCACGTGTGGCTCTCGAACGCTATGCAGGGCCCGACGCCGCTCTCGGCCCTGATCCACGCGGCGGCAATGATCGTCTCGGGCGTCTACCTCGTCTCCAGGACGTACAACATCTTCGTCCAGAGCCCCACAGCGATGGAGGTGGTTGCCATCGTCGGGGCTTTCACCGCGTTCATGTCGGCGACGATGGCGATAGCCCAGAAGGACATCAAGCAGATCATAGCCTACTCGACCATCTCCCAGTTCGGCTACGTGATGCTGGGGCTCGGAGAAGGGGCGTTCACGGCGGGGGTCTTTCACATCTACAACCACGCGCTGTTCAAGTCGCTTCTGTTCCTCCTGGCGGCGAGCCTCGGATATGCGGTGGGGGGATCCTCCGATATGGGTGTCATGGGCGGCCTGAAGAAGCGGATGCCCGTAACCTACTGGGCGTTCGTGATAGCCGGACTCTCGCTCGCCGGTATCTTCCCCTTCAGCGGTTTCTGGAGTAAGGATGCGATCATCGCGGCCGCCTACGACGAGGGGCACTACGTCCTTTTTGCTCTGGCGCTCTTCACGGTCTTCCTGACGGCGCTCTATATCTTCCGGGGGATCTTTATATGTTTCTGGGGCGAGCCCAGGAGCGAGGAGGCGCGCAAAGCCGTCGAGGTGCCGAGCATCATGACGGTGCCCATGATCATACTGGCCTTCCTCTCCATCGTGAGCGGGTGGGTCGGTATCCCGAAGGGGTTCGGGCTCCCGATCAAAGATGTTTTCGGGGACTTCGTCCAACCGAGCAGCTTCGCCCAGAAGACGCTGCACGCCACGCCGCAGAACTTCAGCTTCGTGATGGCCGGGATCTCGGTGCTCTTCGGGGTTATAGGGATCTGGCTCGCGTACACCGTGGTCGTAGCGAGGCCGCAGTGGGCGACTGCTGTGGGGCGGACGTTCCCGAGGGTGCACGCGTTCCTGCTCAACGGCTGGTACTTCGACCTCGTCTATGACAGGCTCTTCGTGCGTCCGGCGAAAGCTCTGGGGGGCGCGGTGAGGGACTTCGATCTGCGGGGCTTCGGCGGGCTGGTCAGCGGGATCGGCGGGGCCGTGTCCTGGAGCGGGGAGCGGTTGAGAGCTTTGCAGACCGGCGGGGTGCAGAACTACGCGTTCGCCGTCCTGCTCGGCGCGCTTATCATCGCCATCATCGCGAGCGCGCAGTACTCGTTCCTGGTGGTCGCCCTGGTCGTGGCCTTCTCGGTGGTCGCTGCGGCGGTGGGGGCCCGGCTGTGATAACGACGGTAACCATCTTCATCCCGCTGCTCGGGGCCGTGTTTATCATGCTGTTGCCCGAGGATCTGGACGAACGCATCATCCGTGGCGGGGCAATCGGCGTGGCGGCGGTTCCGCTCGCGCTCGCACTCTACATCTACTTCGCCTTCAGGAATAACCTCGGCTCTTCCGTTCTCACGCAGAGTGCGACCTGGATCAGCTCTCTGGATATCGGCTACCGGGTGGGCCTCGACGGGCTGGGGTTCGGGATGTTTCTCCTCTCGGCCCTGTTGACGCTTATCGCCGTTATCGCCTCCTGGGATGTGCGGGAGAACCTCAAGCAGTACTACGCCATCCTCTTCGTAGCCGAGGTGGGGATGCTCGGGGTGTTCGCGGCCCGGGATCTGGTCCTGTTCTACATCTTCTTCGAGCTGACGCTCGTGCCGATGTATCTGCTGGTGGGCATCTGGGGCGACGAGAACCGGCGGCAGGCAGCGATCAAATTCTTCATCTACACCTTCCTGGGCAGCACGATCATGCTCGCCGGTTTCCTGGCGTTCGGCATTCTGGCCAAGAGCTTCTCCTTCAGTGCCCTAAGCGCCGGGGATGGGCTCTCGCGGACGGCGCAGATAGCAGTCGCCGCCCCGATAGCGCTGGGACTCCTGATAAAAGTCCCGGCGGTTCCACTGCATAGCTGGCTTCTGGATGTCTACGTCTCCAGCCCGGTCTCTACCAACGTGGTGCTCTCCGGGATACTGCCGAAACTGGGAACTTTCGGCCTGCTGCAGATAGCGATACCGCTTCTGCCGCAGGGGATGCACCCGTTATTGCCGTACATCGCCATCCTCGGCGTCATCAACATCATCTACGGAGCGTTCGTAGGGTTCATGCAAGAGGATCTGAAGGCGCTGGTAGCTTACTCTTCGATCGGAACGCTCGGGTTTATCCTGCTCGGGATGTCCTCGGGCAACGCGGTCGGACTCAACGGCGCGGTGCTGCAGCAGTTTACCCACGGGCTCTACTCGGCGCTGCTGTTTATCTCGGTTGGGATCTTCTACGCTCGGACGGGGACGCGCAAGATCTCCGAGCTGGGCGGTCTGATCGGGCGGATGCCGTGGGCGGGTGGGATCTTTGCCGTAGGGTCTCTCGCGGCGATGGGGCTTCCCGGTCTTGCCGTTTTCTCCTCGGAGTTCATGAGCATAATCGGCGGGTTCACCACGTTCCCGGTCCAGGGCATACTCGCGGCTCTGGGAATCATACTCGGCGCATTCTACTTCCTGTACATGCTCGCCCGCGCCATATTCGGTCCCATAAAGAACCCGGCCTACGAAGGGATACAGGACGCCAGCCTCATCGAAATGACCGCGATAGTGCCGCTGGCTGTACTGCTGGTACTCCTGGGCTTCTTCCCGGACCTGCTCGTTCTCGTGCAGCGTCATGCGGTCGAGTCCGTGCTTACCGTGATAGGGGGTAGCTAGTGCCGTACTCAGCAGAGACTTTCGTCGGCCTGATCCCGGAGATCATCGCGGCTATCTTCTTGCTGCTCGTGCTGATGGTCGGAGTCTTCGCCGAACGCGCCGCAGGACTGGTTAGCGGGATCACCGCTCTGGGGACGGTGTTGATCTTCGCGAGCTCGGCGTGGCTCCTGGCTAGCGGTTTTCATGGTAGCTTCTTCGGCGGCGGATACGTGGTGGACGGGTTCGCGCTCTACTTCAAGCTGGTCGTGGCGGGATCCGCGTTCTTCGCGAGCCTGGCAGCCACGCGTTGGGCGCAGGGTACTGGTGATGCAACCGAGTACCTTACCCTCATCCTCTCGGTGGTTCTGGGGGCTTTATTGCTGGTCTCGATGCGGGATCTGTTCGGGGTATTCCTGGCTCTGGAGCTGGCGACGATACCTTCGTACGCTATGGTGGCCTTCGACCGGAGCCGCCGCGAGAGCGCCGAGGGCGGAATGAAGTACATCATCACGGGCGCTGTAGCATCATCGGTCTTGCTGTACGGTATAGTCCTGATCTACGGCGCATCCAGCTCCGCGAACCTCTCGGGAGTGGCGAAAGCCTTCTCCTCTGGACATGCCTCGCCGGTCGCCCTGCTCGGTCTGATCCTGCTGCTCAGCGGCTTCGCGTTCAAGGTCTCGGCGGCGCCGTTTCACTTCTGGACTCCGGATGCCTACCAGGGTGCGCCGACCAGCGCGGCGGCATTCCTGTCGGTCGCACCGAAGGCGGCGACCTTCGCCATCCTGCTCAGGATACTCGTCGAGGGGATGCCGGGCGAGGCGCGGGTGTGGACGGCTATCGCGGCGGTCCTGGCGATCGTTACCATGTTCACTGGAAACCTGTTTGCCTTAAGACAAAGCAACGTCCGCAGGATGCTCGCATACAGCTCGGTGGCCCACTCGGGGTACGTGCTGACGGCGTTCGCGGCCCTGCAGGGGGGAGCAAAGGCGGAGGCGGTGCAGGCGGTCATGATCTACTCCGCCGCGTACGCAGCGATGAACCTCGGGGCGTTCCTGGTGATAGACCTCGTGGGCGAGGACACCAAGAGCTTTAACGGTTTGATTCGCACCCGCCCCATGGTGGCGGCGAGCATGTTCTTGTTCATGGCCGCGCTCGTGGGGATTCCGCCCCTGTCGGGTTTCTGGGGCAAGCTCTGGATCATCATCGCGGGCACAGGGTCCGGGTCCATCCTCACCTACGTTACCGTCGGGGTGCTGGTGGTGAATACGGTCCTCTCGGTTCCGTACTACTTCGGCATCGTCCGCAACATGATCTTCGAGGAGCCAGTCGCGGGTACCGGCGAGACCAAAGGTGAAGGGCCGCTCAAGTTCTCCGTCTATGCGCTGGCGATTATCACGGTGCTGTTCTTCATCATCATAATCCCGCTCGCGGCAGTGGCGGGGTCTTCCGGTTTGTTGTAAGCTGGGGCTCCTATGCAAGCAGTAATACTCGTCGGCGGAAAAGGTACGCGGCTCAGACCGATCACCTATCATATTCCCAAGGCCCTCGTTCCCCTGCGGAACGAACCGTTTATGAGCTACATGGTGAAGTTCCTGCGATCCGGCGGGCTGGATGGGGCGGTGCTCTCCATGGGCTACCTGCCGGACCCGATCCAGGCGTATTTCGCCAAGCGTAAAGACCTGGACGACTTCAAGATTGACTACGCC
Organism: Actinomycetota bacterium; assembly: GCA_902810695.1. GTDB lineage: Bacteria > Actinomycetota > Rubrobacteria > Rubrobacterales > Rubrobacteraceae > CADDYV01. The sequence continues at coordinate 41,182 of CADDYV010000004.1, read as the reverse complement.
GTGGAGGACCATCCCCTCGGGACGGCGGGCGGGATCAAAAACGCTGAGAAATACCTTAAAGGCGATCCGCTCGTCGTGGTAAACGGGGATGTGCTCTCGGGGCTGGATCTGAAAGAAGCCATCCGGACGCACCAGGAGTCCGGGGCTTTCGCGACGATCACGCTGACCAGCGTCGAGGACCCGACGGCCTACGGGCTTGTCGAGGTGGACCACGAGATGCTGGTCCACCGCTTCATAGAGAAGCCAGCCTACGATGAGATCACGACCAACCTGATCAACGCTGGCGTCTACGTTCTCGAACCGGGAGTTCTGGATATGATCCCCAAAGGCCGTGAGGTCTCGATAGAGCGCGAGATCTTCCCCCGCCTGCAGGAGCAGGGGAAGCTGCGGGCCTACGTATCCAGCGCGTATTGGCGGGACATCGGGACGCCGCGCAGCTACCTCGCCGCCTCCCACGACGCACTCTCTGGCGCGGTGGGAGCGGATGAGAACTTCGAGTATCTCAGCGTGGATGACTCTACCGAGGTGGGCAAAAACGTGAAGATACTCCCTCCGGTCTCGGTTGCGGCGGGGTGCAGGATCGGACACCGGGCGACCATCGGCGGAAGGTCGTCGCTGGGGTATGGGTGCCGTATCGGGGAGGGAGCGGTCGTGGAAGGGAGTATCCTGCTCGACGGCGCGGAGGTAGAGGCAGGAGCCGTGGTGCGGGGTTCGATCATTGGTCCCGGCGCGCGAGTGGGACAGAGAGCCATCGTTCGAGGGCTCTCTGTGCTGGGCGCGGAGTGCGTGATCGGCGAGGGCAACATCCTGGATCAGGGTATCCGCGTGAACCCCGGCGTTGTCCTTTCTCCTCGCAGCCTGAGTTTTTGAGCTTTTAACGACCAACTGTCGGCTTTGAGGTAAATATGTACCGAGCTTACCTCTCGGCTCTGGCTGATCTCTTCTATCCGCAGCACTGCGTCGGCTGCGGCCGGCGGGCGAGCGATCTGCTCTGCGAGAGGTGTTTTGCGGAACTTCCCGAGATCAAGCACCCCTTTTGCCAGCGTTGCGGGGCGCCGACGGCTTTCGAGACCTTCGTCTGCGAAAACTGCAAGAACGCCGACTACAAGTTCGAGAGTGCCCGGGCACCGCTGAAGTACGAGGGGGTGGGAAAAGAGATCGTCCACGCCCTCAAGTATCGGGGGTATATAAGGGTGGTGGAGAGGTTGATGGTTCCGCTCATGCTGGAGATGGTACAGGGGAAGTTCGACCTTGTGGTGCCGGTGCCGTTGCACCGCTCGCGGCTCAGGAGAAGGGGATTCAATCAGGCAGAGCTTATGGCGCGTGGTCTGTCAGAGAAGATAAACTCTCCCATATCGGATAAACTCGTAGCCGTGAGGAGAACCAGGGACCAGGTGGAGCTCTCCGGCTCTGAACGGTGGGTGAACGTGAGTGGCGCATTTGGAGCCAGGGGACCGGTTGCGGGGAAAGTTCTGCTGGTTGACGACGTTTTTACTACCGGGGCGACCATGAGTTCGTGTGCTGGTGCGTTGATTAAAGCGGGAGCCAGGGAAGTTCACGCTCTGAGCTTTTGCAGGACGTGCTAGGAAAGGAGGATGCGGTGGAGGTAGCGGTCAAGGGACGCAATATCTCGCTTACCGAGGCGCTGGAGCGGTATGCGCGGGAGAAAGTCGAGCGCCTCGGCAAGTTCTTCGATGAGGAGCGCAGCGTCTCGCGGGCCGAGGTGGAGTTGATCCACGAGCGCAACCCTTCGATCCCGGAGCCCGAGGTAGCGGAGACGACCATGTTCATAAACGGGACGGTTCTGAAGGCACGGGAAGCCTCGCCAGACATGTACGCCTCGATAGACTTGATGAGCGACAAACTGGAGCGGCAGGTGAGGCGCTATCGGGGGCGTCAGATCGACCGCTGGCACGGCCAGCTCAAGAAAGCTTCCCAGGAGCCGCACTCGCCGCAACCCTTTGTGGTGGATGAAGAAGACGAGATCGGCGCTAAAATAGTGCGGACCAAGCAATTTCAGATGAAACCGATGAGCCCCGAGGAGGCGGCTCTGCAGATGGAGCTTCTGGACCATGACTTTTACGTGTTCACCAGTGCCGAAACAGGCGACATAAATGTGGTATACCGGCGTCGTGATGGAAACTACGGGCTCATCGAGCCCGCAAGATAGTCGAGAAATCCGGCGAGGTAATTAATAGTGGCTAACCTTTTGACCAAAATCCTGCGCATGGGCGAAGGCCGCAAGGTCAAAGCTCTCTGGGGCGAAGTCGAGGAAGTCTCGGCGCTCGAACCGGAGATCTCAAAGCTCTCCGACGAGGAGCTCCGCGCCAAGACAGAAGAGTTCCGCGAACGGCTCGGGGGCGGTGAGACGCTCGATGACATCATGAACGAGGCGTTCGCGGTCGTAAGAGAGGTCGCAAAGCGCACCCTGGGCTTACGGCCTTTCGACGTGCAGGTGATGGGTGGGATCGTTCTGCACCAGGGCAAGATCGCCGAGATGAAGACCGGTGAAGGTAAAACTCTGGCGGCCACGATGCCCGTTTACCTCAACGCGCTCGCCGGAGAAGGCGTCCACGTCGTCACCGTCAACGACTACCTGGCCCGCCGCGACGCTGAGTGGATGGGTCCGATCTACGACTTCCTGGGACTCAAGGTCGGCGTCGTCCAGGACTGGATGGACTTCGACGAGCGTAAGGAAGCCTACGCCGCAGACGTAACCTACGGCACCAACACCCAGTTTGGCTTCGACTACCTGCGGGACAACCTCGCTACCTCGCCGGATCAACTCGTGCAGCGTGACCTCAGGTACGCCATCGTGGACGAGGTTGACTCCATCCTCATAGACGAGGCCAGGACGCCGCTCATCATCTCCGGCATCCCGGAGAGCGCGGCCGACACCTACTACCGCTTCGCCGCCGTGGTCCCGACGCTCAAGGAAGGCGAGGACTACGAGGTGGACGAGAAGAAGCAGCAGGTCGCCCCGACCGAAGAGGGCGTCGCCAAGGTCGAGAAGGCTCTGGGGATAGAAAATCTTTACGAAGATGTGAACGCAAACCTGGTCAACCACCTCAACCAGGCGCTCAGGGCGCACACGCTGTTCAAGCGGGATGATGAGTACATCGTGCGCGACGGCGAGGTCCTGATCGTGGACGAGTTCACCGGGCGCATCCTGGAGGGACGGCGCTACTCTGAGGGGCTTCACCAGGCCATAGAAGCCAAAGAGGGAGTGGCGATCAAGGAAGAGAACCAGACGGTCGCCACCATCACCATCCAGAACTACTTCCGCATGTACGACAAGCTCGCGGGCATGACCGGTACGGCGGCGACCGAGGCCGACGAGTTCATGCACATCTACAAGATGGAGGTCGTCTCCATCCCGACGCACCGGGAGATGATCCGGAAAGACAAAGACGATCTCGTCTACCGCTCCAAGAAGTCCAAGTACAACGCCACCGTCGAGGACATCATGGAGCGTCACGAGAAGGGACAACCGATTCTTATCGGTACGGTCTCGGTCGAGGTCTCCGAGCATCTTTCGGGGATGCTCAAGCGGCGCGGGATCCGGCACAACGTCCTCAACGCCAAGCAGCACGAGCGCGAGGCGGAGATAATCGCCGAAGCCGGTAAGCTCGGTGCCGTTACCATCGCCACCAACATGGCCGGACGCGGGACAGACATCAAGCTCGGCGGCTCCGAAGAAGTTGACGAGGAGTGGACCGAGGAGCACGAGCGTCTGGCTGAGGAGATCATGGACAAGTACCCGACCATCAGCCGGGACATGCTGGAGGGACGCACGCTGGAATCGCTGAAGGTGGTTAACCTGGGTGGACTCTACGTCCTCGGGACCGAGCGGCACGAGTCGCGCCGGATAGACAACCAACTCCGCGGACGTTCGGGCAGGCAGGGGGATCCGGGCGAGTCCCGGTTCTATCTGTCTTTCGAGGACGACCTCTTGCGGCTCTTCGGCGGAGAGAGGATGCAGAACCTCGTCAACCGCATCGGGCTGGAGGAGAACGTGCCAATAGAGGCTGGCATGGTCTCCGGCTCGGTGAGGCGGGCGCAGGAGCAGGTCGAGAGCCAGAACTTCCAGGCCCGCAAGAGGATCCTGGAATACGACGACGTGCTGAACAAGCAGCGCGAGGTCATCTACGCCATCCGGCGCGACATCTTGATGGGCGGGAAGGTGGACACGATGGCCTACGTCGAGGAAGTCCTCTCGGATGTGGTGGGCCGCTACGTCTCCGATAACGCCTACCCGGAGGACTGGGACATGGAGGCGCTGGAGACGGAGATCAAACGCTTCTACCCGAGCTCCATAGACTTCAAGGGGCTCGATGTCGAGGAGATGACGAGCGAGCAGGTCCTGGAGATGGTTCTCGAAGACGCCCGCGAGCGACTCGAAGAGAGAAAGGCCGAGTGGGAGGAGAGAACCGAAGAGCTGGACCGGCTCGGGCTCGTGCGCGAGGACGGGCTGGACTCCTTCGAGGAGGCCGAGCGCAGGACGCTTTTGTCCATAGTGGACCAGCGGTGGCGCGAGCACCTCTACGACATGGAGTATCTGCGTGAAGGAATCGGCTGGCGTGGTCTGGGGCAGAGAGACCCACTGGTCGAGTACAAGCGCGAGGGTTACGAGATGTTCCAGGAGATGGAGCAGGGTCTCAAGGAAGACTACGTAACCTACATCTACCGCGTCGAGAACATCCAGCTTACGGAGACGGATCTGGAACAGCTCTCCTACAGCGGCGGGGACGAGGAGCCCAACCCTGCTCCCAAGAGCCCGCGCCGGGCGAACCAGAAGGTCGGGCGCAACGACCCGTGCCCGTGCGGGAGCGGCAAGAAGTACAAAAAGTGCCACGGTCGCCCGGGCGCTCCCACTCTGCAGGTAGGTGGTTAACGACGGAGCCGCGCGAGAAAATCGCCGACCTGGAGTACCGCCTTTCGGAGCTTGAGGAGTTCTTCGACGTGGAGAGCCTGCAGGCCGAGGCGGAGAAGCTTGCCGGGGAGATGAGTCGTCCCGACTTCTGGGGAGATCCAGAAGAGGCCAAGCAAGTTTCCTCCCGGTTCTCGCGGGTGCAGGACAGGCTGCGGCTTCTGCAAGACCTGCGCAGACGGCTCTCCGACTCCGAGGAGATCCTGGATCTGGCCGAGGAAGAAGGGGATCTCCTGCCGGAGGTCGAGGAGGAGCTAAGGAGGATAGAAAGCGTCCTGGAAGAGCAGGAGGTTGCCAGGCTCTTCTCCGGCGAGTATGACGAGGGGGCGGCGATCCTCACGATAAACTCCGGGGCGGGCGGGGTGGACTCCCAGGACTGGGCGGAGATGCTCGCCCGGATGTACCGGCGGTGGGCGGAGCGCCACGAATTCGACATAGAAGTCATCGAGTACACCGAGGGAGAAGAGGCCGGGATAAAGAGCGCCACCTTCACCGTGAGTGGGGAGTACGCCTTCGGGCTCCTCTCGGCGGAGCGGGGGGTGCACCGGCTCGTCAGGATCAGCCCGTTCGACGCGGGGGCAAGGAGGCACACGAGCTTCGCTTCCGTTGCGGTGGCCCCGGTGGTGAGCGACGCGGTCGAGGTCGAGATAGACGAGAAAGACCTCAAGGTAGATACCTACCGCGCCTCGGGAGCGGGCGGACAGCACGTCAACAAAACCGACTCGGCGGTACGAATTACGCATCTGCCGACCGGTATTGTGGTGCAGTGCCAGAACGAGCGGAGCCAGCACCAGAACCGCGAGGTCGCCATGCGGGTCTTGAGGGCTCGGCTCTTCGAGCTCGAACGCGAGAAGCGCGAGCAGGAGATCGCCGCCCAGAGCGGAGAGAAGGCCGATATAGAATGGGGATCCCAGATCCGCTCCTACGTCCTGCACCCGTACAAGCTCGTCAAGGACCACCGCACCGGCGAGGAGACGAGCGACGTGGAGAGGGTGCTGGACGGAGACCTCGACGCATTCATCTACGCCTACCTAAAGAACAGGTCTCCAGCGGTCTAGCGGCTTGAGGAAGAGGCCGTCCGTCATTCCGAAGCTGGGAGTCATCGCGGTTCTGGTTGCCGCCGCGATAGTTCTCAGCAGTCCGTACACCTTTTTGCCACATCTTCTGGGCGGAGTTTTCGCACGCAGTATCGAGAGGCAGATGAATCTTCCCAAAGCCCCGGATATTGCGCTCAAGAGCGATCCACCATACAAGATGCTCGTGGGAAAGTTCTCGCGCGGACGGATAGTAATTCGAAAGGCGAGTTTCGGTAACGTGCAGCCCGATTGGGTGAAGATAAACCTTGCGCCGTTCGACCTGAACATGATCGAGAGCCTAGCCAGCGGAGATCTGAAGAGCAGAGAGCCGCTCTCCGGTAAGGCGAGGATGGAGCTCTCCCAACGAGAGGTGAACCGGATCGTTGCATCCAGGATAAAGACGCTTCCCATCGGGAGCATTAACCTCGAAAAAGGCGGCGTGTTGCTGAGAACCCGGATCGAGCTTCTGAACACGAGCATCCCGATCTCCGTCGGGGGCAGGCTCGGGGTTCGCGATAATGCTCTGATCTTCAGGCCGGATCGGGTTTCCGCCTTCGGGTTTGCTGTGCCGGAGAACCTTTCCAAGAGGTTTTTAATAGGGGCGGAGTTTTCGTACCGGCTAAGGGATCTGCCCTTGAAGGCGAAGATCACGGGCATACGGGTGTTGAAGGACCATCTGATCCTCTCCGGCGACATCAGGCTTTTGAGTGGTTGACTAAGCGGCCCCTTTACTGCTATTGTTTTCCGTGGCCGGCGGAGTTTTGGGAGGGGAACTCCGCCGTTAGGCCGAAAGCCTCCCGGACGTTTTGGAGAAGCAATGATTCGTTTCGATAACGTAACGAAGGTCTATGGCCGGGACACCGTAGCCCTGGAGCGGGTTAACCTCGAAATAGGCGAGGGGGAGTTCGCGTTTCTGGTCGGGGCAAGCGGTTCGGGGAAGTCCACGGTCGTGAGGCTTATCTTGAAGGAGACGGAGCCCTCGGCGGGGGCGGTATACGTGGGCGGCACCAGGCTCTCTTCGATACCGCGGCGCAAGATCCCGCAGCACCGGCGCAACATCGGATGCGTGTTTCAGGACTTCAAGCTACTGCCGAACAAGACTGCCGCCGAGAACGTGGCCTACGCGATGGAGGTTACCGGACAGCGGCGGCGTTCTATTCGCGCTAAAGTTCCTCAGATCCTGGAGCTCGTGGGGTTGAGCGAGAAGCGGGACAGGTATCCCGAAGAGCTCTCCGGCGGCGAGCAGCAGCGCGTCTCCATAGCCAGGGCGTTCGTCTCCCAGCCGCCCATACTCATCGCCGACGAGCCGACCGGAAACCTCGACCCCGACACGAGCGTGAGCCTCATGCAGCTTCTGGAGAGGATCAACCGCATCGGGACGACGGTTCTGGTGGCGACCCACGACAGGGACATGGTAAACGAGATGCGCAGGCGGGTGATAGCGCTGGACAGGGGCCGCATCGTCCGCGACGAGGTGAAGGGGGCGTACGCCGGTGAAGTTTAACCCGAGGTTTTTCGTGCGTGAAGCTCTGAAAAACGTCCGCCTCAACCTGCTCATGAGCATTACAGCGGTGACGACGACGTTCATCTGCATCCTGGTGTTGGGGGCGGCTATCCTGATCAGCGCGCATGTCAGCTCTCTTATAAGCTCTGTGCGTCAGGATGTTACGATCAGCGCCTTCTTCCCGCAGGACGCCTCGCAGAAGAAGATGGACAGCGTGCGTAACTCGGTCGAAAATTACCCCCAAGTCGGGAGCGTCAAGTTCGTCTCCAAGCAGCAGGCGTACGAAAACTTCAAGAAGAGGTTCAAGGACAACCCGCAGGTCTACCAGGATCTCGGCAGCGACTTTCTCCCGGCATCGCTGGAGATAAAGCTCAAGAACCCCAAAGACGCCGGGGTGGTAGCCAGAAAGCTTGAGTCCGAAGGGTTCGCCCCGAAAGACCTCAGCTACCCGCAGCAGACCATAAACCGGCTCAACCGGGTTACGGACTACATTGTCTGGGGGCTGCGCGGGGCTACGGCGCTTTTTCTGGCGGCGAGCGTGCTTTTGATCTCGAATACTATCCGGCTCTCCATCTTCGCCCGACGCAAGGAGATCGAGGTGATGAAGCTCGTCGGGGCCTCGGACAGCTTCGTGCGTACGCCATTCGTGATCGAAGGTCTGGTGCAGGGTCTGGTCGGGGCGGTGATCGCCGCCATAGCCGTTATCTGGGCGAACTCGCTGTTCGTAGAGTGGGCGCACAACGCCCTGCCTTTCTTCCCGATCTCCGGCAGCGACGTGAGCATCCTGTACGTGCTCGCCGTACTGGTGGGACTTGGTGCCATGATCGGGGTTCTGGGAAGCTATCTTTCGGTTAGGCGCTTTTTGAGGGTGTAGACCCCAGCTTCTGCTATTGCCTGGATGGCTGATAGCTTAGAAGCCGTGTTAGACTCAAGCCGTGCTTTGCATGGGGTTTCATCTGGAAATCGAACCGTGATCCTGCCTGCAGTTCTGGTCCGGCGCGGCAAGTATTCGGTGGCCGATCCTCTCTTCGTCGAGGAGAATCGCCCGGTGCTGATCGCCCGTAAGCTCCGCCGGGGCGCTGAGGCGGGGGATATCGTCCTGGTCCGCGTCCGCGAGAAGAAACGTTCCCTGCGCGGCGAGGTCGTGCGCGTCATAGGCACCTCGGAAGACCCGCGCAACGTCTATGACGCTCTTTTCGCCTCCATCGAGACTTCCAGAGGATTTCCCAAGAGGGTAGAGGAAGAGGCCGAAGCGGCGGCGAAAAAGGAGCCCGGAGATCGCGAGGATCTCACGGAGCTTCCCACCGTAACCATTGACGGGGCTGACGCCAAGGACTTCGACGATGCGATATCCGTAGAGCGCACTGGCGAAGGATACAGGCTGTGGGTGCACATCGCGGACGTAACCCACTACGTGGAGCCGGGCGGTGCTCTGGACGAGGAGGCAGCCCGCAGAGCTAATTCGGTGTACCTGCCGGGTACGGTGGCTCCCATGCTCCCGGCGCGCCTCTCGTCGGATGTGTGCTCCCTCAAATCGGGTGTAGAGAGGGCCGCCGTAACGGTCGAGATGGAGGTCGGGATCAGCGGCGAGACGCGGTCGGCGAGGGCTTTCAGGAGCCTCATCGTAAGCGATGCGCGGCTGACCTACGAAGACGTGGACGCTTTCCTGAGCGGAAAGAAGGAGATCGAGCAGCCAGAACTGGTGGGTCTGGCGCACGAACTCTCCCGGAAGCTGAAGACGAGAGCCGCCGTGAGGGGCAAGCTGGAACTGGGCGGGCGGGAGCCGGAGTACGAGATAGACGCCGAGGGATTTCCCGTCAGCGCGGGACTGCGGACTTCGACGCCCGCGAGGGAGCTGATAGAAGAGTTGATGATCCTCGCCAACGAGTCGGTTGCGAAGATGATCCTGCGCCGCGAGGGAGGAGTTTTCCGGGTGCACGAGCGGCCGGACACCGAAGCCCTCGAAGATCTGGGCAAGAAGCTCTCCGCCATCGGGTTCCAGGCGGAGCCGACACCGGAGAACCTCGGGGCCATATCCCAGAAGGCGAAGTCGGATGCGGTGAACTACCTGATCCTGCGCTCCATCCCGCGGGCCTTCTACTCGCCTTCCAACACCGGGCACTACGGGCTGGCGCTGGAGAACTACACGCACTTTACATCCCCGATCCGGCGCTACGCCGACGTTCTGGTCCACCGGGCGCTCCTGGACGGTGGAGAAACCGGGGACCTCTCCGGAATCGCGGCGCACATCTCGGAGAGGGAGTTTGCGAGCATGATCTGCGAGCGCACCGCCGACGAGTACACGCTGATGTGGCTGATGCGCGATCGGGTGGGGGATGTGATCGAGGGTACAATAGTCAGTACGGCCTCTTTCGGGCTCTTCGTCGAGCTGGAGACCGGGGCTACGGGACTGGTCCACGTCAGCAAGCTGCCCGGGTGGTGGGAGCTTGAGGATAACGGCGTCGTGCTCTCGAACGATGAGATCGGAGCTTCCTACCGGGTGGGAGACAGGGTTCTGGTCGAACTTATGGACATCTCGCCGCTATACCAGCGGGCAGAACTCAGAGTGGTGAAGAGATTATGACGGATTTTGCACGCAACAGGAAAGCATTGCACGATTTCACAATCGAAGAGACCTACGAGGCGGGGATATCGCTGACCGGTCCGGAAGTCAAATCCATCCGGCAGGGCCGGGCGAACCTCAAAGAGAGCTACGCCAGGGTGAGGGGGGGAGAGGTGTTCTTGATCGGGGCCCACATCTCCCCTTACAAGAACGCGACCAACGTCGAGCAACTGCCCACCCGCGAGCGCAAGCTGCTTCTGCACAGGAAGGAGATAGACCGGCTCGCTGGAAAGAGCCAGGAGCAGGGCAAGACGCTGGTGCCGCTCAGGTTCTACTCCAAAAACGGCAACATAAAGCTGGAGATAGCCGTTGCCAGCCGCAAGAAGCAGTACGACAAGCGGCGTGAGATCGCCCGCAAAACCGCCGAGCGCGAGATGGAGCGGGCCGTCAAAGAACGCCTTAGGCGTTGATGGAAGCGCTCTAGGTGGTACAATATAGACCTCAACGGGGGCGTAATAGGCTTCGACGGGAGCGGACAGCGTCCTGTGAGACGAGCCGAGTTCACCGGAGACTCGTAAAACGCCGGTACCTAAACATACACGCCAACGATCATCAGGAGATGGCGCTGGCTGCCTAAAACAAAGGTAGCCCATCGGTCCGGGAGGCCCGCGGCCCGGTTGCCGGTGTCGGTTTAGTGGGCTAACCTCTTGGGTTCTGGCCCGGAACCCTTGAGGGACATTCCTGAAAAGGGCTAGCCCCTCTGCGAGGCCCCGGTTCGCAGAGGAGGGCGAAAAGCAAACCGGGTGCGACGCTCGTACAATCTCACGGATGGCGCGCTCGCGGACGCGGGTTCGACTCCCGCCGCCTCCACTACTATTTCCGGCTCATTCCAATGGGTGAGCCGGTTTCCTTTTCTCGCTGCTCTGATAAAAAGCTTCTGCAAACTATATATAATCCAACCCCGTGAGCGATCCACGTCCCATAGGAGTCTTCGACTCGGGGGTCGGCGGGCTGACGGTGCTGGCCGAGATCCAGGACCGCCTGCCCTACGAGCACACCGTCTACTTCGGAGATACCGCGCGGGTTCCCTACGGGCCGCGGGATATCACCGAGGTACGCGGGTTCGCGTTCGAGATCGTCGAGTACCTGGTGAGCCTGGACGTGAAACTGGTCGTTATCGCCTGCAACGCGGCGACGGCGGCTGCGCTGGAGGCGGTGCAGACGCGGTTCTCCGTGCCGATCATAGGGGTCATAGAGCCGGGTGCGCGGGCTGCGGTTCTTGACACCAGAAACCGGCGTGTGGGCGTGCTGGCGACGAAGCTCACGGTCGAGAGCGGCGCCTACCGGCGGGCGGTGCACGCCCTGGATGCGGGTATCGAAGTCTACGAGCAGGCGGCCCCCGAGTTCGTTCCCATGATAGAGCGAGGCATCGTGGAGGGACCGGATCTGGAAACGATAGCCCAAAGCTACCTGAATCCTCTCATAGAAAAAGAGGTGGATGCGGTCATCCTGGGCTGCACGCACTACCCGCTGATCTCCGCCACCATAAACCGCATCATGGGACCGGGGGTGCGTCTGATCTCCTCCGCGGGCCAGACGGCTCTGGAGGTTGGAAAGATCCTCTCCCGGAGAGGATACTTGAGGCGTCCACGTGATGCCGAGGACCTCGGAAAGTCCATTTTCGTATGCAGCGCAGATCCGGAGGAGTTCGCGGTTCTGGGGAGCCGCTTCCTTGAAGAGAAAATAGAGGCTGTCGCCCCCGCCACCGTGTTGCAGTGATCGTGAGAGATAGCCTGTTTTGTTATACTATGTGCCGGCTTCGGCGGGGCGTGGCGCAGCCTGGTAGCGCACCTGCTTTGGGAGCAGGGGGTCGGAGGTTCAAATCCTCTCGCCCCGACCGTAGAGAGAAGCCCATCCTGCGGGTGTAGCTCAATGGTAGAGCTCCAGCCTTCCAAGCTGGCGATGGGGGTTCGATTCCCCTCACCCGCTCTTTCGGGAGTCCGGGCGCCCGTAGCTCAGCCGGACAGAGCAGGGGACTTCTAATCCTCGGGTCGCAGGTTCGAATCCTGCCGGGCGCGCTCCTGAAATACCTGCAGATCTAACCTTCCCAGCCCGAGTGGGAGCGCAAATGGTCCGAACGGTGCGAGGACTATGCCCTCTACGTTTGTGCTCTTTATTACGGGCAGTAGGGTTGGATTTCGCTTGTACTGTGAGAAAGGTCAAACGTAGATTCTTCGTTGAATTCAGTCGAAAGCCTGGCCGCAATCGCAGCTTTCAGATGAGAACGGTGCACGACCTTGCCTTCCCGCAGGCCAAAGAGTCTGTCGTGGCCGCAGATAAGCACGTTGGCGGGATTCTCTGCAGCCAATCTCTGCAGCCTGGTTATGCTTCTCCGGCTTGCCTCCGCATCGAGGGTCATGTCCACCTCGCCGCTCAACAACTCGGCCTGGTTCTTTGCTGCGTCTCCGGCGAAGATGATATCCGCTTCCTCGCCTCTTGCGACGAAGGCGCAGTGCCCTGGAGTATGCCCGGGTGTGGCGATCGCCTGCAGTCCGGGGAGGAACTCATCGCCATCCCTGATGCGGAGTACACGGGTGTCCTGGTTCAGATTCTCTACGTGAAACTCGGGTATGTGCCAGGTGCCCGCCGGTTGATTTGAGGCCCATTCGAGATCTTCCTGGGGCACGAAGATTTTCGCCCTGGGGAACAGAGGATAGTTGCAAAGGTGATCCCAGTGGCAGTGGGTTACCACCACGCTCGTAATATCCTCACGCCCCAGACCTAACCGCTCAAGCCCTTTGATCAACGGGTCCCGATACCCGTACGAGCCGGTGTCTATCAGGATGGTTTCCTCGCGGCTCCTCAGCAGCGAGACCGTGCTCCATCCGAGCCCGCCGTGGTGTACGGCTTTTCCGGGATATCCCTGCATGATCACATCAAGACTGTACATGTATGCCTCCTTTCACGGTACCGGCGTTGAGAAAAGTTCAACAAGCGATGGTGCCCGTTCCGAAAACATTCTTGTGTCTAGCATGTGAGGGCTGGTCGTTATCTGGAGTCCCTATGCCGCCGCGCATCGGAAGGTCTACCGTTGCGACCTACTTTTCCTCCAGAACCAATCGGCCCTGTGCCTCGAAGTCCAGTGGGAAAGGTTCGCTGAGGGGTTCTGTGTTTCCGTCCAGTTCATTAAGAAGGTTCTCCGACACCCACAACTCTTCCAGGTGCAGGGTGTTCTCGACTACCGCCATCCGCACCTGCTCCAGCCGCTCCGGTTTGAGCGCCTTCCACACGGCGTCGAAGAGAGATCTGTCGTCGGGTAGGGTCATCGGTACTGCGGCCCGTACGGGACCGCCGCTGGTCAGACAGTTGATGTAGGTCGCCTCGTAGTCTATTTTTTCCACCAACCTCCGGGTCGTGAAGTCGGCCAGGCCGATCCCGGTCGCGTTGCCGTGCGAAGCCTCCGAGAGATCGAGGACCGCCAGATACTGTATGAACGGCTCCTCCGGTTCGGGTAGACCCTGGAGTCGCAAGCGGCCGATGATGTTGGTGTCCATCCCGGTTCCGCTGAGGTTTTTGCCCATCTCCCGCACCACACAGAGGTCTAGCTCTTTGATCGGCAGGGACGGCATGTACGAGCGGGCGACTCCCAGCAGTTCTTGCTCGCCTTCGGGGATCTCTGGAGCGGTGAGACCTTCGACTCTCGCTGTCTGTTCGCGGGCGTTCTCGACGATTGCGATCCCGCCCATCACCGGCAGTCGCTCCAGCACGACACTCGCAATGGACTCTATGGCCCCGACCATTGATCTCCAACCCAGACGGTGCACCATCGTGGCTCCCCTGGCCCTGCCCATCCCGACCGCGAGCATCTTCATCAGGCCGCTCTCGTACGTGCCGTGAAAAGAGGTGTGTGGTTTGACCCGGTTGACCACGAGCACCGCGTCTGCCTCTGACGCTTCCCGGGCGGCGTATACCGGAAGACCGGAGATCGGGGCCTCGGTCTCACTCAGCATCACCACTTCATCGGAGCACACGACCGGCGCACCCACCTTCTCCTGCGTAACACCCAGGCTTTGCAGCAGGTCTCTCTGCCCCTCCGCCGTGCCGCGTCCGTGGCTACCCATCGCGGCGAAGAGAAACGGCTCGTGGCCCTCTTCCTTGAGGGTCCGGACTACTGCTTGATACACCTCGACGGCATCGCGTATCCCTCGGCTTCCGGCGGTGATCCCGACCCGCGAGGCCGGCTCTAGCGGATATTTCCCAAGGAGCTTCAGCGTCTCTTGCCGTACCCGTCCGGCCAGGTCGTGAACCACCGGAGCCTCGAAGCTCTGCCTTACCTTGACCAGCCGCAGTTGGTCCATGCTTGCTAGACCCTCCTCAGGAAGTCGAAGTCGCAGCCTTCGTTCGCCTGGAGCACGTGCTCCTGGTAGAGGCGCGTGTAGCCACGCTCCACTTTCGGCGGCGGTTGCCAGCTTTTCTTTCTCCTTGCCAGTTCCTTCTCGTCAACCAGGAGTTGCAGACGCCGCGTCTCGACGTCCATCTCGATCTCATCTCCCGTTTGCACCAGCACGAGCGGCCCTCCGATGGCAGCTTCGGGGGCGACGTGCAGCACGATGGTACCAGAGGCAGTACCGCTCATCCGGCAGTCGGAGATCCTGACCATATCTCTGACGCCGCGCTCCAGCAGCTTCTTCGGGATCGGCAACAGCCCGGCCTCCGGCATCCCCGGAGCACCGACCGGTCCGGCGTTCTTGAGCACCAGTACGTCATCGGCCTCGACATCGAGCTCCGGGTCATCTATTCGCTCCTGCAGATCCTCGATGCCGGAGAAAACCACAGCCCGCCCCCGGTGTTTCATCAGGGAAGGAGAGGCTGCTTTGGATTTGATCACCGCGCCGCCGGGTGCCAGATTGCCCCTGAGCACGGCGATCCCCCCATCCCGATGCAGCGGCTCTCTGGCGGAGCGGATGATGTCGCGATACGCCGGGGGAACACCAGCATCCTTTATGTTCTCCCCGAGGGTATGTCCCGTCACCGTAGGCTCCTCCAGGTGCAGGAGGTCCGATATCTCCTGCATGACCGCCGGGGCTCCCCCGGCGCGGAAAAACTCCTCCATCTGGTATTTACCCGCCGGCCTGAGGTTTGCTACCAGCGGCGTGCTTTTGCCCAGCTCGTCGAAGAGCGCGAGCGGAAGCTCTATTCCCAGCCTGCCGGCTATGGCCACCAAATGTATGACCGCATTCGTAGATCCCCCGACGGCCATCAAGAGCCGGATGGCGTTCTCGAAAGCGCGTCTGGTCATGATGTCCGAAGGCCTGGTGCCGCTCTGGACGAGACGGACTATTAGGCGGCCTGTCTGCTGGGCCGCTTCTAATCTCCGGTTATCCGTGGCGGGAATAGCCGCCGCACCAGGGAGCATCATCCCGAGAGCCTCGCTCACCACCGCCATCGTGCTGGCGCTGCCCATGACCATGCAGTGCCCGGCTGTGGGAGCGAGCGATTTGTTTATCGCGTCCAGCTCCTCCTCGGTTACCTCTCCGGCGCGGTACTCCTGCCAGAAGTAGCGGCAGTCGGAGCAGGCTCCTAAAGTTCTGCCCTCGTATTCGCCGTTGGCCATGGGGCCGCCGGTGAACTGGATCGCCGGCACGTCGGCGCTCGCCGCGCCCATCAACTGCGCGGGAGTGGTCTTGTCGCATCCGCCGAGCAGCACCACACCATCAAGGGGCTGCGCCCGGATCATCTCCTCCGTGTCCATCGCAGCCAGGTTGCGGTAGAGCATCGTGGTTGGGCTGGTAAATACCTCCCCGAGCGAGATCGTCGGGAAGCCCAGCGGGATGCCGCCTTCCATGAGAATCCCCCGCTTTATGGCCTCGATGATCGGACCGAAGTGGGTATGGCAGCGGTTGATATCGCTCGTGGTGTCGCAGATCCCGACCACCGGCTTCTCGTAGTCCTCGGGTCCAAGCCCGGTGTGCCGGGCGAAGGCCATCCTGATGAAGCGGCTGAAGCCCAGATCTCCATAAGAAGTGAATTTCTGGTTCGTTTGTTGTGCGCTGGCGGTTTCTGGTCTCACTGACATGTGCGGCAAATGGTTCCTCGTTGTGTAATTAACAAAGCGATCATACGTTCTATAGATCTTTGCCTCAGTCTACACTGGCTGTGCCCCTCGATACGAGTGCCCTGTCTCGATCTTTGAAAATCCCTATGGTTTCTCTGGTGAACAACGCTACAAGAACCGCGCCCAGCAGCACCAGCCCCGCCATAAGGTAAAGACCATAAAGATAGCCCGACTCGCTGTTGAATCCACCACCGAGGCCAATCAACTGACCGAGGATCAGAGGCACTATGGCTCCCCCGATGCCCTGCCCGAGCATTTGCATTCCGTTGGCGACGCCAGCGGTGCCTACCGCACTCGAATCCGATGAGAACGTATACAACACCGGGAACATGCCGTTCGTCGCCAGCCCGGCGAAAAGCTCTATGACGATTAGCCACAGGATGCTGATGTTCGTAAATTGCAGCAAAATGAGGCCCACGGTCAACCACAGCAGGCAGGCGATCAGAGCATATTTCCTGCCGATCTTATCGGATACGCCTCCCCAGGATATCTGTCCGACCCCACCGGTAACGGTGAATACGACGCTCTCCCAGGCTACCGAGGCCGCCTTGTAGTCAGCGATGTAGTGCAGGAACAGCGGCAGCCAGAACGTTATCCCGGTGTACATTCCGACGCCTATCGCAGAGCAAATGGCCGTAACGAGCACGTTGGGAGTTTTGAGGGTTTGTTTAAGAGCCCCCGGAGGCGTGCCTCTTCCTTCTTCACCAATATTCGGGGGCGTCATGTTGGCATGCTCTGTATCCTCGACGAATGCTCTGTAGCGATTTTGCTTCGAGTAGATCCAGAAGAAGACGAGGACGGGAAGGGTAACCCAGGGGAGGATCAAGAACACATACCGCCAGTTTTCGGGGCCGAACGCCCCCAGAATCGCCGATACTGCAAATCCTCCCAGCAGCGTACCCCATGGATACGCCGTGTGGTGCAGTCCCTGGGCAAACCCCCGCCGCTCTATCGGCCACCACTCCGCGATGGCGGTTACCTCGATGGCTTCTCCGGCGCCGCCGAACATGTTCTTTATTGATTGCAGGATGGTTATGCTGGTCAGGGTCGTGGTCAAACCCTTGATGCCCGTCAAAATGGAGAAGACCATGTAGCCGAGGGCCATCGGGATCTCTCTGTACTTTCGCGCCCATCCGTGTCCGCCTCTGTCCGACCAGGCGGACCCCGGTAACACGAGAACCGACTGGGCAAGCGTGGCTACCGCCGCGATAATCCCCATGGTCTGGGCGTTGGTGTGGAACTCCTTGATTATGGGCGGCTGCACGAGGAACAGGAAGTTTCGGAAGTTCGAGTTCATCGCGAACACAAGCCACAAGGCCAGCATCGCGAACCACGAATACCTCGATACCCCGAAAAAGAGTCTTCTACCACTCCCGTCGCGAGATCGAGAGACTTCTCTACCTCTGTCCGCTTGCATATTGCCCCTCCCCTTTGACCGCCCCATCCGTCCCGGAATTTGCCCCTGCGCACGAGGCAATGTTTAGGGTCGAAGAGTGTAATCAAATTTACTGGCGGCGTCAATAATCATTCTGGCTGATCTCCTCGGACGCGAAGAACCTCGGTGCTGACGTGTTGGCGCTGCTTGCGGCAGCCCTTGACTAGAGCATCGAGGCGCAAGCGAGTACCATAAGAGGACTCTGCCCGCGCGGTTGATAGACTTGGGGCTGAATCAGGGGAAGGGAGGAACAATGGTACGACCCCCGAAAACGACGGATACTACCGGGCTTACGTTCTTCTTCCTGGACGAAGCCGATACCGTCGAGGCACTCTGCGCCCGGATCATCCCCGGAGACTCAGAGGATCCCGGCGCCCGCGAGGCCGGGGTGCTGAGGTACATAGATCGGGCACTCTCCGGGGCTTACTCCAGATGGCAGGGAGCCTACCGCGAAGGCGTGCGGACACTCAACCTCTACACGAGACAACGGTACGGCAAGAAATTCTTCGAGCTTTCCGAAGAGGAGCAGGACACGATCATCGCCGCCATGGAGCGAGACGAAATCCCTGGATTCGGCGACTCCAGCTCGGAGGCGTTCTTCACCATGATCTGGGCGCACACCGTCGAGGGGATGTTCAGCGACCCGGTCTACGGGGGCAACCGCGACGCCCTGGGGTGGAGGATGGTCGGCTTTCCCGGCGCTCAGTACGGCTACAGCGCCGAAGAGATGCGTTACGGGGCGGATCTCTCGGCCAAGGAAATCGTGACCCTGGCCGGCGTGAGGCAGCTTGCCCGGGAAAAACCAGAGCTCTTCTACCATCGCCCCGGACCGGAACCGGCGGCTCCCGAGGAGGAAACGCCCGGGGTTCCCCAACCGCCACGGGAGCCTGGAGAGCCCATGGGACCGGGACAGTAGAGTACGCTGACGAGGGAAAGGAGGGTGATGCCCAACAAGCATGCCGATGTATTGATAGTCGGGTTGGGAGCGTCCGGGGCGATCCTGGCGCGAGAGCTTACAGAGGCCGGTTTCACCGTTCTCGGGATAGACAAGGGTCCCTACTACCATTCCGACGACTTCTGGCTAAAGTTCGACGAGCTGCGCTACTCGGTGAGGGCTGGACTCTCGCCCACCATGGATACCGACCCCATAACCTGGCGTCCGAACGCGCGAACCGGAGCCCAAATTTGCCCGTGGGCGGTTGGTCCACTCCCCCTGAACCCGCTGTGGCTGCCACCGTCGGTGGGGGTTGGTGGGGGTTCGATCCACTGGGCCTGCTGGTCGTGGCGCCAGTTGCGGGAGGACTTCCGCCAGCGTACGGAGTGGGTCAGCCGCTACGGGGAAGACGCGCTCCCCGAGGGTTCCCATATAGTGGACTGGCCCATAACCTACGACGATCTCGAACCTCACTACGAGCGCGTGGAGTACGAGATCGGGGTCTCTGGCCGCGCGGGCAACGTGGGAGGTGAGATTCGGGAGGGAGGTAACCCCTTCGAGGCCCCGCGCAAGCGTCCCTACCGCTTCCCGCCGCTGCGGCCCAGCGCCGCCAACAAGCCTTTCGTCGAGGCTACCAGGAAGCTCGGCTACCATCCTTTCCCGGCTCCGGCTGCCATACTGAGCGAGGTCTGGAGAGAGCGCAAGGCCTGCACGTACTGCGGGTTCTGCCGCGACTACGGCTGCCACGTCGGCGCTAAGAGCAACACGCTCGATACCATGATCCCACCAGCCCTGGCAACCGGAAACCTGGAACTCCTGACCAACTGCCGCGTCCAGCGCGTGAACGTTGATGCCGAGGGGCTCGCCCGTTCGGTGAGCTACGTAGACGCCAAAGGTGAGCTGCGCGAGGCGAGCGGGGACCTGGTGATCCTTTCGGCCTACTCTTTGGAGAACACCCGCCTGATGCTGGTCTCCGGGTTGAACAAGAACGGGATGGTCGGCAAGCGCTTCACCATACACAACTACGGCTGGTTCAGCGGTACTCTGCCCGAGGAAACCCACGTCTACGCCGGACCGGCGGTTGCCGGGTGGGCCATTGACGACACGAACGCAGACTTCATTGACCGCAGCGAGTTGGGATTCCTGGGGGGCACGCCCATAATGTTCTTCGGCGGCGACTACCAGCCGATCGAGATCGCCAACAACCTCCCCCCGGACATCCCGAGGTGGGGACAGGGATTCAAGGACTGGCTGAAGCACGTCAACCGGCACTTCTTCGCGATGTTCTCCCAGATGGCTACCCTGCCGATGGAAACCAACTTCGTCGATCTGGACCCCAAAGTAAAGGATAAGTGGGGCCAGCCGGCGTTGAGGATCACCCACGACTGGGGAGAGAACGACCGCAAGGCGGGCTTGTGGCTGAACCGCATCAAGCACGACATCGCCCGCGAGATGGGAGCCACCAAGACCTGGGAAGCCCCGTTGCTGCCTCCCTACCACATAACCACCCACGAGATGGGCACGCACATTATGGGCACCGATCCAGGCGAATCGGTGGTAGATCCCTTTTGCCGCTCCCACGAGGTTCCGAATCTGTTCCTGGTCGGCGGTGGTGTCTTTCCTACCTACAACGGCTACAATCCCACTGAGACCATCCAGGCTATCGCGTTCTGGACGGCAGAGCACATAAAACGCGAGACCGAAAACGGTGGAGTGCTTACCAGGTTCACGACCAATCGGGAGCGCCTTATCGGCTAAAGCGAGCCCAACCTGTGCCCGTTGCAGCCGTTCTGGCTGCCGTGTGCTCTGGGGTGCCTGTACAAAGGTCTCTTTAGAAGAGGAGAATTAAGGATACTCCCTCAAGGCATCGCTTACGGCGCTGAACAGAGGCTCCTGGGTATCTCGGGCAGAGCCTTTCGAACTCGCCCCACAACGGCAGCCAGGACACCACTCGCTGCTGCGCAGGTCGCCGCGAAGCTGGCGGTGGTGTAGCATCCAGGGAATCATATAACTTTTGAACTTTTTGAAATTTTGTTTTTCGTAACGTTTTTCGTAACGCTGTGGAGACGCTCGCTACTTAGAATGAGGTTCAAATGATGAAGAGAGGCAAAAATCGTTGGAGACTGTGGCGGACGGTTCTGGGACAGGGCAGCCGCGAGGCGCAGGTGATCGCACCGGCAACCGAAGAGCGCGTGCGCTCTACCGAGGTTCCGGCGCCGGAGATAGCCCCTAACGATCCCATCCTGGCGTACTTCCAGAATGTTGCGGGGATCGTTGACGTGGAGAAGCTGGAGCTGGACTCTCCCGCGCTGCGGGAGATGAAGTCTGCCGGGGTGAAGATGGCGATTCCGCTGGTGAGCCAGGGGGAGTTGATCGGGGTTCTGAACCTGGGGCCTCGCATGAGCCAGCAGGAATACTCCGCCGACGACCGCAAGCTTCTCGCGGATCTCGCGTCCCAGACGGCGCCAGCTGTGAGGCTCGCCCAACTGGTGCGCCAGCAGCAGGCTGAGGCACAAGAACGCGAGCGCATCGAGCAGGAGCTCAGGATCGCGCGCCTCATCCAGCAGACGCTTTTGCCCAAGGTCGTGCCCCAGCTCGAAGGCTGGAGCATTGCTGCCCACTACCAGCCCGCGAGGGAGGTCGGCGGCGACTTCTACGACTTCATGGAGCTAGAAGACGGCCGTCTGGGGATCGTGGTAGGCGACGTTACCGACAAGGGCGTGCCCGCGGCCCTGGTTATGGCGACCACCCGCACCATACTGCGTTCCGCCGCCCAGCGCTTCGACTCGCCCGGAGAGGTGCTCCAGAGAGCCAACGACGTGCTCTATCCGGACATCCCGCCGAACATGTTTGTTACCTGCCTGTACGCCATACTCGACCCGGAGAGCGGGGTACTGCGCTACGCCAACGCCGGGCACGATCTGCCTTACCGCCGATACGAAGAGGGGGCGCAGGAGCTTAGGGCGCGGGGGATGCCGCTGGGACTCATGCCCGGCATGGCCTACGAGGAGAAAGAAGTGCTGCTGGACCACGGGGACAGCGTTCTCTTCTACAGCGACGGTCTGGTCGAGGCGCACAACCCCGAACGCGAAATGTTCGGGTTCCCGCACCTGCAGGCGCTCATTGGGGATCACGGCGCCAACAGCGAGGGGACGCTGGTGGAATTTCTGCTGAACGAACTGGCGAAATTCACCGGCGAAGGCTGGGAGCAGGAGGATGACATCACCCTGGTAACACTGCAGAGATCGGAGGGAGTTATGAGTGTGGACGGGCCTGCAGTCAGTTCTTCGGAGGAAGCTGGGGGAGGGGAGAACTGGCGGACACTAGAGCGGCTGAGCGTGCCGAGCGAGCCGGGAAACGAGAGAGAGGCCATGGAGAAGGTGGCCGAAGTCGCGAAGCAGGCGGGGCTCGACCCCGGCAGGATGGAGAAGCTCAAGACCGCTGTGGCCGAGGCGACGATGAACGCCATGGAGCACGGCAACAAATACAGGGCTGAGGTGCCGGTGGTTATCGAGGTGCTCTCATCCGGCAAGGCTCTTTCGGTGCGGATCACCGACCAGGGCGGAAGCCCCGTTCCCAAGTCGGAGGTGCCGGATCTCGAGGCCAAGCTGGAGGGATTACAGACTCCGCGCGGCTGGGGGCTCTTCCTGATCGAGAGCATGGTGGATGAGATGAATGTTGCCAGCGACGAGAAGCATCATACCGTCGAACTGGTCCTGTACCTGAAGGGAGAAGGCGATGCCAGCTAAGCACCTTGAAGCGAGCGTACGATACCCACCCGGAGAGCGGGCCGGAGCGGCGGTGATCGAACTTCGCGGCGAGATAGACGGGTTCTCGCAGGAAGCCCTCGACGCCGCCTATGCCGAAGCCGAGTCCAGAGACCCCGACATCATCCTGCTCAACTTCTCTGAGGTGGACTACATAAACTCGACCGGTATCGCGCTCATAGTCGGCCTGCTCGCGAAGGCCCGGGCTTCCAGACGACGCCTTCTGGCCTGCGGGCTCTCGGATCACTACGTGGAGATCTTCAACATCACCCGCCTCTCGGACTTCATGAGCCTTTTTCCCGACGAGGAGAGCGCCCTGACCAAATCCGCGGGAGCCTGAGATGATGACGGGCGATGTGAAAGAAGATGGAGTGTCATTGCCAGGCTCGCTTCAGAGCTTGCGGGCCGAGCATCAAGGGATACACGAACTAATTCGGATAAGGAGGATGAACATGCCCCAGGCCCAGGTAACGATGGACGTCAGGAAGGTCAGAGATGGGGTCAGCGTCATAGACATAAAGGGCGAGCTTACGGCCTTTGCGGAGGGTGTCTTGATGTCTGCCTACGATGAGGCCAGCGATGGAGGCGTCCGCGCCATAATCCTCAACTTCGAGGGGCTGGAGTATATGAACAGCAGTGGGATCGGGCTCCTGGTTACGCTCCTGATCCGGGTGAACCGCGAGAAGCAGAAGCTCCTGACCTACGGCCTCTCCGACCACTACCGCAGCATCTTCCAGATCACACGCCTCGACGACGCCATAAGCATCTACGACACCGAGACCGAGGCACTCCGGGCGGCGAACAAAGCGTGAGGGGTCCAAGTATCCCCTAACCCAACTGAGGAGGACCCATGGCCGGTCAACCCCCACAACCAAAAGAAAATCTGCAAAAGAACCCGCGCGACGCTGCCTACTGGGCCCAAGGCGTAAAAGCACTCAAGATCTCCGAGGTTCCCGAGGGCGCGGTCAATCTGAACGTGGAAGGCCGCCGGGTCGTGGGTCCCCTGCAGGGGTTCGGCAGGATGTGGCAGAAGACCTACAGGATACCACTGGAGGGCAGCGGCGCAACGCCCGCGGAGGTAGTCAAGGTCTGGAAGGAGAGGTTCCCGGAGTTCTGGATGCCGGGCAACCGCTTTCTCGCGCCGAAAGGCGGCCTAGCTCCTGGTGCGGTGGCCCTGATCAACAGCGACGTGCCGGGAAGCAGGTGGTTCTCGACCGGTGTAATGGTGCTCTACTCCGACGAGGAGTCCTTCACCTACATGACCCCCGAAGGACATCCTTTTTCGGGTTGGATCACGTTCAGTTCCTACGCCGATGACGAGGGCACGACGGTCGCGCAGGCCCAACTCATCATCCGGGCCAACGATCCGCTCTACGAGCTCATGATGCCGGTGGGACTCCACAGAATCGAGGACAGAACCTGGCAGCACACGCTGCGCTCTCTGGCGTCCTACTTCGGAACAGGCGGGAAAGTGGAGAGCAGGGTAACGTGTCTGGATCCCCGGCGGCAGTGGTCCCAGGCGGGGAATATCCGGTACAACGCCCTCATCTGGTCAATGATCTACGCGGTGCTTGCCCCGATGCGCCCTCGGCGCGAACGAAAGCCGACGAACTAGAGACCGAAGAGAGGAGCAGAAATGGAACAGAAACCGCCAGCCGAGGAGCACACCGCGCAGAAGCAGCCGCGCGATGCCGCATACTGGGCGCGACACGTCGAGAAGCTGAAGGTCTCGGAAGTTCCCGCGGAGGCAATCAACCTCAACGTCGAGGGACGCCGCACCGCCGGAGCGCTGCAGGGATTCGGCCAGCTCTGGCAGAAGACGTACCGGATCTACCTCGGAACCGGCGTTACGCCGGAGGAAGTAGTCAGGGTCTGGAAGGAGAAGTTCTCCGAGTTCCAGCCGCCGCAAAACCGGTTCTATCCCTCGCTGGCCGGGGTCAAGCCGGGCGAGATGCTGCTCATAAACGCCTCCATGAAGGGCATGCCGGTCTACACCGGCGTCATCGTGCTCTACGCTGATGAGGAATGCTTCACCGTAATGACCCCCGAGGGGCATCCGGAAAGCGGATGGAACACGTTCTCCGCCTACCAGAACGAAGAGGGGCATACGGTGGCTCAGATACAGTCGCTGGCGCGCGCCAACGACCCGATCTACGAGATGGGATTCCGCCTCGCCGGCTCGACCGAGCAGGAGAGGATCTGGACCCACGTCCTGAAGTCTCTGGCAGCCCACTTCGGCGTGGATGACCCGGTAAGCCTCGAAAAAGTCTGCGTGGACCCCAGGCTGCAGTGGTCGAACGTGGGCAACGTCTGGAACAACGCGAGCGTGAGGTCTATGATCTACGCCGTCTCAGCGCCGGGACGCCGGATCTTCGGGTTGCTCCGGCGATAGCCTTGCGGAAGACCGTAGAGAAAGAAATTTTATGAGACCTGCGATCCGGGAGATGACCCGGCGCAACTCCTACGACGTCGTCGTGGTGGGGGCGGGTCCCAACGGCCTCTCGGCGGCGATCGAGATGGCGCGCCACGGATATTCGGTGGTGGTGCTGGAGGCCGAGGATACCATCGGTGGCGGCGCGCGCTCGGCGGAGCTTACCCTGCCCGGCTTCGTCCACGACCTCGGCTCGGCGATCCATCCCATGGGGCTCGCCTCGCCGTTCTTCCGCTCGCTGCCGCTAGAGGAGCATGGATTGGAGTGGATCCAACCAGATGCGCCGCTGGCACACCCGCTGGATAGTGGTTCAGCGGCCATCCTGCATCGCTCGATCGAAGATACTGCCGCGGCTCTCGGTCCGGATACTGCCGCCTACCAAAAACTCATGGAGCCGATCGTCTCCGACTGGGACAGGATATCGCCTCTCGTGCAGGGACCGCTGCGTCCTCCGCGTCATCCGATTGCGCTCTCCCACTTCGGGATGCAGGCTATAAGGAGCGCCCGCAGCCTCGCGAGAGGTTGGTTCAAAGGCGAACGGGCTCGGGCTCTTTTCGCGGGCAACGCCGCTCACTCGTTTTTGGCGCTAGATCAGCGGCCCAGTGCCTCCTTCGGGCTGGTTCTCCAGTCCCTCGGGCACGTCGTGGGCTGGCCGATACCGAAGGGCGGTTCGCAGAAGATCGCCGATGCGCTGGCATCCTGCCTTCGCTCTCTGGGCGGTGAGATCGTAACCGGCGCTCGCGTCGGATCTATAGAGCAACTGCCGCCGGCGCGCGTGGCGCTCTTCGACGTAACGCCCCGGCAACTGCTGGAGATCGCAGGCCACGTCCTGCCCTCCGGGTACGCGAGAAAGCTCAAGCGATACCGCTACGGACCCGGCGTCTTCAAGTTGGACTACGCCCTGGATGGGCCTATCCCGTGGAAGGCGGAAGAGTGCGCCCTGGCCGGGACCGTACATCTCGGCGGCACGCTCGATGAGATATCCGCCGGAGAGCGGGCGGTGGCGGACGGCAAACACCCCGAGCGTCCGTTCGTCCTCCTGGCGCAGCAGAGCCTCTTCGACCCGACGCGCGCGCCCGAGGGCAAGCACACCGTGTGGGCCTACTGCCACGTCCCCAATGGCTCGACCTTCGACATGACAGAGAGGATCGAAGCCCAGATAGAGCGTTTCGCTCCCGGCTTCAGAGACCGCATCCTCGCCAGAAGCGTCTCCAGCCCGCAGGATCTCGAACGCCAGAACGCCAACCTCATTGGCGGAGACATAAACGGGGGGCTTATGGATCTCTGGCAACTCTTTACCCGTCCTACCCCGCGGCTCGTGCCCTACGCGGTCCCGGTGAAGGGGCTCTACATCTGCTCCTCTTCGACGCCGCCGGGCGGGGCCGTTCACGGGCTGTGCGGCTACTTCGCCGCCCGCGCCGCGCTGCGCTACCTGGCGCGGGGAAGCTAGAAGGAGCCCTCCACGGAGGCCGGAGAGATGACCGCCTGGATGAGCAGACGGATCGCCGGTCGGCTTGCCTGGTCGCTGTGGGCGCTCTGCGTGACGCTGACGATGCTGAGCCTCCTTCTGCTGGCCCTGACCCGCGCTCACCCGGGCGCTCACATCTTCGACTGGTGGCTCGGCAACTCGACCGTCGTGATAGACGTGACCGTGGGGGCCATCGTGGCCTCGCGCCGACCGGAGAACCCCGTGGGCTGGCTTCTGTGCATATCCGACGTAGCCGTAAGCACGAGCACCTTCGCCTCCGCGTACGCCATCTACGCCCTGCTGGTCCAACCCGACTCGCTGCCCGCGGGTGAAGCGATGGCCTGGCTCGCCTCCTGGCTACTTCCTGTCATGATCGGCCTTCAGGTCTTCTACATTCTACTGTTCCCCACGGGGCGATTGCCTGGCAGGCGCTGGAGATGGTTGGCGTGGCTGACGGTGGCTTTTATCGTGGTGGGAGTGGTCACTTCCGCGTTCTCTCCCGGAGCGTACCTGGGCTCTCTCGGCCCGATCCGTAACCCGCTCGGGATAGAGGGCTTCACCAGCATCTACAAAGCGGTTCTGTACATCACGTCTCCACTTCTGTTCGCCGCAGCGGCCCTGTCGGTGTTCGTGCGGCTGCGCCGGGCCGTAGGGATCGAGCGCCAGCAGATCAAATGGCTTGCCTATGCCGTCGCGATATTCGCTGCAAGCGTAGTGCTCAACGTAATCAACCTAGCGATCGAGGCACCACGCTGGTTCGAATGGGCCGACACGGCGATCTTTACGGCGGCAGGCCTGGCCATAACTTTCTCTATAGGGATAGCCATCCTGCGCTACCGCCTCTACGAGATCGACCGCATCATAAACCGTACTCTCGTCTACGGCTCGCTGTCCGTAACGCTCGCGCTGGTGTACCTCGGTAGCGTGGCAGGGCTGCAGAGGCTCCTCTCTCCATTCCTCGGCGAAGGCAACCAGCTCGCCGTTGTGGCCTCGACCCTCGCCATCGCCACGCTGTTCAACCCTCTGAGAGGCCGCATCCAGAACTTCATAGACCGGATCTTCTATCGCAGGAAGTACGACGCCGCAAAGACGCTGGAGGTTTTCTCGGCGAGGCTGCGCAACGAGGCGGATCTCGACCGCGTAACCGGAGACCTGGTGTCGGTGGTAAAGGAAACGGTGCAGCCTTCTCACGTCTCATTGTGGCTCAAGCCTTCCAGTAGCGGAGTGAAGCGATGATCCGGGGCGCCTCCTGGCTGGCCTGGTCGCTCGCCGGTCTCTCGGTGGCCATGTTCGTTGCAGGCGTTGCGTTTGCGCTACTGACATTTTCCGCCGAGCCTTCGGTCACCGGACATTCCGGTGACTACGGCCCCAGCAGCGGTGCCGGGGAGCTTTTGATCTTCGGACCCTTCCTCGCCTTCCCGGTCGTTGGCGCTCTGATCGCTTCCAAGCGTCCCGGAAATCCTATCGGCTGGATCTGTCTGAGTGTTGGCCTCTTCTGGATGCTCATCGTCGCGAGCGACCAGTTCACGGCCTACACCGTTGCCACCACCGGCTCGGCACCCGGCCCGGTGATAATTGACGCGCTGACCCAGGGGATATGGGTGCCACCCGTGGGGTTGCTGGGGATCTACATGGTGCTGCTGTTCCCGGACGGTGGGCTCCCTTCGAGGAGGTGGCGCCCGCTGGCCTGGTTCTCGGGAGCGGTGATCGCGGTGGTCACCGTGGCCATAGTTTTCTCCCCCGGACCGCTGCCGAACAGGGGCGGCGCACGCAACCCGCTGGGGATCGAAGGGTATCCCTGGGTACAGACCGTGGGGGCTTTTCTGGTGTTGCTGTTGCCGCTGTGCATCCTCGCTGCGGCAACGAGCCTGGTCCTGCGCTACAGGCACTCTGGCAGAGAGGTCCGCCAGCAGATCAAGTGGCTCGCATTCGCCGCTTCTTTCGTGGGCCTGGTGTACCTGATCGGGCTGCTCGGCCAGTACCTCTTCATGCCGGAGGCCCTGCTCGGCGACAGCGCGCCGCCGCTGTGGGCTTCGATCTCTCAGGACATGCTCCTGCTGAGCTACGCGGGCATCCCAATAGCCATAGGCTTCGCCGTCCTCAAGTACCGCCTCTACGACATAGACATATTCATAAACCGGACCCTGGTCTATGGGTCTCTGACAGCCTCTCTTGCAGCGGTGTACTTCGGGAGCGTCACGGCGACCCAGGCGATCTTCCACGCCCTTACCGGAAGCGGCTCGCAGCTTGCGATCGTGGCTTCGACGCTCGTGATCGCCGCGCTCTTCAACCCCCTGCGCCGGAGAGCGCAGAGCTTCATTGACCGGCTTTTCTACCGCCGCAAGTATGACGCCGCCAGAACACTCGAAATTCTATCGGCGAAGCTCCGTGATGAGACCGAGCTTGATCGGCTCAGCGAAGAACTTGTTGGGGTCGTGCAGGAGGCGATGCAGCCGGAGTACGTCTCGCTGTGGCTCCTTGAGCCACAGCAGCCCCGGAAGGTTAAAGCAGAAAGATGACCCGAGCCTCCATGCCGGCGAAGGATACTCAACTGCGTGGACATCTGCTGCCTATCGTCCGGATAGCCTGGCTGATTGTGGCGCTCCTGGCGGTGGGGCTCTTCGTTACCGGGATGTTCTCCTACTGGAGAGAGCTTCATGCAGCTTGCGACCTGGGTGCGAGAGTCTGCAGGAACCTCGATCTCCCCGCCGCCCGGAACTTTCGACAGCAGCATGCGCTGGGTCTTCCCGCTGGCTTCTACGCTGCATACAGCGTCATACTCACCGCCCTTTGCGGAGCGGTCTGGGCCGGGATGGGAGCGGTCATCTTCTGGCGCCGCTCCGATGACTGGATGGCGCTTCTGGTCGCTCTCTTTCTGGTCGTGTTTGGCACCGCGACCTTGCTGAACGGTCCATCCGGGGTGCTCGGCGCCACCCACCCGATGCTCTGGCTGCCGGTCAAAAGCGTGCAGTTTCTCGGTGAGATCTGCCTTACCATGTTCTTCTACACTTTCCCGAGCGGGCGTTTCGTACCAGGCTGGACCCGCTGGGTTGCCCTGGCATACCTGGCAATGCGGGTGCCGCAATACTTCTTTCCGAGCTCGCCTCTCAACCCGGAGAACTGGTCGAATGCGGCCTCCGTAGCGCTGTTTCTGGGGTTGCTCACCAGCCTGTTTGTCGCCCAGGTCTACCGCTACCGCTACGTCTCCACGCCCGAGCAGCGCTACCAGACCAAATGGATCGTTTTCGGCTCGATAGCGGCACTCGCAGGTTTTCTCGCTTTTGTGTTGCCCTATTTCGCCACCGAACCGGGCGGTACGCTGCGTATCTCCTATGCAACGCTTCTCCAGAATACGGGGATGTACCTCTCGATGCTGCTCATCCCAATCTCCATCGGGATCGCGATGCTCCGCTCGCGCCTCTTCGACATAGACTTCATCATCAACCGCACACTCGTCTACGGTTTACTTACAGCATCGCTGGCGGGGACATACCTTGGGCTGGTGATCGCCCTGCAGTACGCATTTCGCAGGTTGACCGGGGGAGAGTCACAACTGGCGGTTGTGGCCACTACCCTGACCATCGCTGCGCTCTTCCACCCTCTCAGGAAACGCTTCCAGGAGCTTATAGACCGCCGTTTCTATCGCCGCAAGTACGACGCTCAAAAAATGCTCGAAACCTTCTCGGCGAGGCTGAGGGATGAGACGGATCTCAATGAACTGGCGGGGGCCCTCGTCTCGATCGTTCAGCAAACCATGCAGCCGGAGTATGCCTCGCTCTGGTTGCAAGAACCGCAACGGAAAGCCTCGCGTGAGTGACCGGACGCTCATCCGGATTGCCCGTGGGCTGTGGGTGTTCTCCGTGCTGCTCAGTCCTCTGTTGCTTCTTCTGCTCTATCTCAACGGGTACCCCTGGAAGTTGTTCGGTGCCCAGGTGTTTACCCTCGTAATGGCGCAATCGTACCCGTTGATCGGCATGCTGATCGTCGCCCGCCAGCCGCGCAACCCTATCAGCTGGCTGTTCCCGGTTGTTTTTACGTTCTTTATCGGGGCTTTGATGAGCGAGTACGCGCGCTACGCCCTCATTACCCGGCATGGCGCGCTCCCCGGAGGAGTGCTGGCGGCGTGGGTAGGGGGCTGGATCTACCGCCCGGGTTTCTGTGCGCTGCTGCTGTTCTTGCCGCTGCTGTTTCCGACAGGCAGGCTGCCCTCACCACGCTGGCGCCCGGTCGCGTGGTTAGCCCTCGGTCTGATGACGTTCTTCACCGTGGTGGATATATTCAAGCCCGACCTCGAAGACCCGTTCAACAAATATGGCACCAACCCGATCGGGGTGGGGCATAAGGGCGGTATGCTCGAATCCGTAGACAGCTTCGGACTGCCGCTGCTCTTCATTACCAGCTTCGTGTGCTTGGCGTCACTGTTTCTGCGTTTCCACCGGGCCCGCGGTGATGAGCGCCAGCAGCTCAAGTGGCTCGTGTACGCCGTCGTCGTGATGGCCATCTGTCTCGTGACGATAGTTTTCTCCTCTGGATTGCCCAATTGGCTGGACGAGGTGGGCTTTGGACTCCTGCTCGCCGCTCTACCGGTGGCCACCGGCATAGCTATTCTCAAGTACCGTCTCTACGACATAGATGTGATCGTCAACCGCACCCTCGTCTACGGTGCTCTTACGGCTTCTCTGGTATTGGTCTACTTTGTCGGCGTGGTGGTGCTGCAAAACATTTTCCGTGCCCTGACGGGGAGTGAGTCCCAGCTCGCCGTGGTCGTCTCTACGCTTGCCATCGCAGCCCTCTTCCAGCCGTGGCGCAGGAGGGTGCAGTCCTTCATAGACCGGCGTTTCTACCGCAGAAAGTATGATGCGGCCAAGACGCTCGAAGCCTTTTCTACTGTGCTCCGCGAGGAGACAAACCTCGCGGATCTGAATGCGAGGTTGCTCGCCGTAGTACGGCAAACAATGCAACCGGAGCACGTTTCGCTGTGGTTACGGGAGTCAGAACATAAGCTGGAGAGGCGATGAGCCGTCACACCGCCCGCCTCGCTTGGTTGCTGTGGGCACTCTCGGCGGTGCTTGCGATATCAAGCTTCGTCTTCGCGACGCTCAGTTGGCTTGCTCATGGCGCTGCAGGTGATTTGATAGGTTTTGGTGCTCTGATCGCGGTCGCGCTGGCTTTCACTAGCGTCGGAGCGCTGGTTGCCTCGCATCGTCCCGAAAACGCTATAGGTTGGATCTTCTGCGCCGTAGGTCTGGCGTTTGGCGCAGGGAGCTTCGCCGATGCATACGCCTCCTTCACCCTTTTCATGTGGCCTGGCTCGCTTCCCGGGGGTAGAGTCATGGCCTGGGTATCCGAATGGATTGGCGGCCCCGGCCTTCTAGGCACTTTTGCGTTCCTGCTCCTGCTCTTCCCCGACGGTCGGCTGCTCTCTCGTCGCTGGCGTCCCATCGTGTGGGCCACCGCTATCGCTATAGCGTTGGTCACCTTCGCACACGCCTTTGGACCCGGTCCACTCAGGAACAACTTCCCCTCAGTCACCAACCCGTTCGGTATCGAGGCGCTCGCCAGCGTCCGGAATCTCCTCGAGTCTTCGGCGTTCGCGCTGATGCTGGCGACGATACTCATCTCCGTGGTCTCGCTCGTCTTGCGCTTCCGGCGCACTCGCCGATTAGAGCGGCAGCAGATCAAATGGTTTGCCTACGCGGGAGCTTTCCTGGCTGCTGTTTTTATTGCAGGTCCCACCATCGTGTGGTCGCCTACGGTCCCCGGATGGATCTGGACCACCATTTTTCTCCTTGGTGTCGCCGCCGTACCGGTCTCCGCCGGTATCGCCATCCTGCGCTACAGGCTCTACGATATAGACCTCGTCATAAACCGCACCCTGGTTTACGGCGCGCTCACTGCCTCTCTTGCGATGGTGTATTTCGGGAGCGTAGTTTTGCTCGAAGGGCTCTTCCGTACGCTTATCGAAGAGAACACCCAGCCTGCAGTCGTCGTCTCCACGCTGATCATCGCCGCGCTGTTCCAGCCTCTGAGACGTCGTATTCAGGACGTGGTAGACCAGCGATTTTACCGTAGGAAGTACGATGCCCGCATGACGCTTGAGGCTTTCGGAAAGAGGTTGCAGAGGGAGACGGACCTGGACGTTTTGATCGAAGACCTGGTAGGGGTGGTGCGGGAGACGATGCAGCCTTCCCACGCCTCGTTGTGGCTGCGGTCTTTGGATAACCCGAAGCCTGCGGGATTGCCCGCGGAACAAAAAGGAGGAGTCTGATGAAAGAAAACGAGAAGACCGTCAACAGGTTCTGGGATGAGGTGTACAACCAGGGCAACTTCGAGGCGATGGATGACATCTTCGCTCCTGGCTACGTGCTCCACGATCTGGCCGACAGGAAAGACCGCGGAGTTGACAGACTGCGGGAGATTCTCTCTGAAGTCCAGGCCGCCGTGCCAGACACCAGGATCACCATCGAGGACCAAATCTCCGCGGAAGAGGGGAAAGTGGTAACCCGCTTCAAGATCCACGTGCCAGCCCAGGATGTGGCGCAGGAATCATCCTCCGGCGATGGACAACTAGAGCTCAACGGAATAAGCATCAGCCGCGTTTCCGGGGGAAGGATCGAAGAGACCTGGCTCCTGTGGGAAGCCCTGCTTGCCGAGCAGGAGATCAAGCCCGGTACGCAGTTCTGGCGCTGGCCTCCCTGGAGATGGTAGCCTGAGACGCGGGCACAAAGGCGCGCCAGACTGCATGAATAGGGGCAGAAACCGATGAGATGGCGGGGTGGTCGAGGCATTTCGGGAGGCGGTGTTTCCGGATGGAGCGTGTCATCCGGGGGCTGGCTTGCCGGTGCCAGGGTAGTGTGGCTGGCGATAGCGTTGCTGTCCGTGGTGCTGTTCGCGGCGAGTCTGCCCGCTTACCACGCCGAGTTTCTCACGCTGTCTATCATCCATAACGCCTCCTACCGGGAACTGGCCCGCGCCAACCTGGAGCACATGGGACTCTCCGTAGAGTTCTATGCCTGGTATTACGTCGCGCTGGGTGTGGTGTTGGCGAGCGTGTGCTTCGTGGTGGGTGCGGTCATCTTCTGGCGGCGTTCCTATGACCGGATGGCGCTTTTGGTCTCGCTCTTGCTGGTGCTGTTCGGAGCTACTTTTCCAGGTTCTATCCAGGCGCTAGGGAAATCGTATCCGGCATTGAGCTGGTTGAACGGCTTTCTTGGTTCGCTCAGCTTTATGCTGGTGTTCGTCTTCTTCTATCTTTTCCCGAACGGGCGCTTTGTGCCGCGCTGGACGCGGTGGGCGGCTTTGCTGCTCGTCGCGTATACGGTGCTCGCTTCGCTGTTTCCGGGCTCCCGGTTCATCGCGGATAACTGGCCTGCTCTCCCTTACACGCTCTTCTTGATGGGCTGGCTGCTGACCGGCGTGGTGGCGCAGGTCCACCGCTACCGGCGGGTGTCTAGGCACGTGGAGCGTCAGCAGACGAAGTGGGTCGCCTTCGGCTTTGCGCTGGCGATCGCAGGGTATCTGGGTGTGATAGCACTCCAGGTTGTTTTTCCATCTCTTCAACCGGGGACGTTTGCGGACTTCGCGAGCGCGACGGCATCTATAGGGTTCATGTTGCTCATACCGCTGTCTGTCGGGGTTTCCATACTCCGCTACCGCCTCTTCGATATAGACTTCATCATCAACCGCACGCTCGTCTACGGTTTGCTGACGGCGATGCTGCTGGCCCTCTACATCGGCGGGACCGTAGTGCTTCAATACGCCTTGCTCGCGCTCATCGGTCAGAAGTCTGAGCTTGCGGTGGTTGCCTCGACGCTCGCGATCGCGGTCCTGTTCAGCCCGCTGCGAGGCCGCACCCAGGCTTTTATAGACCACCGCTTCTACCGCGATAAGTACGACGCCCGGAAGATGCTCTCCGCTTTCGGCGCCAGGTTGCGCGACGAGACGGACCTGCGCATAATAAAGCAGGATTTGCTGACCACCGTAAGAGAGACGATGCAACCGGAACACGTGTCGCTGTGGCTGTGTAAGCCTGAAGGCAAGGAAAAATAGTGAAAGCCCGGGGGGTGCCCCGCATCGCCCTTCTGGCGTGGGTTCTCTCAACTGCTCTGACGGCGATTAGCCTCATTCTGCTGGTTTTGAACCGCCTGCATCCCGGTGTCCACATCTTCGACTACTGGTTGGAGGACACCGTGATCGCGGCGGTCTTCTCGGTGATCGGAGCCGTGATATCTTCTCGCCGTCCCGAGAACGTTATCGGGTGGATCTTCTGTGCGATAGGGCTCTCGGTAGCCGCGGATCATTTCGTTGCCGAGTACGCTACCTATGCGCTTGTGGCGGCGCCTGGCACGCTGCCGGGTGGAGAGGCGGCGGCGTGGGTGCGAGCCTGGATCTGGGTTTTCTATCTCGGGCTTTTCGTGTTTCTGGGATTGCTCTTTCCCGACGGGAGGCTGCCTTCTCCGCGCTGGAGATTCTTCGCCTACCTGAGCGTGTCTCTGGTCTTGTTGGGGGCGGTTGCGACGGCCCTCTCACCCGGTCCTGTTGACGGGCTCGGTTCGATACAGAATCCGCTCGGGATTTCGGGTGGCGTGGATGTCGTCTGGCTGGTCAACTGGCTTGTCCTCGTTCCCACGCTGGTAGCCGCTGCCTCGCTGCTTTTGCGGATGCGTCGTGCGGTGGCAGAGGAGCGTCAGCAACTCAAGTGGTTCGCCTACGCCGCCGCACTCGCTTCCAGCGGCGCCATCCTCACCTATACCATAGCCGAGGCTACCGGTGGTGATCCCTGGGTAAAGTGGGGCGGTTACGCGCTGTTCATAGTGGGCATCGTGGGGCTGCCCACCGCAGTCGCCATCGCCATTCTGCGCTACCGGCTCTACGACATTGATTTGATCATCAACCGCACGCTGGTCTACGGGACTTTGAGCGTTTCGCTGGGACTCATCTACCTCGGCAGTGTGATATCGCTCCAGCACGTGTTCCACGACGTTGTAGGGCGGCAGCCACATCTCGCGGTCGCAGCTTCGACGCTGGCTATCGCGGCGCTGTTCAACCCCCTGCGCCATCGCATACAGACCCTCATAGACCGCCGTTTCTACCGCCGCAAATACGACGCGCAAAAGACGCTCGAAGCCTTCGGCAGGAGACTGCGGAGCGAGGCGGACCTGGACGCATTGAGTAGAGATCTGATAGGCGTGGTTTACGAAACCGTGCACCCGGCGCACGTGTCGCTGTGGCTACGTCCTGGGGAGTAGCGTCGAACCTTCTACGGAAGACTTCTTCGGTAGTGCTCTCCGTAACGTTCGGGGACGGTCATTGGTTACGCCAGGGCAGAGATGAGAGGAGAGCAGACATGGAAACATCAATCCCCGGCCATGAGTAGCCGGAGATCTCAGATGAGGATAAGTCTTGGTTGACGCCGCGTTTGAAATTGTGGTCATCGGGGGCGGACCAGCCGGAGTAACGGCGGCGCTGCGTGCGCGGGAGCTGGGTGCGGCGGTGGCGCTGGTCGAGCGAGGCAATCTCGGAGGAACCTGCGTAGGCGACGGATGCGTCCCGACCCGCGTGCTTGCACACGCCGCGAGGCTGGTGCGCGACGCCGGACAGTTCGCCGCCTACGGTCTCGAAGGCGGGCCGCCCGAAGTGGATTTCGCGCGGCTCTTGAACCGGACGCAGCGCATCGTATACGAGGTTCAGGAGAAAAAGCAGATCAAAGGCCGGCTCGAAGCGGCGGGGGTGGGGGTATTCGATCGGGCCGGAGACGCCCGGTTCGTCGAACCGTACATGCTCGCGCTTGAGGATGGAACGAGTTTGCGGGGAGAGAAGTTTATCCTGTGCGCCGGAGGGCACGCCCGGAGGATACCCCTGCCCGGAGGAGAGTACGCCCTGACCCACAGCGACATCTGGAAGCTGGAGAAGCTGCCGCGCTCGGTCGCGGTGGTAGGGGGAGCGGCAACGGGTTGCCAGCTGGCCTCGGTCTTTGCCACGTTCGGGGCGCGGGTGAGGCTGTTGGAAGTTGCTCCGCGCATCCTGGCTGCGGAGGATGAGGTGATCTCTGGCGGTGTTACGGAAGCGTTCGAGCGGAGGGGGATCGAGGTTATCACCGGGATCGGCGGCATAGAGCGAATCGAAGAGGACGGCGATGGACTCAGGCTTGCCTACACGAGAGCGGGTGAGACCTGCCTGCTGGATACGGAGGCTGTGGTGCTCTGTGTCGGATGGGTCGGAAACCTGGAGCGGCTGAACCTCGGTGCGGCGGGTGTGGAGACCGAGGGCGGCTACATCAAGGTTGATAACTCTTTGCGGACCAGCGCGCCTCACGTCTTTGCTGCCGGGGATATAACCGGGCGCATGATGCTGGTGCAGAGTGCGACCTATGAGGGTAACCTGGTTGCGGAGAAGGCGGTTCTGGGGGGCGAGCGGGTCTACCAGCATGAGATCGTACCTCACGGCGGCTTCACCGACCCGGAGTACGCCAGCGTGGGCCTGACCGAGCACCAGGCGCGGGAGAACCACGATTGCGCTGTTGCCGTCGTGCCGTACTCGGATCTGGACCGCGGCGTCATAGACGGGCGTACGGAGGGATTTTGCAAGCTCATCGTGAGCCGCTCCTCGCGCCGCGTGCTGGGTGCGCACATCGTGGGCGAGCAGGCCGTGGAGGTCGTCCAGATAGTCGCAACCGCCATGCGGGCGAATATGCCGGTGGAAGATCTGGCGGATGTCGAGCTGGCCTACCCGACGTTTACATCAATCGTGGGGATAGCGGCACGTCAGATCGCCCGCGACCTTGGCCTGGTAGTTGTTTCATCACGGTATGGAATTTCAAAGGGAATGCGCGCGGCGGAGTGGGAGCAGGGTAGCATGTAGTTCTCGGTGAGCACGATGGCTATGGTCGTTATTGATGTAAGTGAAAAAGTCGAGGAAAGGAGTTGGTTGTGAGCAAACGAGGGACCTCTATCGAGAGATTGCTGCACAGGATCGAGCAGCACATGGAGGACTGGCAGAGGCGGATGATGGCCCGCGAGACTGAGCTTCAGGCGCACCGGGATGAGCTGTGGGCGGAGGCAGCCGAGCGCGAGAAAATGCTGGTGCAGACCACCGAGGAGCAGGAAGAACGCGAGCTTTCGCTGGAAGAAGCGGTGAAAGAGCACAAGGTCGTGTTTGTCGTGCACTCCGAAGAGGCTGGAAAGGCCTTGCGGGAGTTCGCAGACGGCTATACCCGGCTGGTGGGCGTGGTTCCGGGCAGCGAGGGCGGCCGGAGAGAGGCGGAGATCAAAGGTTCCTGGCTGATATTCGAGTAGTGCCGGCCCTGATTTATAGAATTTTGTGTACTTTCAACGCCTTGAGAAGGCCGGGCACGGGTTCATAAACCGCAGTTTCTAACGCAGGAAGTGTGACGAGGGGAGCTCGGTGGCTGCGCTCATCCGGGAAATAAAGATAAATTTTCCAGAAAAGTTCTCCCGTAACGCTCTTTGTAACGAGCTCGTAACGGCTGCTCTGTAGCATGGAGTCAGAAACGTTTTCCAAGCGAGAAGGGAGCAGCGGAGATGAAGTTCTCGACGATCTTTCGGTGGATCGGTCCGGCGGCCATCGCGGGCGGGCTGTTCATGGTGCTCTCCGACCTCTCGGGGCTGCCCGTCTACATCCCCTACCTCAGCCAGGGAACTCCGACGGGCTACGGCGCGGTCGGTGGAGGTTTAATCTTGTTCGCCATGATGCTGCTGTTGGTGGGTATGATCGGGCTCTACATCCGCCGCCCGGCCCCGGATGGCCCGAAGGTTCTCGAGTATGGCGACGGGCGCGCCCGATACATCCTGGTGGAGATGCTCGAAGAGGAGAGTTCCTTAGAGGAAGACATGACTCTAAGGGAAGATCTGGGCGAGGACGGGTCCCTTACGTTGTGCCAGCTATCGCAAATCTAGCGGGCGATAGCTCCTTACCACTCGACGAGCTTCCAGATCTCGGGTTGCAGCTCTCCTTCTTCACCGATCTCGGCGAAGATCTTCACGGCCTGCTCCAGGTGTGCCATGGAATCTTCCCGGTGTCCGGCGTCGTGCAGAAGGTCTGCCAGGTTATTGTGCAGCGCCGCCTCGCGGTGGCGGTCGCCGATATGCGAGCAAAGCTCCAGGGCGGTACGGGTAAGTTCGAGTGCCCGCTCGATCTCTCCGTTGCTCCTGAGCGCCAGGGCCAGATTGTTGAGGGCTGCCACCCTGGCGCCGGGATCTTCGAGTTCGTCCGATAGCGCCAGGCTGAGTTCGAGGTGGCGGCGGGAGGATTCGGGGTCCTGCTCTCCGGCGATTATGCCCAGGATGTTGTGAGCCTGGGTGAGCGCCTGAACGTCTCCCGAGGCTTCCGCGAGCTCCAGGGCCCGGTGCGCGAGCCTCCTTGCCTCGCCTTTATTACCCCGGTTGCGGGCGAGCAGGCTCTCGTCGGCGTACAGACGGGCGAGTTCTTCACCGGAGTCGCCGTATTCGCGTCTTGCTGCCTCGTAGTGGCCTTCGGCGAGTTCCCACTCACCCCGGCGTGCGTGGACGTTGCCCAGCTTATGTTCGACTCTGGCGAGGGATCGTCCTTCGCATAAAGCGGCAGTCGTCTCGTAGCTGGTCAGGGCGGTTCCGTATTCTCCCGCCAGCGTGTAGAGGTCTCCTATGGCTTCGTGCAAGGTTGCCTGGGCCGGGTGTCCGAGCGCGAGCGCCGTCTGGAAGTGGGATATAGCCTCGGTGTTGGCGTAGAGGGCGCGGGCGTGCTCGCCAGCGAGCTTTGCGTACTCCGCCGCTTCGATTTCCTGTCCCGCCAGCCGGTAGTGGTGGGAGATCTGTGCGGCCAGGGGGCCGACCTCCCGAATGCGCCGTGCGCGCGTGGCGAGCGCCGCGGCGATGCGCCGGTGCAAAAGACGTTTGCGGGCGAGGCTGGTTTGCTCGTAGACGTACTCTCGCAGCTTCTCGTGAGAGAAATCGTACGTCGGAGATCCTTCGCCGCCTGCGATTTCCCGGATCAGCTTGTGCGATATCAGCTCCTCCAGCGCGGATACCGCCTCTTCTTCGCTGCGGCCACTGGCCTCGCGCACGGTATCGAAGTCGAAGGAGCGCCCGATGGCGGAAGCGGCGTCGGCCAGTTGCTTTCCTGTCTCGCTCAACGTTTGCAGCCGCGCTTCCAGCAGATCCCGGACTCCGCCGGGTAGCGACCAGTCCCCGCTTTCGGCTTTGATCTCGCCGTTTGCGATGGCCGCGAGGTACTCTGTCAGGAAGAGTGGCAACCCTTCCGTCTCGTCATACAGGCGCTGGTGCAGACCGTCGTGCTCGCCCGTAACGGACCGGGAAAGCTCTGCGACGGCGGCCCGATCCAGGCGTTCAAGCGTCAGGATGGTCGCGCTTCCTGTGCGCTGGGCCTCGCGCGCGAGCCTGCGCAGACGGTGGCCTACCGGAACCTCTTCGCCGCGCCAGGTTGCCAGCACGAGCAGGGGCCTGCCGCGCAGCCTCCTTACCAGGTAGGCGAGCAGGTCCAGCGAAGCCTCGTCTGCCCATTGCAGGTCGTCGAGAAACAAGATGCCCGGCGGCGTATCCCCGCAGACCGCGAGCAGTACCTGGCTCGTGCCCTCGAAGAAGCGGCTCCGGGCACCGGGCGCTTCGAGCGGCAGGACGGGGGGGAGGTCTGGAAAGAGACTGGATAGTCCGGGCAGCAGCCTAGCCGCTTCGCCCAGAGATCTGGCCGGGACGTTGCCCAATCTCACGGCGGCTTCCGGTCGGGACAGCGCGGGCTCCAGCGCCTCGATGAACGGTCCATAGGCCAGACTGGCCTCTTCCGGGTAGCACCGCGCGGCGAGCGTTACCGCGCCTCTGCGTCTGGCAATGTCCATGAACTCTTCGGCGAGGCGTGTCTTGCCTATCCCGGCCTCGCCTTCCAGAATAGCGAGGCGGCCTTCCCCGGACTCTTCATACACTTCACTCAGTATTCGCAGCTCCTCGTCCCGGCCGACCAGAAGGCTGGCGGAGCCTCTATCTTCGGGAGCGACCTCCGGGGGCTGCTCCTCCGGCACCGCGTGCATCTCGAATGGCTCCGGCCTCTCTCCCTCTTCGATGATTCGGTAGAGTTGGGTGGTCTCTTCCAGGGGCGCTACTCCCAGCTCCTTTTCGAGAGAGCGCACGCACTCCCTGTACTGGCGCAGGGCGGCGGCGCGGTTGCCGGAGAGGGCGTAGGCGCGCATCAGCGAGCGGTGAGCAGATTCGCTCAAAGGGTCCAGATTGAGCCGTCTACGGGCGTACGAGATGGCTTTTTCCCATTCACCTCTTGCGCCATGAATTCTTACCAACCGGTCCAGCGCGCCATCCAGCTCCCGACGCAGAGCTTCGGCTTGAAAGTATTGCCAGTCGTCGAAGTTGAAGCTATCTCTCAGACCAAAACCCGATAGAAAGTCGCCTCGGTACAGCGATGCTGCCTCGGAGAGCAGAGGCAGACATGCGGAGCACACGGCGTTATCCGGGTGGCCGTGGTTTTTACACTCCGCCAGCAGATTCTGGAAGCGGTTTGCATCAACCCACACCCCACCGGGATCGAGGGTGACGCTCTCCCGGTCGGAGATCAAAACGCCATCCGAGCGCAACTCACCTAGCGCGGAGAGGGTGCGGCGGAGGGCGGCTCGTGCTTTGCTCTGTCCATGCTCCGGCCACAGCAGGGCCGCCAGCGCATCCCGGCTATGCCGGCCTCCTTCCAGAGCCAGGTAAGCGAGGAGGGCGATAGCCTTGCGCGTGTCAACCTCGAACGTTTCTCCCGCTCGCTCGATGCGCGGCGAGCCCAGAAAGAAGAGTTTGGCGTAGAGAACCCGCGTGTCTTCTGACATGATAAGACAATTATGTTACCAATAACGGGTCATCGCAACGCCTATGGGATCCAGCACCGGTCGTAAGCTTCGAGTCCACTTCGATCCCGCCTCTGGCGAAGCAACTTTGTCCGGCTCTATGGCTGCACA
>CADDYV010000003.1 GCA_902810695.1 Actinomycetota bacterium | reverse complement strand
CCCTCCTCGCCCATCAGGAAAGGTCTTCGAGAGATCTGGTAAGCTACTTGTGCCCATCCCCAAGCCTCTTGTGATTTGCCTCTTCGTAGCGCACTTTCCGCCCGGTCGATGGCCTCGCTGGCAGCTTCCACGTCGATCCAGACGTCGGCCGGTAGCAATAGTTGATAGTGGCCGAAGGAACCGGTAAGGGTAACGTCGGTAATGCCGGCGCTAGCGAGTAGCGCGCGCAGCTTGCTGATGAGAGCGCTGAGCGATCTTTCCCAGGAAGGGGGCAATGTGCCCAGCCAGAGCTCCTCGGCTAACTCATCCCGCGAGACGGCCCTGAGGTGCTCGCCGACCAGGTAGGCGAAGACGAGGCGGCCTTGCCTTCCCATCAAGCGCCTTTCATCGAGGAGGACGGTGCCACTTTCCTCGAGAAGTACCCGGCTGGTCAGGTAGATCCTCAGCGGCATCTCACCAACCTTGTCACAACATGCTGCCAACACCCTCGCAACAGGTGTAACGTAGTATACGCCTAGAAAAGAGGTGACACCAATGGCGAAGATTATGCAGTGCGACTGCGGATACGTGGTTCGAGGAGAAACCGACGACGAACTAGTGGCCAATGTCCAGGAGCACGCGCGAGAGGTTCACGACATGGAGCTCACCAGGGAACAGGTCCTTGCGATGGCTCAACAAGAGGAGTAGTCGCACACGAGCTTTAGCCTGGATGATGCGGGTTCTTTCATCTCACTGCCATTCCGGGCGAAGGATATCGCACCGTGAGACCAGGCGCGTCGGTGAGGTTCGAGGTCGTCGAAAGCGAAGCTGGTCTGACGGGTCGAAACATACAGAAGGAAGGGAAGTCATAGGATGAAGCTGCTCTCCGTTAACGTTTCGCCGCCTACGGAAGTTGTGCATGGGGCTAAGACGGTAACGACGGGAATTTTCAAAGAGCCGGTTGGCGGACGGGTCATGCTCAGGACGTTGAACCTCGACGGGGACGGGCAGGCGGATCTCACAGGCCACGGCGGGATCTATAAGGCGGCCT
Source organism: Actinomycetota bacterium (assembly GCA_902810695.1). Taxonomy (GTDB): domain Bacteria; phylum Actinomycetota; class Rubrobacteria; order Rubrobacterales; family Rubrobacteraceae; genus CADDYV01. The sequence continues at coordinate 117,344 of CADDYV010000003.1, read as the reverse complement.
ATGCGTACTCGGTCGAGAACTACGACTACTGGAAGCGTGAGCTTGGTCGGACCGATTTCACCCTCGGACAGTTCGGGGAAAACTTCACCGTCGAGGGGATGTTGGAAGACGATATCCACATCGGCGATGTTTTTCGCGTGGGCGGCGCGCTGGTCGAAGTAACGCAGCCCCGCGTCCCGTGCTACAAGCTCGGCATAAAGATGGGCCTGTCTGGATTCGAGAAGAGGTTCTTGGCCAGTTGCCGGGTAGGCTTTTACCTGCGCGTCCTGGAAGAAGGCGAGGTCGGCGCCGGCGATGTCTTCGATCGCATCAAGACCGATCCCGAGCGAATGACGGTTCGGGAGATCTGCCACCTGCTTTACTTCGATCCCGAGAACCTGGAAGGAGCGAGGAAGGCGCTTCGCATCCGGGCGCTATCCCCCGGATGGCGGCAATCATTCGAGGAGCGATTGACCAAAACCGGCCTGACCGAAAGGAGAGAATACTGATGGCTACATTATTAAGACCGGACCCGACCTTCTACCCCTCGCCGAAGATGGCGATGCAGGCCCGCCGGAGGAGCTTGCCTACATGGTGCTCTTGAACCCCAACGGCAACGGGCGCCCCGACGCACTCGCGGTCCTGGACGTAAACTCGAACTCTTCGACCTACAACCGGGTCGTGGGCAGGGTCGAGCTGGGTGCGGGCGACGAGGTGCACCACTTCGGCTGGAATGCTTGCAGCGCGTCGCTGTGCCCTACGCGCCGCACCCGCACATAGAGCGCCGATATCTGCTCGTCCCGGGCCTGAAGTCAACGTGGACAACGGAGGTGGATTCGCCCTCGACCCGGATTTCTTCGTGGACTTCGGGAACGAGAGGCCGCATCAGATAAGGCTCTCCGGTGGCGACTCGTCCTCCGACTCGTTCTGCTACCCGTCATGAACGGTATGGGCAGCATGGCGCACGAGAACTGGCCCTGGCTCGCCCTGATCCTGCTCGGCGGTTGCTCAAGCTCTCCGGGACGATGGAAGAGATGGAACACCGGGCACACGAGACGCACGAACACTGGGGCCACAGCATACACCTGTTTCTCACCAACCCGGCTGCGCTCGCTGACCTTGCGGCGGTCACGGTACACACCCTGGCAATGTTCGCGGTGATGGCGGCGGTAGCGCTGGTCGTCTACGACAGGCTCGGCCTGATGATACTCAAGCGCACCTGGTTCAACGTCGATCTCTTGTGGGCCGGAGCATTGGTAGGCGCGGGCGTCATCACGCTGTTCGTCTAGAGCGGCCCATTTGCAGCCAACACTGGGTAATCCTTCCCATACCTATCCACCTTCTGGCAGAGCCATCGCTCGAAAGATCGAGGTTTTGAACTCTATTCGTTCGTCGCAGGTATCCTCCTCATCGTCGGATCTTCGTCAGGTTCTTGCAGCTGTGGGATTTTCTACTTAGCTCACGACTTTGCGTGGGTGAGCAGGTTCTGGAGATTGGTCAAGGACCATAAGCGATTGCCCGAGACAGTGGCCGGACTCCACTGCTTGATGGTTCTTCGAGCCATCGAGCTCTTCGTGGCAAGTCCATAACACGCTTTAGAGAACCGCTTTTACTCCCTAGCCCCAGCGAGAAACTCTCTCGCCCGCTTCAACTGAAGCTCCACGGAGCCCGGCGAGGTCGAGCCGGACGACTTCTTGTTCGCGACGCTTCCCTCTGGCGTGAGCAGGTCTTCGGGCAGATCGGCGAGCGCGGGATGGGCGCTAGCAAACTCTTCGCGCGGAAGCTCCTGGATCGTCGATCCAAGCTCCTCGCACTTTCTGACAAGCTCTCCCACGACCCGGTGCGCCTCCCGGAAAGGCACACCGCGCATCGCCAGAAAATCCGCAAGCTCCGTCGCCAGGGCGAAGCCGCCCGCCGCCTGCAACATCCTCTCCCCATCGAAGCGCGCCGTTCGCAGCATCTCCGGAAGGACTCCGAGCACGAGGAGAACGTTATCCGTGGCATCGAAGACTGGCTCTTTGTCTTCCTGGAGATCCTTGGAGTAGCCCAGGGGAAGCCCCTTGAGCGTTACGAGCAGGCCATTCAAATCCCCTATAAGCCTCCCGGCCTTGCCGCGCATCAACTCGTAGGCGTCCGGGTTCTTTTTCTGGGGCATGATCGAGGACCCCGAGGAGTACGCGTCATCGAGCGTGGCGAAGCCGAACTCCTGGCTACTCCACAGAACCCACTCCTCTCCGAGTCTGCTCAGATGCACCCCGAGCACGGCGCAGGCGTAGAGAAAGTCCAGGACGAAATCTCTCTCGGAAACCGCGTCGAGCGAGTTGGCAAAAGGCACCATCCCCAGCTCTCTGGCGGTTGACGCGGGGTCTATGGGATGGGGAGTTCCCCCAAGAGCCGCCGCGCCCAGCGGCGAGATATTTGCTGCCTCCCGCGCCGCCTGGAACCTGCGGAGATCCCGCCTGAAGCCCCCGAAGTGGGCGAGCAGGTGGTGGGCAAGAGAAATGGGCTGGGCGCGCTGGAGATGGGTGTATCCGGGCAGGATGAGTTCCTTGTTGTTCTCCGCCACTTCCACGAGCGCCCTCATGCATTCAAGCAGCTGGTTTTTGATCTCATCCGCCGCATCCCGGATGAACAGGTGCAGATCTAGGGCCACCTGGTCGTTGCGGCTGCGCCCGGTGTGCAGCTTGAGCGCGACATCTCCGACCAGCTCACGCAACCGCCGCTCGACGGCAGTATGAACGTCCTCGTCTCCGATAGTCCAGGAAAACTTCTCCGCCTCTATCTCTTTGAGGACCCTTTCAAGTCCCCGGACCATCTCTCCAGCCTCATCCCCGGTCAAAATTCCGCTTCGCTCCAGCATTCGCGCGTGGGCGATAGAACCCCGGATGTCGTAGGGTGCAAGCCGGATATCGAAACTTATTGAGGCGTTCAGCCGTTCGAAAGCTTCTGCTGGAGACGAACCAAATCTCCCGCCCCACAAGGGTTCCCTATGGTACTCGCTCATAGCTCCGCAGTTTAGCCCAGAGCGGTCGCCGGGGCTGGTATCCTGACCGATGGTCCAGCTTACCCGGCGTGAGCCCGGGAAGGCCGGTCCCCATCCGTCAGGCACCGGCTCCGAGGCGCTCGTTCTGGTACTTTCGCACGGCGGATTTGAGGGTACTGAGACCCATCGTGGCGTTCCTGGTGCGGCTGCCTATCACATCCCTGCCGACACGCTCCACGAACTCATCGTAGTCGAGCGCGAGAATGTCGCCCATCGTAAGGCCCTCTTCGAACACCAGATCCATCAAAATGCTCGTGGTGCCCATGCTGATGGTATCCCCCTCGCCGGTAAACGAGAGACCGGCGATCTCCCCGTTTTCACCACCTTTGAGGTAGATGAGCACTGACCCGCCGCACTCCGGACTGCCGCCGGGCATCACCACGTCCGCATCAGGGAGAACCCCCTTGTGTCGGGGGTTCTCCCTGTGGTCTATTAGCGCCTCGATCCGGCTTCGCCGGTCCAAACTCACCGCTCGATGGGTGCGCGTACGGCGTTGCCCCACTCGGTCCAGGAGCCGTCGTAGTTGCGTACCTGATCGTAGCCGAGCAGGTACTTCAGAACGAACCAGGTGTGGCTGGAGCGCTCCCCGATCCGGCAGTAGGCGATCACATCGTCCCCCTGCCCGAGACCGGCTTCGCCCTGGTAGATCTCTCTAAGCTCGTCGGCGCTCTTGAAGGTCCCGTCGTCCCTGACGGCCCGCGCCCACGGCACGTTCGCCGCGCCGGGGATGTGCCCGCCCCTCAGAGCGCCTTCCTGCGGGTAGTCCGGCATGTGAAGCAGCTCCCCCGAATACTCGCCGGGGCTGCGGACATCAATGAGAGCACCACCACGCCCGACCTTTTCGAGATGTTTCTCCACATCCGTCTTGAAGGCTCGTATCTGGGAATCGTCGCGCGTGGGAACCGGGTAGTCCTTGCTGGGGAAACTCGGCACCTCCTGGGTCATCTCGCGCCCCTCTTCCTCCCACTTCTTCCTGCCGCCGTCCATTATCACAGCGTTGGTGTGGCCGAAGAGCTGGAAGACCCACAGCGCGTAGGTCGCCCACCAGTTGTTCTTGTCCCCGTAGAAGACCACCTTCGTGTCCGGTCCGATCCCCTTCTCACTCATGAGCCGGGCGAAGTGCTCCGGGTCAAGGTAGTCGCGAATTAGGGGATCGTTGAGATCCTCGACCCAGTCTATCTTCACCGCGTTGGGGATGTGTCCCACCTCGTAGAGGAGCACATCCTCATCGCTCTCGACGATTCGTACATTCTCGGTGTCATCGAGGTGCTCGGCCACCCACTGCGTCGTAACCAGCGCCTCGGGATGAGCATATCCCTTCTGCTGGATCTCCTGCTCCATTCTAAAACCCCTCTTTCACAGTTTCCTGATCGTGCGAGTGCTCATTGTAAAACATCTCCGACAAATTTTGTCGGATATAGCCGGGCCGCACCACTGAAGCTGGATGAGGTTTATACTGCTCTCTCATGGAGGGTATTTCTGTTTACCAGGATTTGTTGGAAAGAGCAACGGAGCGCGGGCTGGAAGCAAAAGATGCCTACGAACTTGCGCGTCTTGTGACAGCGAACCCGGAGCCCGCGATGCGAGCGGCATCGGAAGTCCGGGATCTCTTTTACGGGCCGCGCGTCTCTTACTCGCGCAAGGTCTTCATCCCGCTGACCAGGCTGTGCCGGGACAACTGCGGTTACTGCACGTTCGCGCATCCGCCGAAGGAAGGCGAGCGAGCATATCTCACCCCTGAAGAGGTGCTGGAGATAGCCCGCGAAGGTGCCAGGGCCGGCTGCAAAGAGGCGCTCTTCACGCTCGGGGACAAGCCGGAGAAACGCTACGCGCAGGCGCGGCATGAGCTGGAGGAGATGGGCTTCTCCAGCACCATCGAGTACCTCGCTCACTGCTGCGGACTCGTCCTGGAGGAAACGGGGCTTCTGCCGCACGCCAATCCGGGCGTGTTATCCGAGGAAGATGTAAAAGCTCTCCGGGAAGTTACCGTCTCGCAGGGGATCATGGTCGAGCAGACATCGGAGAGGCTGCTCGGCAGGGGCATGGCCCACTGGGCCTCGCCGGACAAGGTCCCCCGGAAGCGGCTTGAGACGCTCGATGCGGCGGGAAGGCTCGCGGTTCCGTTCACGACGGGAATCCTGATCGGGGTCGGGGAGACCGTAGAAGAGCGGGTTAACACCCTGCTCGCCATCCGCGAGGCGCACGAAAAGCACGGGCACATCCAGGAGTGCATCGTCCAGAACTTCCGGGCCAAGCCGGGTACGCGGATGGAAAGCTCGCCCGAACCTTCGGAGCGGGAGATGCTTGCGACCATCGCGCTGGCGAGGCTGCTGTTGCCGCCGGAGGTCACGGTGCAGGCTCCCCCGAACCTCGCGGAGCCCGCGAAGGACGGCGAACCGTCCTATGTTCGCTACATCGAAGCCGGGATAAACGACTGGGGCGGCGTCTCGCCCGTCACCCCCGACCACGTCAACCCGGAAGCTCCCTGGCCCCACCTCGCGGAGCTGGAGCAGGCCACACAGAAGAAGGGATACCTGCTGCTCGAACGGCTCGCCCTGCACCCGCGGTACGCCCTCGAGACCGAACGCTGGGTAGAGGAGAAGCTCCGCCCGCGCGTTCTGGCCGCGATGGACTCAGAGGGCTTCGCCCGCGTCGAGGAGTGGGCCCCCGGTATGGAAGAGCAGATCCCCGAAAAATCGGTGGCTGAAATCCGGGGTCGCCGTCCCTCGAAGATGCGCCCCGAGTTCGTGCGGGCGCTCGCGAAGGCTGGAGAGCAGGACCTCGACGAAGAGGAGATAGCCCTGCTCTTCACCGCGCGCGGCACCGAGATGGCCGAGATGTGCCGGGTGGCGGACGATCTAAGGCGCGAGGTAAACGGTGATGAGGTTACCTACGTCGTAAACCGCAACATCAACTACACCAACCTCTGCTACTTCCGGTGCCGGTTCTGCGCCTTCTCCAAGGGGCCAAAATCGCTGAACCTGCGCGGAGATCCCTACCTAATGGACACCGCCGAGGTTGCGAGAAGGGCGCGCGAAGCCTGGGAGAGAGGCGCGACCGAGGTGACGATGGTCGGCGGCATCCACGGCAGCTTCACCGGACAGAACTACCTCGACTACCTGCGGGCCGTAAAAGAAGAGGTGCCGGGGATGCACGTCCACGCCTTCACTCCGCTGGAGGTGTGGCAGGGGGCGCACACTCTGGGCATCCCGGTCGAGGAATTTCTGGTGCGGCTCAAGGAGGCGGGGCTCGCGACGCTTCCGGGAACGGCGGCGGAAATCCTGGACGATGATATCCGGGCCATCATCTGCCCCGACAAGGTGAACACCGCGCAGTGGTCGGAGGTGATGAGAAAAGCCCACGCCATCGGTCTCAAAGCCACGACCACGATCATGTTCGGCCACGTGGACGGTCCGGTAAACTGGGCCCGCCACCTTATGGTGCTGCGCGACATCCAGTCCGAGACCGGCGGGTTCACCGAGTTCATCCCGCTGCCGTTCGTGCACATGGCGACGCCGCTCTTTTTGCAGGGCCGCTCGCGCCGGGGACCGACCTTCGCGGAGACGGTCAAGATGCACGCGGTGGGCAGGATCGCGCTGCACGGCTACATAGACAACGTGCAGGTCTCGTGGGTCAAGATGGGCATCGAGGGCTCGAAGACCTGCCTTGAAGCGGGCTGCAACGACCTCGGCGGCACGCTGATGAACGAGAGCATATCGCGCTCCGCCGGGGCCAGCCACGGCCAGGAGATGCTGCCCGAAGAGCTGGAGCGCATGATACGCGAGGTCGGGCGCGTACCCCGCCAGCGCAATACGCTCTACGGGGAGCCGGAGCGCGCTGAGAGGGTCTAAACGTAGAGGAGGCTACCGTTTTGGGCTTTCTGAGAAGGGCTTTGCGGAAAATATCCGGCGGCAGGGAAGAAACTCCGCCGCCGGAGCAGAGCTCTACGTCCGGCGTCGCGGGCCTGAGCGCGGAAGAGCTGGAGAAGATCGGGACCGAAGAGGATCTCCTGCGCGACTACGAAGCCGCCGTCGAGCGCAACTTCGAGGCGATAGAGGCCGAGAGCAAGGGGAATGTGGAGCGGGCGATCGAACTCTACGAGAGAAACGTCGCCGGGGAGTTCGTGGATGGCTACCCTTACGAGAGGCTGGCATCGCTGTACGAGCGGCGCGGCAGCTACGGCGACGCTTTGCGGGTTACGGAGAGCTTCATACAGCTGGCCGAGAGCGGCAGGATGCCGCGCGGGGCGCAACGCTCGGCGGATCGCAGGCTCCCCTCTTTCAAAGATCGCGCAGAGCGTTACCGCAAGCTGCTGGGCGACTCCGGATAGACGATCTCGCTACTCCTCTTCGGGCTTCTTCAACCGCGCCACCTTCTCGAAGGTTCTATCGCAGAGGCGGTAGACGAGGTAGGTGGTGATGCTGCCGGAGACGAAGATCGAAACCGGCAAAAAGAGAAAAGCAAGGACTGCCGCCCCGAACACCATCAGGCAGAGCAAGGTAGTTACCGGGCCGCCGACGGAGAAGAGCAGGGCGTTGCGGATCACATCCGTCCAGCGCGCGTTGAAGTTGACCATTACCGGGAACAGGTAAACCGAGGTGAAGGCGTAGAGAAACCCGATCAGGAAGACCAGGACGTACAGTATCTCCCGGATCGGAGAGCCCATTCCCCGGACAACCATCAGATCCACGGTCAGAATTGCGCCTATGATCGCCCACAAGAACCCTATCCACAAACTCTGGCGAAAGTTATCCCTGAACAGCGAAAAAAATGTCCCTGTAACCCCCGATTCTCTCTGCTTCGTCCACTCCCGGACCACTCCGAACATGGCCGCTGTGGAAGAAGGTATCGTTACGACCGGTACGCAGCACACCAGCCACAGCAGGTTCAGGTACAGGAAGTTGGTGCAGACCTCGAGAATCTGGTAGAGCCTGCTCTCCAGTATGTTCACAGCCAGCCTCTTTGACGAAACGATGTTGCCTGCGGGATTCGCACACCCTCGCACCGATACTCTACCAGAACCCGCCACTTCGATGCGGCCATCATTCGCGGTTTGACAAGCTCATAAACGCATAGCTACTATATCTGTGAATGTCGGGTTAACGTCTTTTGGCAGAAGGGCATTAACTTCGGTGGGGAAGGAGGTTGATCGTGCAAAACAACTCGGCTAATGGTGGCCGCAGACCGGAAGAACGAGGCTCCCGCAAGTGGTGGTATCTACTGCTTGTCATACCTTTCATAGCCTTGCTGGACCCCCAGTTCTACGCCTTCGATGCTCCGCGGCTATTCGGCTGGCCTTTTTTCTACTGGTATCAGTTTATATGGCTGTTCATAACCGCGGGGATCGTAACGACCGTCTATCGCATGACGCGCTAGGGAAGGGAGTAACTCATGCCGCACAAGTTCGATCCCGTAGCTCTGGCCGTATTTGCGGTACTGTTTTTCTTCGTTACCGTGGTGGGGTTCGTGTCCTCGCGCTGGCGTCGCGGCGACCTCAGCCTCCTGAGCGAGTGGGGGCTTGCGGGCAGGCGCTTCGGGACCTGGGTTACGTGGTTTCTGGTGGGCGGCGACATCTACACAGCCTACACGTTCATCGCGGTTCCGGCGCTGGTCTTCGGGGCCGGGTCAACGGGGTTCTTCGCGGTCCCCTACACCATCCTGGTCTTCCCGATACTCTTCTTCGTCTTTCCCCGCCTGTGGGCGGTGGCCAGAAGACACGACTACGTTACGCCGGCGGATTTCGCCCGTGGCCGCTACGGGAGCGGCGGGCTGGCGCTGGCCATCGCCTTCACGGGGATACTCGCCACGATGCCGTATATCGCGTTGCAACTCGTCGGCATCCAGGTCGTACTCGCCGCGATGGGGATAAGCGGCGAGATCCCGCTCATCGTTGCTTTCCTCATCCTGGCTCTCTACACGATATGGAGCGGGCTCAGGGCTCCCGCTCTGGTCGCGGTGGTCAAGGATATTTTGATCTACACGACCGTGATCGTCATGGTCATCTACATTCCCGTCCAGCTCGGTGGTTTCGGCCACATCTTCGACGCCGCCGCCAAAGCCCTCCCGCATAACCAGCCCCCCGCGACCCTGATACCGAGCAGCGGGGCCGCCTTCAGCGGGTACTCGACGCTCGCGCTGGGGTCGGCGTTCGCGCTGTTCTTGTATCCGCACGCTCTGACGGGAGTGTTCAGCGCCAAGAGCGGAAACTCCATCCGCTGGAACGCCACGCTGCTTACCACGTACTCGATCGCGCTGGCGATAATCGCGTTGTTCGGCTACATGGCCATCGCGGCGAGCCTCAAGCCCGCAAGTTCGAGCTTCACGGTTCCGGATCTGGTGCTCAAATTCTTCCCATCCTGGTTCACGGGCTTCGCGTTCGCAGCGGTGGGCATCGGCGCTCTGGTTCCGGCGGCTATCATGTCCATCGCCGCCGCCAACCTGTTCACCCGCAACGTGTACAAGGAGTACTTCCGGCGCAACATATCCGACCGGGAAGAGTCCACGGTCGCAAAGATCGTCTCTCTCATCGTCAAGATCGGGGCTCTGGCGTTTGTCATCGGCCTGCCGACCCAGTATGCGATCAACCTCCAGCTCCTGGGGGGAGTCTGGATCCTTCAGACCCTGCCCGCGATCATGATCGGACTCTACACCCGCTGGTTCCACCGGTGGGCCCTGATCATCGGCTGGCTGGTGGGGATGGTTACGGGCACTTACATGGCCGCCTCGCAGGCTTTCTCTCCGGTCTACCCGCTCTCGATCGGGGGCTTGAGCTTCACGGCCTACGCCGGGATGTTCGCCGTGATCGCCAACCTCATCGTCAGCGCCGGACTGACGCTCGTTTTCAACGCGCTCGGCGACACCCGCGGAGAGGACGAGACCACATCCGCCGACTACCAGGACATCGAAGAGCAGAAGGCGGAACCGGCAGGCGGCCTGGCCCGCTAGGAATCCCGGTAGACAACAAGCTCTTCGAGTGGCCTGCGCGGGCGGCGCTTCGGCGGGTCGCCGTCCGCGTAGCCGAGCGTGAGCAGCGCGTGCGGTATGAGAGCCTCATCCAACCCCAGCGCCTCGACCACGACCTCCGGGCAGAATAGCGGGGCGCACACCCATCCTCCATCGAGCCCTAAAGAGTAGGCTTCGAGCAGCATGTTCTGCGCCGCCGCCCCGAGGGACTGGACGGCCATTGTAACCTCGTTTTCCTGACGCCCCTCATCCGGGTAATCATCTAACTCTTCGAGGTAGAGACAAACCAGCACGAGCACCGGCGCGCCGAGTAGCCGCCGTTTGGAGCCCTCCAGCCGCTTCTCCACAACCTCCGGTTCCTGGCCGTCCATCTCCAGCTCCTCGCGCCACCTGTCCCCCATCGCCTCCGCGAGCTTCTCTTTCGTCTCTCCACGGCGCAACATGGCGAAGCGCCACGGCTGACGTCCGTGCGGCGAGGGAGCCCAGCGCCCGGCTTCGAGCACCTTCTCTACGAGTTTATTCGGCACCTCGCGCGGCAGATACCTGCGCACCGAGCGCCGCCCGCGCAGAGCGTCGAGGAGCTGGCCGTCATCCCGCGAAGCACCAAGCGCGCCCCAGGAGACTACCCGCCGAGGACGGATGGCGATGACCGGGTTGTCCTCTATCCTCATATTCTCGTACTGGTGGTACTTGCCGCGCAGGAGCCTGATGGCGGCGGCGTGCTCCCTGGAACCAGGCTGCACGAGCTCTGCCCGACCCCGCACCATCACGTAGGCCAGGAGGCTCCAGTCCTCGTCGTAGCGGTCCGCGACGAGCGCGACGCCGGGGTTCTCCAGGATATTCCGAACCCGCTTGAGGCGCGTCGCGGGCACGTCTTTTGGTTTCTCGTCCAGGGCTATGTAGATGGAAGAGCCATCGTAAGCGAAGCAGACCGGGATGGCGTGCGGGGTTCCGTTACCGTCAGCGGTTGCCAGGCGCGCCACCCTCTGCCGGACCAGGAAAGACGCCTCTTCTGCGGTGAAGGGGGAGCTGTCGGTCTTCATTCTGCCAGCGCCTTCTGGACTTTGGGCGCAACCTCGAAAGCGAAGAGCCGCATGTTCACGAGCGCCTGTTCGTGCGAGACGCCCGGCAGCCTGGCCCAGAAGCAGAGGTGGTCGTAAGGCGCCCGGCTGTGGAGCGAAATCAGACGCTCCGCCACCTCGTCCGGGGTCCCCACCATATACCTCTCGTGCGGCAGGTCCTCCGGCTGGATTGGTTTGGGTTTAGGCTTGCCCGGGTCCGTTCCCCACTCGGCGTAGCGGTTCGCCTGATAGGCGAGCCCCGGCGCGACTATGTTCCAGGCTTCGTCGGGATCTTCGTGCACGAAAACCGTGGTCGAGGCGATAAACGGGAAGTCCTCCTCATCGCGCCCGTGAGCCGAGAGTTTCTCCTGGACTTTGCTGTAGGTCTCCGCGATATCCCCGCGGCCGCCGACCAGGAACCCGTCGGCGAGGCGCGCTGCCCGGTCGTAGGCGGGATCGGAGTAGCCGCCGAAGTAGATCGGTATTCTTCCGCTCGGACGCGGCTCGAAGGGCAAATCATCGAATCTCCACCTCTTGCCCTCGAAGCCGATATTCCCTTCTTCCCAGGCTTGCTGGATCACGGCCACCCCTTCTTCGAGGAGCGAAGGTCGGTACCTGCGGTTGAACCCCAGCGTCTCGAACTCGTGCAGGACGTATCCGAGGCCCACGCCGAGCGAGAACCTGCCGCCGGAGATGAGATCCACGGCAGCCGCATCCTCCGCCACCCGCAGCGGATGGTGCATAGGCAAGAGGAGCACATTCGTCCCGACCCGCATCGTCTGCGTCCGGGCCGCTATCGCCCCGGCTACCACGAACGGTGAAGGCAGATACCCGTCGTCAACGAAGTGGTGCTCCGAGAGCCAGGTATCGGTGAATCCCAGGCGCTCGGCCTCCTCGATCTCCTCCAGACACTCCGCATAGAAGCTCTGGTAATCCTGCTCAAAAGGAACCCGTTGCCGGAAGTCGTACCAGAGCCCAAAGGTCGGGATATTATTCACTAAAATGCACCTCTTTCTTTATGTGTTGTCTATCAGGTTCTCGATCTGTCCGAGCAGAGCTGGTGCATCCTCGGTTGCTGTCTTCCAGATGATCTCCGGATCCAACTCAAAATAGTCGTGGATCAGCTTATTCCTGAAATCACCCATCAAACGCCACGGTGCTTCGGGATGAGCTTCTCGGAACTCGGGACTAACACGCCGGGCAGCTTCTCCAACGACTTCGAACGAACGCATTACCGCATTTTGCACCATGCGGTTCTCCAGGAAGCTCTCATAATCTTCATTTTTAATAAACGTCTGTACTTCACGCAGCGAATCTCGAATGTGCTCCAGGAAGACGATATCACTGCTCATACAGCGGGCTCCGCGTCTGCAAGATTTCATCCCGCAAGTAAGGGCTCAAGCCGCCTTTTGACACCAGATCAATTTTGTGTCCTTGAAATAACTCAGCCAGTTCCTCCTCAAACGCGAGGAATCCCAGCAATCCGGGCACGTGATCCGGATCGTACTCCACCAGCAAGTCAATATCGCTAGCTTCATTCGCGGAACCCTTTACCTGAGAGCCGAAAAGATCCAACCTTTTAACATGATGCTGGCGACAGAGCTGCTTTAGTTTTTCTTTATCGTATTGCAGCGTATCATTCACCATTAGGATCTCTCAGATAAGTTATCAAGTCGCTGCCTTCGAAACTACCACTCCTATCAGAGCGTCTCTACAACCTTATCGATCAGACGGACATATGTTGAGTTGTTCAGACGCTCCTTGTAGTGGTCGCGATAAGTACCTGCAGCCAGATGATCCCTGATCCACCGAGTCTCTTCTAGCAAAATCCACAGGTTGTGCGTTGCACGACTACAAAAACCACCAAGTCCATTCATCTTGAGACCGTCGAGTCCGAATTGTTTACAAGCCGGGCACGAGCACTGTTCCAAAATTTCCCATTCGTGCAAGCTCGGTTTACGTCCTCTCCAGTTACCCAGATTCGCCACTACCCGATCTCCGCTTCCGGGCAACTGCACGATCCCACGTGCGGCCCGGTTGCGCCACCCGCTTGAATCCACCGAATCCACTCCAAGCAGAGCTGCCAAGTGTAGAGTAGCTGTGCCTCCGATTCCAAAAACATGCACTTCTTTGTCTGCAAATGTCTGTCGAACGTGTCTGAGAGCATCCAGGACTTCAGCATAAGGTATAGCTTTGGGGGTGCGAAGCAGGTTGGGAACGATGCCACCCAACGCAATGGTTGGCTTCTCGGCCAAACCTGCATGTCTCGCAATTTCCGTGGCGTAATCTTTCAGAAAACGACCGATATGGATAACTGGTGTGTATCCGTCGCGTTCATACGCGAAGTTGACCAGCATCGTTCGATCAAAGCATTGTTTTTGCTCTTGTTTGGTCATTATCGGAGTGGGAATGAAGTCTCGAGGAATCGGCCACCAGTCTGGCTTGGCTTGTTCGACGAACACCTCGTAATCTTCTTTGGGAGTTTCACCGTTGCGCCTCAGAAAATAGAATGCACCGTTGTCCAGGTAGACTTTCACTCCTTCGGGAACACTCAAATACTCGTGCAGACCCATCTCTTTAGCTTTGCGTTTCTGACCTGGCATCCGGTAAAAATCTGCGTAGGAGACCATTACTGCTCGCAGACCGCGTAGGTGGTAGGGAGAATCAGCGTCCCAGACGCGCGGGTGCAGATTTTTGAGACTCAAGCCTGCTACGGTAAGCAAATTTATCGCGCTGCCCCGCTGAGAAGATTCTTCTGTGCTTCTTCGAGAGCTTCGAAGGCGTCGCGTTCTTCTCGCTCACCCTCAGATTCCGGCTCTTTTATTTTCGTCAATACGGGGAAGTTGATGAGTTGGCCGGATAAGATGGCTTCGCCTACGTCCAAATCGGGTAGCATCCGAGCTTCGTCCTCTCCCAAAGTTTCCACCACCCGTCGGACGAAGTTTTGATCGGCGGGGTTGAGCATACGCATGATGACGTAGGAGTTGCACATGGCAAGTGTGGTTTCGTCTAAGCGTGATGGGCGCTGGCTAATAAGGATAAGTCCGACATTGAATTTGCGTCCCTCCTGTGCGATTTGTTTGGTTGTGGTAATAGCGCGTTGTTCAGCCGGTACGGTAGCACGAGCTGGGGCAAAATTGTGGGCCTCTTCTAACAAGAGCAGTACAGGTAATCTGAGCTCGCCCGAGACACGAGCGCCAAAGATGTCATCAGCAATCAAGCTATAGAGCGTAGCCTGAAAGTCGCTAGTATATCCCGAAAGGGCAACCACGCTGATGCCACCATATCTGACGAGTTGTTTACGCTCAGTCGGCAGTGGCTCGCTGGTTTGGGCAACTTTCCTGCTGATGGCTTCCATCTGCTTGAGCTTCTTGGCAGCAACGCGAAGGTTATTAGGCAGGTTCCCTAACCACCCGGCTACTTGCTTGCTGACACGTAACTCTTCTCGATTGCCCCACTCAACGAGCTTGTCGAACGCTTCGTTATCTCCCCTCCTGCCTGCCTGAACCACAGCCTGTACAAAGTCAGCCAGAAAATATAGATCGGGCTTCAGCCCGTAGCGTGCAATATTCTCGTTTCCCAGGTAGTCACTGAGCCATCTAGTGCGTTCTCTCAATTCTCCGTCGGCTGAGATGAAAGCTCGTGCACCTTTGAAGAGATCGTCAAACTTGCTGCGGTGAGTGTTCGCCAGACTCCAACCCAAAGCCTCTACGACCGTGATTATGGTCTCTGAGACCTGCTCAAAGATGGGGAACCAAGCGTAGTATCGGCGCACCTTTCCTCTAAGAGCAGGCACTTCTGCCAGGCCCGTATAGTCGCCGTGCGGGTCGAAGATGACGATAGGATAGTTCTTCTGTGCCAACTGCTCGATGATGCGACGAGCGGTCCAGCTCTTGCCAGCGCCGGTCATGGCGAGGATCGCGAGGTGGCGGGTAACTATGGCGTGACCGTCAACCGCAACATCTACCTCTGGGCGGTTGGAAAGAGTGGCAATATCCAGAGAGCGTCTTTTGTTCTGCTGCAACTCTCCGAGAACAACGCGAGCAATGTCTTTAGAGTCAGGTCCGTAGGCGCTTGAGGCAGGTTGGGGTGGGTAGCGCAGGTGATCCAGCCTCCCACCTTCGCCACCTTCCAGGGGTTCGCTGCCGAGAATCTGGCAGACTGCGGTGACCATTTCCCGACTGAGCGAGAGCACCGTCTCGAAGGGGTCGGTGCGGGTAGCGGCAAGCTCGTGCCCAGCCTCTGAGGGGAAGAGTGGGTTCAATCGCTCGATGCGCTGTACTTTGGCCCACACACGGATGTTTTCCAGAGGGGGTTCGCGGCTATCTCGGGTCGGTGCCTCAAAGCTCGGTCTACGAAGCCGGGCATCTACAGCGATTATGTCTTGCTCACGGATCGTCTCGTGGGCTACAGCCAACCGGAACTCCCGGCTCGTGCTCTCACCCACCAATGTACCGACGTAATTAGTAGCTCTTTGTTCTTCTCTGCGAGCCTCGGTCATACTAATCTCCCCGGACTTTCTATCAGACTGTGGGACGGAATAGCCAGTCTCTGTGGGTCATGTAGATAGCTTGTACTAGGATGCGGCGCATCTCGGCGTCACTGATCTCTCCTCTCTGCAAACTCACGCCCAGGTGATGACGGATAAGCTTTCCATAGGCGTCGGTCAACCAAGCCGGAACGTGAGCATGCTTATCGGCAATGTCCAATCCCACCGGAAAGCCATAACCGGGAAGCAATCGCGAGTAGAGATAGACTCTGCGGGTCGCCTCCCAGATTTGATCTTCCCCTAGGTCCTCGAACACTTCGACCCTGACCGGCTCTGTGGTTTCAGAAACATGCACGTAGCAACCACGCACTGAAGGGAAAGCAAACGATCCAGGTGGTTTTAGCGGAGACCAGTCAAAGTCAGTCCTGAAAGCCTCGCCTGGCAATGAGATTTGTCCTCCCCGTAGACCCTTGAACTTATCGATGGACCACGATTCTGAAGCCTGTCCAGGCGTTAGAAGCATAGACAACAGTAACGTATCGGTGTAACCCAGCCGCTTCAACAACGCATCGGGTGAAGTAAGGTCGGTCCGACCGTACATCTCGTTGAAGTAGTTTATATTCTCTTTCTGGCGCAATCCGAGAAAGATGCGGGGTAGCAAAACTTCTTTGCTGAACTCGCTCAAAGTGCCGCGCTCTACGACACCAGCGATGATCGGAACTGGACTCCGTCGCCGGGCTTCTTGTATTAGCCTTCGGTACAAAAAGGACATCCAAGACAAGGGTTCGAACAGCTTGCGCTGGGCGAGTTCGTCAGAACGCTCCGGGACGGTTCTGGGATAGATCTTGAGTCTTGCTTCTTGTAGAAAATCTTCTTTTAGCTGCCGTGCAAGTTCGGGATTTTGGGCATACTGGCTGAGGAAGAGATCTATGTCTTTCTCCGTAAAAGGTGTATGCCCAGCGTATACCCCGACCAGATAAGTCAGCGGACCATGAAACATGAGGACGCGCAGATCCGGATTCCGAACCATCGCCGATAACCCACCGAGAAGCTCGGCAGTAATGCGCACGATGTCCACGAAGTCTCTGCGCTCCTTGCTGCCACCTTCTAGGTCGCCCAATATCACCGGGTAGTAGCCAAACTGCTCCCGTTCAGCCAGACGACGCTCGCCAGTGCGCACGGAGTAAGAACCAACACGCAGCAAGATCGGCACCTGCCCTGAAAACTCTACCTCGCCAACACCACCGTCCATAAACGTGACTACTTCGCCCTGAACATCTGACCAGTCGGTGTGGTCCGCCTCTACGGTTCTCAGCAACGGTTCGGTGCGCTGACCACGAGCAGCCTGATACATCGCACGACGCAGTGCGCTGACGAATTGCGCAGTATTCTTGAAATAGTTGTCGCGCAGACTCTCGGCTACCGTGAGAGAGTTTTCGGCCAGTTTCATCAGCAGATGAGGCTGACGCTGGAGATCCTCCCGAACGCCCTGCTCCGTCAGCCGGTAATCCTGGTCATCTCGCCTGTTCAAGTGCGCCTAACCTCGACGCCTAATCGCTCCAACAATCGCCGCGCCTCATCAGTTGTAAACTCACTCACTGGCAGTCCAGCAAGTCTACTCACGAGCCACTTTGGAGCCACACGCTGTCCATTTATATCAACATACCAGGACTCATAGCTCCCTGGATTCCCCCATCCTTCCGCCAGTGAATCCCGCGCCACCTCAAGTATCTGCTCCGATGTTAGCGACACCTCGATCCCTCGTATGCGAGGTCTACTCGTTCTGGCTTTTTCCTTTGGACTACAGCGTAGCATAGGCGGCTTTCCATATAACCAGTCGTGTAGCTCTGACATCTTTTTGCCCAGAGGTCCGTTACTGATTTTGAGGCTCGTTCCGGTAGCCAACAAAGGCAAAACATCGGTTAGTGCCTCAAGGTAATCGCGTCCCACAGAAATAAAGACCTGTTGGTAAGGCTGAATCTCGAAAATCTGTTTCAATTCAACAGCAACCTGTGGACGCAACTCACAAGCGCGTGAAGGAGTCATTTCTCGGTCATAGTTTGGGATTGGAAAATCCCGAGAAATTAAACCAAATTCGGCTGAGATTATTTGAACATTTATTTCCTCCACAGGTTCCTCTTGGAAAAATCTGCGTAATATACGAAAAACTGGTCCATCGTAACGCTCGATAGCTGGCAGTAGACCTGGATCTGAGCGTTTGCGTTTTGAGCAAGAAAGTATGAGCAATCGTTGCTTTCGCATTTACTTGCTTGCCAAGAGAGGATTGAATCGAGTGTCGCGGTCATAGACGTCAATTTCCTCGACGTGCTTGAGATGTCCCACGATGAGGTAGGTCAGAGGGGTAGCAGCCACCTCGTATGCACACTTGAAGAGCCACTGGAAGATGATGGCAGAAGCCAAGCCTGCTAATGGAATAGTTCCGATGAAAGAGAGTGTGACAAACACCAGCGAGTCAAGCCCCTCCCCGACGAATGTAGAACCTATTGTACGGCTCCAGAGCCAGCGACCGTTGGTGGCAACCTTCATCTTAGCCATCACGATGGAATTGGCAAACTCGCCTACGAGATAGGCCAGGAACGACGCGGCCAAAAGGCGCGGAGTGTAGCCGAGGATGTGCTCGTAGGCAGCCTGTCCATGCCAGAACGGGGCTGCGGGCAATACTCCTCCTACCGAGATCGCAGCGACCGCTAGAAGGTTGCACAGGAATCCCAGCCAGATCACACGTCGCGCCGCTCGGTAGCCGTAGACTTCGGTTAGCACGTCGCCAACGATGTAACTGACCGGAAAGACCACCACTCCTGCAGGAAGCGTCATGCCGAAGACGCTGATGATCTTCACCGCCGTTATATTGGCCGTGATGAGGCAGGTAACGAAAATCGCAGTAACCACGACAAATGCCAGTGAGTATCCCCCGCCTCCCTGTTCGCGAACCTTCTTCACCAAGGCACAGGATACGCGAGAAGCCTCACGCCTGCTGGCGAAATGGAGTAGCTTCTTAGAAGAAGAGCATCTGGATGCCCACGAAGACGAGCATGACCGCGAGTATGATGGTAAGCGGTTTTCTCGGCAGGAAGGGCGCGAGGCGGCTCCCGATCAGGACTCCGGGAACGCCGCCGATGGAGAGTCCGAGGGTGAGAGGAAAGTTCACGTTGCCGTGGGCCATCTGCGCAAGCCCTGTAACCAGCGAGAGGACGGTGGCGTGGGTAACGTCGGTGCCCACGATCATCGCCGGACTCATGGGATAGAGCAACAGAAGTATGACGGCCATGATGCTCCCGGAACCGATGGAAGTGAGCCCCACCAGGTATCCACCGGTTGCCCCGAAGATAACGGTGAATATCCGGCGCTTTGCGCTCATGGGGCTCTCCCCGTCCCATTTGATCTTCCTGCGCTCCGTCCACTTCTGCGGCATGAAGGAGCGGAAGATGAGCGATGCTCCGACCAGAACCAGGGTCGCCGCTATGATGGTGATCATGGTGCTCTGCACCTTGCCGGGGTCGAAGGAAGTCTTCATCCACTGGAGGGTCTGCACCCCGAGGAGGCTGGCGGGGATGCTCCCGAGACCGAGGAAGATGGCCACCTCCAGGTTTACCGAGCGCTGCCGGTAGTGCTGCGCCGATCCGATGAGCTTCGTGATCGTGGAGTAGACCATGTCGGTCCCGATGGCCGTGGGAGCGGAGACTCCCATGCCCGAGATCAGGAACGGCGTCATGATCGAGCCGCCCCCGACCCCGGTCAGTCCTACCAGGAAACCGACAAAAAGCCCGAATAGGACGGAGCTTGGGTCCATTACGTCCGGCTGAACTCCTCTACCGGAAGCAGATAGCCCTGCTCTTCGAGATAGGAGATGACCCGGCGCGCGCTCTCCTGGGGCTCCTCCTCGTTGGTCTTGATGTGAAGCTCCGGGGCGGCGGGCGGCTCGTAGGGGTCCGAGACGCCGGTGAATCCCTTTATCTCACCGGAGAACGCCTTCTTGTAGAGGCCCTTGACATCCCGCTCGGCGCAGACCTCTATCGGGGCGTCAACGAAGATCTCGATGAAATCCTCCCCGATATTCTGGCGCACCTTCTCGCGTGCCTCTTTGTACGGGGAGATCGCGGAGACGATCACACCCACCCCGTTGCGGGTCAAGAGGCCGGCCACGAAGCCTATCCTGAGGACATTCGTGTCCCGATCCTCCTTGCTGAAGCTCAACCCTTTGGAGAGGTTGGTGCGGACGATGTCGCCGTCCAGAACCTCTATCTTGCCGAAGCGCAACCGCAACTCGCGCTCGATGATCTCGGAGATAGTGGTCTTGCCAGCTCCGGATAGCCCCGTGAACCAGAGCGTAAAACCGCGTCCCTGCCTGCTTCCGTTCTCCATTTCCGAAATGTCCTTTCTCTTCTCTCTACAAACCGCCACATTTACACGCGAAAGAGCGCGCTACTCTTCACAAGGGCCTCTGAGGCTAGAAAGCCTACTACCTTTGTCCGCAAATCTCTACCGCGTCCACAACTCTCTCGGCACCATCTCGCGGAACGCGTCTCGCGGCCCTTCCGGCCAATCCTCCAGCGCAGTGCTCCCAGGTGCGCTCACCCATGACCCAGAGCCAGATCTCACCCGCATACCCGCGAGCGATTTCCAGAAACCGCTCGTAGCCCATGCCCCGGGACCCAAGCTCTCCTCCCCAGACCTCCCACAGGGGCTCTGCGATGAAGGATGCTTCGCGCACCAGGCGTGCGCCCTCCTCAGGATCGCTCTCGACGAGGGTACGGGTTTTACCTCTCAACTCGACCGGCTCTTCTGGCAGAGACAGGAACTTCGCTGCCGCCACCGATCAGTACCTCACCGCTTCGTGTTCCACCGGGGCTCTGTCGGTGCCCTCGTAGTCATTCAGGTATTCTTCATAATCTATGAACAACGGGGCCTCCGGGTCAAAAGCTCTCTTGAGACTCTTGAATGCAATCCGCTTGTCTAGGTTGTCCAGCTTATCTAAAGCCTGGGGCTTGTCAATATCGCGGAGCTCCAGTTTATCCTTTATATGCTCGAAAGCAGCAAGACCTTCTTCCGAACGTACTAGCACGCTGGAGTACCCGTCGGCGCTCCCGACGCTCCCCACGGAGATGTCGGCCGCGTGCCCCATGAAGTCCGCGCACTCGTCGCAACCCTTCAAGGCGGCGCCGTGGAAGTCCTTGATCGGCTCCTCGAAGATCGTCTCGCCCTCCCGGTCCTGGACGATGAGCTTGCCCCGGATCACATCCACCCGGCCCACTTCTTCGAGGTCCACTCCTCTCTTGTCCCGGACTTCCTGCAGCATGAGCTTCTCGTAGTTGAAGCTCTTGGTGCACAAAAGCGCGATGGTGAGCGTAACCGCCTCTACCTGCGACGATCCCCACTTCCAGGGCCGCGCCTGCATCGCCTTGATACCCTCGATCTCGCACGGCGTCCCGACGACCGCTATCCTCGGGTTCGGCGGCAGGTCGTAACCCGAGAAGTCCAGGTGTCCCAGCGCGAGCGTCTGGTTGTAGAAGCTTCCGGCGCACTCCCGCACCTCTTCCGGCGTGCGCGCCAGGAAAGCCTCGCCTTTCCAGGGCTCCTCCTCGCTCTCGCGGGCCAGGAGCGCGCCGTCTATCTCATCGGCTTCGAGCAGTGATATCAGGACGGCGCTCACCACTCCCCCGTCCTGGGCGCCCTCGATCTCCGGCCTCACCCGCGCGGTGTAGCTCTCGTGGACATCTCCGATTCCCTCGACGGGGCTGCCGTTGCCGTTCCCGGTTATTTTGAAACTAGACTCAGCACCTGAATTGTTGCCCTCATGTTGACGTGCTGAGTCTAGTTTCCACGTCGCCTCGTGGCGCATCCCGCCGCGCGGGCAGAAGTCCCAGCACAGAGAGCAGCCGGTGCACATCTTCACCAGCTTGGGCAGGTCGTCCTCGCCGATCCCGATAGAATCCGTCGGGCAAGCGGCGACGCAGGCTCCGCACTGGACGCAGCGGTCTGCGTCTATGACGGCACTCTCAAGGTCCCAGAACCAGACCTTCCCGGGAGCCTCGTCAATGTCGTTCATCAGCTCCCGGATGTCGAAGCCCGACACTAAGAGCTTCCTCTTCCGTCCCGGATCAGGGCGCGAAGCTCCTTGTTCGGCTTGCGGCGCGCCCACTCGTGGAAACGCTCGCCTTCCCGGCGCTCCTCACCAAAGTGTTTGAAAACGCGCTCCAGAGCATCGGGGATCTCATCGGTGGGCTTGGCGCCCTCTACCCAGTCAATGAACGCGGCGTCTCTGCCCAGAGAACCGCCGAGCCCGACGTCAACCCCCTCGACGATCCCGTCCTTGGTCTTCGCGGTCTCGCCGCGGAAGCCGATGTCTCCGATCTGGGGCTGGGCGCACGAGGCCGAGCAGCCGGAGAAGTGCATCCTCACCGCCTCCTGGCCGATGTCCCCGACGCGGCGGTCCATCTCGCGGGCCCACTCGACGGCCCGTATCTTGGTCTCCACTATCGCGAACCGGCAGAATTCGCTCCCGGTGCACGCCACGACTCCGCGCTCGAACGGTCCCGGCTCCGGCGAGTACCGCTCCAGCAGCGGCTCCGCCAGAAAATCATCCAGCCGCTGCTCGGGCACGCCGGTGATGATGAGGTTCTGGTCCGTAGCCAGTCGCACTTCGTCGCCGTACTCCCCGGCGAGCCGCCCGGCCTCCTCCAGATGCTCTCCGCTCATCCGCCCGACGGTAACGTTGAGCCCGACGTAGTAGAGTCCGTCCTGCTTCTGCGCATGCACGCCCACGTGGTCGCCCCGGTAGTGCTTGGTGAGATCCTCGCCCGCGGGCTCAAGTCCGAAGTCGGCGCGCTTCTCCAGCTCCTCCCGGAAACCCTCGGGACCAAGCTCCTGCACCAGGTAGCGCATCCGGCACGTCCAGCGGTTCTCGCGGTTGCCGAGCTCGCCGTAAAGCTGGGCGATAGCGCGTGTGATCTCCACCGCCTCCTCGGGCCGGACGAACACGTCTATGTCCGAAGCCATCCGCGGCCCGTCGGAGAGCCCGCCGCCGACGCGCACGTTGAAGCCCACGGTCCCGTCTTCGAGGCGCGCCGGGAGCATTCCGATGTCGTTGATCTCCGCCTGCGCGCAGTCCTCCAGGCACCCGGTTACGCTCATCTTGAACTTGCGCGGCAGATTCGCGTACTCGCGGTTGCCGGTGAAGTAGCTGGATATTTCGCGAGCTATGGGGTAGGCATCCAGGGCTTCCTCCCGGTCTATGCCGCTGACCGGGCAGCAGAGTACGTTGCGCGCCGAGTCCCCGCACGCCTGCACGGTCGTCATCCCGACCTCTTCGAGCCTGCGCCAGATCTCCGGGATCTCCTCGATCTGGATCCAGTGCATCTGGATGTCCTGGCGCGTGGTGATGTCCAGGAAGTTGTCCCCGAAGTGGGGGTTCGGATAGGGGCCCTTGGCGTAGTCGCGGGCGATTCTCCCGATAACCCGCGCCTGCGCAGGAGAGAGCACCCCGCCCGGGACTTTTATCCTCATCATGAAGTTGTTGCCGCCCTGGTTCTGGGGGTAGATGCCGACCCACTTGAGGCGCTCCATCTCGCCGGGGACGGCGTGCAGGGCCTCTACGCCTTCCTTCGAGTAGGTTTCAATGATCGCATCGCGCACTTCCAGCGGGTGTCTTTCGAGCTTTATCTTCTCGACGCTGTTGAGTCTCTGGTTCTCTCTAAGGGTTCGCACGCACTACCCTCCCGTTTACGACGTGGATTCCGCACTCGGTCTTCTCCGATCCAGGCCAGCGTCCGGCGCGCTCGTCCTCACCCGGTGCCACCGGCCTCGTCTGCGGCGCACACCCGATGCTCTTGTAACCCTGCGACAGCAATGGGTTGAGCGGTACGTCGTGCTCTCTCACGTACTCCATGACCTGCGCGGCGCTCCATCCGGCGAGCGGCGATATCTTGAACACCCCGAAGAAATCGTCCCACTCCACAACCGGAGTATTGGCCCTCTGGGATGTCTGATCCCGCCGGATTCCGGTAGCCCACGCGTCGTAGTTCTTGAGGAACTTCCTCTGGGGCTCGACCTTTCTCACCTGGCAGCAGAGATCCGGGTTACAGCTTCGCATCCTCTCCCCGTACTTCTCGACCTGCTCCTCGATAGACATCTCCGGCCCCACCACTTCAAGCTCCAACGGATAACGCTTCATCGCTTCTTCCCTGAAACGAACCGTCTCCTCGAAGAGGAATCCCGTATCGAGCGTAAATACCCGCGCCCGGTCCGTAATGCGCGAGAGCATATCCAGCAACACCATCCCCTCGGCTCCGCCAAAGGAGACAGAGAGGGCCAGTTTCCTACCAAAAGACTCTGCCGCCCATCGTAGGATCTTCTGCGGCGAGGCACCCTCCAAATGCCTGCTCTCGCGCAGAAGATCCCTACGATCCGAAATAGCGTTTTCCCACTCTGATACCTGAGCTTCAGGCATAAAAGTTTCCTCCCCGAGAACTGCCAGCCTCTAAAAAATTATCTGGAGAAGATTACCCTGCTTTAGGAGCGAGTGCTACATCGGCTGCGCATTCGATGCCCGAAGGAACCGAGCCTCTGCGAAATAATGTGCATGGCCTCAAATCTTATCTTCAAAGCTTCATGTCTCATTGTCGAAAAATACTATGTGCCCAACGCCCGTTAGTCAATGGAAAATCCGATGATTTTTGTCGGATTAAGGAAATTTTTGCGTAGATTAAGGAAAATTTCATCTGAAGAGGTCTCTCGATGGTTCCATGAGCAAATCTTGCGCGAAGCCGGGGCCCGGTTTGTAGGGGTAGTTTCTAACTACGGCGAGAGGGACGCCTGAGGTTTTGCCCATGACGAGTTCGGCTGCGGCGGCGATCTCATCGGCGACGGCGAGGACGCTCGCGGCGAGCTGGTAGCCGTAGGGGTCTTCCTCTCCCCGGTAATCCGCCAGGGGATTCATACCGGCAACGCCGATGGCGACGTTGGTGATCCCCTCGCGCCACGGCCTCCCGAAGGAGTCGGAGATCACAACTGCTATATCCTCTCCCACGCGCGAAGCGAGCGCCTCGCGGATTTTCGCTGCGGAGGCGTCCGGATCGGCGGGAAGGAGACATACCCGGTCTTCTCCGGGAACGTTCGAGGCATCAACGCCGGCATTGGCGCATACGAAGCCGTGATGGGTCTCGGAGATGATGAGGCCCCGGTCCATGCGGACTATGCGGCGGCTCTCGCGCAGGACGACCTCTACCTGGCGCGGGTCCTTCTCGTGCTCGACGGCGAACCTCTTGGCGAAGGCGGATGGCTCTACTTCGCGCAGATCCACGAGACGCCCTTCGGCCTTGCTCACGACCTTGTGAGTTACGACGAGGATGTCCCCGGCGCGCAGAATATCGCCAGCAGCGCGGGAGATCAGGGCGGGCAGGTCGTCGCCAGGGCGGACCTCCGGGATACCTTCAACCGGAAGGATTTCGACACCTTTCAAGGCTTCATACGCTCCAGATCCCGCACCGTATCGAGGTCGAAAGCGATGTTTGGGCGCTCGCAGACACTCACAGCGATCCCACGTTCCTCCGCCAGCCGCACATGCTCTCCATAACTCTCCGGCCCGAACGCGAACGGCAGAGAGTTCGGGGGACGGAGCAGAAGAGCGTTTGTACCCGAGTACCCCTCATCAGGAGAGATCACAACCCGGCGTTCTTCGCCATCCCTTTCCAACATCTCCCGTATGTCCTGGGCCTCCAGAAATGGCAGATCCGCAGGTAAGATGAGTAGCGAGGTCGCGCCTTGCGAGACAGCC
This sequence comes from Actinomycetota bacterium, assembly GCA_902810695.1. Taxonomy (GTDB): domain Bacteria; phylum Actinomycetota; class Rubrobacteria; order Rubrobacterales; family Rubrobacteraceae; genus CADDYV01. The sequence goes on along the minus strand of CADDYV010000003.1, from coordinate 92,016 downwards.
CACTCCCGCGCTCCTTCCAGCGCGGGGTTGAGGCCGCGGGTGCCCTGGAAGAGTCGGGCAGCACCGCTTTCTCCTGCCGCTTGCAGTACCCGCCGGTCCGGGCTCACGACGCATACGTTCTCCACACCAGCCTCCCGGAGCGTGGCGAGCACATGGTTCATGGTCCTCAGAGTCAGGTCGGCGCGCTCATCAGGAGCAAGGACGGCGCCCAGGCGGCTCTTGGTTTCACGGAGATCCTTGACCGGCACGACCGCGAACAGGCTCATCCGGCTCCCAGAGCCGCGCAGAACTCCAGAACTTCGCGACCGAGGCGGGTCCGGTCCGCGCCGTCGCGCATCACCGCGTCGGTTGCCAGAACGTTCATCCCGAAGTTTTCGATCTCGGGTCTCTCCTTCTCATCCGCCCGGTCTATAACCATGCCGTCCACAACTCCCCTGTAGATCCCGGCCACACCCGTGGCCGAAACCTCGTGCCCCAGAGACTTGAGCATCCTATCCGCCGGACCCTTGAGCGCCCTGCCGCCCACGATAGGGCTCACGGCGACTTTGGGCGCGGATGATCCTGCAAGCGCCTCACGCATCCCCGGAACAGCTAGTATGGGGCTGATGCTCACGATAGGGTTCGACGGACAAAACACGATCGCATCGGCCTTCGCGATCGCATTCGATACGGCCTTCGTCGGTCTGGCATCTTCAATGCCGCGCAGCTTCACGCCAAGCACCTCGTCCCTCTGGCCCCGCCGCACGAAATACTCCTGAAACTCCAGGGGTCCATCCGGGGTATACACTACGGTCGAAACCGGCTCGTCGCACATCGGCAGGATACGGCTCTGCACGCCCAGCGCCGAGGAGAGGTGGGCTGTGATCTCCGTCAGGCGCTCCCCGGCTCTCAGCTTCGAGGTGCGAAGGATATGCGTCGCGATATCCCTATCGCCGAGCTTGAACCAGGTGTCTTCACCGTAGCGGTCGAGCATGGAGAGGGCCGCGAAGGACTCGTCCCTAACGCCCCATCCGGTCTGGGGGTTGGCGATATCCGCGAGGGTGTACATTACCGTGTCGAGATCGGGACAGATGTGCAGCCCCCAGAGGTCGAAGTCGTCCGCGGTGTTCACTATAACGCTCAGGTCTCCGGGCACGAGCGCATCCTGCAGACCCGCCGCCAGCTTCGCGCCGCCGACCCCGCCCGCGAGCGCGCAGACCTTCATCGGATGTTCTCCAGCGTGTTCATAGTAAGAATCAAGCTGCTATCTTAGCACCGTGGAAGAGCAGTACCGCGACGCCTCGAACCTGAACACCCGCATGGCCCTGCACGCATGTCTCATCAAGTAGGGTCTCCTGGCTCATGGAGATCCTGATCCAGAAACATCTTGCGGTTCCCGAGGACGGTTTCGGGCTGCAACAGGCCGTCCTGGAAGAGGTGGGATCAGGCGAGCGTGCTCCTGCGGCGCTTGTCTGGACTACTTCTTCCCGTTATCTCGCGGTGACCCGGCTTGAGACGCGGCTGCCGGGTTTCGAGGCGGGTGTAAAGATCGCCAGAGAAGCCGGGTTCCCCGTACTCGTCCGCAACTCTGGAGGCGGAGCGGTGGCGGCGAACGAGGGCTCCATCTCTTTCTCTCTCACTTTTCCCGTCCGGGATCTACGCCAGGGACTCTACGAGCGCTACACGGAATGCTCGGATCTGATCGTCTCGTCGCTCCGGCGGCTGGGGATCGTGGCGGAAGCCGGGGAAGTCGAGGGAGAGTTCTGTCCGGGGGCGTACTCGATCCGGACCGGCGGGCCGCAGGGGATCAAAGTCGCCGGTCTCGCCCAGCGGGTAACGCGCCGCGCGGCGCGCGTGGAGGCCCTCATACTCGTCAACGATACGACCGGCCTGATCCCGGTCCTCGAAGGCTTCTACGGCGCGTTGAACCTGCCGTTCCGGTCCCGAAGCGTGGGCGACCTGCCCGTAGACGTAGGAGGGGTGATCGAAACCCTCACACAGGAAGTCCAGAAGCGTTACGAGGCGCGTCGGGTGATGCCAGGCGAAGACATCTTCCACAGGGCCCGCTCTCTGCGCGGCAGATGGCAGATTCCAGCCGGGTAATGTTACCCACGAGCCCTCGTGGGGGTATCCTGATAGAAAGAGTGGCTTCAATGCCGGGCAGTGGAGGTCAGTTCCGTGAAGCAGAAAGAGAAAGAGCGCGAGGAGGTCATCGAACCGGAAGAGGAGCCGGGAACCATACTGATTCCCGAGCCAGAGAAAGAACCAGAGAAGACGGGCGGTAAGGGTGGTCTCCAGGGTACCGGTCCTCGGGATAAGGCACGTCGGGGTTCCGAGGTTTTACCGGGAGCCTGAGCTCAGGCTTGGCCGCGGGCAAGGTCCGATCCCGCCCGGCCAGCCCGCTGTGGCGCGCTGCCGCCCATACCCGCTGGAGCGAGTGCTGAGCGCCATCCATCCGTACGTACCCTCGCTGGTCCCCGAGGAGTCAACCGTTCTTCTCCAGAAGCACCCCTCTCCCGCCGAGGAGTGCGTCTGCGGGATATACGCCTACAACAGCCTGGGTCCCAACTTCGTGGACACCTACTTCTGCGTCTTCCTGGGATGGGGGCGCGTCTACCACGGAAGAGATTACTGGAGAGCGCAGTACGTCAGACCGCTGGCCCTCAGCAAATTTGGACGCCCGGAGAGGTTCGACCCCAGAAGAAGGCGAGCGTGCTGGATCCAGGGCCTCTCCGAGAGGTACGATATTCCCATCCTCCAGGGAAAAGACCTCAACTACTACGTAACCCGGTTCGGGCGCTGGCCTCAAGAGAGTGCGGGCCTTCCTCCCTCAGAGTAACCCGCAGGCATAATGAAACACTGGGGTTACGTCCTGCGGGAGGTTACATGAGGTCCGGCACAACGGGCTGGTCTTGGAGACTGGTTATGTTCTCCAAAGCCCATATAATCCTGGGTTATGACAGAGCTGATCTTCAACTCGTTCATAACTCTGCTCGTGGTCGTGGACCCTCTGGGGCTCGCACCGATCTTCGCGGCGCTTACACGCGGCACCCCCAAAGAGTACAAGCGCGAGGCGGCCATCCGGGGCACGTTTCTGGGGGCAATTATCCTGCTCGTCTTCGCTCTCGTGGGCGAGAGGCTGCTTGAAGCTCTGGGGATCGGGCTCCCCGCGTTCAGGATAGCCGGTGGCGCGCTGCTGTTCCTTACGGCTCTGGACATGGTCTTTGGCCGCTCCGCCGGACGCTCATCCAGCATGCAACAGCAAAACGACGAGTCCCACAAGACGGACATCTCCGTCTTCCCGCTGGCGATACCCCTGATCTCCGGCCCCGGCGCCATAACGACCGTCCTGCTGTACACCGGCGGCAGAAGCGTCCTGGAGATGGTCGCTTTCCTGGGAGTGCTGGTGGTGGTGCTCGCGCTCGTGCTCTTCTCTTTGCTTCTCGCGCCGCGTGTGATGGGGTTCTTCGGCGATACCAGCGCGAACGTGCTCTCCCGTGTGCTCGGCGTTCTCCTCGCGGCCCTGGCCGTTCAGTTCATCCTCGACGGTTTGCAGACGAGCCTGCACATGGGCTGAGAAACGAGACACCCTTCGCATATATACTATCTAGATATGGCTTGTAATCCCATAGTTATAGTTGGTGGGTTCATGTCGTGGCCGTGGAGATACCGGAGCCTGGCAAGTGCCCTGCGCGAGGTCTCCGGCTCCGAGGTCTACGTCGTTTCGCTGACGCCCTTCGACTGGATGCTCGGCTTTTTCCGGGGCTTCGGTCAGCTCGTGTTCGAGATCGCGCGCACCGTGGACAAGGCGCTTCTGGAAAGCTCTTCTGAGAAGGTGGTTCTCGTAGGCCACTCGGCGGGCGGTATCGCGTGCCGGGTGTACATCGGCGGGGACCCGCCCTTCGGCGGGCGGCGCTACTCGGGCCACCGCCGTGTCTCGCACCTCATAACTTTAGGATGCCCGCACGTCGTCGCAGACAGACCAGTTCTGTCCCAGATCACGCGGATAAACGAACTTTTTCCCGGCGCGCTGCACAAAGACAACGGGATCAGTTACCTCTCGGTGGCGGGCGGAGCTGCCGACGGCGCAGCCTCGTCCCGGATACGCAGGAAATACGAGCGCGTCATCAGCGACGGTCGGGTAGCTGGAGATGGCGTGATCCCAATCCCCGCCGCGTTGCTCCCCGGCTCCGAGACGCTAGTCTTGAAAGACCTTTACCACCATCCCCGTCTCGGTAAGTGGTACGGCTCGGACCGCAAGACGGTCGAGCTGTGGTGGCCCGAAGAGCTGCACGTGGGCGAAAGCCTTGTAGATAAGCCCGGCGCGTAGTAGCCTCGACCTGTTTTGCGCGCCCTAATTCGAGCAGGAGTAAGAAAAGCCAATGTCCTCGGATAGCACACGCGGCGCTGGCGGGCAAGAATACGCCTGGGAGGTCAGGAAGCCTGGCGCCGAATCCCTGAAGAGCGCGATGCGCCACTTTCCGTCCGGGGTTACCGTGCTCACGACCGGCAAAGGAGAGCGAGCCGAGGGCATGACGGCGAACGCGGTCATCTCGGTCTCGCTGGAGCCGCCGCTGATGCTGGTGAGCGTCCACAAGGAAGCCAGGATCCACGCCCGCCTCAAGGAGGAGGGCTACTACGCCATCAACGTTCTCGCGGATGATCAGGAGGGGCTCTCCAGGCTCTTCGCCTCTCCCGAGCGTTCGAGCGGCCTTTCGGCGGTCAACTCCCTGGGCGGCGAATACGGAGATACCGGGGCTCCTCTCGCGTCAGGAGCACTCGTGGCCATAGAGTGCAAGCTCGAAGAGATCTACCCCGGCGGCGACCACGATCTGTTCCTGGGGCGTGTCGTATCCGTCCGGATAGGAGACACCCGTAAAGGCCCCCTCGTCTATCACGAGGGTGGCTATCCAGGCCTGAAGTCCGCGCCTGCTCCCGGCGAGTCCGGGGCCTTCGTGGACTCCGTGCGCGGCTTCGACGCCCGCCTGAATCGCGCAAGAAAACGGCGGCGCTGAGAAGAAATGTTCCATCGGGACCTACTCTCGATCACCAGGCCCCGACCTTCGGATGTGGAGGGACTGGTCTACGCAGGGGGCATCGAGGAAAACGGCGTCATAATCTCTGGTGAAGCCCGATCCCCGCAAACCGGTGAGATCTATCCGATCAAAAACGGCTACCTCGACCTGCTCAAGGAGCGAACCGGTGCCAACAACCTGGCAAACCTCGCCAACTTTCTCCCCGGTGCCGGACGCGCCTACGAACCGCTCTGGCGCATCCATTCCCTGAACCTCCTGACAGGAGAAAGCTTCCCGAACGAGCGCGAGGTAGAGCTCATCTCCAGGCTGGTCGGGCTGGAGCGCGGCGGACGCTACCTCGACCTCGGCTGCTCATCCGGCCTCTACGCCCGCCGTCTGTCTCTGGCTCTGGGTAGGCGAGGTGAGGTCGTCGGCATAGACATCTCCCCCTCCATGCTCCGCGAAGCCGCCCGCCGCGCGTGCAAAGCGGGTGCCCCCATCTCCCTGGCGCGCGCCGACGCCGAGAATCTGCCGTTCTCGGATAGCTCGTTCTCGGGAGTGGTCTGCGGCGGCACACTGAACGAGCTTGGAGACGCCGCCCGCGCCCTGCGCGAGTCTCGCCGCGTTCTGGAACCGGGCGGCAGGTTCGCCGTTATGGGCATACTCAAGGCGCAAACGTCGCCTCCCGCGTTGGGCCTGCAGCGTTTCCTCTCTTCCGGAGGTCTGCGGTTCTTCGAGACCGGTGAGATACGCAGTCTGCTGAGCCACGCGGGTTACACCCTCGATACGCTGAGCGTCCACGGTACGGTCTTCTTCGCCGCAGCCATCCGCCGTTAGCCGCTCTCTGGAGCGACTCTCCGCATTCGCCTGTACCATGTGCTACAGGCTCTCCACCACCTCCGGCGAGGGAAGAGAGCTCTGAGCCCCCTCCCTGGTAACAGCAGCCGCACCCGCCCGAACGGCGTACAAGACTGCTTCCGCGACAGGGACCTTCCATGCGAGCTTGGCCGCAAGCGCGCCAACGAACGCATCCCCCGCCGCCGTGGTATCCACCACGCTAACCTCCGGCGCGGGCAGATGTCCCACATCATCTCCCTCGGCGAAGACTGCACCAGCCTTCCCCAGGGTTATCACGGCAGACTCCGGCCCGAGCGCGAGCAACCGCGCAGCAGCGGAGAGCGCATCCTTCACGCCCTCTACCCGCTCTCCGAGCAAAAACCCTGCCTCATGCTCGTTTACCACCAGCGGGTTCGCCCTCTCCAGGAGCCTCCGGGAGACCTCGCGAGGCGGGGCGAGGTTGAGCAGGAAACGTGTCTCCCCCGAAGAAGCTATCTCGGACGCCCGCTCGACGACCGCCAGCGGAATCTCCATCTGGGCAACGAGCACACGCGAGCTTCGGATGGTTTTCGCGGCAGCGTCCACGTCGTCTGGCGTCAGGCCGCGATTGGCTCCGGGAGCCACGGTGATGGCGTTCTCGCCGTCGGGGGTTACGGTGATGAACGCCGTTCCGGTCCTGTAATCCGGCAAGGATCTGACCAGGCTCGTATCCACGCCTTTCTCTTCGAGCGCGTGTACAAGCGACTCTCCGAAGGGGTCTTCGCCGATACGCCCGAGGAAGGCCACGTCGGCGCCGAGCAGGGCCGCCGCCGAAGCCTGGTTGGCTCCTTTTCCGCCGTTGTGCAGGGAGAGCTCAGCGTTGGTTACGGTCTCGCCGGGTTCGGGGCGGCGCTCCACCTTGAGGACGAAGTCCTGGTTGATCGAACCTGCAACGAAGACCTCGGCCATCGTCTACCCGGCCACCGGCGCGAAGTTTCCGGCCTTGTAGAGCTGTCCCGGAAGCTCCTTGCCGAGTTGCCCGGAGAGCCATGAGGCGCAGGAGATCAGAGCCTCCAGATCCACCCCCGTCTTGTAGCCCATCCCACGCAGGAGGTAGATGAGATCCTCGGTTGCGATGTTTCCGGTGGCCCGCGGCGCGAAGGGACATCCCCCGGTCCCTCCCACCGAGGCGTCGAGCACCTCCGCCCCCGCCTCTACCGCGGCCACGGCGTTGGCGAAGCCGGTGTTGCGGGTGTTGTGGAAGTGGCACCCGACGGTTACACCCATCCCGCGCACGCCCTCGACCAACTCGCGAACCTGGCGCGGGACGCCGACCCCGATGGTGTCGGCGAGCACGATCTCATCCGGAGCCGCCTCCGCGACCCGCCCGGCGATCTCCAGCACCCGCTCCGGCTCGACCTTCCCCTCGAAGGGACAACCGAAGGAAACCGAGAGCGTAACCGATATCCTCACCCCATCCATCCGCGCCCGCTCGACGAGCCTCGATGCGAGGGCCGCAGCCTCCGCGACTGTGGTGTTCTGGTTGCGCCTGGCGAAGGAGTCGGTAACCGGGAAGGCATAGCGCACCTCGTCTACACCGGCTTCGACCGCTCGCTCGTAACCGCGCTCGTTCAGCGCGAGCCCGGCGTAGACGGTTCCGGGACGGCGCTCTATCTTCGCGAGCACCTCCTCGGCTCCCGTCATCTGGGGCACCAGCCTGGGGTTGACGAAGCTGGCGGCTTCGATCCTGGAGAGCCCTGCCGCCGCCAGCCGGTCGCACAGCTCAGCGCGCACTTCCGGCGCAAGGGTCTTCTCTTCGTTTTGCAGCCCGTCGCGGGGACCAACCTCTACCACCTCTACGCTCACCAGACGAACCTCCACTTTTGCGACCCACGCATCTTGCTCTCCTACGCAAAATCCCCATACCATATTATCCTTTCTTTCCGGGCCGGGCATCTCCGGTGCTTAAAAGTAGCGACTGGACTAGACTGTGGGAGATCTAAGGGAGAGGAGCGAGATGACCACTGTGGTTCTTGTGGGAACCCTGGATACGAAGGGGAAGGAGTACGACTTCCTGCGCCAGAGGCTGCGCGAGCAGGGCGTGGATGTCATCCTGGTAGACGCTGGCGTGCTGGGTCCGCCGAAAGCCAGAGCCGACATCAGCCGCGAAGAGGTCGCCGAAGCCGCGGGAGCGGATATCAGAGAGCTGGCCGAAGCCGGAGACCGGGGAGCGGCGATAGATACGATGGCCCGGGGAGCGGGCGAGGTCGCAAAGCGGCTGTACGCCGAAGGGAGACTCGACGGCGTGTTGGGCCTGGGTGGTTCGGGGGGCTCCTCGCTCGTGACGCACGCCATGCGCGAGCTGCCGGTCGGGGTGCCCAAGCTCATGGTCTCCACGATGGCTTCGGGAGACACCCGGCCGTACGTCGGCGCGGTGGACGTGACCATGATGTATTCGGTGGTGGATATAGCCGGGATCAACCAGCTCTCATCCCGCATACTCACCAATGCGGCCGGTGCGATAGCGGGGATGGCGAAGGCCAGGCCGCCCGCAGCCGGTGAAGAGAAACCGCTGGTCGGGGCGACGATGTTCGGCGTGACCACTCCCGCCGTAGATGCGGCCCGCGAGCGCCTGGAAGAACTGGGCTACGAAGTGCTGGTCTTCCACGCCACCGGGACCGGCGGGCAGTCCATGGAGACTCTGATGCGCGACGGCTTCATCACGGCGGCCCTGGATCTCACGACCACCGAGCTCGCCGATGACCTCGTGGGCGGCGTCCTCTCTGCCGGCCCCCACCGGCTGGAGGCCGCAGGAGAGCTTGGCATCCCGCAGGTCGTCTCTTTAGGCGCTTTGGATATGGTCAACTTCGGGCCGATGGACTCGGTGCCCGAGAAGTTCAGGAGCCGCAACCTCTACGAGCACAACCCGACGGTGACACTCATGAGGACTACCCCGGAAGAGTGCGCCGAGTTGGGACGCTGCGTGGCCCGCAAGCTGAGCGCGGCGAAGGGTCCGGTAACGCTGTTCGTCCCGCTAAAGGGAGTTTCCCTCATCGCCACCGAAGGCCAGCCTTTCTACGATCCGGAGGCGGACGAGGCATTGTTCGGCGCCCTGCGCGAGAACTTGGGCGAGAACGTCGAGCTCATCGAGATGGACACCGACATAAACGACCCGGAGTTCGCCCGGGCGATGGCGGAGAAGCTGCACGAGCGCTATCAGGTCTGGGTCAGAGAAAGGAAAGAGGTGAGCCGGTGAGACGCGAAGAGATACTAAAGCGGTTGCGGAGCGAGGTCGAGCGGGGAAACCCGATCATCGGCGCCGGGGCGGGCACCGGGCTCTCGGCCAAGTGCGCCGAGGCGGGGGGTGTGGATCTCATAATCATCTATAACTCCGGGCGCTACCGGATGGCCGGGCGCGGTTCGCTCGCGGGGCTTCTCCCCTACGGCGACGCCAACGCCATCGTCGTCGAGATGGCCGGAGAGGTCCTGCCCATCGTCAGAGACACGCCGGTTCTGGCGGGCGTCTGCGGCACCGACCCGTTCCGCCTCATGCCCAACTTCCTGAGGCAGCTAAAAGACATGGGCTTCTCTGGGGTACAGAACTTCCCCACGGTCGGGCTCTTCGACGGCAACTTCCGAAAGAACCTCGAAGAGACCGGGATGGGCTTTGATTTGGAGGTCGAGATGATCCGGCAGGCACACGAGCTGGATCTGCTCACGGCTCCCTACGTCTTCAACGAAGAAGAGGCGAAGAAAATGGCCGGAGCCGGAGCCGACGTGCTCGTGCCGCACATGGGGCTCACAACGTCAGGGACCATCGGGGCGAAGACCGCACTCACGCTGGAAGAGGCGGCACAGCGGGTACAGGCGATGCATGACGCCGCAAAAGAAGTCAAAGAAGACATCCTCGTTCTCTGCCACGGCGGTCCCATCGCCGAACCGGATGATGCGGCGTACGTGCTGGAGCACACCAGAGGAGTGGTCGGGTTCTTCGGAGCCTCCAGCATGGAGAGGCTTCCGACAGAGGTGGCCATGACCGAGAACATGAAGCGGTTCAAGAGAATAGGTGCAGCCCGAACCTGACCAATAAATTCCGGGCGCGGTAAACTCCGTGCCCGGAATCCTGCGATCCTTCTTCCTACTCTCCACCGACTCCGGCGGCCTCGACGACTTCGAAATCAAGCTCGCCGTCCCGGGTACCGACTACCACCTTGCTGCCGGCCCCGAGGGTTCCTTTGAGCATCAGGCGGGAGAGCTCGTTGTCCACGCGGCGCTGGATGGTGCGCCTCAAGGGCCGGGCTCCGAACTCGGGGTCGAAGCCCTCTCTGGCCAGAAGCTCCACCGCCTCGTCGGTGAACTCGACCTCGATATCCTGGGCGTGCAGGCGCCTTCTCGTGCGCTCCAGGAGCAGCCGCGCTATATCGGCTATCTGTTCTTTCGTGAGCGCGTGGAAGATGATGACCTCGTCTATGCGGTTGAGGAACTCCGGCCTGAGATTTCTCTTTATGATCTGCATCATGTCCTCTTTGAGATCCTCGAAGGACTCCTTTCTGCGAGCGTGGGCCTGTATCCGCTCGGAGCCCATGTTGGAGGTCATGATGATGACCGTGTTCTTGAAGTCCACCGTCCGGCCCTGGGCGTCGGTCAGGCGTCCGTCGTCCAGGATCTGCAGCAGGATGTTGAACACATCCGGGTGGGCCTTCTCGATCTCATCGAGCAAGAGCACCGAATACGGCCTTCTCCTGACCTTCTCGGTGAGTTGTCCGGCCTCCTCGTAGCCGACGTAGCCCGGCGGCGCTCCTACCAGGCGGCTGACCGTATGCCGCTCCTGGAACTCGCTCATGTCTATGCGGACCATCGCCGCCTCATCCCCAAAGAGGGCTTCGGCCAGGGTGCGCGCCAGCTCGGTCTTGCCCACTCCTGTGGGACCGAGGAACAGGAAGCTCCCTATCGGGCGGTTCGGGTCGGAGAGACCTGCGCGGGCGCGCCTTATGGCCTCGGCGACGGCGGATACGGCCTCTTCCTGGCCTACCACCCGCTCGTGCAACTGCCCTTCGAGCCTGAGCAGGCGCTCCCGCTCCTCCTCGGTGAGCTGGCTGACGGGTATACCGGTCGCCCGGGAGACGACCTCCGCTATGTCTTCGGCCGTGACCTCAGCGGCGGACTGGCGTCCCCGCTTGAAGGCGCCAAGCCTGTCCTGCAGTTCCTGGATCTGGCCCTTCAGATCCTGGGCTTTCCGGAAGTCTTCTTCGGAGACGGCCTGGGCCTTCTCGCGGTTGAGGTGCCGGATCTCATCCTCTAGAGCCTTCGTGTCCTGGGGCTTGGTCTTCGAGCGCAGCCTGACCCTGGCGGCGGCCTGATCCATGAGGTCTATGGCCTTGTCCGGCAGGAAGCGGTCGGTGATGTAGCGGTCGGAGAGCTCGGCGGATGCGATGATCGCATCCTCGGTGATCTTCACCCGGTGATGCGCCTCGTAGCGGTCCTTGAGCCCCCGCAGGATCTCTATGGTATCGTCCACGCTGGGCTCGCCCACCAGAACGGGCTGGAAGCGACGCTCTAAAGCCGCGTCTTTCTCTATGTTCTTGCGGTACTCATCCACGGTGGTAGCCCCTATGCAGTGCAACTCTCCGCGCGCGAGGGCGGGCTTGAGCATGTTGGAGGCGTCCATCGCCCCCTCGGCGGCTCCGGCTCCCACCACCGTGTGAAGCTCGTCTATGAAGACGATCAGGCTCTCGGAGTTCTGCTGGATCTCATCCACTACTTTCTTGAGGCGCTCCTCGAACTGGCCCCGGTACTGGGTTCCGGCGACCATCCCGGAGAGATCCAGCGCCAGAATCCGCTTTCCGCTCAGGGTCTCGGGCACCTCGTCGTTGACGATGCGCTGGGCTATGCCTTCGACGATGGCGGTCTTGCCTACTCCGGGATCTCCGATGAGCACCGGATTGTTCTTGGTGCGTCTACTGAGTATCTCGATGGTGGTCTCTATCTCCTCGGAGCGCCCGATCACGGGGTCCAGCTTCCCTTCTCTGGCCATCCGGGTAAGGTCACGGCTGTACTCATCGAGGGTGGGCGTGTTGCTCGCCTTCTCCCGCGCAGCGCCGCTCTCATCCACTCCGCGCACCACCGCTCCGCGCAGCCTGGTGTGCGAGAGTCCGAACTTCCTCAGAAGACGCGCCGCCTCGCCCTCCTCGTCCCTGGCGAGCGCGAGCAGCACGTGCTCGGGGCCGATGTAGGAAGAACCCAAATCCCGGGACTCCTCGTAGGAGGCCAGAAGCGCCCGCTTAGCGTCGGGAGCCAGCTCAAGCGCGGACTCTCTGCGCCCGCCTCTCTCGACTTCTTCTTCGAGCTGCGTGGAGATCGCATCCGCATCGGCGTCCACCTCTTCGAGGACGCGGCGTACGACCGGCGCATCGAGGGCTGCCCGCAGCAGATGCTCCGTTGTGAGATCCCGACTCCCCCACTGCGCCGCGTACTCTGCGGCGCGCCGCATGAGCTCCTGCGTGGCGTCGCTGAAGAAGCGGGTTATGTCCACCTGCTCCGCACGGCGCCCGCCACCCCCGAGGGACCTCTCCGTACGCCCCGGTTCCTCGAAGAACCGGTTGAAGAACTCATCGAAGAGGCTTCCGCCCCCGTAGGTTGGGCTGCCTCCCCTCGCCTGCGAGGCGTGCACCTCGCAGAGGTATTCGACCCTCTGCCCCTCTCCGGGAATTATTCGTCTTATCGTGGTTGTGGCGGGCCTTATGCCGCACACATCACACATTCTCGTTGCCATACCTTCTCACCTTCCTCTCGCTATGAAACCAACAACTACCATACTCTTCCTCTCGCTTTGCACTCACTTCAAGCATCTCACCATGCCTCCAAACGACACAGCGCCCCAAGAAACCGGGGCCGCCAGGCGGTGGCCCCGGCACAAGGAGCGCGGACGGAGAGAAAACTCCCGGCTCTGGCCCGGAGCCCTAGCTGCCGGGACCTTCGATCTGGATGCGCCGGGGCTGCTCTTCTATCACTCCGGCTCCCTCGACGGTAACCTCCAGAACACCGTTCTCGAACCGGGCGTGGATCTTGCTCTCGTCCACGCCTTCGGGCAGCGGTACGCTACGCTGGAAGGATCCGTACCTGAGCTCCCTGACATGGTATCCGCCACGCTCTTCTTCAGAGCCGGCCTTGTGCTCCCCGCTTATACTCAGCACGTTGTTCTGGAGAGTTACGTTGACATCCTCGGGCTTGACCCCAGGAAGCTCGGCCCGGATCACCAGATTGCCATCTCTGGTCAACACATCCATCGCCGGAGTCCATTCGCCAACGGTCCCACCCCGGCGCCCCGGGAACCGGCCCCAGGAGCCGAGCATGTCTTCGAACATCCTCTCCATCTCGCTTCTCACGTCCCTGAAACCTCTGAACGGGCTGAGCAAGCCAATCACCTCCTTATATCCGATTTCGCAGTTTCCTTCCCTGCAGTAGTCAATCTACTCTTGTAGCTCCTATTATACCTTTCCAGAACAGTTTTTAAACATATTTTTTACAGAAATTACAGGTTACTACATAAATTATGTATTATAATTATATTTGAACAGGTATAGATTTGAGCGGCTCTGGGAGATTGGAGCAGAGGTGTCTGAGACGGGAAGGCGTTTGGCCAACATCAGGCGCTCGCGGCTATGGACCCAGGCGAGGCTGGCCGAGGAAGCCGGGGTGAGTCAGGCGACGGTATCTGGGATCGAGTCTGGCAAGGTTTCGCAGCCGCACTTCAGCACCATCAAAAAGCTGGCTCGAGTGCTGGGGGTCTCGCCTGAAGAGATCATCTCTGATCCTCGTGAGCGGCGCGCAAACCCGGGATCTCTATCGCTGGAGTGGGCGCTGTCGGTACGTGAAGAGGCGTTGGATCTTGCCCTAGAGAGTGCCACTCTGGAGAGCCTGGACACGCTTTTCAGCGAGCTGGAAGGAGAACGCGAACGCCTGCAGAAGCTCTATCGAGAATTTCCCGAAGGCAGCAAGCAACGCCGGTTGATAAAGCGGCAGATACGCGAGGTGGCGGGACACCTGGGATCGGTTAGAGCTTCGATGATGTTTCTCCGAAATCAGGCGGTTACCGTACAACAAAGCAAGAAGATGCACGTCGAACACGGCTGATCGGAGGAGGTTGCTGCGGTCAGATTCCGGGCTCTAGGCAGCCAGTCCTTCCAGGCCGAGTTCCTTCCTCCGCCTGTGCAGGGCGCGCAGGGCGGAGCTTTCGAGCTGACGCGCCCGCTCCCTGGAAACACCCAGTCGCCTGCCCACCTCGACGAGACTGCGGCACGTGCCGTCGAACCCGGCCCGCTCGGAGACCACGCGGCGTTCTCGCTCGGGTAGAGAGGCCAGGGCCTCGGCCAGCCGGTGCCGGGCATCCTTTCTCGCCGCCGCCTCGAAGGGGTCCTCGGCTCCAACATCGGGGAGCAACTCTCCCAACTCGTCCGTGTCCTCGTCGCTCCTTTCCTCCAGGGAAGCCGCGGGCAGAACGGCCCGACGCACTTCCTCAAGCTCTTCGTCCGACCACCCCAAGGCGCCTGTCAGGTCCCGCGGCTGAATCTCCCGTCCCAGGTCGAAGCGCAGGGATTGCTCGGCCCGCGAGAGGTCCAACGCTCGATCCCAGACCCGTTCGGGAACCTTCACGGGACGGGCATAGGCCATCGCCGCCCGCCGGATAGCCTGTTTGACCCACCACGTCGCGTAGGTGGAGAGCTTCATGCCCCGGCCCGGATCGTAGTGGTCCACCGCCTGAACCAGGGCCAGCGCGCCTTCCTGGATGAGATCCTCCAGCGGAACGTTCCATCTCCAGGCGTACGCGCGCGCCAGCGCATACACAATTCCCAGATGGCCCTCGATCAAACGCCGCCGGGCATCATTATCCCCAGCCGCAGCCCTGGCCAGCAGCCTGCGCTCCGTCGTATCCCCCAAAGAAGCAACCGCATTCCTCATGCCCATACCTTCCCCTACAGACAAGGAACACAGCTAATCATGTTTATTATATATCCGGGGAGCCGGAATTCAAAACAAAAGGACGAGCCCCCTTCTGGGGGCTCCTGCTGTCGCCGGCCGGTCGCTACTGCTCTCTCCCGTTTGGCCGGGTGCGCCTGCCTTCACGCCGCTCTCTGGGATTCGCGCGAGGCCGCTCACTTTCTAATTTGCCTACCGACCGGCAACGCTCTTTTTATCCGGCGCATGGCTGGTGCCAGCGCCCTCCGGAGAGGGTCAGCTCTCGATACTTTTGGCACCCTCGCCGGATTCGATGGCGATCTTCTTCGGGGCAACCTCGGCGGCCGCTCCGGGCAGCACCACCTCCAGCACGCCGCTCTTGAGGCGAGCCTTGATGGAGTCGGGGTCAACACCCTCGGGGATCGTCATGCTCCTGCGGAACGCGCCGTGGGGCAGCTCTCTCAGATAGTAGCTGACCTCTTCCTCAAGTCCCTTGCGCGTGCCGCTGATGGTCAGGGTGTTACCCTCGAGCGTGATGTCCACATCATCCAGGGTAACGCCCGGCAGATCGGCGTGGATCACCAGATCACCACCTCTGGCAAACACCTCTACCGGCGGTGCCCAGAGAGGTGTTTCAGGAGTGGTGCCCACACGCCTTCTACCGAACAGGTTGCCCACCATGTCGTTGAACATACGGTCGAACTCGCTCTGGATATCCCAGAATCCTCTGAGAGGTGCCAGCGTCATGTTTAACCACCCCCTTTACTATCTCGCTTGCACTACTATTCCTTTTCCTCACTTTGAGTAATAGCGAGCGATAAGCCCACTGCAAGGTCTTTGTGCTCAGGATTTCCGAAAAATCTGGCCCTCAGCCGCCCCCGAGCAGCCTCGCGGAAGAATTTGGTCCGTCCTCCTGGAGCTTTTCGAGCAGGTCTACAGCGTCGAGATACCGGACCCTGAGCCCGGCGGTTCTCTGGCTGTTTCGGAGATATTCCTCGTAGTCCTGGCGGGTTGTCGCCTCCTCCGCTTTGTGGCGGGTCTTCATTAGCTGCTCGCGGATGCGGTCCCGCTCCAGCTCGACAACCTTCATCCTCCGGCGCCAGATCTCAGCCTTCAACTGCTCTTTGCGCTGCGGGTCCAAAATACCCTTTCTGGCCCCGAGTGCGTCCATGACGGTCCGTTCGAGATCCACCTTTGCCTCTTCCAGTCTCTGTTCCAGCTCGCTCTTCGGCACAGGCTTCTTAAGGCTCTTCGATCTCCGCGAGTACCGCTCCGGCTGGGACGGAGGCACCCTCGGCGTAAGGTAGCGCCCGCACCCTGCCGGCGTATGGAGCGGCGAACGTTTGCTCCATCTTCATCGCCTCCAGCACCAGGAGCGGCTGTCCCTCTCCCACCTCATCGCCTTCGGCAGCCATCACCTTCACCACCGTTCCGGGCATCGGGGCCACGAGGTTCGCCCGTCCCGCTTCCGCGCCACCGGATCCCGCCTCGTCCACCCCCGGAGGCAGCGGTTTTCCTAGCCGGTAGCTCTGCCCCTCGAAGGAGATAAGAACCTCGCCGCCGCGGACCGCGAACCCGCCTTCGAGGGATCTCCCGTCCACCACGACCTGCACCCTGCCGTCTCTTACGGAGAGCGACTCTGTGAAGGCTTCCTCTCCATCGAGCCGCAGCTTCAGTGCGCCTCTTTTCGCGCGTTCGGCCTCGATCTCGTGCTCCTCTTCGCCCGAAAGGTAGCGAAGCCGGATGGCCCCTCCCACCCTCCACGGACCAGCGGAAAACGGGTCGCTGTATTCGAAAGACCTACGCGAGAGCTCTCCTGCGGCGGCGAGCAGGACCGCCTCGCGGGGCACGGGCGGGGCGGTGGGGGCGCCGGTGAGGCCGTGCTTCCCCAGAAAGTTGACGGTGGTATCCCCGGCGGCGAAGGACGGGTGGTCGGCGATCCTTCTCAGCAGCGGGAGATTGGTCGGAACACCGAGTACGGTGTAGTCCCGCAGCGCCTGCCGGAGCCGCAGGACAGCGGCCTTACGCTCCGGGGCGTAGACGATGAGCTTGGCAAGCATGGGATCGTAGTGGAGCGGAACCACATCGCCGGTCTCCACCCCGGAGTCGTTCCTGATGCCCGGTCCCTCGGGCGGCGCAAAAACGAGGAGCTTCCCGCTCGCCGGAAGACCGCCCTCATCCTCGGCGTACAGCCGCATCTCGATGGCGCTGCCGCGCAGGGTTACGTTCTCCTGCGGGACCGGCAGGGGCTCACCCGCGGCGACGGCCAGTTGAAGGTGCAGCAGATCCAGCCCCGTAACCAGCTCCGTCACCGGGTGCTCCACCTGCAGCCGGGCGTTCATCTCCAGGAAGTAGAAGTCCTCGCCATCCAGCAGAAACTCTACCGTCCCGGCGTTGCGGTAGCCGACCTCCTGAGCCAGGCGCACCGCGGCTTTGCACATCGCTTCGCGCAAGGTGGGGTCCAGCGCCGGAGAAGGAGCCTCCTCGACCACCTTCTGGTGGCGGCGCTGGATCGAGCACTCCCGCTCGTAGAGGTGGATGACGCCTCCGTGCTCGTCGCCGATTATTTGGACCTCGATGTGCCTGGGGTCTTCGAGCAGCTTCTCCAGGAAAACCGCCCCGTCACCGAATGCCGCTTTCGCCTCCCTCCTCGCTCCCTGCACGGCATCCTCGAAGTCCTCCGGGCGCGCCACGGCGCGCATCCCCCGTCCCCCGCCCCCCGCGCTCGCCTTGATGAGAACCGGGTAGCCTATCCTCTCCGCTTCTGTGGCGAGTTGTTCGTCGGTTGCGTTCTCGTCCGCGTAGCCGGGAACGGTCGGCACGTTCGCCCTCCGCGCCAGCTCCTTCGCCCGCACCTTGAGGCCCATCGCCTCCATCGCCTCCGGCGTCGGCCCGACCCAGACCGCTCCCGCTCCCTCGACCGCCCGCGCGAACGCCGCGCTCTCCGCCAGAAACCCGTAGCCGGGGTGCACCGCTTCCGCCCCGCTTTCCCTGACAACTTCAACAAGCCGCTCGATGTTCAGGTAGCTCTCCGAAGCGGGCGCGGCTCCGATAGGATAAGCCTCATCCGCGAGGCGGCAGTGCATCGCACCCTCATCCGCCTCCGAGTAGACGGCCACCGTTCTTATGCCCAGCTCCCGGCAGGCCCGGATGATACGAACCGAGATCTCACCTCGATTGGCGACGAGCAGCTTTCTGAAAGGCGGACGATCCAAGGCTAACCTCCCTCCACCCAGCGCGGCCTGCGCTTCTCCAGGAAAGCGCCCAGGCCCTCCTGTCCCTCCTCGCCCGTCCTCAGAGAAGCTATCCGCCGCGCCATTCTCTCCGTCGCTTCCGAAGGGGCCTCTTCCAGCTCACGCAGAAGCTCCTTCGTGGCCGCCAGCGCCTCCGGGCCGCCCTTGAGCAGAGAAGAGACCTTCTTCTCCACCGTCGAGTCCAGATCCTCGCTGGAGACGACCTCGTGTACCAGCCCGATATCCTTCGCCCGCGCCGCGTCGAAACGCTCGCCGGTGAGAAACAGCGCCCGCGTCTGCGAAATCCCGATCTTGCGCGCCACGAAAGGCGCTATCGTGGCCGGAGAGATACCGAGCCGGACCTCGGTGAAGGCGAACCAGGCATCCTCCGCCGCCACCACGACATCCGAGGCAGCCACCAGCCCGCACCCGCCCCCGACCACCGCTCCCGAAACCTGCGCCACCACCGGCTTCGGGCAGCGGTCCGCCGCGCGGTACATCGCCGCGAGCCTCCGGGCATCCTCGACGTTCTCGTCATACGTGAACCTGGCCGTCTCGCGCATGTACCCTATGTCCGCTCCAGCGCAGAACGAGCGTCCCTCGCCCGCGAGGATCACCGCCCGCACCGAGTCGTCGCCGACAAGCTCGCCGAAGCAGTCCGTGATCTCCCGTATAAGCTCCGCGTTCAGGGCGTTGTGGGTCTCGGGACGGTTCAGCCGCACGCGGGCCACGCCTCCCTCCACGCTTACCAGCAGGTTCTCGTATCCGCCCCGGCTCAACTTCCCTCCTCCATCAAACATCAACCATCAGCGTGTCGTAGGCGAAGGTTACCTTCACACCTTCTCGCCGCAGGTTGCGCTCCAGGGTTTGCAAATCATCGTAGGACAGCCCGTCCAGCTCCTCGATGTGGGTCAGGATCGTGCGTTTCGCCTCCAGCCTGTTCAAGATCTCCAGCGTCTCCTCGAAGGTCGCCTCGATTCTCAGGATTGGATGTCCTTCGGGAATGCGGCGTTCTCCGGTGAGCGGGTCAAACTCGTCCAGGCCCTTCGGGAGAACCGCCAGATCCACACCCCGCACCCATTCGGGAGGCTCCCAACCCTTCAGTTCGTCCGGCGCGATAAGGGCGCACTTACCGTCCTCTTCGAACATGAAGGCGTACACGTTCTCCTCCGCCAGCGGGAAAGGGGTGATCCGCACTCCGCCGAGCGTTAAGCTCTCTCCTTCTTCGAGTTCGATCAGGCGCACGGCCCCGTACACTTTCTCCAGGAACTTCAGGTGCTCCCAGGTCCCGAGCATACGCCGCAAGTCCTTCCCGACCCGACCGGGCAGGTAGATGTCGGTGCGGCGGTTCTGCGGGGGCCAGGCGCGCCAGTTCACGTTCATCTCAAAGACCCTGCGGCCCATCACGTGATCGGGGTGCCAGTGCGAGTAGAGGCAAGCGGCGATGCGCTCTATCCGCGAGCGGTTGATCTGGTCACGGATCTCCTCGGGCGTGTCGATCAGAACGTCCGGCCCGTGCACGAACAGGCTCGGACCGCTGCGGCTGTACGGCACGCCCTTTTCCCTGGCCTCCACGCACACCCGGCAGCCGCACAGCGGCCTCGGCGCGGCTATGGCTCCTCCCGTCCCGAGAAATTCGATGTTCATAGCTCTCAGCTTTCAGCGATCAGCTATCAGCTTGGCCCTTCCTGGACACGCCCATTCTGTCTGAGTAAAAAACGCGAAAGGCCATCTCTACAACCTACCACCGTTTTCCCTCCCCTCGCTGATACCTACTCGCTGACCACTGATAGCTGACACCTGACCGCTGACGGCTATTCATCACATCCTGAACACGCCGTATTTCGTTTCCTCCAGCGGTGCGTTCGCCGCCGCGGAGAGCCCGAGGGCCAGGACCATCCGGGTGTCTGCCGGGTCTATCACACCGTCGTCCCAGAGCCGGGCCGTCGAGTGGTAGGGGTTGCCCTCAGTCTCGTACTTCTCCAGGATGGGGCGCCGGAACTCCTCGCGCTCCTCATCGGTCATCTCCTTGCCCTCGCGCCGCAGGCCATCCTCCCGCACCGTTGCGAGCACATTCGCCGCCTGCTCGCCCCCCATGACGCTGATGCGGGCGTTGGGCCACATCCACAAAAAGCGCGGTGAGTAGGCCCTGCCGCACATCCCGTAGTTGCCTGCCCCGAAGGAGCCGCCGATGATAACGGTGAGCTTCGGGACGTTCGCGTTGGCGACGGCCATGACCATCTTCGCGCCGTCCTTGGCGATGCCGCCCGTCTCGTACTTCTTGCCGACCATGAAGCCCGTTATGTTCTGCAGAAATACCAGCGGGATGCCGCGCGAGCAGCACAGCTCGATGAAGTGCGCCCCCTTGAGCGCGCTCTCGGAGAACAGGATGCCGTTGTTGGCGAGGATGCCGACGGGAATGCCCATTATCCTCGCGAACCCGCACACCAGCGTCTCGCCGTAGAGCGGTTTGAACTCATCAAAGCGGCTCGCATCCACGATGCGGGCTATGACCTCCCGCACGTCGTAGCTGCGGCGGTAGTCCTGCGGTACGACGCCGTACAATTCTTCGGGGTCGTAGAGCGGCTCCTCGGAGTCTTCCAGCGTCCAGGGAACATTTTTCTTCCGGTTCAGGTTGGAGACGATCTGGCGTACCAGAGCCAGGGCGTGCTCGTCGTTTTCGGCGAGATAGTCCGCAACGCCGGAAGTCCGAGCGTGCACGTCGCCGCCACCGAGCTCCTCCGCGGTTACCTCTTCTCCGGTTGCGGCCTTGACGAGCGGTGGGCCGCCCAGGAAGATCGTACCTTCGTTTTTGACGATCACGACCTCGTCGCTCATCGCCGGGACGTAGGCTCCCCCCGCGGTGCAGCTTCCCATGACGGAAGCTATCTGGGGTATCCCCTTCGCGCTCATCCGGGCCTGGTTGTAGAAGATGCGCCCGAAGTGCTCCCGGTCCGGGAATACCTCATCCTGCAGGGGCAGATAAGCCCCGCCCGAATCTACCAGGTAGATGCACGGCAGGTGGTTCTGCTCGGCTATCTCCTGGGCCCGCAGGTGCTTCTTGACGGTCATCGGGTAGTAGGTCCCGCCCTTGACCGTGGCGTCGTTGGCGACGATAACGCACTCCCTGCCCGCCACTCTTCCTATTCCGGTTACGATCCCCGCCGCAGGCACCTCCCCGCCGTACATCCCGTAGGCGGCGAGCGGCGAGAGCTCCAGGAAAGGCGTGTCCAGGTCGAGCAACCTCTCCACGCGATCCCGCACCAGCATCTTCCCGCGCTCTCTGTGCCGCCGTTGCGCCCGCTCGCCGCCCCCGCGCCGGGCCTCCGCCGAGCGTTCGCGAAGCTCTAAGAGCAGAGCTTCGTAAGCCGCGGAATTCTTCTCGAACTCTTCGTTTCTGGTGCCTACGAGGCTATTTAGCTTTCCCATCCCTTCCCATTCGTTCTACAAAGGCGTCTCACTCATAATTCATTGTATGCGCTATCGGCGATTCGTGTGGAGGAAGCCTGCGGACCGGAGTTTCGCAGCGGACTAACGGGTATAGAAGGGTGAGGTTCATGTTCTGCGATGAGGAGGGATCCGTGGCCCAGATCGGCTATACGATGATGTGCGAGCAGCGTTCACCCAAAGACCTGGTTGGAGATATCATCAACGCGGAGCGCGCCGGTTTCGAGTTCTCGGTGATAAGCGATCACTTCCACCCCTGGCTGGAGGCCCAGGGGCACTCGGGTTACGCCTGGGCGGTGCTCGGCGCGGCGGCGCAGGCGACAGAAAGCATCCCCCTGATGACCTACGTAACCTGTCCCACCCTCCGCTACCACCCGGCCATCGTCGCCCAGAAGGCGGCCACCGTCTCGATACTCTCTGACGGGCGGTTCACTCTGGGGCTCGGGGCCGGGGAGAACCTCAACGAGCACGTCGTCGGCTACGGCTGGCCCGCTGCAGATGTCCGGCACGCTATGCTCGAAGAGGCCGTAGACATCATCAAGGAGCTCTTCTCCGGGGGCTACGTCACCTACCACGGCCAGCACTACGACGTGGAGGACGCAAAGCTCTTTGATCTCCCCGATCAACCACCCCAGATAGGCATCGCCGTGAGCGGCAGGGAGTCCTGCCAGCTCGCCGGCGAGGAGGCCGACATGATCATCGCCACGGAACCCCAGGGAGAGCTGATCCAAATGTTCTCCGAGTTCGGCGGGTCCGGCAAGCCGGCGGTCGGCCAGCTACCGGTTTGCTGGGGCGGGGACGAGGCCGAGTGCCGCCGCCTGGCACGGGAGCAGTTCTCCTGGGCCGCCGCGGGCTGGAAGGTGATGGCCGAGCTCCCGAACCCGGTAAACTTCGCCGCCCACACGCAGTTCGTCCGGGAAGAGGATGTCGCGCAGTTGATCCCTTGCGGACCAGGCGTCGAGGGAATCGTCGAGGGCGTAAAACAGTTCGTGGACGCCGGATTCGACCGGGTGGCGCTGGTGCAGGTCGGCGACCGCCAGAAAGAGTTCTGCGATTTCTACGAGAGCGAACTCGGTGCGGCTCTACGCGGGCTCTGACTTCGCCATCGGCTTATCTGCGCGTCTCCCGGAAGATTGGGCGCAGATCCTCCAGCTTCTCGTAGGTCCACCACAGGTAGTTGCGCGTCCCGCCTTCGCGCAGGGGGTGCAGGTCCTCGTTCTCCGGGTCGTCGAGAAACGCCTGGAATGCTTCCTTCGACGGCCACTCTACCAGGATCATAACCGTGCGCGGCTCGACTCCGGAATCGTCCCAGGCTTCGTCCAGGCGGCCGAGCCCGACGACCTTCCCGCCCTGCTTCTCCACCGCCGCTACCGAGCGGCGCGAATACTGCAGGTAGAGGTCGTTGTCCGCGAGATCAAAGAGGTTGAGCGCGTAGAAGCTCATTGCGCTGCTGTCTTCTCCCTGGCTTCCTCGGCGCTCTCTTCCCGCAGCATGCTGCGGGCGATGATCTGGCGGTTGATCTCGCTGGTCCCCTCCCCTATCTCGTTGATCTTGACCTGCCTCCAGTAGCGGGCCACGGCGCTCCCCTCCATGAAGCCCTCGCCGCCGTGGATCTGGACCGCCTGATCCGCCGCCCTCTTGGCGGTCTCCGAGGCGAAGACTTTCGCCATGCTCGCTTCGCGGCTGAAATTGCGTCCCCGGTCCCTGAGCCAGGCTGCCTTGAGGACCATGTTCCTCGCCAGCTCTATCTCCATCGCCATGTCCGCGAGCTTGAACTGTATCGCCTGAAACTCCGAGATGCTCCTCCCAAACTGCCGCCGTTCTTTGGCTCTTTGTATTGCTTCATCGAAACAAGCCTGGGCGAGCCCGACCGAGAGAGCGGCGACCGCGACCCGTCCTCCATCCAGCGTCGCCAGAAACTGGCGGAACCCGCGACCGCGCTCGCCGAGAGTATTTTCTTGTGGCACGCGGCAGTCTTCAAAGTAGAGGGGGTGCTGGTCGGAGGCGCGCCAGCCGAGCTTCTCGTAGGCGGGGCCGCGGGTGTACCCTGGAGCGTCCTGGGGGACCAGGATCGCGGTCAGTTCCGCCCTGCCGTCCTCGCGGGTTCCGGTGCGGGCCATCACGGTAACTCCCGCGGTTATATCCGTGCCGGAGTTGGTGATCCACTTCTTCGAGCCGTTTATCTTCCACTGGCCGTCGTGCAGCTCCGCCGTGGTGCGCGTCCCTCCGGCGTCGGTTCCGGCCTCCTCCTCGGTGAGCCCGAAGGCCCACAGGCGCTCGCCGGTGGCGCAGGATGCCAGGAATTTCTCCTTCTGCTCCGGAGTGCCGTAGGCGGCGATCGGCGAACACCCCAAAGAGATGTGGGCCTCCATCGTAATCCCCACCGAAGTATCTGCGCGGCTGATCTCCTCCAGAGCCAGGTTGTAGGCGACGAAGTCTCCGCCCGAGCCGCCATACTCCTCCGGCAGCGTGAGGCCCATCAACCCCAGCTTCGCCATCTCCGCTGTGATGTCGTAGGGGAACTTCTGCTCACGGTCTAGCCTCTCGGCTCTGGGTTGGATCTCCTCCCGCGCAAACTCCCTCGCAGTATCCCGCCAGCGCCTCTGCTCGGCGCTCAGGTCAAAGTTCATCTTTTAAGTCTCCTCTTCAATCATTGCATGCACAAGGATTTTCCCCACTGGCGATACGCAGAAAGTTTAACAGGAGAGCTATCCGCTAACCGCGCCGGACTTTTCTCTGGATTCCGACCTGCTTCGTGATAAAAGTTAGGTATTCCGAATAACCGAAAGGCAGGTACGAGATGGCGCAGGTGGGGTTTGAGGGTCTGCGGGGACACCGCTACATGAACCTGACCACGTTCCGCAAGAACGGCGAGCCGGTGAGGACGACGGTGTGGTTCGCGGAGTCCGGCGGCAAGCTCTACGTCTACACCGGGCGCAACACGGGCAAGGCCAAACGCATCCGCCAAGATGGCAGCGTTCTGGTCGGGCCGTGCAACCCTTTGGGTAAACCCCTCGGGCCGGAGACCGCCGCCGTCGCCCGCTTCCTGTCGCCGCAGGAGAGCACCACCGCCAGAGAACTTCACGATGCGAAGTACGGGCTCCAGAAGCGAGCCGCCGCAATGATGATAGAGAACGTGCTCGGTTTTAGCGATGAGGTCGTTTACCTGGAGATTTCGCCCGCTCCCCAGGGACACCCGGCCTGGGAGAAGCTCCAGGAGGTCGGGCGAAACCTGACACCCGAAGCTACTTCCGGTGCGGTGTTTACGAGGCAGGAACGTTACCGGTGGTGGCACGCCCTGATCTTCGGCATCGTAGTGAACCTCGTCGCCAGGGTTCTATCGAGGCCGCAGCATGAGCAGGAGCAATATGAAAAGTTGCGCCAGGCTCCTTTCGCTCCGCCCGCATGGGTATTCGGGCCGGTGTGGACGGTCAACAACGCGAGCCAGCTCTGGGGTAACCTGCGCCTTCTGAACCTGCCCGAAGATACACCGGACCGTGGGAAGCTGCTGTGGCTCCAGGGCGCGACCTGGGTTCTCTACAGCACCTTCACCTGGGCATACTTCCGCAAGCGCAGCCCGATCCTGGCTTTAGCATGGACGGCTGCCTTCTACATCCTGACCATCGCGAGCGCCGCGCTGAGCTGGCGGGCGGATAGGAAGATGATCTTCTCCTTCGTGACGCTGCTTTTGTGGCTCTCTCTGGCAACGCCGGTTGCAGCCTACCAGGCGATCCACAACCCCGACCCGGTCTTTCGCACCCCGGCGCTGCGGAAGTAGACGCCTGGATCACGATGTCTCAGGTTCCGTGAGCCTGTTTTCTACCGGTGGGTTTTGACCACCAGGTTATGCTGGCCCCTGGACGTGGACGCCTCCACCAGCACCTCCTGTCCCCGGGGGGTTCTGCGTATTCTGTGCCCGACACGCTTGCCTTCCAGAATCACGTAGGAGACCTTCTCGTTTTCGGAGATGGTGTGTCCCAGCGTCAGAGAGCGCAGCGACACCTCCACCTTCACGCTCGTCAGGTACGTCCCGGAGTTTGCTTCGGCAATAACGTCTATGTAACCGCTGCCGAGCCGGATGTTGCTGCCGGAGATATCGGACTGACCGGGAGGAAGCTGGGGCGTTACCTCCAGCCTTCTTCGTCCCATGTCCGGGCGGACGCCGAGTTGCTGGTGCACGACCGGCCAGATCGTGCCGTAGTTGCCCCACGCCTGCATCACCTGGGCGCGCTCGTTGAGGGGCTTGTTGATAGACCTCCCGTAGTCGGGGGAAGGGGCAATCTCAGGCAAAGCCCCCGGCTGCTCGTCGGGGTTCGGAAGCTGCAGCTTTGCGTTGTCGTCGGTATACCGGCGCTGGTGCCCCTTGCCCAGACGACCGTAATTGCCCTCTCCCACGGCGATAACCGCGGTGTTCAGGGTGAAGACTATCCGGTTGGGCGTCGCGGGCGGCGGGGCCGGGTCACAGCCGGCCGCTCCCTGGACGTACATGCCGTACCCGTTCGAGTAACAGCGTTTCTCGCGCAGGTTCAGCGCGGCCTTTGCGTGCGCGGACGTGGTCAGTCCAGGGACGGGCTCGCCGTTGCGGTGAAGCTCTGCCTCCATCGGGGTTACCCCGATCCACCACCGCTGCTGGGTCTTCTTGTTGCCGGGATCATCGAGCGAGTCGGCGTGCTGGGGGATGTTCGGCATCCACCAGTCTCGCTCGAACTTCCTCACCATCCTCCGGGCGCGGCTCACGGCCCAGGTGTAGGTCCTGCCGTCGTTCTTGGCGCGCGCCATGTCCGCCAGGTCGTAGAGCCCGCGGATGGTGTAGACGGCCACATCCAGCTTCTCCTCGCCGAGACCGGGCGCCTCGACGTTGCCCGAGCCTTCGGGCCACGGGTCGCCGTCCTTGTCCAGATTGGCGAAGACGTACTCCAGGTTCTTCTTCGCGAAGGGGTACATCTCATCGAGAAAGCCGTTGTCGCCGCTCCAGCGCCACAGCAGGGCCACGGCAGCGGGGAACTTGACGGTCTCGTCGGTGTTTCCGGGGTCGGAGTTCAACCCGAAGTAGACCGAGCCGTCGGTTACGACCTCGTGCACCACCTTGCCGCTGCCCGAGTTGGCGATATCGCTGACCTCGCGCAGGGCGCGCAGGTGGTCCTTGACGACGTCGAACCGGCCCACTCCGACCAGCGCGAAGGCGGTGTACTCCCCGTCAGTGGCAAACAGCCACGGGTAGTCCGGGAAGCCCGCGCCGATGAACCGGATGCGGTCCACCGTGCCGGCGGGCTTCGGGTACTTCGTACCCTCGTGGGTCCTGCGGATTTTGAGGTTTTGCGCTTCCTGGGTGAGATCCGCGAGGTTCTGCTTGCCCCAGTCTATGGCGTTCTGCAGCAGCCGGTCGCCGGGCAGGTCGAGGATAGTGTTCTTACCTAGCTCGACCCGCTCAGTTATCTTCTCGCGGAGCAGCCTGCCGGGGTCCTTGAGTACGGCGGCGTTCTCCGCCAGGGCTGCAGCGGGACCGCTCTCCGAGCCGGTAACGGCAAACCAGACGGTCGTGGTCGAGTTCGCCGGCACCCTGATGTCGTAGCGTAGCTGTCCGCCCGCGCCTTTGCCGTAGGCGGTATCGTCGCAGCGGTCGGGAGCCGGCTCAGGCGAAGGCGGGCAGATGATCGGTGGGTCCTGTGGTCCGCGGAAGTTCTTCTCCGTCGCGTGGCCGGAGGGCTGTAGCGAGGAGCCCACCACCGCGGCCCAGTCGTGCGCTTCAGCGTTTGCGACGGGCGGCTTCCCCTTCTCCCGGAAGACGAGCCTGCCATCGCGGTAAGAGACCGAGTCTTTGAGGTTGAAAGTCTTTTGGGAAGGGGTCGTCTCGCCCCAGGGATAGGCGCTCATAAGCTCGGAGTGGGCGTCTACCTTGAGCGTGAAGCTCTCCTCGCCGGAGCCGCTGCTGAAAACGAGCCCGAAGAGCGCCGTGCGCCTCCCGTCGGGCACGAAATCAATGCGCTTTATCTTGAGGGAACCCCGGTCGGGCAGGTCCATCTCCACGTAGCCGTAGCCGCTGGTAAATTTCTCTGCCGGTCCGATCCACTCCTCATCTATGCCGAACCAGATACCATCCAGCAGCTTTAACGGCGGGCTCCAGATGCCTCCCATCTCGCCCCGGGTGTGGAAACCCATCGCCGGGAAGCGGCCATCTTCGGTACCCACCACGTAGGCCCTGGTTCCGGCGGCCACGTACCGCCTGTCCTTGAGGCGGTTTGTCGTAGAGAGGGTGGTATTGCTTTGCACCTGCTCTCCGCGAGCAACCGCAGGCACTCCGATTCCACCCGCAAGCGCCGCCCCCACTCCGGCAACCTTGAGAAAATCCCTCCGAGTGAGCTCCCTCTTCACCCCGCTCCTCCTTCTCCGTATTTTGCTGTTAGTCTAGCCGGGTTCGTCTCTCACTGGAATCAGGACTGAAGCCAGCAAAAGTGGCCGAACAGGTTCTCTTTACGCGGTCTCTGTCTTCGCCGCCTCCCGCAGACCGTAGCGTTCAACGGCGGTTTCACGCAGCTTGTACTTCTGGATCTTGCCGCTCGCGGTCATCGGGTACTCTTCCACGAAGTCCACGTAGTAGGGGATCTTGTAGTAGGCGATGTTGTCGCGGCAGAATTCCTGCACCTCTTCGGCTGTCAGCGTCTCGCCTGATTTGACCTTTATGGCCGCGGCTACCTGCTCGCCATACTTCTCGTCCGGCACTCCGTAGACCTGGACGTCGGAGATCTTGGGGTGGGTATAGAGGAACTCCTCGACCTCCCGCGGGTAGACGTTCTCGCCGCCGCGGATGATCATGTCCTTCGCCCGGCCGGTGATCTTGACGTAGCCGTTCTCGTCCATTACCGCCAGATCCCCGGTGTGCAGCCACCCATCCTCGTCTATGACCTCTTTCGTTCTTTCGGGCATCTTGTAGTAGCCCTTCATCACGTGGTAGCCGCGGGTCCACAGTTCTCCCTGCTCGCCGGGCGCGCAGTCCTCTCCAGTCTCGACGCTCACGATCCTGACCTCGACCTCCGGGTGGACCTTGCCGACCGTGGAGACGCGGAGCTCTATCGGGTCGTCGGTGCGGGTCTGGGTGATAACGGGGCTGGATTCGGTCTGACCGTAGGCTATGGTGATCTCATCCGCCCCCATCACATTCATGACCTTCCTCATCACCTCGATCGGGCACGGGGAACCCGCCATGATCCCGGTCCGCAAAGAGGAGGTGTCGTACTTCTCGAAGTCGGGGTGCTCAAGCTCCGCGATGAACATGGTCGGCACGCCGAGGAGCGCCGTGCACCGCTCCTGATCCACAGCCCGCAGGACCGCCTCCGCGTCGAAGGACTCAATCGGCACCATCGTCGCCTCGTGGGTTACGGTGTTGAGCGTCCCGAGAACACACCCGAAGCAGTGGAAGAATGGCACGGGGATACACACCCTGTCCTCCGGCCCGAGCTTCATGCACTCGCCGATGAGGAAGGCGTTCTTGACGATGTTGGTGTGCGTTAGCTGCACACCCTTCGGAAATCCCGTCGTCCCCGAGGTGTACTGCATGTTTATGACCTCATCGGCATCGAGAGATCTCTGCCTCTCTTTCAACTCCTCCTGCGAGACCTTTTCGGCTCCCTGCAGGAAAGAATCGAAGCTGCGGATCGCAGCGGGGTATTCTTCACGGATCTCGCTTCCCATGAGGACCACGTGCTTGAGGTAGGGCAACTCCTGGATCGAGAGCTCTCCTTCTCCGGCTTCGGAAATCTCGGGGGCGGCTTTTTCGAGGATCTGGATGAAGTTGGCTCCCCTCACACCTTCGGTCAGGAAGAGCGCCGCGGAGTCCGACTGGTCGAGGACGTACTTCAGCTCCGTGGCCCTGTAGGATGGGTTGACGGTTACGAGCACCGCCCCGATCTTGCCCGTAGCGAACTGGAGCGTTACCCACTCGGGGACGTTCTGCCCCCAGACGGCGACGTGGTCCCCCTTCTTCAATCCCAGGGCCATCAGCGCGCGGGCGCACCGCTCGACCACTTCGTTGAACTCGCGGTAAGAGTAGCGCAGGCCGCGATCCACGTAGATAAGGGCGTCGTGGTCCGGGCGCCTCTCCGCCACGAGATCCAGGAGCCCGCCGACGGTAAGCCCTTCGATATCTTTGGGATGCATGCGATTCCTCCTTGCGTTCCCACCTGCAAGAAGGAGTCTATCCAGTCGTGACTAACGGTGCAATACCGTGCTCTAGTCTGACTTGTCGCGCGTCGCGGCGGTGGAGCTTTCGGGAACGAGAACCTTCAGGGCGTTGCGTGCCAGGGAGAAGTCCTGGGGGGTGTTGGCGACCACCTCGCCGTCCACGTTGATGGCAAGCTCTGGGTCGGTCTCGAGCCGCACCCGCGCTGTCTCGAAGTGGCTCACTCCCTCCTCGCGGATAAAGTCCCCGCTTTTGAGGTAACGGGCTACCCCGATCATATCCCGGTGCCGCCCCATCTCTATGGCGTAGATGTCGAGCGTATGGTCGTCTATCCCGGAACTGGGGGCCACCACCATCCCCCCGCCGTAGAATCGCCCGTTGCCGACGGCGACCTGCAAGAGCCGCTCGAACTCCACCGGATCGTGGTCGCCATCCGGGAAGGTGAGCTTGGCGGAGAAGGGCTCGTGGCTCATAAACGCTTTCACGGCAGCCACCGGATATGCCAGCGCGCCCGCCCGCTTCTTCAGCTCCGGCGAGAGTGCCTGCGTCGCCTCGACGCCCAGACCCACGGAAGCGACGTTGACGTAGTAGTTCTCCCCCACCAGCCCCAGGTCAATGTCCACGATCTTGCCGCGGGCTATCGTCTCGCAGGCCTTATCTACCTCCGGGGGTATCTCCAGGGTGCGCGCGAAGTCGTTGGCCGTCCCGAGCGGAAGCAGACCTAGCACCACCTCGCGTTCGGCCAGAAAGTCCACCGTGGAGCTCACCGAACCGTCGCCACCCCCGAGTATCAGAAGGTCGCACCCCTCATCCACGACCTCGCGCACGGTCTCGGGCAGCCGCGCAGCGTCCCGCAGAGGATAGGTCTGCTTCACGTTCACACCCAGATCCTGCAGGAGATCCATGGCCCTGAAAAACGCCTGCTCCCCGCTGCGCGAACGGGTGTTGACCACCAATGCCGCCTGCTGTGGATTAAACCCGGAACCCAAAACGAACACCCCCGGAGCTCTGTTTAAATGTGCGATCTACAGCAACCCTATACGCGCCACCACCCCCGATGTTTCAGGGCATCTCAGTGCTCGTCCCTGGAGATAAGCTCCACCAGTGCGCTCACGGCCTCCTCCGCATCGTCGCCTTCGGCCCGGATCGTGATCCGCTGCCCCTTCTTGGCGCCGAGACGCATGATCCCTAAAGAGCTTTTCGCGTTGGCTTCCTGCTCGCCCTTTATGACTTTGATATCCGAGGAAAACTGCTTGGCTGCCTTGACAAACTGCGCCGCCGGACGGGCGTGAAGACCTTCTTCAGGGCCTATGGTCGTCTCCTTCTCCACCACGAACCGCTCCTCTCTCGAACCCTCTAAGCACACCAGATCGCCCAAGTCTACCAGAGCAGTTGCCACTCCATCCGATGCAGAGTGTCTCATCCAGGTAGCAAAGCAAGCATATAAACGATTCAATGGTTGGGCTCCTCTTTTCCGTAACTTGAGCATTTAACGTTTTATATAACTTAAATTACACAATAACGAAAATAGGTGCGATTCAAAACGTTAGAATAAAGGTATACAAACAAAGACAGGGATAAGAGGGATAACTGCAGGGACAGACGGCTGGTATGTCTGCGAGAAGCTTTGGTTCGGGTCGCGAAGGTCCGATCCGACGTCAGGAGAAGATAGCGGAGTACGTTCTCGAACACGGCTCTGCCAGCGCCAAAAATCTCGCCGAACTCTTCGATGTCAGCCTCATGACCGTACATCGCGACCTCGACGAGCTCGAGCGCCAGGGTGTTTTGAGAAAGCTGCGGGGCAAAGTTACGGCCCAGCCTTCGAGTCTTTTCGACTCCAACGTCCGCTACCGGCTCAGGAGTGCGAAAGAGGAGAAGGAGGCCCTGGCAAGATTCGCCCTGACGCAGATCGAACCCGGCCAGTCGGTGATGCTCGATGAGTCAACAACCTCTCTTGCAGTCGCTTCTCTGCTGTCCTCTAAGACTCCATTGACCGTAATAACCAACTTCCTGATGACGTTGAACAGGCTTGGAGGGATCAGGGGGATAGAGTTGATCCTGCTCGGCGGGGAGTACATACCCTCCCTCGAAGCATTCAGCGGGGTGGTATGCGAGGCTGCGATCTCCGCGGTCAGGGCGGATGTCCTCTTTATGTCGACCTCTGCCGTCTCGGGTTGCGCCGCGCTCCATCAAGAAGAGAAGATAATGCGGAATAAGAGGGCTATGATGGACTCATCGAAGAGGCGGATACTGCTGGTGGATCACACGAAGTTCGGGAAGGTGGCCCTGCACAAGCTGGCGCCCCTGAGCGAGTTTGATCTGGTGGTAGTAGACTCCGGGATCGGGCGCGGCTATCTCGAAGAGTTGCAGGAGTGCTCTGTTGACGTCAAAGTAGCGCCGCTGCGTTAGGGCAGGACGCAAAAGCGTGCGAAGACCTATGGCTGCTTTCGCCCGATTCTACAGGTGGCGTAGAGAATTACTATTCCCTCTTGCCAGCCGGCTTGGACTGACCGTAACCTTCCATCTTCTCCGAGACCCGTGATATCTCTTCCGGTTCGAGCAGGACGGGTTCGCCGGCGAGCACCGCGCGGTAGTAGATCTTCGCGACGTCTTCCAGCACAACACTCGCCGAGAGAGCCTCGCCCGGCGTCTCCCCGATGGTGATCGTCCCGTGATTCTGGAGCAAACACGCCTTTCCGGTCTTGCCCAATGCTTTGACGGCGTTGTGGGCAAGCTCCTCGGTGCCGTAGGTGGCGTACTCCGCCAGCGGCACACGGCCGTCTTCGGAGAGCATCGCCAGCATGTAGTGCACCGGAGGCATCTCCCACCCCAGGCAGGCCAGCGTGGTGGCGTAGGGAGAGTGCGTGTGCACGATCCCCCCAACATCCGGTCTCGAACGGTAGATACCCGTGTGCATCGGCGTCTCGGTGGAGGGCTCGAAATTCCCCTCCAGCACCCTTCCTCCCATATCCACGAGCACCACATCTTCAGGCTCCAGCACCGAGTAGTCCAGCCCGCTGGGCGTGATAAGAATGTCTCCTTCAGAGGTGCGGGCACTGACGTTCCCCGAGGTCCCCGTAACAAGCCCCGAAGATATCATCCGCCGCGCCACCTCGGATATCTCCCCCTTCAAATCCCGATACCTCAGGTTTACCTCCCCACTGACAAGTCGGTTCTACGGCAACTATCCCTCGCACCCGATTCCCTCCCGGCTTTGACATCCTCTAACATGCTCTCTCCTGACTTGCCCGTACATCAATCCTATTCTCTATGCTAGCTCATCATTAACCCATCGTTTACAGCCAGGATCACACCCATCTTCCCATAAATAAACTCCAAAATAATCCCATAGCGCGCCCATATCAGAATTTTACATTTGTTCTTGACATGAACGTAAGTTACGTATACCCTGTTTCTACTCAACTTAGAAACATGGATGGCAAGGGGGTGTGAGTTGGGGTTCTGGTCGGTTTTACTCGCGGTTTTTGGTGTTCTGTGGCTGGTGCAGATAGCGGGCACCTACTTCCAGATGCGGCACTACCGGCGGGTTCTGGGGGGCATCACGAGTACGCATGGTGAGGGCTATGTCGGCGTGGGCAACGCCAAAGCGCGGCTGGGGAAGGGTGTGATCCTGATCCTCGTGATCGGCGAAGACGGGAAGACGGTGAGAAAGGCTCTGCGCATGAGGGGCATGACCGTCTTCGCCAGGTTCAAGGAAGCTCCAGCGCTCGAAGGCTTCCGCATCGAAGAACTCAGGGACGAGGATAGGGATGGACCTTACGAGGCCGCCACGATGCGCGCTGCTGCAAGAGCAGTAGAGCAGATAGACCGGGTAAAGGCCGAGCGGGAGGTGGAAGCCAGGGTCGAGTGATCTCAGGGGATAGTACAGAAAAGAGACTTCAAAGGAGAAGGAGGGGTTCATGCACGAAGTGCTCGACTCGCTGGGGGGCGCAAACTCGCCGTTCTTCGCGTTGTTACAGAGTGCGGCCAAGGCACAGCAGCAGGTCCAGCCTGGCGGCGGCGGAGGAATACTCGGCACGCTCGGAGATATAGGGCAGTGGTTCATCGGGCTGTTCCAGGCCGGCGGCAAGGTCTTCGTAAGCTACGTAACCGGGATACTGCCGCTCTTGATCGTGCTGCTGACGGCGGTGTACGCCATTGTCAACCTGATCGGGGAGCAGAGGGTGCACGGGGCGGCGCGGTTCGCGGCGGGTAACGTGCTGACCCGCTACTCGCTTTTGCCGTTTCTGGCGGTCTTCTTCCTGACCAACCCGATGGCCTACACCTTCGGGACGTTTCTCGAGGAGAGGTACAAGCCGGCGTTCTACGACTCGGCGGTATCTTTCGTGCATCCGATCCTGGGTCTCTTCCCCCACGCCAACCCGGCTGAGCTGTTCGTGTACCTGGGCGTCGCCAAGGGCATCCAGGACCAGCACCTGCCGCTCGGCCCGCTGGCCGTCCGGTACTTCATCGTGGGGCTCATCGTTATCTTCATCCGGGGGATCGTCACCCAGCAGATAACCTTCTTCCTCGCCCGGCGGCAGAACGTGGAGCTGTAGAGATGCAGGAGCAACAGCGCAAGAGGACGTTCAAGGCGGTCCGGGTCGAGAGGGGTTCCCAGGGCTGGGGAGGCCCGCTCGTCATCAAGCCGACCGAGGAGAAGGACAAGATAGTCGCCGTTACGGGAGGTGAGATCCCGGAGGTCGCCAGGAAGATAGCCGAGCTTACCGGAGCCACGGCGGTCGAGGGGTTTCGCACCCCGCCGCCGGAGAGCGAGATCGCCGCGGTGGTCATAGACTGCGGCGGTACGGCACGCGCCGGCGTCTACCCGCGCAAGCGCATCCCTACCGTAAACCTCACCCCTTCGGGGCAGACGGGACCGCTCGCGCAGTTCATCAAAGAAGACATCTACGTCTCCGGGGTGCGTCCGAACAACATCAGCCTCGCGGACGAGTCGGAAGCCTCCTCTGCTGCGGAAGCCGGTAAAGAGGAGCAGCCGGGGATGCAGAGCCCCTTCGCCGCTCCCCAGCAGAGCGCCGCGGAAGTTACCCACGGCGGGGGCATCACGGGGATCATCTCCCGCATCGGGCGGATCATGGGCGGCGTCATCGGGATTCTGTACCAGAGCGGGCGGCAGGCCATAGACCAGGTCATACGCAACGTCCTGCCGTTCATCGCGTTCGTGACCATGCTCATCGGCATCATCAACGCGACGGGTCTGGGTAAGATCATCGCCCACATCCTGACGCCGCTGGCGGGCAGCTTGCCGGGTCTTTTGCTGCTCTCGCTGATCGTGGGTCTGCCGTTTCTCTCGCCGATTCTGGGGCCCGGCGCGGTCGTTGCCCAGGTTACGGGGGTGCTGGTGGGGCAGCAGATATCGCAGGGAAACATAGCCCCCGCCTTCGCCCTTCCGGCGCTCTTCGCCTACGACACCCAGGTCGGCTGCGACTTCGTGCCCGTGGGATTGGCGCTCGGGGAGGCCAAGCCCAAGACCGTCGAGGTCGGGGTCCCGGCGGTTCTCTTCAGCCGCATTATTACGGGTCCCATAGCGGTGGTTATCGCCTGGGCCTTCAGCCTCGGGCTGTACTAGGAGGTAGCTCTAAGTGGAGTCCATCTACCTGACGGAGATCAAGGATTTGGGGCCGGAAGCGGCGGAGTTTCTCGGTGCCGGACTCCTGGTCCTGTTCGAAACCGGAGCCCCGCCGGAGCTGGCGGAGATGTCCGTCCTGCACGAGCCGATCTCGAAGAGGGACGAGCCGCCGCAGGTCGGAGACATGCTGGCGCTGGGTTCCGAAGAGTTCCGCATAACGGCCATCGGCGAAAAAGCCTGGAAGAACATCCAGGAGTTAGGACACGCCGTATTCAAGTTCAACGGAGAGGAGGCGGTCGAGCTGCCAGGAGAGATCTACCTGGAACACCTGGACCCGGAGACTCTTGGCGAGATGGTCAGGCCGGGAGTCAGGATCGAGCTCAAGGAGGCCTCATCTTGAGCCTCCGCCGCAAGCTGGAAGCCCTGCAACGCGGAGGCAACCCCATCCGGGTCGGGCTCGTCGGCGCGGGCCAGATGGGACGGGGTTTCATCGCGCAGGTCGCAGGAATTCCGGGCATGGAGGTTACGGCCTGCGCCGACGTGGACCCGGAGCGCGCCATCGCCGCGTTCCGCGAAGCGGGTCAGGAGCCGGTGGAGGGCCTGAACGGAGATCCGGGCAAACCCGCCGTAACCGGGGACGGTGTGGAGCTCGCCCGCTCGGAGTCGGTAGACGTGGTAGTCGAGGCTACGGGAATCCCGGAGGTCGGCGCGCGAGTAGCCTACGAAGCCATCCAGAATCGCAAGCATGCGGTGATGCTCAACGCCGAGGCCGACGTTACGGTCGGTGCGATCCTGGGCCGCCTGGCGCAGAGCGCCGGGGTGATCTACACGGGCTCCGCGGGCGACGAACCGGGGGCGATCATGGATCTCTACGACTTCGCCACGTCTCTGGGGTTCGAGGTGGTCGTCGCCGGTAAAGGCAAGAACAACCCGCTCGATGTCTACGCCACCCCGGAGTCCGTAGCCGAAGAAGCCGAAAGCAAGCGCATGAACCCCCACATGCTCGCCTCCTTCGTAGACGGGACCAAGACGATGGTCGAGATGGCCGCCGTCGCCAACGCGACCGGATTCGTCCCCGACATACCTGGCATGCACGGCCCAGAAGAAACCGACCCGAACCGTCTGGGAGACGTCTTCAGCCTCAAAGAGGAAGGCGGGCTCCTCTCGCGTTACCGCGTGGTGGACTACGTGCGCGGGGTTGCTCCGGGGGTGTTCGTCATCGTGCGCTCCCCGGAAGGTCCCGTGCGCGAGACCATGCGCTACGTAGGCCGCGGAGAAGGCCCCAACCACGTTCTCTACAGGCCGTACCACCTCACCAGCCTGGAGACGCCGCTCTCCGTGGCCCACGCCGTCATCTACGGCGAGCCCACAATCGTCTCCCGGCCCGAACCGGCAGCAGAAGTCGTGGCCGTGGCGAAGCGGGACATCCAGGCCGGGGAGAAGCTCGGCGGTATTGGCGGGCTGGACTATTACGGACAGATCTACCCGGTCCGCGAGGCCGCCGGGATGCTGCCGGCAGGGCTTGCGGCGGGGGCGCGCACCACGCGGCCCGTATCTCGCGGGCAGGCCATACCGCGTGCGGGGATAGAGCTAGCAGAAGACTCTTTCGTAGTCAGCCTCAGGCGGTTGCAGGATGCGACGCTGACAGAAAACAGATGAGCAGGCAGACGATCAAACTCTACCCGGTGGACAACCGCAACCTTTCGGACCACGATCACCTGATCCTGAAGGTGCTACGCCTGTACTACGAGCACGATCTCACCCAGGCCCAGATCGCAAAACGCCTGGGTTTCTCCCGGCCCAAGGTCTCCAAGCTCTTGAGCGAAGGCAGATCTCGGGGCCTAGTGAACGTCGAGATAGCCGGTCCCACCGGAGACTTCGCACCCCTGGAGATAGCCGTCGAGGACCGCTACGGCCTGCCGGAAGTCCTCGTGGTCGCCACCTCAGAAGAGGAGCGGAGCACGGACCTCGCCGCCGGGATGGCTGCGGGAGCCCTTCTGGCCCGGCTCTGCACCCGCGCCTCATCGCTAGGCGTCTCCGGCGGAAAGTCGCTGCGCGCGCTGGCCGACGCGCTGCCCCCCAAGGCGTTCATGTGCGGCAAGGTGGTGCCGCTGGTGGGCGGCATGGGGAGGCTGAAACCCTCGCTCCACTCTAACCAGATCTGCACTACCCTCGCGGAGAAGCTCTCTGCGGAGGGCCTCTACCTCGCGGCCCCGGCCATCGCCCGCACACCCGAGAGCCGCGACGAGCTCATGGGAATGCCGGGCATCGAGGAAGTTCTGGCGGAGGGGAGCGCCTGCGACGTCGCGGTCGTGGGGATCGGCAGCGTAATCTCCGAGTCAACCATCGTACAGGCCGGCTACCTTACACCGCAGGAATTCCTCAAGCTCAGAGAGCAGGGAGTGGTGGGAGATATCTGCTACCACTTCCTGGACGAGTCCGGCACGCCCTGCCTGCCGCATTTCTCCCGGAAGGTCGTGGGGCTTACCCTGGATCAGCTTCGCGATATCCCGAAGGTGGTCGGGGTCGCCACCGGAAAGCAGAAGGCTCCGGGGGTGGAAGCCGTTCTGAGGGGAGGATACCTGAGCGCCCTGGTCTGCGACCGGGATCTGGCGCAGGCCCTGTTGGGAGAAGAGGAAGAATCGCAAGAGGAAGGAGAGGCGAGTTGAACCACAAGGAGCTTTTGGAGAAGATGCTCCTGATCCGGGCCTTCGACGAGAAGGTCAACGAGCTGTACGCCGAGGGCAAGGTCCACGGCACGGCCCACTTCTACGTCGGCCAGGAAGCCGTCGCCGTAGGCGTGATCTCCGCCCTGAGAGAGGGAGATGTGATCACCAGCACCCACCGCGGCCACGGCCACGCCATCGCCTTCGGGCTGGACATAGACCGCATGGCTGCGGAGCTTCTGGGCAAGGCATCGGGCTACTGCCACGGCAAGGGCGGCAGCATGCACATCGCCGATGTGAAAGCGGGGATGCTCGGCGCGAACGGCATCGTCGGCGGGAGCATGGGCATCGCCTGCGGAGCGGGCTGGGCCTTCAGACGGCGCGGCGAGGAGAAGGTGGCCGTGTGCTTCTTCGGGGACGGGGCTGTCCAGG
The DNA here is from genome assembly GCA_902810695.1 of Actinomycetota bacterium. GTDB lineage: Bacteria > Actinomycetota > Rubrobacteria > Rubrobacterales > Rubrobacteraceae > CADDYV01. Next base: position 53,707 of record CADDYV010000003.1, on the reverse strand, counting down.
AGGGCATCTTCAACGAGGCGCTGAACCTCGCCGCCATCTGGGATCTCCCCGTCGTCTTCGTCTGCGAGAACAACCAGTACGCGATGTCCAAGAGCGTCAAGACAGCGTTCGACACCGACACCCTTTCCGGTCGGGCGTCAGGGTACGGCATGCCGGGGGTTACCGTGGACGGGATGAGCCTGCTCGAAGTGCACGAGGTTGCTTCCGAAGCCGCAGAGCTGGCGCGGCGCGGCGGAGGGCCCACGCTCATCGAGGCCATAACCTACCGCTACCTCGGCCACTCCAAGAGCGACGCCAACCTCTACCGCACCCGCGAGGAGATCCAGCAGTGGCGCAAGCGGGACCCCATAGCGCACTTCGCTTCCGAGCTGGAGAAGCGCGGGGAGCTACAAAAAGACGAGTGGAGAGAGCTGGAGCACGCGGCGCGGGAGAGGATCGAGGAGGCTTTCGAGAAGGCTTCTGAGCAACCCGAACCCGAGCCCGAGAGCGCCCTGGAGGATGTCTATGCCTAGGGATATCACCTACCGCGAGGCTGTCCGGGAGGCCATGACCCAGGCCATGCGCGAGGACGACTCGGTCTTTCTCATGGGCGAGGACGTGGGCGTCTACGGCGGGGCCTTCGGCGTGAGCCGCGGAATGATAGAGGAGTTCGGTGAGGAGCGGGTAGTGGACACCCCGCTTTCGGAGGCGGGATTCGTCGGGCTGTGCATAGGGACCTCGCTGATGGGGATGAGGCCGATAGCCGAGATCCAGTTCTCCGACTTCATCACCCACTGCATGGACCAGCTAGTGAACCAGGCGGCCAAGCTGCGCTACATGTTCGGCGGAGAGGCCGAGGTTCCCCTGGTGTTGCGCACCCCCGGAGGAGCCGGAACCGGCGCTGCGGCCCAGCACTCCCAGAGCCTCGAAGACTGGTTCATCCACGTGCCGGGTCTGAAGGTGGTCATGCCCTCCACCCCCTACGACGCCAAGGGACTCTTACTCGCCTCCCTCGACGACCCGAATCCGGTCATCTTCTACGAGCACAAGCTGCTCTACAACAAGAAGGGAGATGTCCCCGAAGAGCAGTACCGCATCCCCGTAGGCGAGGCGAGGATCAGCCGTGAGGGCGAGGACGTTACGGTCGTGGCCGCCGGGCTCGTCCACCACCACGCGCTCGAAGCGGCGGACGCGCTCTCCGGCGAGGGTGTCGAAGCCGAGGTCGTGGACCTAAGAACCCTCTCGCCGATGGACCACGAGACCGTGCGGGGCTCAGTCGAGAAAACCGGCAAGCTTGTCGTGGTGGAGGAAGATGTCAAGACCGCCGGGTGGGGCGCGGAGGTGATATCGCGGATCGTGGAGAGCGAGAGCTTCTACGCGCTCGACAGGGCTCCGGCGCGGGTCGCGGGAGCCGACACCCCCATCCCCTACAACAAGAACCTGGAAGCCTTCATCCGCCCGAGCCCCGAGAAGGTGATAGAGGCGGTGCGAAAGCTCCTGGACGTGAAAGTGGGAGTGTACTCCTGATGGCTACCGAGCTGAAGGTCCCGACCCTGGAGATGGACATGGAGGAGGTCAACATCGTCCGCTGGCTCGTCGAAGAGGGGGCGGAAGTCAGAAAAGGAGACCCCATCCTGGAGATAGACACGGACAAGACTTCCTTCGAGATAGAAGCCAGTGCCGACGGTGTGATCCACAACCTCAGCGCAGGGGAAGGCGAATCCGTCCCGGTCGGCGCAACGCTGGCGATTATCGCTGCGCCGGGAGAAGAGATAGAAGAAAGCCCGACCGCTCCTTCCGAAGCCGGGCATGCAGGAACCAATGGGGCATCCAGCCAAGACTCCGACCGCACGATGAGGAAGAGCCCCGTAACCCGTTCTTCGGAGAACGGGCGCGAGGTCAGGGCCTCCCCGGCAGCGCGGCAGGCGGCAGCCGAGCGGGGGATTCCCATAGAGAACGTCTCGGGCTCAGGGCCCTACGGTCGGGTCTATCTCTCGGACGTTCTGGAGACGGAAGCGGCAGCCCAACATTTCGAGCCGGAAGCAGCAACAGCGAACAGGACAGAAGAGCATATCCTCCCAACGCCCCTCAGGCGCGAACCGCTCTCGCGCGTGCGGCGGCTCGGGGCCGAGAGGACGGCCAGAAGCTTCTCGGAGGTGCCTCACTTCTACCTCACGCGCGACCTCGACGTCGAGCGCGTGCTGGAGCTGCGGGATCGTCTGCAAGGGAAGCTCGATCCCCCACCCTCGATCACGGATCTCCTGGCGCTCGTCGTCTCCAGGACGCTCAGGCATCACTCCCGGTTGAATGGCCGCTACGAGGACGGAGAGCTGATCATAAACTCCCGGGTAAACCTCGGAATAGCGGTCGCAACCGACGATGGGCTGGTGGTCCCCGTACTCAAAGGTGCAGACGCGATGCCGCTGCGAGATCTGGTACCGGCGGCGAAGGATCTGGTATCCAGGGCGAGAAATGGCAGGCTCGGTCCAGAAGACCTCGCGGGTGGGACGTTCACCATCTCGAATTTAGGGATGATGGAGATTGACTCGTTCGACGCGGTCATCAACACTCCGGAGGCGGCTATCCTGGCCCTCGGAAGGGTAAGAACCGTCCCGGAGTGGCAGGAAGGAGAGTGGGTTCCGAAGCAGGTGATCTCCGCTACTCTTTCGGTGGACCACCGGGCAGCCGACGGGGCCGACGGCAGCAGGTTCCTCATGGACCTGCAGAAATCTCTGCGGGACTGGGAGCTGCTACTGTGAGAGAATTAATCAGGATAGGGTAGTAAAAAGGTGGGTGCGAAGACGGCTAAGAAGCTCGAAGGGGTGGCAGCCTCCGAAGGTGTTGCGGTAGGTCCTGCTTTCTTCTACGACCCGGCCAGGCTGGAACCCGAGCGATCCGGGATCTCCGGCGATGAGGTCGAGGCTGAGATCGAGCGTTTCGAGAAGGCGGTCGAGGCCGTGGCCGGACAGCTCTCGAAGATAGCGAAAAAGCTTGAGGAAGAGGGAGCCGGAGAGGAGGCGGAGATCTTCGAGGCGCACATCGAGCTTGCCAGAGACCTGGAACTCTCGGAGAGTGTCGAAGAGCGCATCAGAGATCTCCAGAGTCCGGAAGCGGCCGTACTCGCGGCTGGCGAGGAATTCGCGGGGATGTTCGCGGCGATGGAAGACGAGTACATGGCCGCCAGAGCAGACGACGTGCGCGACGTGACGGGCCAGATCGCAGCAGAACTGATGGGACGAAAAGCGGGAGGGCTCGAAACGCTGGAGAGGCCGGCGGTGATCCTGGCTAGAAACCTCGCTCCCTCTGAAACAGCCCGGCTGCCGAAAGGGATAGTCCTGGGGCTCGTTACCGCCGAGGGCTCCAGAACGTCCCATGTCGCTATCATGGCCCGCTCGATGGGGATACCGGCCGTGGTAGGCGTCGGAGGTGCGCTGGAGGGAGTCAGAGACGCCAGTATAGTAGCGGTGGATGGCACCGAAGGCTACGCGATGGCTGACCCCGACGAGGAGACCACCGCCGACTTCGAGATAAAAGAGCGGCAGATGGCCGCCGAGAGGGAGGCGCTGGAGGAGTTCCGGCACACCGAGGCCCGAACCCTGGATGGACAGCGCATAGAAGTCTCGGCCAACCTGGGCTCCCATCACGAGGCGGGTGATGCGCTCTCGTGGGGCGCGGAGGGCGTGGGGCTCTTCAGGACGGAGTTTCTGTTCATGGAGCGCGAGGAGCTTCCCTCCGAAGACGAGCAGTACGAGGCGTATGCTGCGGTAGCGCGGGCCTTCGGCGAGAAACCGGTCATTATCCGCACGCTCGATGTAGGCGGAGACAAGGACCTTCCCGGCATAGACCAGCCGGAAGAGGAGAACCCTTTCCTCGGCTGGCGAGGTATCAGAATGTGCCTCGACACTCCGGAGCTCTTCAAGCCCCAACTTCGGGCAATCCTACGCGCGGCAACGGAGGGGAACCTGAAAGTCATGTTCCCGATGGTCGCGGACGTAGAGGAGATTCGGGCGGCAAAAGCGGTTCTCAAAGAGTGCCGTAAGGAGCTAGAGGATGAGGGTACCGAATTCGGGGAGGTAGAAATCGGGGTGATGATCGAAACTCCCGCCGCCGCCGTGTGCGCGCCGGAGCTGGCAAAAGCGGTGTCTTTCTTCTCCGTCGGGACCAACGATCTTGTGCAGTACACTTTAGCCGCCGACAGGGGAAACGAGCGCCTCAGACGGTTGCAGAGGCCGGATCACCCGGCGGTCATGGAGCTGATACGCTGCGCCTGCGAGGCCGCCGAAGAGGCGGGGATATGGGTCGGGGTGTGCGGGGAGGCCGCGGCGGACGAAGCTCTGATCCCCAGGTTCGTGGAGCTCGGCATCACGGAGCTAAGCATGAGCCCCCCCTCCATCCCCAAAGCCAAGAAGGTGATCTCCGAGATCTCAGGAACTCCGGCAACATAGGATGAACTTGAGCAACAGGCCTCTCATGGAACTGGAAGAGTCTTTCATATACGGGTTGTGGCCGAGGAAGCTATTGATCTTCGAGGACCACATCGAGCTGCGAAGCTTCGAGCTACTGCGGGAAAAGACCGAGTGGAGAGAGTACGGGCGGATCGGGGGTGTCGAGATACCCGGCAAGAGAGGCTTCACCAACCTCCTGATCCGGGACAACCAGGGCAGAAGTATCCTGATAAGGGGTGTGGAAAGAGCGGAAGCCGAACGCGCCGGAGCCCTGATCGAAGAACGGATAGCCAGGCTCAGAGAGCGATCTCCGCAACCCGGAAGCCCCGCGCCCGAGCTGGTCCGCAAGCTGGCAGAACTAAGGGATGCGGGGCTCCTGAGCCAGGAAGAGTTCGAGACCAAGAGAAACGGCGTCATAAACGCTGGAGAAACCAGCTCCAGGCCAGGAACGTAGGGATTTCATGAGGCTTTTCGGACAATATCCAGTACACTCCATCAAGAGGAGAGAGTGCTTTGAAGGTTGAGCGACACGCGATACTCACCTGTTCCGCCTGCGGGGTAGAGGGACAGCACGAGCTTTTGTATCTGTCCAAGCACCTCTCCGCCAGCCGGTGCGCCAACTGCGGGGAGACCCAGATCTACTCGGGCGACATCTACGCGGAGTACGCCAGGGATCTCGCCGAGAGAACCGGCAGGCTCCCGGTAAGGTTCTTCGGAGAAGCCCTCCATCACCCGGTAGGGCTGGCAAGCTGGCCCTTCAAGGCCCTGCGCAAACCCTACGGGCTCCTGCGGGAGATAGTCCAGGTAAGCGACTTCGAGCACAGCCGCAGACGCCGGACACCGGCACGCAGGGATTAAGCCTTTCCGCTACCCCGCTTCGAGAGATACAGCTTGGCGCGGCTGGCATCTCCGGTTTGCGGGTCCGGGAGCTTCCTTATGCCGGTTACCACCGACTGATCGAGGCTGCCTACGTCCGGCCAGTTCACCTCGATCAGGTTTCCAGCAGGGTCCCGCAGGTATAGCTGCACCGCTCCATCCGACACCTCGTAGACATTGGAGTAGTAATCCGAGCGGTCCTGCACGCCCAGCTCCTTCGCCTTCAGGTAGACCGTCTCGAAGTCGTCCACGTCGAGGACGAAGTGATGCGCAGCGGGAGCCGGAGCCTCGCTCTGGAAGAGGTGTAGCTGCAGATCGCCCACCCTGAACCACCTCACCGGGAACGGGAATTTGGGAGCGGGGATCTCCTCCACCCCGAAAAGCTCCTGGTAGAAACGCGCCGACTCCTCCAGATCGTAAGCGTGGACGCTCACATGGGTCAACCCTTTTGCATAGCAATGCATTATTCAGCCTCCTCTTTGGCTGGCATGTCGGGCAGGATTATAGTCTCGGAGACCTCTGGTTGAGTGTCTCTGTTCCAGGCCCGAGAGCCCAGGTTGCTACCTCTCCCTGGCCCCTTACCAAGAGGAAAGTTGTTTCAGCAGGCAGTAAGCAAGCGCAGCAATTACAACCAAAGATTCGGCGAACCGCTCGGGGCGGCTCACCCTGCTAACTAAGAGCCTTCTGTTACACTGCTCATACGTAAGAAACTTTACTTAGAGGTGGGTTGATGACCGAGATCGTAGATCCAAAAGAAGCTAAAGAGTTCTTCTTGAACGAGCCGCGTAAGTTGGATAATCCCTTCCCGGACTTGAAGTACTTCCGAGAGAACCGACCGGTTTTTTACTACGAGCCATTCGACCAATGGTTCGTTTTCGGTTACGACGACGTGGCAAACTTGTTTCACGATCCCCGCCTCAGCGTCGACCGGATGAAAGGATTTGTCGATCAGGTGCCGCCGGAGGTGCGCGATGATGTGAAGGAGATCGCACCCTACCTGGAGATGTTCCTGCTGTTCAAGGATGACCCGGACCACGCACGGATGCGCAAGTTCTTGCACGCCGGGTTCAACCTGGAGGCGGTCCACAGGCTCAAGGATCAGATCCAGGGCGCAGCTGATGAGCTTCTGGATCGGGTGCAGAACCAGGGACACTTCGATGTCTGCGGCGACTTTGCGTTCCTGCTGCCCGCCTACGTCCTCTCAGACTTCCTTGGTGTGCACAAGGAGGACCGGGACCGGGTCGTGCAGTGGTCGGTCGACTTTATCGACTTCTTCAACCACATCCCCATCACGGAGGATACTGCCGGCAGGATGGTCCAGAGCGCCACCGAGATGATCGACTACACGAAAGGTCTGCTCGCCGAACGTCGCTGGGAGCCTCGGGACGACTTCCTGGGTACGCTGGCGAACGTAGAAGAAGGAACCATAACAGAGGAGGAGATCGTCGCCAACACCATGCTCCTCTTGCTGGCCGGGCACGTGGCGGTAAGGAACCTGGTTGGAAATACCATTTACCTGCTCCTTACCCACCCGAAGCAATATTCCCTGCTAAAGTCCAACCCGGATCTCCTCAAGAACGCCATCGAGGAGACGCTCCGCTACGAACCACCCGTCACTTTGATCCCGCGGATCGCTCTAGAGGACTTCGACCTGCATGGAAACACCATCCGTAAAGGGCAGATAGTGCAACTGAGCATTGCCTCAGCCAACCGGGACGCCTCTCACTTCCCCGACCCAGAATACTTCGACATCTCCCGCAAACCGGGCCGTTACCTGAGCTTCGGCTTCGGTCCGCACGGCTGCCTGGGTGCTCCTCTGGCGAAGGAAGAAGCGCGCATCTCTCTTGAAACGCTCTTTCGGAGGATGCCCGGAATAAAGCTCGATAAAAGCCGACACATCGAATGGTATCGCAACGCTGCTAACCGCGGCCCCATTATCCTGCCGCTGGTTTTCTGAAGCTGGGCCAGATGAAGGTGTAAGAAGGTACCCCGGATATGGCTTCTCGGAGAAGACGGCGTCGCCGGCGAACCGCACCCTGGGTCGAGAGTGGCACGGAGCTAGAGCGTACCGTCTACTTTAGCGACGCCGTCTTCGCTATAGCCATCACCCTGCTGATTCTGGACATCAAGCTGCCCAACGTTTCCGAGGAGCAATTAAGGACCGATTTGCCGATCCTGGTGCTCGGCCTTCTGCCGCAGTTTATAAGCTTTGTGATCACCTTCCTGATGATCGGTTTCTACTGGCTGACTCACCACCGGATGTTCCGTTACATCGACCGCTACGACGGGAGGCTGTTGTGGACAAACATCGTGTTCCTGATGAGCGTTGCCTTCCTGCCGTTCCCTACTTCGGTCCTCAGCGAGGCATCCACATCCTTGAATTTCGATCGATCGTCGTCCTCGACTACCGTTCTGTTGTTCCCCGCCGCCAGCGGCGGCCAGCAGTTCGCTGTGGCGTTCTATGCGGCAAGCGCAGCAGTAAGCGGCCTGTTGCTGGTCTGGTTGTGGCGGTATGCGGCGCGAGGGGGCCGTCTCGTGAACAAAGACCTCAGCCCTCGCCTTTCGGCATTCTTTTTTCTCTGGACGCTCCTGCCGCCGCTCATATTCATACTCTCTATAGGCATCTCGTTCGCCAGCGTTTACGCCGCCCAGTTCTCCTGGCTGCTCATACCGGTGGTTCGTCCACTGCTCGACCGCATACTACAACCTTCAGCGAACGACTATGCTCCATAGGGACAAACGAAGGAACGTCGGCGCGCACCGGTGTGCAGTACGGGCGCAGTTTGGTTGCGGATCACATCCCTAAAAGCCTCACTCAATCGGCTCCCACCGCCACCCTTTACCCTTCCGGGAGAGGTGCCCCAGACTCGGGAATGGGAAATGGTAAGAGAGAACCGGTGCGTCCTCGGCAGCGATCCGGTCCAGAAGCTTACGCCGGGTGCTCGCAGCCTGCTCGGGGTCAAGATCGTAGAGCAAATACCACTCCGGCTGTTCCAGATGGATCGGATGAAGCACCGCATCGGCGAGGTGCAATGCCTGCTCTTCGCCGGAGGAAATGAGCAGCGCCATGTGTCCCGGCGAATGCCCAGGTGCCGCGATAGCGTGAATGCCCGCTACGATCTCCGTCTCGCACTCGATCACATCGACCTGGCCCCGAACCGGCAAGAGATTATCGCGAGCGAACGCGCCGAGCCTCGCATCCAGTTCGGGATCTCCATACACCTGCCCACCCTCCAGCTTGCCCAGGGTAGACTCTGAGGTCCAGAAGTCCCACTCACCTTTCCACATGACGTAGCGGGCATCAGGGAAAGCCAGGTTGCCCTCGGCATCAGTATTGCCGCCGATGTGATCCGGGTGTCCGTGGGTGAGGATGACCGTATCAATGTCCTCGGGGCTTATGCCCTCGGCTCGCAGATTATTGAATAATTCACCGGCGCTGGGTGCGTCTCCGGCACCCAAACCCGTATCCACCAGTACGCGGTGCCGGCCGGTGTTGATCACCAAGATGGTGAACGAGAGCGGTATCTCTTCTGGTTGAAGCTCGTGTTCGCGCACCACCTGCTCGGCTCTCTCCTTCGGCGCGTTAGCGAACAGAGCATCCGCCGTATATTGCATGTCACCGTCGGCCACGGCGACGTACTCGATGTCTCCCACCATAAATCGGTAGCTCGCTGCACCCACGGTCATTCCCCTTCTCCCACTTTTCAGCGGGCCAGCCCTCTCCACTGCGAACCATAGTAGCATTAAACGTAGCGAGAACGCTTACTAAAGGGCTAACTCCTTCCTCTCGGAAACGGTACCATTGCTTTATAGCGTACCCGGGAAGGAGAGTTTCCATGAACGATCACGACGAGGTCACAAAGGTGAGCGAACCGGGCAGCAACCAGGAAGGTTGCTATGTGGACTGGGGCTGGCTGCGAGGGCGCGAGATAGAGTCCGTGGAGTCCGACCTCACGCACTGGCGGGTTCGCTTCACCGACGGGCAGACGCTCACCATTCAGGCTTCGCTCTACCAGGGAAAGCCTTTCCTGGCGTTCGACCCGTACAGGCCCCGCGACTAGAGCGGGACTACCGGGTCCTGGGTCCGGATCACACCTCCCTCGACTACCCTGGCGCAGATGCCACCGCGCCTCTTCAGGGCGCGCGTCATGCCCGGCTCGGTGAGATCCTGAACGTGCCTGCATGGCGGACGCGGCTTGTCGTACTCCAGGATCACCTCCCCGACCCGGAACTTCTTCCGGCGCAGCTCTTCCAGCCGAATGCCACGGGTGACGATGTTGCGCCGGTGCTCGCCGTTTTTCACCCTCAGTCCGATATCGCGCGTGATCTCATCGAGGTCTTCGGCTTCGATCAGGGTAACCTGGCAAATGTCCCCGAAGCGCGTCCAGTAGCCGGTCCCCTCGCAATAGCGGTCGCCTTCCAGACCACATCCTTCCAGAGCCCGGACCTCCTCCACACGCTCCATCGCCGCGCTGCCCTCCGGCGTCACGTAGATATCCTCAACCACCCCGGCCACTCCTACCCCCTCAGCCGACCGGCACGACGCACTCGGGCTCGTCGTTGGCCGGGCTGTTGACCCTCCTGCTCACCGGATATGCCTCCAGATCATCGCCGCCGTAGGGGGCGAGCAGGGGCATCAGCCGTCCAGTTTCCCGAACGTCGGGGTCGAGCCACTCGTCGTAGCTTTCGGGGTCCAGGATCACGGGCATCCGGTTGTGGATGGGTGCGAGCAGATCGTTCGCGTCCGTGGTGATGATCGTGCAGGAGCGTATCTCCGGGCCGCCGTCTCCCCACCTCTCCCAGAGCCCGGCGAAGGCGAACGGCGAGTCGTCCTTCATGTGGATGTAGAAGGGCTGCTTGCCGCCGTTCTCGCGCCGCCACTCGTAGAACCCGTCGGCGAGGATCAGGCACCGGCGGCTCCTGAAGGCACTGCGGAAAGACGGCTTCTCGGCGACGCCCTCGGCGCGGGCGTTTATCATGCGGTTGCCGATCTCCGGGTCATCCGCCCACGAGGGGATGAGCCCCCAGCGCAGCATCTCTAACTTCCTTGTCCCATCAGCCGATATCACCGTCGCCACGTCCTGGGTAGGCGCCACGTTGTAGCGCGCCTGCACCTCGTCTGGCACTTCATCCAGGCCGAACTTCTCCGCCAGCGTCTTCGCTGGCGTTTTGAGTGTGTAACGTCCGCACATCGCAGCCAAAGACCTTTCCGCTCTGATCCGTACCAGAAAAGATTACCAGACGCCCGCCCTCTTCCCTACCCTCAGTTACCCGGCGGACACGAACTCATGTCGAGCCTTGCATCGTCTCTCTCCGAGAACTTCATTCACGAGCCATGTACCACCTCCCCGTCCATCACCGTCATCTTCACCCCGACTTCCGGTATATCTTCCGGGTTTATCTCGCGAACGTCGGCGCCGAGCACGGCCACGTCTCCCACCTTGCCGGGGATGAGGCTGCCCTTGATGTTCTCCTCGAAGGATGCGTAGGCCCCGGCCCAAGTGTAGGCGAAGACCGCCTCCTCGAAGGATACCGCCTCTTGCGGGAACGCCGCCTCCCCCGAAAAGTCCTGTCGGGTCACCATCGTCTGGATCCCGGCGAGCGGGTCTATCGTACAGACCGGCGCGTCGCTGGAAGCCGCCGCGACGATTCCTCTGTCGGCGAACGAGTGCATGGCGTTGGCGTAACGCAGTCGTCCGGGGCCGAGGTTCTTCACGTAGAGCGGGCGGAAGTCGCGCAGGAAGGTGGTGCCGGGAACGGGCACGCACCCGAGGCACTTTATGCGGTCGAAGGTGGATGGGTCGGTTATGAACTCGCAGTGCTCGATCCTGTGCCGGGCGTTGGGACGCGGGTTCTCCGCGAATGCCTGCTCGTAGCAGTCGAGGAGAAGATCTATGGCCGCGTCGCCGATGGCGTGGGCCGTGCACTGCCAGCCAAGCTCGTGTGCCCGGAGCAGCTTCGCCCGGATCTCCTCCGGCCCCTGCATCCAGAGCCCGAAGTTATCCTCCTCTCCCTCATAGGGCTCGCGCATCCTGGCCGTCCGCCCGCCGATGGAGCCGTCCAGAAACATCTTGACTGGCCCGATCCGGAGCCTCGCATCCCCGAAGCCGCTACGAATGCCCGCCGCAGCCAGCGGGCCGAGCATCTCATCGAGGATCATCATCAGATAAGTGCGCAGCCCGAGCCGCCCCTTCTCACGCAATCTCTGATACGCCTCCATCTCTTCCGGGCGGCGGATTCCGGCATCGGCGACGCTGGTTACGCCGACCGTGTGGTAGAGATCCGAGGTGAGAACCAGCGCCTCTTCTATTTCTTCTACGGTGGGCTCCGGGATAGCCCGGCGCACCAGCTCCAGAGCGCCCTCGCGCAGGAGGCCGGTCAGCTCGCCGTGCTCGTCGCGGTCTATGACGCCGTCCGCGGGGTTTGGGGTTTCGCGTGTGATCCCGGCCAGACGCAGGGCTTCGGAGTTCGCCACGCCGATGTGGAGGCAGGCGCGGGTCAGAAAGACCGGATGGCCTGGCGCGGCGGCGTCGAGGTCGGCGCGGGTGGGGTGGCGGCGCTCTTTCAGCCGAGCATCGTCGTAGCCCCGGGCGAGGATCCAGCGTTCCCCGCTCTCCGAGGCTGCCCGCTCTTTTATATTCGAGATGAGATCTTCGATACCCGGTATCTTTTCCGGGCTGGCGTCTAGCTGCGAGGCTGTTAGGCCCACGAGCATTGGGTGGCAGTGGGCGTCGTTGAAGGCTGGTGTGGCGGTGCGACCTTCGAGGTCTACCACTTCGGCAGACGATGTTCTCTCCGCGAGGGCTTCGTCGTTGGTGCCCACCGCCGATATCACGCCGCCCCTGATGGCAAGGGCCTCTGCGACGGGACGCTCGCGGTTCGAGGTAACGAGATGCCCGTTGAGGAGAACGATATCTCCCGCCAAGTTCTACTCCTTCCGGCTTCGGACGATGCTATCTGGATGGTATTTAACATCATAAGCTTCCTAAATCTCGCGCACCCTGCTGGCAGTGAGGCTCGCGTGCAGCGGTTACACTAGATTCGGAGGGTAAACGTCGAAGGAGATTTTCGGAAGATGATGTACAAGGAGATCCAATCAGAGAAGGTCCCGGCTCTGGGGCTTGGCACCTACCGGCTCACGGGCAAAGATTGCGCCAGGGCCGTCGAGCAGGCTCTCTCCATTGGATACCGACACATAGATACCGCCCAGATGTACGGCAACGAAGACGAGGTCGGCCAGGCGATGCAGGCTTCGGGGGTGGACCGCAGTGAAATCTTCCTGACCACCAAGATCTGGCCTAGCGACTTCGCGCACGACAGAGCCATCGAGAAGACCCACGATAGCCTGAAGAAGCTGCGCACCGAATACGTGGACCTGCTGCTGATGCACTGGCCCAGCTCCAGCGTCCCCCACGGAGAGACCCTGGAAGCCATGAGAGAGCTGCAGGACAAAGGAAAGGTCAGGCACATCGGGGTCAGCAACTTCTCTCCCCAGCAGGTCGAGGACGCCGCCCACCACGCCACCATCTTCTGCAACCAGGTCGAGTACAACGCTGGCAGGCATCAGGACGCGATCCTGGAGCAGGCACAGGAGATGGATTACCTGCTCACGGCGTACAGGCCGATCGCCAGGGGCGCCATACTGAACGACGCTACCCTTAAAGAAATCGGAGAGTCGCACGGTAAGAGTACGGCGCAGGTGGCGCTGAGGTGGCTGATTCAGCAGGAGAAAGTCTGCGCCATCCCCAAAGCCACCAGCGAAGCCCACCTCAAGAGCAACTTCGATATCTTTGACTTCGAACTTACAGACGCCGAGATGAAGCGGATCGGCGGACTTACCTGAACAGGAAATGCTCAAGTCCACCCTCTGATAGATTTTCAGATAACACAATTCTTGAAAAAATCACGAAGAACGAGTTAAATACGCGCTCGTACGGGAATATTACCGTGCGACAGCCCGGTGCCCACTCTTCCTTTCCCCACCTATCATCTTCAAGAGGGCACCTGATTTTTAAATCTCACGCTCTGGATGTCAGGCTATCTGGAGGGCTGATCTCTTTTCCTGTAGAGATTTACTCTCTCGCCCATCAGGTAGTACTCCGGGGCTGTGGCTTCGGCGATTATTTTGCCGTTCCTGACAACCAGGGTGGTTGTTGCGAGGCGGCGCATGGCCTCCCATTTATCCGGCGCGTCCAGGAGCACGAAGCTCGCCGGATGGTCCTCGGAAATGCCGTACTCCTTGAGTCTCAGAGTATGGGCGGCGTTCTCGGCGACCATATCGAAGCAGGCTGTGACCTCTTCGCGGCTGGTCATGTGGCAGGCGTGCACGGCCATGTGCGCGGGCTGGAGCATGTTTCCCGTGCCGAGCGGATACCAGGGGTCCATCACGTCGTCGTGGCCGAGGGAGACGTTGAGGCCGTTCTGCCAGAGTTCCTTGACCCGTGTGATCCCACGCCGCTTCGGGTAGGTGTCGTAGCGTCCCTGAAGGGTTATGTTTATGAGCGGGTTGGCGACGAAGTTTATGCCGCTTTTCCGTAGAAACCCCATTAGCTTGAAGGCGTAGGCGTTATCGTAGGAACCGAAAGCGGTGGTGTGGCTCGCAGTTACGCGCCCTCCCATCCCGGTCCGGATCGCCTCCGCCGCCACAACTTCCAGGAACCTCGACTGCGGGTCGTCGGTCTCGTCGCAGTGGATGTCTATCGGCTTATCATGCTTTTCGGCGAGCCGGAAGCACTGCTTGACGGACTCTACTCCCATCTCGCGGGTGTGCTCGTAGTGGGGGATTCCGCCCACCACGTCCGCCCCGAGACGCAGCGCCTCTTCGGTCAGCTCCAGACCTCTCGGGTAGGAGAGCAAACCCTCCTGTGGGAAGGCGACGATCTGCACGTCCATCCAGGTACGTACCCTCTCTCTGACTTCGAGCAAGGCTCTGAGTCCCGTGAGATCCGGATCGGTAACGTCCACGTGGGTCCGCACGTGGAGCACGCCCTGGGCCGCCTGCCACTTTAGCAGGGTCGTGGCGCGTTCGATTACATCCTCGTGGGTCACGCTCTTCTTGCGTTCGGACCAGATTTGTATCCCCTCGAAGAGCGTACCCGACTCGTTCCAGCGGGGCTCACCGGCGGTCAGGGTCGTGTCGAGGTGGACGTGCGACTCCACGAACGGCGGCGAGAGGAGCCTGCCCTCCGCCTCTATCTCGCGTCCACCCTGCTTCTCTATCTCCGGCGCGATGCGAGATATCCTGCCCCCGGCAACGCCCACATCCACGAGGTTGCCGTCGAGACGCGCACCGCGCACTATCAGGTCGTAGGCGATAAGACTCTCCTCAGACGGCCCGCAGCCTCATATCTGCTGCGGGATGTTCAACTCCTCCAGCCACTTCTGGTAGGAGACGAGCGGCAGGTCCGCGGGACGGATGTAGAGCGTCATCCGCGAGCTGAGAGGCGGAAGAAGCCACGGGCGCTGGCTCTCCACCACCGGGCGGTCTTGAGCCTGGATCTCATCCTGCAGCCTCTCGTACTCCGGGTCCCTGTCCGGCCCCTTGTCGAAAGTCCGCGCCTGGTAGGAGAACACCAGTGTCTTATCCCACGCGATAGGCGAGGAAGCCTGCCAGACTATGTATGTCCCCGCCGCGCTCTCCTTGACCAGCCGGATGCTCGTGGGGGTAACGTAGTTGGTGTAGGTAACCTTCTCCAGCACCTCCCTCTCCTCGCCGTGGGCCACGGTGTCGTTGGCGGGCTGGAGTATGGTGTAGGTCGATACCAGATGCTCATTCTCCCGCCAGACCTCGTGGTCCGGCGGCTCCGGATGCGCCGGGTCTCCGAGGATTCCGGGGTGCACCCACGGGAAGTGCGTATCGTCGAGCGCCGCCATAACCACGCGCGGGGCGCTGGCCCGCCACGGCCCGTAGGTCCGCAAAGGTCCCTTGTGGAACTCCGGGTCTTCGTACTCGGGGAACTCCGGGATTTTATGCTCCGGTTCTCTGGCCAGGCACACCCAGACGACCCCGTAAGCCTCGCGGGTTGCGTAGCGCCGGATCCTCGCCTCGCGGGGGATCGAACGTCCCTGGCAGGCCGGGATGTCAACGCACCTGCCCTGTGCATCATAGCTCCAGCCGTGATAGCGACAGCGCAGGTGGCTCCTCTCAACCACATCCCCGATAGAGAGCGCCGCCCCCAGATGTCGGCACACGTCGTCGAAGGCTACGGCCTCTCCCTCCAGCCGCGCCAGCACGATCTGCCTGCCGAGCAGTTGTGCGCCGACCGGCCCATTTGCAAGGTCCGCGGAGCGCAAAACCGGATGCCAAAAGGGTTCGAGCCCCCGGAAGTAGGAATCTATCGCAGCGGTCGGAACCTCCATGGGTACATAATAGAGTAAAACTACAGAAAGCTCATCTCTGCCGATGGACCTGGAAATTCGGAAAGGTTAAACTAGGTCTGGTTCAGCGACCGCCGGAGTCATCTCACCACCACGCGGGCTTGCGGCGGGAGTGATGTGTTAAGCTGCCCTGCTGTTGGGGCGGCCGGACTTGGTTTGCGGAGGACAGCGATGGCAGACGTCGTAGAAATCCCCGAAGAAGAAGGTATCGAGACACACGGTATCGAGCGAGTCTCGCCGAAGGCGCGGGTCCACGTCCGCATCCGGGACAACTTCACCATGTGGTTCTCGGCGAACCTGGTGCTCTCGACGGTTTCATTGGGGGCGCTCGCGGTACCGCTCTTCGGGCTCGGGTTCTGGGACAGCCTCGCGGTCATCATCGTCTTCAACGCGCTCGGGGTGCTGCCGGTGGCGTTCTTCTCGACTCTGGGGCCGAAGCTGGGCTTGCGGCAGATGACGATCTCGCGGTTCTCGTTCGGATGGGTGGGGGCTGCGATCATGGCGTGCTTCAACGTCGCTGCCTGTATCGGCTGGTCGGCGGTGAACGTCATCATCGGCGGGCAGCTCGTCGCGGCGGTGACCAACAACGCCATCCCGCGCTGGGGCGGGGTCCTGATCATCGCCTTCCTCACCACGATCGTGAGCATCTATGGTTACCGTTACGTCCACCGCTACGAACGGTTCGCCTGGATCCCGATGGCGATCATCTTCCTGATCGTCACGGTTGTCAGCGCGCCACACTTCAGGATCGTTCCCACCCCCGCGCTGCACACGGCGGAGATAGCCTCGATGGTTTCCTTCGGGGGTGCGATCTACGGCTTCGCCACCGGCTGGAGCTCCTACGCCGCCGACTATAACGTCAACCAGCCGGAGAGTACGCCTGCAAGGCGAGTCTTCTCGATGACCTACCTGGGTGTATTCCTCGCCTGCATCCTGCTCGAGACGCTCGGCCTGTTTTTGACGACCGTCCCGGATCTCAAGAACAAGGCGGGCGGCGCGCTCCTCGCTGGCGCCATGAGCCCGCTCGGCCTGTTCGGGGACATCCTGGTCGGTATCCTGGCGCTAAGCGTGATCGCCAACAACATCCCCAACGACTACAGCCTGGGGCTCTCCACCCAGGTCATAAGCCGTTCGTTCCAGCGCGTGCCGAGGTGGGTGTGGACGCTCGCCGGGGCCATTCTCTACGTCCTCATAGCCCTGCCCGCCGCAGCCAACTTCAGCTCGACGCTGGAGGGATTCCTCCTGATCATCGCCTACTGGCTCGGGCCGTGGTCCATCGTGCTGATCCTGGAGCACTTCGTGTTCCGCCGCGGCCAATACAACGCCAACGACTGGAACACCCGCTCGCGCCTCCCGCTCGGATGGGCAGCGATCGTGGCCATGGCCATCGGGCTCTTCGGGGCCTTCCTGGGTATGTCGCAGGCGTACTTCGTCGGGCCGGTGGCCGGTCTGGTGAACAAGCCCTACGGCGTGGATGTGGGTTTCGAGCTCGGCATAGTCCTCGCCGCGGCTGCGTACCTGATCCTGCGTCCCGTGGAGCTTCGCAGAACCGGGCGTTAATAACACCCTCCGGCGAGAGCCGCTGTTGTAAATTCAGGCTCGGCTTTTCTCCCTGGCCACGCTCCGCATGTAGGATATCGCCTCCTCGACGGAGACCACGTCGGCGTACTTGGCCTGGATGTCAACGAGGTTCGCCTCGTGAGGTCCTTCTGCCCTATCACCGACACACTCCCTGGGTACTAGCGTCGGGAAACCGTATTGCAGCAGGTCCACGGCCGTCGCCCGGATACACCCGCTCGTCGTCGCGCCGCAGAGGATCACGGTGTCTACCCCCTGCGAGACGAGGATCGAGGCCAGGTTAGTCCCGAAGAACGCGGAAGCTCCCTTCTTGAGCACGACCGTCTCGCTCTCGCGGCAATCAAGGCGCGGGTCTATCTCCACCCACCTGCTCCCGATGAGAAGCCCTGCCAGGGACGGAGCCTTCTGGAGCCAGAGAGCACCGTCTTTAAGATTTGTCTCGAATCCGATGGTGGTAAAGATAATCGGGAAATCACTCTCACGGGCGGCGGCGAGCACCTGGTTCGTAGCGTCTACGACTGACGTGAGGTCCGCGCCCAACTCGCTCTCCGGATCTGTAAAGCCACAACTCAGGTCCACCACGAGCACAGCCGGGCGTGCTCCGAGCTTCAGGCTCCCACCGAACCGGGCGCGCTCGTAGATCCGGCGCGTCTCCTCGTCCATCACACTCCTCCTTCGCTCAGGTATTTAGTTCCACCATTGTAGGGCTGGCTCTCGGGAAGCACAGGTTTTCTGAGCCTTCATGGCCGGGCTCCACCGTTCTCCCGCCCAAGGAGTTTTTCTAGCCGCTTCTCTTTCTCTCGACGCGGGCACGAACGGATATCCTAATTCTCAAGCCTGTTGTCTTATTCTAGCCATAACGCTCCTCGCGCACGATCTCCGCGAGTGGTTTGCGCGCCTGTCCCATTCTCCTGCGGCGGGATGTTTCGTCCGGGTATCCGAGGGATATCGCGCTCCGCACCCGGCGTTGCGGCGGTACGCCGAGCATCTCTTTCACCTCGTCCACCCCGCTCCCCACAAACCAGCCAACGGAGGAACCCACACCGTGCGCGTGAGCTGCGAGCATGATCCTCTCGCACAACCTACCTTCGTCGTATATCTCCTGCTCCTCCCGTTCTCCATCCATCACCGGCACGATCCCCAGCGCCGCTCCCGCCAGATGCTTCGCGTATCCTTCCATCCGCGCCAATGCTCGCAAGATCTCCCGCTCGCGGATGATCACGAGTGTCCAGGGCTGGCGGTTGGAGGCGCTCCCCGTCCACCGCGCCACCTCGAGCATGTCGTTAACAACTCCTTCAGGAACCGGCTCGGGTCGGAAACTGCGAACGGCGCGCAGGCTGCGGAGAAAAGCGATACGCTCCTTTGCGCCCCGAGTGTCATTCATTTCTACGCCCCTCGCCCTGCTTTATCCCCTCCAAACCTTTTCTCCAGCTCTCTTATCTCCGAAAGACCTATGAACTCCAGAAACTCCTCAAAGGAAGGTATCTCTTCAAGCATCGCTTCTGGTGTTCCACCCTCGCGAATCTCCCCAAGCACCTTCCTAATGCCCCAACTCGCCGCCAGAAGCGTGCTTATGGGGAAGATGATGAGCGCATATCCCATCTCTTTTAGCCGTCCCAGGCCAATAGGCGGCGTTTTCCCACCCTCGGCCCAGTTGAAAAGCAGCGGCACACCCTGAAACTCTGCAGCAACCTCAGCGGCCTCTTCCTCGCTCCTTACCGCCTCGATGAACAGCGCATCTGCCCCCGCTTCCCGGTAGATTCTGCCCCTCTCCAAAGCTCTCTCCAGTCCTTCCACAGCCCGTGCGTCGGTGCGGGCTATGATCATGAAATCCTTATTCTCCTTCGCCTCTGCTGCAGCCTTTATCTTCTCTGCCATCTCCTCTTTTGAGATGAGCTGCTTGCCCTCTATGTGACCACATTTCTTGGGGAAGAGCTGATCTTCTATGTGTATGGCTGCAACACCAGCCGCCTCGTAGCTCTTTACGGTGCGGATGACGTTTATGGGGTTGCCGTAACCTGTATCGGCATCGGCTATGAGAGGAATCCCTACAGCCTCAACAATCCTACGGGCGTTATCCACCATCTCGCTCATAGTCAGAAGTCCCACATCGGGGCGACCGATAAGAGAGGCGGAGGTTCCAAAGCCTGTCATGTACAGAGCACAAAAGCCGGCTTCCTCAACCAGCCGGGCGCTCAGGGCGTCGTAGGCGCCGGGGGCGACTACCGTTTGTCTTTCATCCAGAAGCTTCCGTAACGCTCCGGGTTCCCTCGCGCCTCCCGTCAGAAAGTTGCTCATTCCCCAAAACCTCCTGCTTCGACTCCAGATCCGTAGGACATCCGCCTCAAACGTCCTGACACAGCTAATCCTTACCCTAGACTTGTTGCGACCAGTCGGGGGATCTCTTCATAATGCCGCAGAAGTCTCCCGAGTTCAGCCGCACAACGGAACAGAGGCGGTTTTCGCTCACGCGATCGCAGGCTCATCGGGCAGCACAAAAAGAGAAGGCCCTTGACCGGGAATCAGGCCTTCTCTTTTTAACAGGGTGGATAACAGGCCGCCCTTCACCGTTTCATCTCAGCGTCTACCCCGCTTCAGGAGGCCGGTCAGCACAGGAACAAAATGAGGTCCCCACCAATACCGACGCCCTGCGAGGGGCGATGCTGGAACGTCAACGGACTTTCACAAAACCACTCATCATCAAGCCGTGCACACCGCACGCGTAGCGGAAGCCACCTTTGGGCGAGCTCACGGGGAAGGTGAGGAAGTAAGGTTTGTGGTTGGGGATGTCGAAACCGCCCCTGGCCCCGGAGTTCTCATAGTCCGTGGTGGAGGTAAGCTGTCCATTGCCTCCCTGCTGCAGAATCCGAGGGTCGAGCTCGATTTCGATCGGGCCATGAGAGCCCGCCGGGCAGGTGAAGTTCTGGTTGGCCGGGACATCACCGCTGCCGTTGTTCTTTTCGCACATCGGTGGCGGACCGGTGGATATCTGCTGAGCTGTCTTCGCCGGGAAGACCACACTGTGGGGCTCGAAGCGGATCTGGTTGAAGTGCCACTCCACCGTCTGTCCCTTGTGGATATTCAAAACCTTTGGGAACATCCCGAAGAGCTCCAGATGCTTGGTGTCGAATCCGGCATAAGCGTCAATCACCCGCTTGCCCGAGGGGGTGGTGTGGCTGTGCTGGTGGTTGAGCTTGCTCCATAGCGCGGTCGCGTTGGCCGTGGCACGCCGGACAAGTCGCTTGACACTGGCGTTGATCTGAGCCTGGGTTCTGATATGGGTGCTGGCCCGCACTACCCGGACGTGCATCTGCATCTGGGGATGCACGAGGCAGATCACCCAGAACGAGGAGCCAGGGGCCGCGTTGATTTTCATGGTGGTTTTCGGCGTGACAAGACCTAGCAGGCCACTGTTCACCAGGCTCTTGCCGTTATAGGTGCAAGATCCCGACCGGGAGCAGCCCTTGGGGTAGATGACGCGGGGGTTGAAGATGGTGGTGTGAGGCTCATCATCCGCAGCCAGGAAGAAGTACGTCTGCCCGAAGTGTCTGGCGTGGGAGTTAATCCACGGGCCCGGCTTCGTCCCGACCGGCAGGGCTGTCGCCGTATGGAACTCACCCGTAAAGGTGATCGAATCCCCCCGATGCACCCTGATCCTCGATGGTAGGAAACGCATTGCGTCCGCGGAGTTCCCCTTGCCAGCCTCCAGGTCCTTTCCTACCAGCACCTTGAAGTTGCGAGCTTTGGCCGCGCTGGAACGGGCATTCGCGGAGCTTCTCGCGAGTGCGGAGCCACCGGCGACGACTAATGCGAGCATCACGGCCAGAAGCAAGGCGCTAACCAGCCGTATATGGCTTCTCATGCGTATCTCCTTTCTCGGAATTTGTGTCCTGTGAGGGTCTGGGATCAGGGACTCACTCGGCAAAGATTCAACTCCCGCCCACCTCCTTTCTCAAGAGCGCATGCCAGAGCAGGCCACAGCTTCCCAAAAGGGAGCCTCGTGTAAAAACTCCAGCAGGATGCTGCATCGCCCAAAAGTGCACCCCAACTCACCGGCCACGACGGCGCCAAGCTCTTCTTCTCCTTGAGGGAAGGATAGAGTTACCTTATCCCCCGACGCATCCCCCAAACGAACTATAAATGAACTATTTTTTACGAAAACGAGGCACTTTTATTCAAACCGCGGTAGTCACACGTCGGGTGAGCCTGCATGGATGTCCGGAGTATTCCAAGAGATAAGGCTACTCCGGTTGCTCTGGCGCGTTTTGAGGCCTACCGTTACAAAGCGCCTCGGGGCGATCCAGGCTACGTTTTACGGAGCAGGGTGTGTAAGCGCCTCGGTGAGAATAGCCCACACTTTTTCGGGCTCGCGCGTTTTGAGGTAGCTCATGTGGCCGCAAGCCTCGTAAGCCCAGGTCCACAGGTCGTCTACTCCTGCGCGGCGGGCGGCGTCTACGGCGGCGTGGATGTCGGCCTCGTCCTCCGGTCCGAGACCATAGCCCTGTATCCAGATCTGCGCCCCGACACCGCACTTGTCGGCCAGACTCCGCACCCGCCGGGCGAAGCTCCCCACGAACTCATCAGCCGGGTAGTCGAAAAATTTCCAGTACGGGTCCGTCGCCAGGATTCCGAGTCCCGGCGCGGAGGCCACCTGCGACCAGTCCGAGAGTCCCTGCGGCCCTTCGGTAAGCGGCAGGAGACAAACCGTGCTCCCGACCCCCCGCGCGGCGACGTGGCCGACCAGCTCGCGTATGAAGCCGACCATCGAGTCCTCGCGGAATCTGGTGACCTCGGGGGTCAGCTCGTCGGGCATCGGCTCGCCGAATCGCTCGGAGAAAAGCTCCTGGCACCGCTCGCAGCGACAGCTCCATCGCTCCGGCGGAAGGCCGAACTGGGTCGGGTGCGCCCAGTGGGGTTCGTCCCAGAAGATGCGGTCGGCGCCGGTCTCGATCGCGGCGTCCGCCCAAGAGCGCATGAACTCCCTGAAGGCGGGCTGGTTAGGGCAGGCCGCCCCGACGCGACGGCCGTCGTCGAAGACCTGCCCCACCTCCGGGTGGGTGGCCGTGAAAAGGCTCTCGGCCTCGCCGCCGAAGGCGTGCCCCACTCCCCAGGGCCCGATCTGCACCTCAAGACCGGCGTCGTGGGAGACCTCCACGATACGCCGCATCTGCTCGCGGTAGTAGTTCAGGTCATTCTCCGAGAAGGTGTGCAGAACGCCGGTAAAGCCGCGGTTCGCCAGGTCTTCCATGTCGGAGGCGACGTGGCGGAGTATCCGGCTGCCGAAGTACGAGACGCCAGCTCCCATATGTTTTTATCCTTTCAGGGCTCCTGCAGCCATGCCGCGGGTGAGCCGTTTGTGGACCAGCAGGAAGAATGCGATCACCGGCAGGGTGAAGATCACGCTCGCCGCCATGATTGCGCCCCAGTCGGTAGACTCCCTGCCGATAAACGACTGCAGGGCCACCGGCAGGGTGCGCATCTGCTCGTCGCTGATAAAGGTGAGCGCGATCAGGAACTCGTTCCAGGCGACGATGAAGGCGTAGATGGAGGTGGCCGCGACCCCCGGACCGGCGACCGGCAGGACGACCCGCAGGAACGCACCCATCCTGGTGGCTCCGTCCACCATCGCGGCGTCCTCCAGCTCGGGCGGAATGGACTGGAAGAACCCGCGCATCATCCACGCGGCGAGCGGCACGGTGAAGCTCAGGTAGGCGAGGATCAGACCCGGATAGGTGTTGAGCAATCCCAGCGTGCGCATCACTATGAAGAGCGGGATGATCAGAGCCACCAGCGGGAACATCTGGGTACTCAGGATGAGCATGAGCAGATACCTCCTCAAGGGCAGCCGGAACCGGGCCAGCGAATAGCCCGCGAGCACGGCGACGGAGACCCCCAGGACCGTGGTTCCCGTCGCCACGATTACGGAGTTCAGCAGCGCCCGGGCGAACTCGCCGCCGAGAACCTGCGCGTACCGTCCGAGGGTGGGCGAGTGCGGCACGAACACCGGAGTGCGGGTGAAGATCTCCTGGCTGCCCTTGACCGAGGTTATGACCATCCACAGAAACGGGAACACGCTGAAAGCTCCCAGGGCGACCGCTCCCGCATACAGGCCCAGAGAAGCGGCGAACGAGCGTCTCATCCCAGCTCCTCCTCGCGTATCAGGCGGATATAGATGATGGTGACGAGGGCGAGGACGACGAACAGCAGGATGGCGAGCGCCGAGCCCATCCCGAAGTCGAGCTGGGTAAACGCCTCCCGCCAGGTGGCGACGGATATCACCTCAGTCGAGTGCGCCGGTCCGCCGCCGGTCATCACGTAGATCTGATCGAAGATCTTGAAGTCCCAGATCGTGGAGATGACGATGAGCACGAGTACGAGCGGCTTGAGCATCGGGAGGGTAACGTGGCGCAGACGCTGGAAGGCGCCGGCACCGTCGGACTTCGCCGCTTCGAGGACTTCCTGCGGGATAGCCTGGAACCCGGCGAGCAGCATCAGCGCCACGAACGGGAATGACTGCCAGACGACCACGATCCCGACCGCAACAAACGCCGGGAGCCAGTCGTTGAACCAGGGGAACCCTTTGAACATGCTCAGTCCCACGCTGGAGAGCGCCCAGTTGATGATGCCGTACTGGTCGTCGAACATCCACTTCCACACTATAGAGGCGGCCACCGCCGGGACCGCCCACGGCAACAGCACGAGCACGCCGAGCACCACCCGGCCCCTGAACTTCTGGTTCAAAAGCAGCGCGGCGGAGAGCCCGAGCGCCATCGTCCCGGCCACGCACGCAAACCCGAAGAGGGCGGTCCTGACGAAGGTCATCCGCAGTTCGGGGTCGGAGAAGATATCGGCGTAGTTGCGCAGCCCCACGAAGTCCATCTGGCCCGAGACGAGCGAGGCCAGCCCCGCGTCCGTGAACGAGAGCCACAGCGTCCTCACGACCGGGTAGAGGATCAGTCCGAAGATAACCACGAGCGCGGGCAGCAGGAGCAGCCAGGGCAGCACCCGCGACTCGAAGTACATGCGCCCCCTCCGCTGCCTGCGGGCGGGACGCAGCAGCCTCCGTCGCTGGCCGGTGTTTTTGGCTTCGATCACTGAGTTTTCTTCTTGAAAGCCTGGTTCATCTTGGTAGTTACCTCTGCGAGCGCCTGTTTAGCGGTTTGCTTGCTGCCCATGATCTGCTGCATCGCGCCCACGAATAGCTCATCTCCCTCGAAGCCACCCCACTGCGGGACCGGCGGGTAGGTGCGCGACATGTTGACGAACTGGTCGGTGAACGGATGGAACAGTGGATCATTCCTGCTACTGGACTTCTTGATGCCTGCGATCGTGCCAGGCAGGAAGCCGAGCTTGTCCGCGTACTCGCTCACCCGCTCGGGTGCGAGCATGAACCTGGCGAACGCATTGGCGAGCGTCTTGTTCTGTGAGCCCTCGAACACGACGAGGTGACTGCCGCCAGCGAACGCGTCCCGGTTTCCGGCGGGACCTTTGGGAGTGAGGGCGGTGCCGATCTTGCCCTTCAGCTTCGGGGCTTCGGCCAGGATGCCGGATACGTCCCAGCCGCCGCCGAGCATCATTGCCATATCTCCGGTCACGAAGGACTTGCGGAGATCGAGAGAGTCCCAGTTGAGCGCCCCGGCCGGGGAAAACTTGTGCCTGCGGAAGAGATCGGCGTAGAACCCGAACGCTTTTACCGCCTGGGGCGAGTCCATCTTCGAGCGCCACTTCCCGCCGGATTTCACGGCGATCTCACCTCCTGCCTGCCACACCATCGGCAGGTACTGGTGCTCGTCGTTGCCGATGGCCCCGAACGGGTAGAGTCTGGTCTTCTTCTTGACGGTCTCCCCGACTTTGACGATGTCATCCCAGCTCTGCGGGGCCTTGAGGCCGAGCTTGTCGAGGACGTCTTTGCGGTAGATCAGGGCCCGCGCCCCGCCGTACCAGGGCAACCCGTAGACCTTGCCGTTCACCCTGCCGCTCTCGATGAGGCTCTCGACATACTTGCCGGATAGCTTCTCTTTCTGCTCCGCGAGCGCGCCTAGAGAAGCGAACTCCGGCGTCCAGGTAGTGCCCATCTCGGCCAGATCCGGGACCTGTCCCCCGCCTACGGCGGTTACGAACTGGTCGTGGGCGCTCGTCCAGGGCACGAACTGAAGCTCGATCTTGGTGCCCTGGTTTTTCTTCTGGAAGTCCTTCGCGAAACCCCGGATCAAACCCTCCAACTCGTTCGAGCCAGGCTGCATGATCCAGACCTTGATCGAACCCGAAGGCTTCCCGCCGCTGGACCCGGCACCCGCTCCCCCGCCGCAGGCAGCCGCACCGAGCAAACCCATCCCGGCAAGCCCGGCGCCACCCATACGCAAGAAATCCCGGCGGCTTACCGCTCGTTCCTCGACAGTCCCTCTCCCCTTCACTTCCTCACCCCCCGTTGACGGTCGGCTCTAGTCTTCGTGATGAGCCAGCTTCCCCTCGCTACACCGAAAAACCATGAAGCGAACCCGCCCTCCCGCGTCTTCGCAATTGGTATATACAATAGTAGCAGTAAAGCACGACCGCAAGGCTCTCGCAACGATCAGCCCTTGCCCTTAAGGCTGTATGCGCTAGAGTGTATAATCAAAGATACAAGCACAGGGAGGGGGATCATGGACAAGGCTCTAACGCGCCGAAACTTTCTCCGGCTCGCGGGTAGCGGGCTTACTGGAGCGGCGATCTACGGCGTCGCAGCGCCGGGTGCATCCATGCAAGAGACCAGAAATGAGAGCAAGCGAACGGGTTGCTCCGTTCCGGCGGCCACGCCCAAGCGCCAGTTCCGGGGGGTCTGGATCGCAACGGTGGAGAACATAGACTGGCCCTCGCAGCCGGGGCTATCTGTGGATGAGCAGAAGCGGGAGTTCGTCCGCCTGATGGATGTGGCAGCTTCTCTGAACCTGAACGCCGTTGTCGTGCAGGTCCGCCCCGCAGCCGATGCATTTTATCCCTCGCGGTACGCGCCGTGGTCGGAGTACCTGACGGGCAGGCAGGGCAAGGACCCTGGCTACGACCCGCTGGCGTTCATGCTCCGGGAGGCCCACAAGCGCAACCTGGAGTTCCACGCCTGGTTCAACCCCTACCGCATCAGCCTGCACGACAACATGAATGCCCTCGCACCGGACAGCCCCGCACGCAAGCATCCAGATTGGGTTGTCAAATACGGCGGCGCGCTGTACTTCGACCCCGGCATTCCGGGAGTGCGGCGGCTTATTGAAGAGTCGGTTCTGGAAGTCATAAGGAAGTACAACGTAGACGCTGTACACTTCGACGACTACTTCTACCCCTACCCCATAAGCGGGGAGAGCTTCCCGGATGACGGCACCTACCGCAAGTACGGCGGCAGTTTCCATAACAAAGCCGACTGGCGCCGCCACAACGTCAACCAGCTCATCCGGGAGATGTCGCACGAGATCAAACGCGCCAGGCCCTACGCCAAGTTTGGCGTAAGCCCGTTCGGCATCTGGCGCAACAAGTCCACCGATCCGACCGGCTCCGACACGAACGGCCTGGAGTGCTACGACGACCTCTACGCAGATACGCGAACCTGGATCCGGAATAACTGGCTGGACTACATCGCACCCCAGATCTACTGGAACATCGGCTACAAGCCAGCGGCTTATAACGTCCTTGTCCCCTGGTGGTCACATGAGGTCAGGGGGAGCAACGTCCACCTCTACATCGGTCAGGCGGCGTACAAGATCGGCAACGACAACGCGGCGT
Source organism: Actinomycetota bacterium (assembly GCA_902810695.1). Classification (GTDB taxonomy): domain Bacteria; phylum Actinomycetota; class Rubrobacteria; order Rubrobacterales; family Rubrobacteraceae; genus CADDYV01. The sequence continues at coordinate 26,702 of CADDYV010000003.1, read as the reverse complement.
GGAACGACCCCGACGAGATGCCGAGCCACCTGCGGTTCAACCGGCGCTACCCGGAAGTAAAGGGCGACATCTACTTCAGCATGACGAGCATCATGAGCAACCCGCTTGGCTTCAGGGATCGCCTGAAGAATCGCCTGTACAGGTACGTGGCGCTCGTGCCCGTCATGCGCTGGCTCGGCGGTGGCGCTCCGCGCAAGCCGGGGATCCAGGGCGCAAAGCGGACCTCACAAGGCGTCAGGCTGGAGTGGCAGGCGGCGAAGTCCGGCAAAGCCCCGATTTACTACCTCATCTACCGCTTCGACGGCAGACGTAGCCGCGCCGCCTGCGACTTCGAGGACCCGAAGCATATCCTGGCCGCCGTACGCACGGACGGCAAACGGGAGAACACGCAGTCTTTCACCGACAAAAGCGCGGATTCAGGCCACAGTTATACTTACTACGTCACCGCGCTGGATCGGCTGCACCACGAGAGCAGACCGAGCAACAAAAGTACGGTCTAAATACTCCCGCCAGCGGGTGCCTCCACCCTGATCTGCTTCAGCTCGCCCTCGAACGAAGCGGGCAGAGCGAGCGGCCTATTATGGCCGGGAGTGATGCTGCCGAGCACGGTCGCGTGCCCGGCTCCGGTGCACGCCGGTATGGTTCCCGCAACACCGTAAAACGAGAGAAACCCGAGCACGGCGAAAGCGTAAGCCTCCTTCGCCTCCGACGGAATGCCCCAATCCTCGATCTTTCGCCAGCGCACGCCGGGAGCCTCACCTTGCAGCATGCTCATCAGCGTGGGGTTACGGGTCCCGCCTCCGGAAACGGCGACCTCATCTACTCCGTAGCGTTCCAGGGCATCCGCGACGGTCCTGGCTGTCAGGGCGGTAACGGTCGCTATGAGGTCGTCCTCTTCGATGCACCCGAAGGACCAGGTACTTTCCAGCAGGTAGGGCAGGTTGAAGTGCTCCTTGCCCGTTGTTTTCGGCGGCTTCCGGGCGAAGTAGGGGTCTTCCGCCAGTTTCTGGAGCAATCCCCGGTGCACCGTACCCCGCGCGGCCCTGAGACCATCCTTATCACAGGTCTCCAACTCGCTGGTGAGATGCCTGACGGCGGCATCAATGAGGGCGTTAGCCGGACCGATGTCGAAAGCGAAGGGAGAATCCTTTTCAGGCACCACCGTGAGATTCGCGATGCCGCCGAGGTTGAGAGCGGCGCGCGTTCCTTGTCCGTTGCCCAGGAGCAGGACGTCGAAGAGGCTCACCAGGGGCGCTCCGTGCCCGCCCGCCGCTATGTCCCGGCTGCGCAGGTCCGAGACAACCGGCGAGCCGGTACGCTCGGCGATCCAGGAAGGCTGGCCGAGCTGCAGCGTGCCCAGCGCCCTGCCGCCCTCGACCCAGTGAAATATGGTCTGCCCGTGCGAGACGATGAGTTCCGCCAATCCCCCGCAGAACGACTCCGCGGTTTCGGCTGCCGCAGCGGCGAAAGCCTGCCCCAGGCGGGTATCGAGCCTGCATATGGCCCCGGCGCTGGTGGTCGCGGGCGGCAGCGCAGCGGCGATCTCGGCTCGCAGGTCCGGCTTATAGGCGAAGCTGCGCGATCCTAGAGGACGCAAAACGAGGGTTTCGCTTTGGAAGCGCAGGTCCGCGGCAGCCGCCTCGATGGCGTCGAAGGAAGTCCCGGACATGACGCCGATAACGTTCAATATTTTTCAGGACTCCAGCCTCGTCGTGATGCGGTAGCGGTCTGCCCGGTAGACGCTCTTGACGTACTCGAACGGCCTCTCCTCGGAATCGAACGTGATCCGCTCTATGAGCATGGCGGGGCTGCCGGCCGGTACGCCGAGGTGCCCGCTCTCGAAATCATTTACCAGAACGGCCTCGTAGCTCTGCTCCGCTGAGGCGATGCGCACCCCCATCCTGCCCAGTTGCTCGTAGAGCGAGTGTTCGGAGAGGTCAACTTCGAGGATGCCCTTCGCCACCTCGTAGAGCAGATGGCTCGTCTCCAGGGCCATCGGTTTTCCATCCGCGTTGCGCACGCGCCTCACGCGGATGATCCGATCTCCAGGGTCTATCCTTAGCATCCGGGCGACAACCGGACCGGCTTCTTCGACCTCGATCCCGAGCACCACGCTCGAAACCTGCATGCCGCGCTCTTGCATGTCCTGGGTGAAGCTGGTCAATCGTCCCGTCCCCTGCCGCAGCTTGGCCTCGGCGACGAAGGTGCCCCGTCCCTGCACCCTGTAGAGAAGCCCCTCGTTGACCAGCTCTATCACCGCCTGGCGGGCCGTCATCCGGCTCACCCCGTACCGCTCGCACAGCTCCCTCTCTGGCGGAATGACCTGCCCCGCTCCCAGCTTTTTAGTCTCGATCATGTCCCGCAAAATCTCCTTGAGCTGGTAGTACTTGGGCACGGGACTGTTGACGTCAATCCTCGCCATCGGGCCTCCTCCGCCTTCGTGCGACGCTCCAACTCACCAGAACATAGATAATGACCATTATACGTCCATACCAATTCCGCATGATGACCCCGCGGGGCAAGCAGCAACGGGTTCACAGTAATTGTCCTGAGTGGCGTCCGGCAAAGTGGTGTATCGGTAGCGCGGTGAGCGTGTTGCCGGGAGTGGCGACGGCCACCGCGTGATCCCTGGCGGCACCCCGAGTGAGGCGGCCGGCGCGCAGTGGCGTCGGCTCGGTCACGAGATCAGCTGCTCCCCGCCGCTCGGCGTGAACACCTTCTCGATTTTGTCGCGCTGGGTATGCAGCTCCCAATAGAGCAGCGCGATCGCGTCGGGCGTCTTGGCGATGGCAAGCCCCATTCCGGGACCGGCCCCGACGATGGCAAGGACGGGCATGGAATCCTCCCGGGTGCGCATGCGGCTAGGAGACGGAGCCGCCAGCTTGCCGCGCGTGCCGGCGACGACGTCCGCCGCGAGCCGGTCGAGCGTGGCCGCTTCGGGATTGGCCATGACTGCGGTGGCGCGCACGTCCCGCCCCCCGAGCTGGTCGGAACCGACGCCGAGGGTGGAGGCGAACCGGCCGCCGGGCACCAGCAGGTCGGCAAGTTGGGGGGCATCGCCGGCGAGGTGGATCACCGCCTCGACGCCGCCGGGGCGGATGGCGCGGACCTGCTTGGCGAGATCGTCGGTGTAGTCCACGACGTGTCCGGCACCCAGGTCACGGACGAACGCGCTCTCCTCGCCAGGTTTGGCAGTCCCGATGACCGTCGCTCCCCGGGCCGCCGCCAGTTGCACGGCAATGGCGCCGACGCCGCCGGAGGCGCCGCTGATGAGGATCGCCTCCCCGGCTGCCGGGGCCACGGCCTCAACGGAGTCCCAGGCAGCCGCGCCCGCCAGGCCGAGCGCGCCGGCTTGGTGGACGTCGAGCCCCTCGGGCATCCGGGTGATGCCGTATCCCTCCGCGACGGCGAGGTACTCGCTGAAAGCGCCGTCACCGAGCTCCGGCTTCATCACGACCCCGAAGACCGGGTCGCCCACGGCAAATCGGGTGGCATCAGCTCCGACGGCGGCGACGGTGCCGGCGAAATCTTTCCCTAGAACTACCGGGAAGCGGTACTCCATCATGCCCCGCAGCCTGTCCGCGGCGACGGAGAGGTCGAAGCCGTTGAGCGAGGAGGCCCGGACCCGGACCAGGACCTCACCCGGCCCCGCCTCCGGCGTGGGGATGTCCGCCAGCGTGGGCAGGCGCTCGAAGTCCGGCAAGACGAATGCGCGCATGGTGCTCCTCTCTGTGATCGCAACTAGTAAGTGGAGGGCGTTCTCCACTTACCCGAACCCTACCATAAATGGAGAGCTATGTCCACTTATGGTACCCTTTTGGCTATGGCACGACGACCACGACCCATCCATGAGCAGGGCGCGCGCACCCTGCGAGCCGACGCCGAACGCAACCGGGAGCGGATCCTTGCCGCCGCGCGCGAGGTGTTCGCCGAGCGCGGCCTCGACGCGCCGCTCGAGGCGATCGCCCGGCGCGCGGGGGTCGGGCAGGCGACGTTGTACCGTCGCTTCCCGCGCCGCGAGGACCTCATCGTGGCCTGCTTCGCCCCCAAGCTGGCCGAGTATGCCGCGGCGGTGGAGGAGGCGCTCGCCGCTCCGGACGCGTGGGCGGGGTTTTGCGAGTTTTTCGAGCACGTATGCGCCATGCAGGCCGCCGACCAGGGGATTCGGGACATCCTGACGACAACCTTCCCGACCGACCCCGTGGTGGAGGAGCAGAGAACGCAGGCCTTTGTCCGCTTCGGCGAGTTGGTTCGGCGCGTCCAGGCGGAGGGCGTGCTGCGCACGGATTTCGTCCCGGAAGACCTTGTGCTCCTCCTGATGGCGAACGCCGGGGTCGTCCGGGCGATGCGCCATGATGCCCCGGACGCTTGGCGGCGCTTTGTGGGGCTGATGCGCGATGCGCTCCGCGCCGAACGCGCCCATCCCCTGCCGCCGCCTCCCACACCGGCCCAAACCTACCGGGCGATGCTCCGCGCCAGCCGCACCGACGACGCGTGATCGGTGACGTCACACGGCCACGCAAGACCGGCCACCCACTTTCAAACCAGTTCTCCTAGCGACGAACACAGGAAGTTGCTGCGCAAGCGTTGGATGCTGGTAGTCGATGCTAGGCACGAAGCTACGGAAGACCGGCGTTCGTAGCTGTGGTGCAAAGGTGACCGCCGAACAGACCCTGCAAACCGTCGCGGCCTGACCCAGTCGCAACGAAGAATCACCCCAGATGCACCACGACCACGTTAACGGACTTGACCTTGTCCTGCTCCCGATTTCTTGCGAAACAGGAACGTTTTCTGTACCCTCTCATTTCATGCAAATGATCTGTTGTCTATACCAAAGGAAAGACAGTGACCGTTGGTTCAGAAGTCGGGAGTGGCAGGAGGACGATTCGGGGTACGGGAGAGGTAATAAGGGCGCTTGCGGCGGGCAGCGTCGGCAACTTCGTAGAGTGGTATGACTTTGCGATCTACTCCTACTCGGTTCCGGTTATCGCGACCCTCTTCTTCCCTAAAGGGAATGCCAGCGCCGCGGTGATCTCCGCGTTTGCGCTCTACGGTGTCGCGTTTCTCGCGCGCCTGCTCGGCGGGATCTTCTGGGGGCAGCCTGGGAGACTGGATAGGCCGCCGCAACGTGCTGGCGGCGATCGTGCTCCTCATGGGCGGTGGAACAACGCTCATAGGCTTCTTGCCGACCGTAGGTCTGGTGGGTTTGTTTGCCCTGGTACTGCTCGCCGTTCTGCGTCTGGTTCAGGGGTTCTCGGGGCTATGGTCGGGCAGTTGTTTGTGGCCCTCCCGTGGAGCTTCGTGGTCTCGGTCGTGGTCGTTACTCTGGTGGAGATCTTCCCCACCAGGGTGCGCTACAGCGGTGCTTCCGTCGGATACAATGCCGCCTACGCGATCTTCGGCGGAAGCGCCCCTCTGGTGGCGTCCTTCCTCGTGGTGCGCACCGGCAGCGATATATCGCTCGCGGTCTACCTCGTCGCGGTGGCCGTAGTCGTGCTCCTCGCCGTCTTCGCCTTGCCCGAGCCCCGCGGCCTCTCCCCACTGCAGGAGGGCGAAGAGCTTCGCAACCGGAGCGCGGTCGTCCTAGCCCCTCCCGCACACCATCAAGGAGGATACGCCGTTAATGGATAAACTTCCTACCACCGAGCAGCAGAACCCGAACAGCCTAAGGCTGGACGAGATGTCCGTGCAAGAAGTTCTCCACCTCATGAACGAGGAGGACCGCAAGGTTCCCGAGGCCATCGCCGAAGCCCTGCCTTCCATCGCCGAAGCCGTAGAGTTGCTCGTTGGGACCTGGCGGGCTGGGGGGCGTTGGATCTACGTGGGCGCGGGGACCAGCGGGCGCATCGCCGCCATGGACGCAGCCGAGTGTCCCCCCACCTTCGGCGTCCCGTCCGAGCGCGTGCTGGCGCTGGTCGCAGGCGGAACGACCGCAACCGCCCGTGCGGTGGAGAGCGCCGAAGATGACCGCAGCGCCGCCGCCCGGGATCTCGGATCTCTAGATCTCAGTCCGAAAGACGCCGTTGTGGGGCTGGCCGCCAGCGGTCGCACGCCGTATGTCGTGGCCGCAATCCGGCACGCTTCGGAGTCGGGGTGTGCAACCGTGGGCATAAGCAACAACGCGGGAAGCGAGTTGAGCAGGGTAGCGCGCGTGGGAATAGAAGTCGTTACAGGACCGGAAGTCCTCACCGGCTCGACCCGTCTGAAGGCCGGGACCGCGCAGAAGCTGGTGCTCAACATGCTCTCCACCGCATCCTTCACGCGCCTGCACAAGGTGTACGAAAACCAGATGGTGGATCTGCAGGCTACCAACGAGAAGCTGAAGCACAGAGCCCGGCGTATCGTCTGCCAGATCACGGGTGTATCCGAAAACGAAGCCGAAGATCTTCTGCGTAAGGCAGACGGCTCCGTCAAAGTAGCCATCGTGATGGGCAAGGCAAAGATAGCAGCAGGCGAGGCGCGCGAGCTACTGGAAGCCTCCTGCGGAAGCATACGCCAGGTGCTAAACAGCGTTCAGGCTGCTCGCGAGCGAGCAAGATGACCCAACTATATGCCTTAAACGGAAAGGTTTCACCCCTCAATTCATTGGGCGGGTAGTGGTGGTACAGGACGGCAAAGTCGAGTCATGGCCTCGAGCTGGTCGCAGGCCAGGACCTCGGAGTAGAAGAACCGCTCGCTTGCTGTGGATTACAGTTCTCGAAAAGACAGATGTTTCTCGAACGAGTAGGGATGCCTCAACTAGCTGGTCTCCGTCTCGGGCGACTCAAACACTGGTGATACAACCATCTACAAAGCGTATCCCCGATCTACCCCGTATCCGTAGAGATTCCTCGCCTGAGCGGGTGTGATGTACCCATTTCTCAGATCTTCAGCTACCTTCTTTCTGGGACGTTTCCGAGGGTCCCCGTAGCCACCCCCACTTCCCGTCACAAGGCGCACGAGATCGCCTCTTTCGAGGCGCAGGCGCGCTACCTTTCCGAACACCTCTTCGCCTCCGTCTCTCCTGATGACCTTGATGTAATTGCGCGAACCGTCCTGACCACCAGCCATCCCCCACGGGAGAAACTTGTGCCGGCCGAAGGTCGCCGTAAGGAAAGCTCCCTCCGAGAGGATTCGGTAATCCAGGACGACGCCCTTCCCCCCGCGGTATTCTCCGGCACCTCCGTCCTCGTTGTGGAAGGCATACTGCTCGACCAGCACGCCGTACCTGGTTTCCGTCACCTCGACGGGTATGTTGTAGGTCTCTCCGTCACCGACGCAGAACTGGCCGTTCTCGCCGTCCTTGTCGCGTCCGGCTCCCCAGCCGCCCACAAGTGGTTCCACCAGTAGGAAAAGCTCCCCGGTGTCCGGGTGGGTTCCCGCGAGGACCGTACCGCAGACCGACAGGAAGTGCCCGGCAGGCAACCTGTGAGGGACGTGCGGCGCGAGCGCCTTCCATACGAGGTCTACTGCGTATCGCTTCGTCTCCCAGTACGTCGAGACGGGAGCGGGGCGCTCGGCGGTGAAGATGGTCTTCGGTGGACAGACTATCTTCAGGGGCCGGAACATCCCGCTGGTCGTGGGAAGGTGTGGGGTGGTGAGCGCCTTGAACCCGGCGCGGACCTCCGATATCAGTCCTGTCCAGGTGCAGTTGATCGGCCCGGCCACCTGCGGGTGGCTGCCGGTGAAATCGGCCACGAACTCCTCGTCTGTGATGGTGACCTTGACCCTAACAGGGAAGGGACCGTTGCCTACGCCGTCATCGTCGATCCAGTCCTCAGCTTCGTAGACGCCCCTGGGGAGCCTGGCAAGCTCCAGCCGGACCATCTCCTCACCGTAATCGAGCAACTCCTCGATAGAGGCGAGTATCGTATCCGTTCCGTACTTCCGGTATAGGTCCAGGAAGCGCCGTTCGCCAACCCGGAGCGCGGCTACACCGGCCCACAGGTCTCCCAGGGTCATGTCCGGCAAGCGCACGTTGGCGGATATGAGGTCGAGCAGGGCGCGGTCGGGCTCTCCTCGGCTGAAGAGCTTGATGTTCGGGAACTGGAGCCCCTCCTGATAGACCTCGGTGGCATCGGTGGTCCACGATCCGGGGTCCTTGCCGCCAACCTCCGTCCAGTGCGCCTTGTTGGCGACGAAGGCCACTATCTCCTCTCCGTAGAAGACGGGCATTATGAGAGAGACGTCGGAGAGGTGCGTGCCGCCTCCACCATAGGGATCGTTGGTTATGATCACATCCCCCGGCTGTAGTCCTTCCTTGCCGAACTTCTCCAGCACACCCGAGACAGCCGTATCCAGCGTCCCCAGAAATCCTGTCACCCCGTTGCCCTGGGCTATGAGGCTTCCGCGGGCGTCTGTCGCTCCCACGGCGTAGTCGAGCGTCTCGTAGATGATGGGGCTCTTGCTCGTTCGTTGCAGCGCGTAGAACATCTCGTCCCCGAGCGCGACCAACGAGTTCTTGATGATCTCCAGCGTGAAGGGGTCTACCGGTTTTCCCGCCATCCGCTTCTCCTACCTCAGATGTATGTGCAGGTTGCCGTAGTCGTCTACCACAAGCCGCTGGTCCGGCAAGACCACGACAGTGGTGGCCGGCTCCTCCACGACGGCTGGCCCAAAGAGCTCGGTGCCTGGCTCCAGCAATGAACGCTCGTAAACATCGGCCCGGTGGATGCCATAAACGTCGAAGTCCACCTCGCGGGAGCCCCTGATCGAATCGGCAATCTTCCTGCTGGCGCGCTTCAGCTTTGCCACCTGCGGCCTCTTCATTGTTCCGTAGACCGCTAGGTGATAGCTGACCAGTTCCACCGGCGAGTCCAGCCGGAACGCGTATTCCTTCTCGTGGGCCTCGTGAAAGCGGCGGGTAGCTTCTGCTAGCTTCTCCGGGTCCACCACGCCGGCAGGGAAACGCACCTTGACGGTATGCTCCTGCCCGGCGTATCGCATATCCGCGTAGCGGTCGAAGATCAGGCGCCCGGCTCCCACGCCGTCCTCCGCGAACTCCGCAGCCGCCGCACGCTCAAGGTCTTCGAAGACGTCAGCCACTTCCTCCGGGGAAACTCTGTCGAGCCGCCCTACCCGGGTGCGCACGTAGTCGCGGCGCAGATCGGTCTGGAGCATGCCCCAGGCCGAGAAGACCGCGCAGTCGGTGGGCACCACGATCTTTGGAACGTTGAGCTCCGCCGCAAGCGTGGCCGCGTGCATCGCGCCTCCCCCGCCGAAAGCCACGAGGGTGAAGTCCTGGGGATCGTGACCCCTGTTCAAAGAGACCAGCTTGAGCGCGTTGACCATGTTGGCATTCGCCACCCGTATAATGCCGCGTGCAGTCTCCTCGACTCCGGCTCCGAGCCTGTTCGCGATCCTTCCCAGGGCTCTCCGGACGCCGTCCATGTCCGGGACTATCTCCCCGCCGAGGAAGTAGTCGGGGTCTATGCGGCCGGCCAGGAGGTTGGCGTCCGTGGTTGTGGGCTCTTCGCCACCGCGCCCGTAGGCTGCGGGTCCCGGTACGGCCCCCGCGCTCTTCGGTCCGACGTGCAGGGCTTCTGCCTCGTCGAGCCAGGCTATGCTCCCGCCGCCGTTGCCTATCTCCACGATGTCTATCACGGGGGTTTGTATCGGGTAGCCAGGATTGGTGCGGGAGTGCTCGATCTTGTACCCGGTGTTCACCCGGACTTCCCCGTTCTGCACGAGGGAGCACTTGGCGGTCGTGCCGCCGATGTCCAGGGTTATTATGTTCGGCTCGCCTATCATCTCGCCCAGGGCCACGGCCCCGAGCACCCCTCCCACCGGCCCCGACTCGACCATCGCGATGGGGTTGCTTCGTGCCGCCCGCACGGTGGCGCTTCCGCCGTTCGACTGCATGACGAAGAGCCTGCCCCCGAACTTTTCCTGACCGAGCTTGCGTTCCAGCGAGTCGAGGTAGGTATTCGCCACCGGATGAACGTAGGCGGAGAGCACAGCCGTGTTCGTCCGCTCGTACTCCTTCCACTCCCGCGTGATCTGATGCGCAGGGAGGACGGACACGCCGGGCAGCAGTTCTTTGAGGACGCGAGTAGCCTCCATCTCGTGGGATAGGTTGGCGTAGGAGTGCAGGAAGCAGACCGCGACCGCCTCCACACCCTCCTCCCTGAAAAAACCTGCCACGGATTCGAGTTCCCTGACGTCGAGGGGGATGAGAACGTTACCTTTGTGATCGAGGCGCTCTGCGACCTCTTTCCTTAGATACCGGGGCACGAAAGGCTTTGGCTTGGAGAAGTAGAAATTGTAGAGGTCGGGCCGGTTGCCGCGCGCTATCTCCAGCACGTCGCGGAAGCCGCGGGTGGTAACGAGGCCCGTCCTGGCTCCCCTGCGCTCCGTCAGCGCGTTGATAACCACCGTGGTACCGTGAGTGAGGAATTCTATCTCCGAGAGATCCAAGCCAGCTCTATGCAACCCGGAGATAACGCCTCGCTCGAAATCCGGCGGGGTGGTGTCCACCTTGACGGTCCCGTGTCTCCCGGTCCGCTCGTCGAAGTACACGACGTCCGTGAAGGTGCCCCCCACATCAGTCGCCACGCGCATCTTTACCCCCCTGGCAGGTTCGAGGCTCAAGGTACTCCAATCATGCTTTCGGCGAGGTACTGAGATGTTTTTCCTTCTCTTTGGGGACACCGTATCTTCTGTAGTAGCCGGCAAAGCGTTGCTCCAGGGGCATGAAGTTCAGATTCTCGTAGCCGAACGCCTCCGGCCCCCACACCCGCAGGGCCTCCGCTGAGCGCATGATCTCGGGTGTCGGAATACCGATAGCGGTGACACGTTGGCCGTAGCGCAGCCGCTCCGTGGTCACCGCGGTCGCCCGCTCGCTATCCAGGAGGCAGATGAGGTCGGGCACGCTCGCGATGGTCTCCCCGTCCCGGATCGCCACCAGGTTCTCGTTCTGGAAACGCACCTCCAGATGACTCTTCTCGTAATCGCCGAGACCCTGCAACAAGGCGTGGCCCACCGCAAACCCCTCGCGCGTGCGGCGCTCCACGTCGGTGACCTTGCCCTCAAAGAGCACCACGCCCCGGCCGTAGATGGTATCCTGGGTTGCCGCACACACGGCTTCCACGGGATGCATGCCGGACTTGCGGGCTCCGGCTACCGCCTCGCCTATCTGGATGCCCATGGAGATCGTACCGCGGACGGCGGTGCGCTTGAAGTCCGCTCCGGACATCGGATAGTCCACCAGCATCGCGTGGCCGCCCATCCGGATCGTCACGCCGCGGGCGATCCACTCGAGCTGGTAGTTGTCTCTGGCCTCTATGGTTACGACAGCGCCGCGCTCATCTGCGACGACAGCGGGTGTTCCCGACACGCCGTAGACGTGAAAGGTCTCCATCTGAAGCTCCGGGAAGGCGCGACCCATCCCATCCCCGTCCACCACCGGAAGTTGCGCCCGCGCCGCGGCAGCAAAGGGAATCTGCGAGTTCACCCCGCCACACTCTATCGGGGAGGTGGCGTCGGCTTTTCGGCCCAGCATGCGTTCCTCGGCGCGGAGCGCCCGCACCGCCTCCATTCCCTCGGGGATCTTCTCGATCATCACGGTAGGCGCTCCCATCATGGCCGTGGGCAAGACCAGCGCCTCGTCTTCCAGTTCGTCCGGGTCCATGAGCGAAACAGGACCCTCTTCCTCGATTGCCTGCTGCGCCATAACCATGCCTATAAAGGGATCCCCCCCGCCCCCGGTGCCCAAAATGGCTGCTCCCACGGCCAGGTTCTCCAGGTCTTGGGTCGTTATCTCGCGCAAAGGGTTTATCCTCCCTGGTAGCTCTTGAGGCGTCCTGCCGCCTTGACCTTTATCCGCACGGCGTTTCCCGGAAGGTAAGCCAGCGGTACCTCCTCGATCTCCACCACTTCCAGGCTGTCCTCGTCGGCCCCGGCCCGGCGCGCATCCTCGAAAGCGGTCTTGCGCGCCTCCTCCAGCGCGTCTTCTCTCGAACGTTCCGCCAGCGAGAACACCCGGTCTACCGTGCCCGACACCTGGGCGATGGCGGCACCGACAGCATTTGCCACCTCGAAGTGCTCGGGTTTGTGGACCCTGGATACGCCGGTAAGTTCATCGGGGAAGAGGATGCTGCCGCCGCCAACCGCGATCACGGGTACCTCCTCGGCGCTGGTCTTCACTCGGTCCACCGCCTCTTCGAACATCGCCCGGCTGCGCTCTTGTGCCGCATCAACGAGTTCGCGCGCCACGCTTACCCGATCGGGCTCCCCAATCTCCGCCACTCCCCGTGCCACAGCTATGTCCGTCATGGTCAGGGTGTTTCCGCCGAAGCAGAGAGCCTCCTCGGTGAGGGCGTACCCTACGCTGTCCGGCCCGATGCGTACCCCAGCCGCGCCGTCGGCTCTAACGATGGAGCCGCCACCGAGACCGAGGGAGAAGAGGTCTGGCATGCGGAAGTTCGTCTGTACGCCTCCTATCTCGACGGCGACCGCCGACTCGCGCGGAAAACCTCCGGCCAGCACGCCGACGTCTGTAGAGGTGCCGCCCACATCAACGACTATGGCGTCGGACATGCCGGAGAGAAAGGCCGCCCCACGGATGCTGTTGGTCGGTCCGCAGGCGACGGTGAGGATCGGGTAGCGCAGAGCGTACTCCAGGGACATGAGCGTTCCGTCGTTCTGGGATAGGAAGAGGCGCGCGCTGATGCCGAGCCGTTCGAGCGCGCCCTCGAAGGCCCCTACCACTCGCCGGGCTACCGGCGTAACGGCGGCGTTGAGCACCGTGGCGTTCTCACGCTCGAGGAGTCCGATGCTGCCGATCTCGCTGGAGATAGAGATCGGTTTCCCCTCGCCGGCTTCTTCGCGGATGATCTGGGCCGCTCGCCGCTCGTCGTCATCGCGAACCGGCGAGAAGACCGAGGAGACGGCGAAAGCCTCGATGCCATCTTCCATCTCCCTTACCGCATCTCTCACCGCCGTCTCGTCGAAGGCGGAGATGGGTCTGCCGTCGTACTCGACACCACCCGGCAGAATGCTGGCCGGACCCTCCACGGCGTCCCGCAGATCCTCCGGCCATGCTGCTAGAGGTCTTATCGCCTTTGTTGCGGGAGCCCCGAGACGCAGGATGCCTACCCTGGTCAGCCCACGGCGCTCGATGATCGCGTTGGTCACCTGAGTGGTGCCCAGCATTGCGTGGGTGATGTCTTTAGGGTCTACATCGGCATCCTGCACGACTGCCGAGACGGCCTGTTCGATGCCGGTTATCACGTCGTCGGTGTCCGGGGTCTTGCACTTGGCGAGGAGACGATTGCCCTCATCGAGTATTACCGCGTCGGTGTTCGTCCCTCCGACATCTATGCCGAGACGCATCAGGCTTCTACCTCCTCCAGTGGAAAGTACTCGAACGGGTAGCCGAAGTAGCCGGGACCTGCGACCTCAAGCGCTCCAGGCTCGCGCCAGATCGGGGCGCAGGGCATGCCGACGACCTCCACCCTCTGGCCGTAGGAGATGCCCTCGGTGGTGACAGGGGCTCGGGTGTCGGCGTCGAGGACTGAGATCAGATCCGGCACGGTGGCAACCGGCTTGCCGTCGCGAAGCGCCACCAGGTTTTCGTTCTGGAATTCGATCTGCAAGGTTGCCCCGGTGTCCTCGCCCAAGCCTTCGATCCTGGCGGTCCCACGGGCGAAGCCTCCGACCGTCCTGCGAAGCACGTCTACCACCTTTCCGCGGAAGAGTATCTTTCCAGAAGTCGCTTCGAGAAGCTCGCCAAGCGGGTCGAGTGTCTGCTGGCGAGCCGTACGCCTCCTCTCCCCTATCTCGATCGCCCGGCTCATCGTCCCGGATATCACCGCCGAAGTGGCCTGCCGCGCTGTCATTGGATACAGAGCTATTATCGAGGAGCCGCCCATCTCCACGGTTGCGGCGCGGCTCAGGCGCTCGGTCCAGGCGTTGTCCACCGTTTCGAGGAGCATCAGGTTACCCTTCTCATCGGCGAGCGCCATAGGGGTAGCGGAGATTCCCCGCACGCTCATCGAGCACATGGGGATCTCCGGGAAGGCGCGTCCCATCCCGTCGGCGTCGAGCAGAGACAACCCAAGCTCAGTTGCAGCTACGATGGGGATGGTAGAGTTGATGCCGCCGGCCTCCGCTGACATCAGCGCCACCGCTTGCTGCCCGAGACGAGTTTCTATGGCGCGGACCACGCTCTCCAGCTCTGAACCGTTCGGGATCTTCTCGACGAGCACCGTAGGCGCACCCATCATGGCTACGGGGAGCACCAAGCCCTCCCCCGGTAGCTCCGCAACCTGCATCAGCCGCACGGGACCGTGCAGCTCGATGGCTTGACGGGCCATCAGCTTCCCCAGGTAGGGGTCTCCCCCGCCACCCGCGCCCAGCACCGTGGCGCCGGTGGCCAGATCTTCCAGACTCTCCTGATCTATGTACTCGCGCAATCCGGTCGGGGCCTAGCGAATGGTGGCGGTCTCGCTGAACTCTACCTGGCTGCGATTCTGGACAGAAGCAAGAGCCTTCATGGCTACGAAGTACAGCAACCCGGAGCAAAGCAACGAGTTGAGGGCCGGTATACCGAACTTCTCCTCGGAGACGTAGCCTACTGCGGAGGCTATGATCCAGACCCCGATGGTAACGGGGTTCAGCTTCTCCTGGCGGGCGGGTAGAGCACCGCTGCGGGCGCTCTCCGCGAGCCTGCTCCGGTGTCGCCGGAGTATGAAGTAGTCCACGACCATGATCCCGGCGATCGGGGGTACGCCGACGCCGAGCAGGGTAAGAAACCCCTGAAACTGCTGGAGGATGCCTACCGCGGAGAGCGCGGTCCCGAACACGCCTATCGCGATGGTGATCGCCGCGCGGTTGAAGCGCCTGCCGAAGATCGTGTCAACAAAGTTTGCCAGGCCGAGCGAGGATGAGTAGAGGTTCCAGTCATTGATCTTCAGGGTCCCCGCCACGAGTATGATCGTGCCGATCACACCGCTGGTCGAGGTGACGATCTTTATGACGTCCTCGCTCTTGACCGCGTGCGCGAGCAGAACCCCGATCAAGCCAATCGTATACTCGCCGAGCGTGATACCGAGCACGGTCTGCTTGACCACATCAGCCACAGAGCGGTTGAAGCGGGTCATATCCGGCGTGATAACCGCCCCGACGATGAAGCCCCCGGCGACGATAGTGGCCCCGGCGGCGAGGCTGAGTTCCTTGCCCGGTGCCGGAGAGGAGACCAGATCTCCCAGACTGTAGTTTTGCAGGGCGCTCGCTATCGAGTAGCCTGCGAGCAGGAGGAAGGCCGGCACGGTTATGTAGGCGACCCAGGCCATGGAGAGAAACCCGTAGACGACGACCAGCGTGACGGCCAGCCCCGTGATAATCGACCAGACCCAGATAGGAAGACCTCCCACCAGCGAATGGACGCCCTCGGCAAACACGGCGTTCTGCACGCCGAACCAGCCGATCAGGCTGACGGCGAAGACCAGACCGATGAGGCTGGATCCGTAGCGTCCGAATCCCGTCCACCGGGAGAGAACAGAGGTGCTCAAGCCTTCGCGCTGCCCTGCGATACCGACCAGGATCGCCACCACCTCCAGGATCACAGCCCCCAGGGTCAACGCCAGAAACGCCGACCAGAAGGTCATCCCGAAACCCAATGTCGCGCCCAGCAAAAACTGCGACAGCGCCGAGAGCTGTCCGAAACGCTGGAGTGCTACGGTCCACCAGGAATAACGCTCGGACACGGGAACCCTCGACAGCGAGTAGTCGTCGTGCCCGATCTCCTCGTGAATGACGTCCGGATTTGACTCTATTGACATTCTCTCTTCTCCTGCTTACATGCCGGGACTAGCCCCCGGCAATCTTCGGACCAACGAAGAACATTACTATGCCGATCAGGGCTATCAGGACGATAATGAATATCCAGGCTCGATCCGAGGTCATGTCGCACCTCCTCTCTGGGTCTCGAAAAAGTGTTTGCGCGGGCTAAGGTTCAAGGGCTCCGGTCCTTCTTCCCCGAGATAGACTATGTTCTCGTAGCGGATACCAAACCTGCCCTGCACGTAGATCCCAGGCTCCACACTGAATACGTGTCCTACCTCAAGGGGCTTCTCGTTGCCCTCCCTTATGTAGGGCTCCTCGTGCACTTCCAGGCCGAGCCCGTGGCCCGTTCGGTGCAAGAAGTTTTCTCCATAACCAGCTTTCTCGATCACCGCGCGGGCCGAGCGGTCGACCTCCTCACACGGAACTCCCGGCCCTATGGCGGCAAAAGCGGTGTCATATGCCTCGCAAACTATCTCGTACACTTCCTCTATCTCCGGGTCGAGTTCCCGCGGGAAGTAGATGCGGGTTATGTCCGACCAGTAGCCCTCCACCGCACAGCCGAAATCCATAAGCAACGGCTGGTCATCTCGTATCTGTACGTCCCCGCCAACGTAGTGCGGCATCGCCGCGTTTGCTCCCGAAGCTATCAGACCCTCCGACGACGGACGCAGGCCCATCTCCATGTACCGTGCCTGTATCCTGCCAGCCAGTTGTCGCTCGGTGAGATTTGCCAGGTCGAGGGTTCCCACCCACTCGACCGTCTCGTCCGTGATCTCCCCGGACTTCCGGAGAAGCTCCACCTCGCCCGCATCCTTCCGCTCCCTGAGCCCGGAGAGGATGCCCGGATCCTGCTCCACCTGCAATCCAGGCCACACTTTCTGCAGCAGGAAGAGCATCCACGAGGGCAGAGAACCCTGAACGTGCAACCTGGCGATGTCTTTCAAGGCTATCTCGACCGCCCTTTCGGGTCCTTCCGAGTCGTCCCAGACGATCATCTGCGCAGAATCGTCCATGTGGCTGCACTCGTCTCTCAAGAGCAACGGCACCACCATCCGCAGCTCGCCGGAGCTTGGGATCAGAAGCCCGAAGAGACGCTCCATACTCACCGGCTCAAGTCCTGTCAGGTAGAAGAGCCCCACGGACGGCTCGACCCAGAGCGCCTCCAGCCCCCGCTCCCGGAGCGCCTCCCGCACACGCCCGATGCGCCGCTTGTGGTGCTCTGCGAGGCTCATGATGAGCCTTCCTTTGCCAGTTTCTCCCGCTTTCGTGCTGTGGCTTCGGCGTCCACTTCCAGCCCATCGGTGAAGACGACGCCGTAGTCGCGAGCGGCGCCCTCTCGGGTCACGTAACCGGAGATCACATCTCGACGGACCAGTTCAGGATTTCGCTCCAGCGGATTGCCGTAGCCACCACCGCCGCCGGTGTAGGTGATTACCACGTCCCCGGCTTTCAGAGGAAGATTGTTCACCTTGAGCATGCTCCGCTCCGAACCGTCGCTTCTTACCACTACCTCCGGACCGCGGGCATCGCGCCCACCTTCCAGGCCCCAGGCCGGAGTACGGGACCGTTCGAACCAGAGGTAGAGGCTGCAGCCCGTCTGGAGCCGGTACTCCCGGAAGAGGCCGCAACCGCCGCGAGACCTGCCGGGGCCGCCGGAGTCAGGACGGAAGCCGTAGCACCCTATCCTCACCGGGTACTTGGTCTCGTAGACCTCGACGGGGATGTCCTTGAAGCCACCGTTAACGTTGTTTATGAGGCCGTCCTGGCCGTCACCGCTCTCGAATGCGCCCCAGCCACCGGGGGTGGGTTCGAGGGCAAGAAACGGCGCGTTATCTCTCCTCGGGTCCATACCTGCCAGGTAGATCACCATGGAGTCGCCGTAGTGGGCACCGGCGGCTTTATCGGGCATCACCGGAGAGAGTGCCTTGACGATGAGGTCTATAAGCAACCCGAGTGGCGTGAAGTACCAGCCGCAGGGAGCAGGCTCTTTGGCATGCAGGATAGAGCCTTCGGGGACTCGCACGGTCAGGGTCGGGAAGGTTCCTCCGTCCACGGGGCGATCTGGATTGATAAGTAGCTTGTAGGCCACCCGCGCCGCCGAGATGGTCTGCGCCATCCCGCAGTTCACCGGGCCAGCCGCCGCTTCGGAGGTGCCTTCCAGGTCTATGGTCATCTCCTCTCCGGAGATGTCTACCCGAACCCTCACCCACACGGGCTCATCTCCCACGCCGTCGTTATCCAGGCAGCCTTCCGCCGTGTAGGTGCCATCGGGGAGAGCGGCGACCGCCTCCCGGTCGAGCTGGGCGGACTGGCGGAAGATCTCCCCGCTGGCCGCGCGGATGGCATCCACGCCGAACCGGTCCGCTATGACCTTGAATCTTTCCTCCCCGGTGAAGCAGGCCGAGACCTGGGAGTTCATGTCGCCGATGAGCGAGTAACCGAACCTGCCGTTGCGCCGCAGAAGGTCCACCACGTCCTCCCGCTGCTCGTAGTGGGAGTAGATCTTGGTTGGGCCCCAGCGGAATCCTTCCTGGTAGATCTCGGTCGAGTCCATAGGGGTGCCGGGGTCTTTGGCCCCCACGTCGAGCCAGTGGGCGCGGGTTGCCGAGAACCCGACAAGTTCGTCCCCGTAGAAGATGGGAGCGAAGATGGTGGAGTCGTTGAGGTGCGTGCCCTGCAGGTACGGGTCGTTCATGTAGAACACGTCGCCCGGCTCGAAGACCTCGCGTCCGAACTGCTCGATGGTGAGCTTTACGCAGACCTCCAGGTTGCCGAGGAAGATCGGGAGCCCCGAGGACTGGCCGAGTACGTCCCCGTTTTCGTCCAGCAGAGCCACCGAGCAGTCCTTGCCCTCGTAGATGATCGGGGTGTAGGCGCTCCGAATCATGGTCGCGTTCATGTCCTGGGCGCAGGAGAGGAAGAGGTTGCGGATGATCTCGGTCGTAACAGGGTCTGTGCGTATCTCCGCCATGCTCAGCTCCCTTCCCTCTCGATGATGACGTTGCCGAGCTCGTCTACCCTGGCTCCCCACCCCGGCGGCACCACCGTGGTCGCGGTGTCCTCCTCTATCACGAGCGGCCCGGCCATCCACGCTCCTGCGGGAAGCTCGGCGCGACGGAAGATCCTGGTGGGCAACGTTTTGCCCTCGAAGATGACCTCGCGGGTGCTGTGCACGGGAGCCTCGTCCCCTGCAGGTGGTTTGAATCCCGCCACGTTCCGCTCCAGCTCTCCGAGGGCGGCGACCCGCAGGTTTACGAATTCGACCGGAGCCCCGGGCGTCGAGTGTCCGTAGCGGGTCTTGTATGCTGCGTGGAACCTCTCGGTGAGCTCGTCGAGTTTCTCCCCAGTCAGCTTCCCGTTCTGCGGCAGCTCCACGTTGACGAAGTACTCCTGGCCGACGTAGCGCATATCCGCCGTTCGCACCAGATGCATGCGCTCCGAAGGCACGCCCTCGTCCCTCAAAACTTCCTGTGCCTCTTCTTCGAGCTTCGAGTAGATGGACTCAAGCTCACCGGAGATCGAGGGATCCATCGGCTGGTAGAAGGTCTGGGTCATATCGTGGCGGATGTCGGTCTGCAGCATGCCCCAGGCCGAGAAGGTGCCCGGCGCGGGCGGCACTATGACCTCACCTATCTCCAGCTCCCTGGCGAGCGCGACGGCGTGCATGGGACCCGCGCCGCCGAAGGCAACCAGCGTGTACTCTCTCGGGTCTATGCCCTGTTCGACCGTGATCGTCCGCATCGCCTCGGCCATCTTGGCGTTGATGATCCTCAGTATCCCCTCGGCCAGTTCTTCGGTGGGGAGATCCAGCTCCCTTGCGACGCCGCTTACAGCTTGTTCGGCGGCCCGGGCGTCGAGGTCCATACCCCCACCCAGGAAGTATTTAGGATCCATCCGGCCAAGCAGGAGGTTAGCGTCGGTTACGGTGGGCTGGGTGCCGCCGCGAGCGTAGCACGCTGGTCCGGGGTCCGCCCCGGCGCTCCTCGGACCGACCCGCAGGGCTCCGGCCTCCAGGTAGGCCAGTGATCCCCCGCCGGCGCCTACGGTGTGGATGTCCACGAGGGACATCAGAACGGGAAGACCTTCTAGCTCGACCTCCGTGGAGACCGTAGGCTGTCCCTCCACGATGAGGCTCGCGTCGAAGGAGGTGCCCCCCATGTCCACGCAGAGCAGGTTTGGCCGACCCAGAGCCTCACTCAAAGCGCCGCCGCCTATCGTGCCGCCCACCGGCCCCGAAAGGAGGGTCTGAATCGGCAGGTCGCGGGCGGCTGAGGCGGTCATTACGCCCCCGTTGGACTGCATCACGTGCAGCCTGGCGCCGACGCCGCGCTCTTCGAGCTGGCCTTCGAGGTTCTTGAGGTAGCGCTCGACGGTCGGGGCGATGTAAGCGTTCAGCACGGCTGAGGAGGCGCGCTCGTACTCCCGCCACTCGCGGGCCACCTCGTGCGAGAGCGTCACCGATAGTCTGGGTACGCGCTTGCGCAGGATCTCGCGCGCCCGAAGCTCGTGCTCGGGATTTACGTAGGCGTGCAGAAAGCATACCGCCACCGAATCTATGCCCTCATCCCGCACCTTCTCTACGATGGGGTCGAAGTCTTCCTCGCGGATGGACTCCTCTACCATCCCGTCGTAGAGCATGCGCTCTCGAACCGTGTGGATGTCCTGCAGGGGAATGAGCGGCTCGGGCTTGCGGTACTGCAGGGCGAAGAGCTTCTTGCGGTCGCCGCGGGCTATGGCATAGACATCCCTGAACCCCTCGGTGGTGATGAGCAGCACCCGCGCCCCGCGCCGTTCCAGGAAGGCGTTCAGGCCAACCGTCGTGCCGTGCACCAGGAAGGAGATATCGGTCGGGTCCTCGATCAGATCCTCAAGCCCGGTTATCACCCCGCGGGCCGGATCGTCCGGGGTACTCAGAACTTTACCGGTAAACGACCGCCTTTCTTCCTCGTCGTGGACGACGAGATCGGTAAAGGTGCCGCCTATGTCTATCGAGACGCGGTATCTCGTCACTCTACCCTCCCTCTCTGGACTCTTTAGAAGCTCTCCCGAGGACTAGCAGGAGAAAAACCATTCTCTAACCCAGACCTAGCAAGCTCGTGGTGAACGTGTACTTGGCGATGCCGAAGAAACCGACGAGGAACCCGGCCACGAGAAACGTCACAAACCCTGCGGCAACAGCCCAGTCTACGGGCCGGAACCGGAGTGGCTTCAACTCCGTGCGGTTGTCCACGTCGTAGCCGAAGCCGCGGGACATCATCGCGGAGGCCATGGCTTCTGCAGCGTGGAAGGAGCGGAAGAAGGTGGGCACCGCGATCGGCACGTAGGCGCGGAAACGGGCGATGGGATTCGACACGTTCGTCTTCCAGGCCCTGGCCTGCTGCGCCTCCATCACGGCGGTCAACTGCCCGATGACCACCGGGATGTAGGCTATCGTCATCGAAAGCGCCATCCCGATCTCCGGCGGAACGCCCGTCTTGACTATCGCCAGCGCAAGCTCGGAGGGGGATACCGTTTTTATGAGGACGAGCGCGCTGAGCACCAGGATCAGCAACCGGATCAAGGTTCCCGCGCTGAATACCAGAGTCTCCCAGTAGAACGGTATCTTCGGCAGTACCGGAAAGTTTTCCCCGACGATATTCCCGATCAGGTGCGCCTGGCCGGGATCGGGGGGTCTCCAGAAGGCCACGTTCGCCACTACCACGAAGGCCACGAACGGCAGAACGGGCAAGAGGTGCCTGATGTTTTCTCTGATCGGGACACCGGCCAGGCGGGCGTACGCGAACACGCTTATCAGCAGCAGCAACAGGAACGTCGGGTCATTCCAGGTGGTCAGCGTGACGTTGATCGAGAGCCACCAGAGCAGCTTGACCCGGGGGTCCAGCCGGTGTACGAACGTGCCCCTGTCCTGGTAGGAGATGCTATACGCCACCGGCGGCTCCTCTCCTCGCGTCTTCCAGCGTCTCGACCGCCTCGTCCACCGTCAACCAGGCTCGCGGATAGCCGAGCGCGCTGCCGAGCATAGTTATCTGCGGGGGCCTGAGCGACGAGGTCTTCAGTTTGTCTTCGGCGAGAAACGCCTCCCTCGTAGGGGCATCCAGGAGCACCCTTCCTCCCTCCATGATCACGACCCGGTCGCAGTACTCGGCGGCCAGGTTCATGTCGTGGGTTATGACGATAACCGTCTGCCCTTCGTTGTGCAGCCGGACGGCGAGATCCATTATCTCCTTTGCTCTCTTGAAGTCCTGCCCCGTCGTAGGCTCGTCCAGAACGAGGATGTCCGGCTGCATCGCCATCACCGCCGCGACCGCCACCCTCTGCTTCTCGCCCTTGCTGAGGAAGAACGGATTTTTCTCCAGAAGGTGCGCTATCTCCAGGTCTTCGGCGGCCGCTTTGACGCGCTTTTCGACCTCCTGTTCGGAGAGGCCCACGTTCTGCGGCCCGAAGGCCAACTCCTCCTCGACCTTCATCTTGAAGATCTGGGAGTCCGGGTTCTGGAAGATGTAGCCGACCGCGAGGGCCATCTCGGCGATGGAAGCCCTGCGCGTGTCCAGGCCCGCCACCGTGACCGTGCCTTTCGTGGGCTTCAAGAGCCCGTTGAGGTGCTTGACGAGCGTGGTCTTCCCGGACCCGTTCTGGCCGAGTATTCCGACGAACTCTCCCCGCCGGATTTCGAGGTCCACGTCATTCAGGGCGCGGGTGCCGTCCTGGTAGACATGCGAGAGGTTCTGAACGTTCACGACTACCTCGTCGCTCTCGTGCTGTACGCGGCGGGGAGGTGGTTCGGGCGCGTTGCTCAGGGTAGTCCTGTCGAGCAGGGGCGAGAGGATCTGCACCGCCTCTTCGATACCTATGGGTAACTCTTCTATAGGCCAGCCAGCCGTGCGCAGCCGGGCGCAGAGGAGGGTAACCTGGGGCACGCTCAGGCCTACCGAGTCTATGTACTCGACGTGCTCCAGTACCTCGCGGACGGTGCCCCGATGCAGGATCTCCCCCTCGTTGATGACGATCATCTCGTCCACGAGGTCGGAGAGTTCTTCGATCTTGTGCTCCACCAGCAGCGTGGTCCGGTTCTCCTCGCGGGCGAGCCGGGAGACCAGATCTAGGACGTGCTGGCTGCCTATTGGATCTATGTTGGAAGTGGGCTCATCGAGGACCAGAACGAGCGGCTCGAAGGCCAGGATCGAAGCCAGCGCGCAGGACTGTTGCTGGCCTCCAGAGAGATTGTGCGGGTTCTTGCGGCGGTGTGGGCCGAGACGGGTGAGGTCCAGAAGACGCTCGGTCCGCTCCCGGATGGTGTCGGCGGGCAAACCGTAGTTGCAGGCGCCGAAGACGATCTCATCTTCCACGGTGGGGTTGAAGAGCTGGGTCTCCGGGTCCTGGGATAGGACCCCCACGATCTTGGAGAGCGCGCTCACCCCGATCCCGCGTGAGTCGTAGCGCCCGGCGATGGTAACCCTGCCGCCGAAAGTTCCCTTGAACTCGTGCGGGATCAGGCCATTTGCAGCCCTGCAGATCGTGGTTTTCCCGGCGCCGCTCGGCCCCGTGAGGAGCACGACTTTCCCTTCCTCCAGGTCGAGCGATACATCGCTGACGACCCTGTCCCCTCCCCTGTAAGCATAAGAGAAGCGTTCGTAGGCGAGCGGACGTATCCCGCCGCTATCCTCCAGTACCTGGGCTTCCCGATCCATCCTTGATCAACTATCGCGTTCCGGTCTCTACAGGGGCGCTGATCTCCTCGTCTTTCTGCCACGGCCAGCGCCACTCCGGCGCGACGAACTGGGGAGCCCGAGCCAGCACCAGAGCGGGGATCAGGAAGTAGATCGCCAGGTACACCCAGTAGGCGTAGCCGAACTGCAGGGCGAGCTGGGCCTTGAACGGGATAATCTGCAGCACGAAGGAGTAGAGCCCGATCCACCACCAGTACTGGAAGAACAGCGCGATCATGGTGATGATTAGATACCCTACAAGCCTTCTGGTGGGGTTCTCGATTCTATAGACTCTGGGATAGAGGGCCGCGAGTATCAGCACGTGTATAGCAAACCCGGGAGCCCCGATTATCCCGACCTGACCCGTGATCGCATCCACGAAAGCCACGATCACACCCACTATCGGCCCGCCGATCATGGTGGAGAGCGAGAGCCAGATCCCGCTGAGGCTGAAGTTCACCCCCGGCAGATACCCCGGAATGGTGATCTGCAACAACTCGAACGCGCCCGCAATAGCACCGAAGATCACCGTGATAGCAACCTGCCGGGCGCTCAAGATAGGTTTTCTCTGGACCAGTTCCGTTTGGCGGCCCGAAGACTGCATTCGCATCACCCCTTTGTTGTTTTGAATGTCAGATTACCGATGCGCCCATGCATACGTCTCGGTAAACGTCCGTTTTTAGCCACCGACCTATAGAATCCCTGTATGCCATCCCCAATAGATCACCCCTCTCATCCCATTGCTATATGAACCTCGGCGTCAAGACCCACAGAACCTTCACCGGTTCGGCGGTGTCGTTTCGTATGGCATGCGGCACCGTCGAGAGGAGGTGGATGCTGTCGCCCGGTCCCAGACGATATTCCTCGCCATCCACGGTGAAGATCAACTCTCCCTCGATCACATACGCAAATTCCTCGCCATCATGGCTGTACGGTTCCTCGAAATCGCTGTTCGGCCGCACGGTAACGAGCAAAGGCTCGAGAACAAGTCCTTCAGCCCGCGGAGAGAGTACCCTGTAGACTCGCTGGCTGGACTCTATGGAGAGCTTCCCGTCTTCCTCGGCCCTGCTTACGTGCGGTAGCGGATGCGACACCCGCACCTTCCGCTCAGAAGCAAAAAGGCTCGCCAGGTCGGTGCCCAGCGCTTTGGCCACGTTATTCAACGAAGTGAGCGCAAGTGACGAGCGCCCCCGCTCCACCATCGAAAGGAAGCTCGTCGAAAGTCCTGTTAGCTGGCTGAACTCCCTGAGCGAAAAACCTCTCTCCTTGCGAAGGGCCCGTATAGTTCTCCCGACCGCGACGACTTCATCCTCCAGCGGAGAGGGATTGTCCTCCGGAAACCTCTTCGCTTCGGCTTTCCCCACAGCACCAACCTTGCCAAAATGTTCTCTTTTACTGAACCTTTAAGCGCGGTTTTTTAGCAGACTGAACGGTGAAATGCAACCCCGCACACAAGCCTGATGCTCTGTTCCTTAGTTCTGGTAAAGAACAAGGCGGCACAATTGGTGGTCGTGCGGTACTGACCGGAGATGAACAGTAAACCCCTGAGCGTGCGGGAAGTCGTCACTGTGGTGTTAGCCGCGCCCCCGCTCCTCGAAGCCCAGAGATGTAACAGGAGCGTCCTGCTCTGTTCGGAGGGGGATGTTCCTATCGCTCTGGCCGGAGATTATGCGCTCAAAGAGCTTCCTGCGGCGTCCCATTGCATCCCCTGGTGAAAAGTCCGGGCACCCGGACAACCAGCTCATGCCAGTCAAAGCGATAGGCCAAGCCATCGCCTCGATCGCGTCGCCGGCCGTGTATGGGAAGTAGAGGCTCTGGCGCTCATCTTACTCCACCCGGTGCCGGAGTCCTATAACCGCCAAACCAAAAAGCGACTCGTCGCTCTGGCGGTATTTCTAGCTACCAAGTAGGATGTATGCGAGCCTCACAAAACACACCTGAGGCCAGGGTCGAGTTTGCACTAGAGGTTGGCCAATGAGTATCGGGAAACAACTAACGGAACACCCGCCAACGATCGGTGCGGCTCTCGCCCAAAAGCATTGTCGGCCCGAAGCCGTACTGGACCACATCAGAGAAGGAGACGATCTCATCGTCGGCATGGGCAACTGCGAGCCTGCTACGGTCCTGGATGCGATCGAGGCTCACGCAGGGCAACTCTCTGATATCCGGATTCACCAGATGCTGCCGTTTAAAGAACGGCGATACATCCATGGAGCGTTCCCGGGCCTGCGGCACGTGTCCTGGTTCCTCTCTCCGGCTAACCGCCAGGCCTTTCACAACGACACCTGCGATCTCATACCAAACAATTTCAGCGAAGTGCCCGCTCTGCTACGCAGCTCGACGCGATGCTCAATGGTACTCGCCGCAGCTTCCGCCCCGGACCGCCACGGTTACTTCTCGCTCGGCACCCACGCTGACTACGTGGCAGCTTTGATCGGTGAGGTTCCGTTCTTCATCGAAGTGAACCACCAGATGCCGCGCACTTTCGGGGAGAACCAGGTACACCTGAGCCAGGTTATCGGATGGTGCGAGGCGGATTATCCGTTGGCAGAGTTGCCGCCGCGACCGGTGCGGGACACCGACCGCAAGATCGCCGGGTACGTGGCAGAGCGTATCCCCGATGGAGCCACGCTGCAGGCCGGTATTGGATCCATCCCAAACGCGGTGTTGGGACTTTTGGGAGAGCATAGGGATCTCGGAGTCAACACCGAGCTGCTCTCGGACGGGTTCGTCGGGCTTATCCAGAAGGGAGCCATTACCGGAGTGCGCAAGCGTGCCCACCGCAATAAAGTAGTTGCAACCAACGCGCTCGGAAGCCAGAGGTTGTACGAATTCGTGGACGAGAATCCGGGCGTCGAGTTCTGGCCCGTCGATCACACCAATGACGTCAGTAACATCTCGTGTGAGGACAGCTTCATCGCCATAAACGCTACTCTAGAGGTGGATTTTCTCGGCCAGTGTGCCTCGGAATCCCTGGGTAGCGAGTACTGGTCTTCGTCGGGTGGGCAACCAGATTTCACACGCGGGGCTATCCTATCCGAGCATGGTCACTCGTTCATCGTGCTGCACTCCACCACCTCAGACGAATCCATCTCTCGCATCGTGGCGCAGTTGCACCCGGGTGCAGCGGTCACCACGTTCAAGAACATCGTTGATTGCGTTGTCACCGAGTATGGAGTAGCGGAGCTACGTGGCAGCAGTATCCGGGAGCGGGCGCGAAAGCTAATAGGG
>CADDYV010000002.1 GCA_902810695.1 Actinomycetota bacterium | reverse complement strand
TCCGTGCGGGACCGCAACTACTCGGGCTGCGATCTTCGGGATAATTGTCTCTCCCCGAAATGTACGTGTCTAGATGACCGACTGTTTCAGCGTAACCCGGCGGCGCTTACCGGAGGCGTTGGATAGCGGATAGAATAATAGATAGCGAGAAGGTGTAGAGGAGGCACGAGGATGAACCCGGTTGTTGACAAGGTTGCGAGGTGGCGTGAGGAGGATAAGCAGGTAGCCCTCGCCACGGTGGTGAGGGTCGAGCGTTCGGGACCGCTGGGGCCGGGGACCTCGATGGCAGTTTCTGAAGAGGGTGAGGTCGCCGGTTCTGTAAGCGGAGGGTGCGTCGAGCCCGCCGTTTTCGAAGAGGCGATGGCCGCCATCGAAAGCGGGGAACCCAAGCTGCTCTCCTACGGCATCTCGGACGAGGAAGCCTTCGGGGTGGGATTGACCTGCGGGGGTGTGATCCACATCTTCGTCGAGCGGGTGGACTGGTGATGGGCGAGCTTCTCTCCCGCTGGCACCAGGCGCTGGCCGAGCAGTCGCCGGTGGCGATCGCCACAGTTATCGGGGGGCCGGGAGCGGGGGGCAAGATCCTCGTTTCCCCCGATGATCACGTCGGCACTGCGGGTAACGAAGACCTGGACCGGGCGATAGTCGAGGCGGCGCGCGGGATGCTCGAAGGGGGAGTCACGGGCACGCGCCACTACGGGCCGCAGGGCCAGAGGCGGATGGACGATGTCGAGGTCTTCATCCAGTCCTTCGCTCCCCCGCCCGCGATGTACGTCTTCGGGGCGATAGACTTCGCCAGCGCGGTAGCCAGGATAGGAAAGTTCATGGGCTACCGGGTTACGGTCTGCGACGCGAGGCCCGTGTTCGCAACGCGCGAGCGGTTCCCGACCGCTGATGAGGTGGTCGTCGCCTGGCCGGACGAGTTTCTCAAGACCGCCGAGGTGGACAAACGGACGGTCATCTGCGTCCTCACGCACGACCCGAAGTTCGACGTGCCGGTTTTGAAGGCGGCGCTGGAGACCGAGGCAGGATACATCGGGGCGATGGGCAGCCGCAGAACGCACGACAAGAGGACGGCGCGGCTCCTGGAAGAGGGCGTCCCGGAGGAGGCGCTGGAGCGCATCAGCAGCCCCATCGGGCTGGACATCGGGGCGCGCACGCCGGAGGAGACGGCTGTGGCGATAGCGGCGGAGATCATCGCGCTGCACACCGGGCATCCGGGCGGCAGACTCTCGGAGCGTGGGGGCCCGATCCACTTCGCAAGACCCGAAGAGGCCGCGCGTAAGGGATAGCGATGGCCCGCGAACCTTCATCCGGCGGCTGGAGAGATAGCAAACCACCCTCCGGTGTCTCGGCGGTTGTGCTCGCGGCGGGTGCGGGGAGCCGGTTCGGAGGCGGCAAGCTGCTCGCGGAGCTGAAAGATACGCCCCTCATCGAGCACGTCCTCGGTACGCTTGACGCTTCGCCGGTGGATGAGGTGTTCGTCGTGGTTGGGGATGATGCGGGCGGGCTGCGCGAAGTGTGCGAGCCCTACGGAGCGTGGGTGATCGAGAACCCTGATTGGGAGAAGGGGCAGTCTACCTCGGTTCGGAGCGGGCTGAGAGCCCTTGGTCCGGAGGTCCGGGCGGCGGTTGTTTTGCTAGGGGATCAGCCGTTTGTCGGGGTGGGAGCGGTGGAGAGGCTCATCAAGGCGTTCGAGGAGGGTGCGAAGGTGGCGGCGGCCACCTATGGCGGCAAGATGCGCAATCCGGTATTGTTTGCTAGAGAGGTGTGGCCGCTTCTTCTGGGGGAGCTTTCGGGAGATGTGGGGGCGAAACCGTTTCTGCTGCGGCATCCGGAACTCGTCGTCGGGGTGTCGTGTGACGGGGTGGGAAACCCGGTGGATGTGGACACCATCGAGGACCTGCGGCGTTTAGAGAAAGTGTAGACGGGAACGTAGGGATAGAGAGAAGGAGGATG
Organism: Actinomycetota bacterium; assembly: GCA_902810695.1. Lineage (GTDB taxonomy): Bacteria > Actinomycetota > Rubrobacteria > Rubrobacterales > Rubrobacteraceae > CADDYV01. The sequence continues at coordinate 126,013 of CADDYV010000002.1, read as the reverse complement.
TTTTGGACATAAAAAACGAATTCACCGTTAGCGCGCCGATCGAGAGGGCATGGGATGTCATGCTCGACCTGGAGAGAATCACGCCCTGCCTGCCTGGAGCTTCCGTGCAGGAGCAGCAGGAGGACGGCAGCTACAAGGGCACGATGAAGGTGAAGATCGGCCCGATCACAGCCAACTACAGGGGTACAGTCGCCTACGAGGAAACCGACGAGTCGAACCACAGGGCCGTCCTCAAGGCCACAGGTCGCGACGCCCGCGGCCAGGGCACGGCTTCTGCGACCATAGTCTCCACGCTGACGAGCGAGGGAGAGGCGACCCGCGTGAACGTCGAGACCGACATGCGCCTTACCGGGAGGGCGGCGCAGTTTGGGCGAGGCGTCGCCCAGGACGTTGCCACCAAGATCTTCGACCAGTTCGCCGAGTGTCTGGAGAGGGAGATAGCGGGTGGCGGGGAGGTCTCTCAGGAGTCCACGCAGGCGGAAGAGTCTCCCGACGGCGCGGCTCCAAGGACAGCCTCGGAGCAGCCGGAGGCCCCGATGGGCACGACCGGTGGAACCCTGGGCAACGTCGTAAGCAGCGACCCCATGGTCGGGGCTGGTAGTGCGGCCGGGGGGTCGGTCGAGGGAGCGGTTGTCTCCGGAGCAGGCCCGTCGGGTGCTGAGGCGGGAGAGCGACCGCAGGCCCGGGCGGAAGCCCCGCGCCGCGAACGGCCAGAGCCAGAACCGCTGGACCTCGGTGCAGCGAGCCGGGAAGCCATCCTCAAGCGGGTTGCACCCGTGGCTATAGGAGCTGGAGTGCTGGTGGTTATGATCTGGCTGCTACGCCGCCGGACTAGATAAGATTCAGGCTGCTCTGGCGGATCAACCTGGCCGCCTCGGTGCGGTTTTTGACCTTGAGCGCCTTGTAGGCGGAGCGCAAGTGCTGCTTTATGGTGAACTCCGAGAGGTAGAGGCGCTCTGCTATCTGGGAGTTGGTCAGCCCTTCGGCAACCAGTCTCAATATCTGCTGCTGGCGCGGGGTTAAGGCGCTCAAATCCGCTTCTTCCTCGCCGACGACCAGATCCTTGAGCAGCTCCCTGGGCACCACTACCTGGCCGCGCGTGGCGAGCGAGAGGGCGCGTATGATCTGCGCGGGTTGCATGCCTGCATGTATGAAGCCCCTTGCTCCGGCCTGCAACCCGGCCCGGGCGAGGCTCAGGTCAACTCTCAAACCGAAGATCACAACGGGCGCTCCGGATGAGAGGGTGTGGATGCGCCGCACCTCTTTTGCCACATCTTCTACCCCATTCGGGCAAAACACTACGCATGACAGAGACGTTCCAGCCGGTATGTCCCTGCCTTCGTAGACTTGAGCTTCTGGTTTTAAAATCTCCTGCAGAGCTAGCGCCAGAATCGGATAGTCACACACGATCCAGACCCTGCCCAGGGACTGAGGGCTGAGTTTGGAAATTTTTGATACTTCTTGTTTCTTGTCTGGCATCGGTCAGATTTCGTCTGTAATATTACACACCGCTGGAATTTCGCGCAAAAGGTGGCGCATCCTCGTCTTTGCGACTGTATCCGACAAGAAGTGGTGCACGAAGGTCTCCTTTTCTGCGGCGCGTAAAACCCGAAAGGGAAGCCGCCGTCCAGCAGCTTCCAAATGCAGGTGCATTCGAGCCGGTGTACGGGCTAACGTCTGCTGCGCCGAACTGCGATCAACCCTATAGCACTTAGCCCGAGCATACCGGCGACCAGCGAGAGTTGCATACCGCCCGTCGAAGGGAGAACCGATATCGCGTCGCCGCCGGAGGCGTCTGAGGAAGCCCGAATGGCCGAATTCCCTGAGTGGTGGATGGCGGTCTCACCGGAGGATGTTGGCGAATCGTACTGCTTCCCAAAAGACGTTTGCGCGTGCGCGGCGGTTGCCAGGCTGATCGCCACCAGCATGGCGAAGGCCAGTGCCAGGAGCAGTTGTTTGACTGTGGATGCTGGAACGAAGTTACTCAATATTGACTCCTTGTCGCGCTGGATACTATATGGCGTCCGCGGGCCTGCATAGTATCCGCGGATGTCAGGATTATGCGCTATGGAGCGGCGAATCAGAAGAGAATTTGAGCATTACTACACTTGAAGTGGACTAAAGTAGACGGTTATGCATACTCTGATGCGTACACTAAAGTGTTAAATCGTGCCCGGCTTCAGAGATTCACTGTTCGAGCCGGTCCAGGCGCTTTCTGAGATCCCGGTCGAGCGGGTTGAGGGAGAGGGCTTTGCGGTAGAGCACGCGAGCCTTGCCAGGTTTCCCTTCGTGTTGGTAGAGCGAGCCCAGAAGCTGGTAGGGCGCGTAAAGGTCGGGGTTGAGGTGCGCCTCCCGACGAAAGGCCGCCTCGGCGCGGGGCGTATCGCCGATCTTGAGCGTGAGGATCGCCTCCCGCTCGGGCAGTTGCGGGTCCACGGGATCCAGCCTCTGCGCCCGCTCCACGTACTCCAAACCCATCCACGGGTTTTTGACCGTCTCGCTCATATGGAGATAACGCCCGGCTGCATACAGAGGGGTGATAATGGCTATGACGGAGAGGGCGATCAGGACCCCGGCCACGCGCCGGGGCCACCGCGAAGGGAAGAATTCTACGGGTTCCCAGGGGGCTACGAGTGTAGCCAGGTAGACTATCGCGGGCATTGTAATCGCCGGTAGCTGCCAGAACCACTCGTCGCTGGAGTGTATGAACCAGTAGGAAACGGCAGCGAGCGCCACGCCTAACTGCGCCTTTTCCTCGGGGTCGAGTTTGCCGAACCTCTTCCAGAGACCACCGGCCAGACACACGGACAGAAACCCGAAGAACAGGAGACCGCCGACGATACCCTGTTCGGCCAGGACTTCGAGCGGCAGGGAATGGGGTTGGAGCACGTTGCCCGCCGTGCGATCGCGCAGCCGGTAGTAGGTTGCCTCGTAGTTCTGTGTGCCGACGCCGAGCAGCGGATGCGAGACAAAGTCTTTCCGGGCGACCTTCCAGAGCGTGTATCTCCCGTGTCCCGAGGCGCTCAGGTAGCGGCTTTGCTCCTGACCGGCGGTGTCATTGAATTTGAACGCCTCCCACTTCTGCTCACTCCAGCTAACGGGGTTTCCCACGCGCTCGTGGAAGGCAAGCGCGCCGAGCCCGAGAGCGACGATTCCGCCCGCCAGTACGAGCCCGCCGACCGCGCGGACGACGCTGACCGGGGGAGCTAACGTTCTGTCCACGAGGCCCCACAGGAGCCCGTAGAGTCCGGCTCCGGCGGCGCTCAACCAGACCGCGGGGATAATCCCGCCGAGCGTTGACGCCGGGTTGCCGTCCTTCAGGAAGGCGACGTAGACTGCGTTGAGTTCCGGAAAGGTGATGAACATGGCGGCGACCACGGGGATCAGGGCGATAAAGCCGCGCAACCGCTGGCCGGAGAAAATAAAGAATACCGGGATGGAGATGGCCATCGCGATCATGGCCCCGCGCGACTGGCTCAGAACCGCAACGGAGAGGCAAAGGACGCTCCCCGCGAGCGCGGCCCCGCGGAGGATCGGGTTAACGCTTCTGGACCCGGCCAGGTAGATCGCTGCCCAAAAGGGAATCAGCAGGAAAGCCGCCTCGCCGTTGTAGTATCCGACGGTTCCCATCAGACGGCCCTTTTCGAACAACTTTCCGAGGTGGGGTACCAGCTTCGCCAGGGTGAGCGCCGCGACCACGGCGGGACCGATGACCGAAGCAGCGAAGATCCAACGCCTCGAAGCACCCAGGCCAACGAAGATCACCGTTACCCAGAAGACGAGCAGATATAGAATCGCCAGCCCCGCGCCCTCCCAGGCGGCCCCCTTGTTTGGAGACCAGAGCAGCGAGAGGAGCGTCCAGACAACATAGGCGGCAAAGAGGGCGATCGCCGCGGTGCTCCATCGGGAGCGTGCTCCACCGAGCAGGCCGAAGAACGAAGCCGCGAAGAACAGCACGCCGAGTATGAGAGCCACGGGAGCCCACGCCGTGGTGAAGTACCCTCCGTTTGAACTCGCCATCCACGAGGCGAGCAGGACGATGGAAATCATCGCAACAGTCGGAGCCAGTCGCGCATTAGATAGTTTCTTGATCAGGGTCATGCTGCCTTCTTGGTCTTCGGGATTTGGTGGATGCCCTGCATTATAGCCACATGCAACTTGTTAAAGTCGCTCTCTGAGGCGTACTTGCGGCCTACAATTGTCGTAAACGTCATAAAGTGCTACCCACAACTACACTTTATAGTCATAGAATCCCCGTTGGCCAGGGTCTATACTCGCAGTTCACAGGCCATGTGCTCTCAACTATAAGGTAGACAAATGGACGGCTCACGTGTTGTATGATGTAAATCGAAAAACTGATGACAAGGATTACTACGCGATGACGGGTCTCTCCCCAGATTCAAGCCTCTTCGCCAAGCAAGCTCGCGGCGACGATTATGTTCTCTCTTTCGCCGAGCTTCTGGGGGTACTGAGGCGGCGTTTGTGGGTGATTGCGTTGGTCGCGATCCTCGCTGCTGGGGCGGTTGTGGCATACAGCCTGCATTTTCAGACCCCCAAGTATCAGTCCTCAGTAGATATCTTGATCGGCCAGAAGCCTACGGTCGGCAAGCAGTCCTACGGTAGCCTCGGGGGCGACGTTCAGGGCCTTCAGGCTATGACCGCGACCGTGACCCAGGCTGCAACCACCCGCTCGGTAGCCGAGGAGGTCATAAAGAACCAGCACCTCTCGATGACAACAGATGGCTTCCTCAAAAACGTTAGCGCCCAGGAAGTCCCCAATACTCAGTTCATCGAGATCAATTACAAGAGTAAAGACCCCAGGAAGGCTCAGCAAATAGCCAATGCTCTCGGCAATGTATTGTCTAGCAGGGTTTCCGAGGTGAGCACGAGCGCCAGCGGCATAACCGCCACGGTCTGGGATAAGGCTGCGTTGCCAACAACCCCTGTTAGTCCAAAGCCGCTGCGCAATGGGGTCCTGGCTTTCGCCCTGGGAGCGATAATCGGGGTGCTTCTGGCTTTCCTGCTGGAGTATCTGGATGATAGCTGGCGCTCTCCAGAGGATGTTGAGCAGCTTTCCAAGCTGCCGACCTTCGGCATAATTCCTGAATTCAACTCTTCGAAGAAGATCAAAAAAGGCAGGGCTTAAAGATGATTCGTTCCGGACTGAGACGCAGGGCAAGAAAAGACCTTGCGAGCGAGGACCTCTCTGCGCGGCTGGTAACCATCACAGAGCCCCTGGGTGGGACTTCGGAGGCTTACCGGACGTTGCGCACCAACCTCATCTACGCGCTGGTGGATGAACCGCCGAAGCTGATCGCGCTGACAAGCTCAGGACCCACGGAGGGCAAGAGCACCACCTGCGCCAACCTGGGCGTGGTGCTGGCGCAGGCGGAGAAGAGAACCCTGATCGTAGACTGCGACCTGCGCAAGCCGGTTTTGCACAAAATCTTCGGTCTCAGGAACTTCCGGGGCTTGGTAAACGTCCTGGTAGGAGAGTGTAGCCTGCAGGAAGTCTTGCAGGATGGGCCGCTACATAACCTGCAGATTCTAACCGTAGGCCCTATCCCACCCAATCCTGCAGAACTTCTGAGTTCGAAGCGTTTCGCCACTTTCCTTGCTCAGGTACGCCGGGAGTTTGACTACGTGCTTCTGGACACCGCTCCGGTAGAGCTCGTCTCCGACGCAGCCACACTCGCTACACAGGCGGATGGGGTCTTGCTCGTTCTGGACGCGCAGAAGACCCGCAAGGGAGAGCTTCGGCAGGCCGTGCGCAGCCTGCAGACCGTCGGGGCTAACATGCTTGGCACCGTGGTAAACAATGCCCGGTTTTCCAAGTCCCGCTACTACTCCGGGTACAGATACAACTCCAGGGTATAGCACTAATGCCTCTCCGGAAGCCGGTTGCAGCTCAGCTGCTCCTTGCTTTTGTCATCATGGCCGCCCTTGGCTTTCTGAGTACCTCCCCGGGACTGCATATCACCGATCTGGGAGAGGTCTGCACCCTGCTGCTTTACTCGGGGCTCGCCATGTCTACGAAGATCAACTCCAGGTGGGTGTTGTACGTCTTCCTGCCGGCATTTTTGCTGGTGGTCTTCATAGTGTTCTACGCCTACATTTTCAGCGCGAGAGAGCACAGCCCCCTGATGTTCAGCATCCTGGCCCAGCGGTACTACCTGTATGTACTGATCGGCCCTATCGTCTACATGCTCTACGCGCGGGGGTGGAGGCTGGTGGATTTCCGCCGCGTGTTTGTCTCAGCCGTATTCCTGACCTTGATGGCCCGCGTTGGCTCGGATATCGCCTCCCCGCACTCTCTGCTCCTCTCCGGGAGCTTCGGAACGTTGAGGTTGAACACGGTTTACGAGCAAGCCTACCTGATCCGGCGTCTGGACATGACCAGCCTGTTCTCGGCTTTCTACTTCGCGAGGGGAATCTTCAGCTCAAGAAACCTGTTCTGGGCGGGGTTTCGGTTGACGATAACGGTGCTGTCTGTCGTTCTGCTGGCTATCACCGTTCCCAGGACGCTGCTGGCGGCAGCCATTATAGCTCTGGTTTTGTACATGGTGTTTCTGGCACGACCTGTGCGGGCCAAGCTGCTGGTCATCCTATTGCCGCTATACGTTGTGATCCTCTGGATTTCGCTGCCTCAGGCGGGCGAGATGTTCGTTCATACGTTCGGCCACGATCCGTCGTATACGGCGAGGATCGAAACCAGCCTTAAAGCCTGGCAGGCTTTCTCGCAACATCCGCTGTTCGGGTTCGGAAACGACAGTGTTCGCGCGGTATCTTTCCAGGAGTTGTTTGGGGCGCACTTTTTCCCTTCGGACGTAGGGCTACTGGGCGTCGCCTTTCAGTACGGGTTGGTAGGGGCCATTTTGTACCTGTTCTTCAGCGCCTGGCTTTTTGTGAATCTGCTCAGGATCTTGTGGGCCAGTTCCACTCGAGTGAACGTGGAAGAGCGTACCTTCCTGTGGACCCTTTTTATGGTTAGTTCGCTCATCATCATCGCTTCCCCGGTGCAGGCGAAGTTCGTCTACGGTGACGGGTTGCCCATTGCGGCGTTCGCCTGGGGGCTGTTGATGTCTCACAAACACGGCTTGTCAACCTGGCGTAGCAAGCTTGCCGCAGCTAAGGCTCCCCCCAGATCTCCACAGCCGGTTGTCGGTGCAGCGGTGGGAGAGGAACGTCATTGAAGTCCGGGGTTCTGAGAACCAGGGGCGAATTCCTCATCTTCTGCTTGTTGGGTATCGGGAGCGTCGCCTGCTCTTCGGGTCGTGCGCCCGGTCGAGCAGTAATAACGGTGAATGCCTCGGGGGTGAGAAGCGCCAGCGCGCCTCCGGTCACGGGGGTAAATACCAACTTCTTCAGCGCACCCGAAAAGCTCGACAACGCCGGGGTCTGGAACGCCGTGAAAGCGGCGGAAATCCCTGCCCTGCGCTTCCCTGGCGGCACGCGGGCAAGCGGCTACGATTGGGTAACGGGAAACATCCGCCCCGGCGGGAACGTAAGCCGTGAGGACGCGAGGCAGAGCACCCGGGTGCCGATTGACGACTTCATGGGGCGTGCCAGAAGCGCGGGCGCATCGGTCTCCTACGTCATCAACATCACGGATTCTCCAGCAAGCCTCAAGAGACTCGCCCACCACTGGAAGGCCACGAACGCCCCCGTTCGCTGGGTGGAGATGGGCAACGAGTACTACCTCCCGGATCTCATAAACACCATAGGCGGTCCAGCAGGATACCTTAGAAGGGCACAAAGGGCTCTTGAGGCGCTGCGCGCGGGTGGCTACAAGGGTCCGGCGGGGCTCGTGGTAGCGCCGGTGGGGGTGTTGGGTGGCAGCGATCCCCACGGCGAGTTTCACTCCTGGAACAGGGCACTGGCTGGCTCCGACACCTCGGGCTTTGACGCCACCATCCTGCACTACTACCCGCGGCCACAAGAGGTAGGGTTCCAGAAGGTTTACGAGGAGGGGCCGTCCAACCTGACGACGGTGATCGAAGGCCTAAAGAAGCAGTTTCCTGGCAAGCAGCTCTGGGTTACGGAGTGGAACCTGGGAAAACCGCCCAACTCCCCCAAGTTCAATACCCTGTGGCACGCGCTCTTTGATCTTCGGATGATGAAGGCCATGCTGGAAGCCGGGGTCAACCTTGCTTGCTACCACGTGCTCACCGGCCAGGGCTATGAACTGTTAGGGCCGAGCCGCTATCGCGACGGCCTTGGAGGAGGTCTTTCGCGGCGCGTACCGTACTTCGCCTTCCAGATGGTTGACGAGGCCAAAAGCGGCGGGGCGAAATACATCCCCGGCCCGGCCTCAGCCAGGGGGATCGAATACATGGCCTTCCGCACCCGCAAAGAGCTGCGGGTGGTGGCCTGGAGTGCGGCTAGAGGAACAAGTAATGTAGAGATTCGGACGGGCAAGTTATCACCCAAGTTACTCGGTGGAAAAGTGCTGCACAGTCACCTGTATGCCACCAACGGATCTACGCTGAGGATGAAGAGCATGAAGGCGGCGCATGGCGAAAAGGTGAAACCCGAGCCTATAAGCTCTCCCCGCCTGAAGGGAGCGGGAGCCGTTCTTCTGAGATTTTCTCTCCGGAATAGCTCTGGATGAGATGTTTGTCGTCTTTCTTGCCGCCACTTCTCTGATCTAAACGACACTTTTTTGAGTCTAGAGTTAGCACTTATTCCGTTGAACAGGGACTAGAAAGGGAATATTCTCCGTCTCATGGTTACCAGCAGCAAGGATACTCACCTTGATTCGACTCCCGAAGAGGAACAGTATGGCACGTATGTAGGCCGGTTGGCCCGGGGAGCCGGGTTAAGCTTCGCCGGGCAAGGCGGGGGGCGCATATTAAACTACGCCACCCAGATCGCGCTGGCCTGGATGTACGGGCCGGCGCAACTCGGCCTCTACGCTCTGGGGATCACGCTGATCCAGATGACCAACATCCTCTCCCAGTGCGGGATGGACAACGGTGTGGTGCGCTATGTGGCGTACTACCGCACCGAGAAAGACACCGCGCGGATGCGCGGAATCGTGATAATGGCGCTCGGCGTGCCATTGGTGCTGAGCCTGCTGATAACGGCGTGTATATTCTTCGGGGCTGGGTTTCTTGCCAACGTGATCTATCACAAACCAGCTCTGGGGATGGTCTTCAGGGTTTTCTCGCTCTCTCTACCCCTCCTGACCCTCATGAACATGGCCCTATACGCCTCGGTGGGGTTTCAAACCGTGAGATACCTGACCTACGTCCAGCAGATTCTGCAGCCCCTGGTGAACTTCGCGCTGATCCTGGTTTTCTACTTCATGGGCGCGCATATCCTGGGGGCCGTTACCGCCTACATCATCTCTATGCTGGTCGGCGCCCTGCTGGCCCTGTATTACCTGAAGCGCATATTCCCCAAGTTGCTGGACGGATCCAACCCGGCCAAGTACGAGATGCGTAAGCTGTTCAACCACTCGTGGCCGCTGACTTTCTCCAACTTTACGCAGCGCACGAATACCTGGACGGCGGTCATGGTGCTGGGTATTTTCGGCAGCGCGAGCGAGGTGGGTATCTATAACGCCGCTTCTCGCACGGCCATGCTCTCGGCGCTGGTGCTCTTCGCGTTCAACGGCATATTCTCCCCGATAATCGCCAGCCTCTACAGGAAGGGGTTGCTCAAAGAGCTGAACAGCCTCTACCAGGACGTCTCCAGATGGGTCTTCACCGGGGGACTGGTGATCTTTCTGATATCGGCGGCGCTGGGTAGAGACATACTGGCGGTGCTGGGTCCGAAGTTCGTCTCCGGCTGGACGGTGCTGGTAGTCATATCCGCGGCCCAGCTGTTCAACTCCTCGGTGGGGCCCACGCAGCGTATGCTGGCGATGACCCGCCACCAGAAGATCCTGATGATGTCCACGGTCGGCTCGGCCATACTCGGTGTGATCACGAGCTTTGCGCTGACCCCAACGTTCGGCGCTCTGGGTGCGGCGGTAGCTACAGGATCGGCGATCGTCATTGGAAACGCGGCCATGCTGCTGGCTGTTCGGAAGAAGCTCGGGTTCTGGCCCTACGACGGGCGGTACGCCAAGCCTGCTGTAGCAGGGGTTCTTGCGACAGCCGTGGTCCTGCTGCTCCAGATGACGGTTCCTTTCCTCTCATCGGGAGTCCTGGCCCTGCTGGTCCTTACGGGACTCTTTCTGGTGGTGTTCGTTTTGCTCCTGCTTCTCATGGGTCTCGACGCCAGCGACCGGCAGCTTATCGCGTCCTTGATAGCTCCGGTCCGGCGCGTTCTCCACCGGCGCGCCCGACCGTCCTCGGGCGTCTGAACGGGAGCGCAAATCGCAGTTGCAGGGTGGAGATGCATCGCCTGCCATGCTCGCGGTAACTGCCGTGATACCTGAACAGCACTATCGGCCGATCTTCGGCTAACACTTTAGTTGGGTTAGTGTGCGTTACTCGCGAAAAGCCATTGCTTTCAGTTTCCCGCGCCGGGTATAGTGTTTAACGCAATGTTAACAACCAAAATCATGTTCTTTAAAAACCAGAGAACGTAGAAGCAAGAGAGGGTTTTTGTGTCTGACTGGAAGTCGTTGATAGGAACAGATCAGGCTTTGCTGATCCTGGGTTCGCTCCATGCTTTCGAGCAAGAACGGAAGCTCGATCGCTCGGAGGTGAGACCCGTACAGATAATCATGGACGGCGATATTCACCTGGCACCCTTCTTCGACTCCTGGGGAGAGTGGGGTGTGATATCGGTTGCCCGCCATCCTGAGCGGCCCACGCTTCTATACGTTGCCACCGAGACCGAGCTTATGAAGGTTGATGTGGCCGAGCGTAGTGTGACGAATTTCGGGATACCGGACCTGCAAGACCTGCACGAGATCTCCATGATCGGGGACACCCTGTGGCTCGCCAGCACCGGGCGGGATGAGGTGGTGGCATTCGACATTAAGCAGGAGCGGGTGGTCGAGCGCGTGAACCTCTCAGCCTACGGTTCCACACCCAAGATCACCTCTCGCATGGTCGAAGATGAGGACGGCGACCGGCAGTTGGCGGGGGATGTGCGGACCGAATCGGAGAGGTTCCACTGCAACCAGGTGTTCGAGGGTTTCGACGAAAACCTTTACGTGCTGGTCCACTACGCTCTGGGCAACTCGCAGCTAATCCGGCGGGCGGCCCGGAGGCTGATGGGACGCCAGGGAAACGGCGGCATCATCAACCTGACCACGGGCGAGGTCATCTCTCTGGGGCTGAAAGGCCCACACACAATGCGAAAGGTGCGGGGACATTACTGGGTGTGCGATAGCGGCAGGTCCAGAATCAGCATCTACGACCCGGAGTGGAACCTGAAGGATACGATCACCTCCGTAGGATGGGTAAGAGGGGCGGACTTCTCGGATGAGCTCGGGATGTTCTACATGGGCATCTCCCGGTTCCGGCGGCGCTACCTGATCCTCAATCCGGGCGTCGAGCAGCCCCCGAACATGGTGCAGGCCATCTCGATGGAGAGCAGGAAGCCGGTAGGGGAGCTGGTACTCTCCGGGGTGGAGCGGGTTACCAATGTCTATGTGATCCCCAGGGAGGTAGCGGTTGCCATGCTCCAGCTACAGCCGGACAGCGTTATCGAGAAGTGAGCTTTCTGTCCACGTAGAAACCGTGAGGCGCTCGGGAACGGCCTCATCGAGACCAGGAGATTAGGTGACTTCAACACTATTACCCAATTTCTTCATAGTCGGGGCGGCGAAGTCCGGGACGACTTCCCTTTATCATTACCTGGACCAGCACCCAGACGTGTACATGCCCGCCACCAAGGAGCCGCACTGGTTCTCCAGGGTGCAGATACACCCGGGACAGGGCTCGCACCCTGTTACCTCGGAGGAGGAATATCTCAAGCTCTTCGAGAAGCGTAACGGAGAGCCCGCAGCCGGAGAGGCCAGCACGTCCTACCTCTGGGATAAGGAGGCTCCCTACCGCATCAAGGAAGCGGTGCCGCAGGCCAGGATAATCGCCATTTTGCGCCATCCGGTCGAGCGGGCGTATTCTCACTACATGATGGACGTCCGGGCGGACAAGCAAGACCTTAGTTTTATGGAGGCGTTGGAGCGAGACTACCGGGCGGAGTCCAAAGTCTGGAGCGTCACGGATCTCTACATAGACCTGGGCTACTACGCCGAGCAGTTGCAGCGTTACCTCAAGGTATTCGACGCAGCGCAGATCAAGGTCTATCTCTACGAGGATCTCAGGCGGGACCCCGTAGGCCTCATGGAGTCGCTGATGGAGTTTCTGGAGATAGACCCGCGATACGCGAGCTCTATCCAGACGGACGTGCAGTACAATATCTATTCGGTTCCCAAGAACCGGCTCGCGAAGAGCATCTTCGGTTCCCAGGTCTTCAGATCCCGAAGGGCCAGCGCCTTGAGGGCGAAGATGATTCCCAACCATCAGCTAAGAGCGCGGATAAGGCAGTCTCTGCTCTTCAAGGAAGACTCCAAGCCGAAGATGGACGAGGAGGCTAGAAGGTTTCTGATGGAACTGTACCGGCCAGACATCCTGAACCTCCAGGACCTGCTCGGCCGCGACCTCTCACACTGGCTGCAAACGGCAGAAGTAAGGTAATCGGTGATGCAAGAAAGCATGTCCCAGCAACCCGAAAGATTGGCTCCAAATGAACCGGGGGCTACGAGGACTCTCGTTTTCGTCGTCGGCAACAGCCGCAGCGGCACCACCATGGCGGGCCGTATACTGGGCAGCCACCCCTCTATCTTCACTTTCCGCGAGCTTCATTTCTTCGAGCAGCTGTGGTCTCCGGCGGATGGGGAGCGCCGCCTCTCCAGGGCCGAGGCCGAGAGACTGGCCGCCCGCCTGCTGTGCATCCAGAGAGAGGGATACCTCAACCAGGGTGCACCGGAGCGTTTTTACGAGGAGGCCGCGGAGCTTGTTGCTTCCGTAAAGCCAGAGACAATGACTCCGGCAAGAATATTCGAAGCATTTCTCTTTTACAAGGCGGCAGGTACTGGCAAGGCGATACCCTGCGACCAGACCCCGCGCAACGTCTTCTACATCGGGGAGATACTCCAGCTCTACCCCGAGGCGCGGGTGGTCAATATGGTGCGGGATCCACGGGATGTCCTCCTGTCGCAGAAGAAGAAGTGGAAGAGGCGGTTTTTGGGAGCCAGAGGGATACCTCTCAGGGAGTCTTTCCGCTCCTGGGCCAACTACCATCCGGTTACCATCAGCAGGCTCTGGAACTCTGCCGTTCGAGCGGCGGACAGTTTTTCGGATGATGATCGGGTCTATTCTCTGCGGTTTGAGGATTTGCTCGCGGACCCGGAGGGCGAGGTCGGCAGGCTCTGCGAGTTCGCTGGCATATCTTTCGACAAGAGCATGCTCGACGTTCCGCAGATCGGCTCCTCCAGCGGTCTGGACAGGCCCGAGCGGAGAGGAATAAACCAGGATAGAGCCTCAAGCTGGCAGAGAGGAGGATTGAGTCCGACGGAGATTTTCCTGTGTCAGAGGATCACGGGCGTTTTGATGAAGCAGCACGGATATGTTCCGGCAGAGATCACCCCAAACCCCTTGCGGCTACTCTGGAGCGTCGGGACACTTCCGGCGAAGCTGGCACTGGCGCTGCTTCTCAACCTCAGAAGAATGCGAAACATCAAGGACACGATAAGGAGACGTTTGTCATGATCGCTGGATTAGACCCCATTTACGTCAAGACGCGACCCACCAAAGTTGTGCCGCGTTTGATCAGCTACGCCCTGTTCGAGGGCCGTCCCCCTGCGACCCGGGGCAAATGGATCAACCCGCTGGTCTTCACCAACTTCGCGCTTGACATGCGGCTACCCCAACTCAAAAAGGTGGAGAAACCCATCTTCATCATCGGGATGGGCCGGAGCGGCTCGACGATACTTGGGGTGCTGATGTCCATGCACCGCGACGTGGGATATCTGAACGAGCCGAAAGCACTGTGGCACGCCGTGTACCCCCACGAAGACATCCCCGGCAGCTACTCGAGGGTGCCGGCCCGTTACTCCCTTGACGAAAGCGACGCAACGGAAGAGGTGCGTCGCCGAGCGCAGCGTTTGTTTGGAGCATACCTGCGGGCGGTGGGGAGCAAGAGGGTGGTGGACAAATACCCGGAGCTCATCTTCCGTATCCCGTTCGTGCGGGCGATTTTCCCCGACGCGCGCTTTATATTCCTGGTCCGTAACGGCTGGGACACCTGCCGCTCCATTGATGTGTTTGCGGAACAAAAGGGGATCCAGAAGCCTGACGGTGGAACGCATAACTGGTGGGGGACCAACAATCGCAAGTGGAAGCTCATGCTGGAGCAGTTGGTGCCGGAAGAGGAGGCTCTTGCTGGCATCTTCGATGAGGTCAAGAGCCTGAACCGCAATAGCGATATGGCCGCGGTGGAGTGGATCGTTACCATGCGGGAAGGCCTGCGCCAGATGGAGCGTTACCCGGATTGCGTGCACCTGTTACGTTATGAGGCGCTTCTTAGTAATCCTCGGGGAGAACTGTCCAGACTGCTGGAATTCTGCGAGCTTCCTTACGACAAGACGTTCTTGGCGTTTGCCGAGCAGAGGTTGGCTCCTCCTTCTCCGAAACACAAGCCCCTCGAGCTCTCCCCGGCCCTCCGCGCGCCTTTTGCCGAGACCATGGAAGCCCTGGGTTACTGAATTGCCGAGGCGCAAGTCCGGCGATCTGCGGGTGGCGATGGTCGAACCCGTGGGCGGTCACGGCGGCATGGACTATTATGATTTCGGTCTCTGCGAAGGGCTGTCCAGGGCCGGCACGAAGGTTACGCTGTATACCTGCGACGAGACGCGCCATAGGGACGTAGCTCTCTACGAGACGCGACTCCCTTACCGGCGGATTTACGGAGAAGATCCCGCCTGGCTGCGAGGGCTTCGCTACCTTCGGGGCAGCATCCGGGCGCTGCTGGGCGCGAAGTTGAGCCGGGCGCGGATCGCGCACTTCCATTTCTTCCACGTCGGTCCACTGGAGCTTTTTAACGTGCTGCTGGCCAGGCTGTTGGGATTGAGGGTGGTTGTAACCGCCCACGACGTGCAATCCTTCGTGGAGCGCCTCTCGGTTCCCTGGATGCTCAAGACAGCTTACCGGCTCTCGGATAAGGTCATCGCGCAGAGCAGGGTAAGCGAAGGAGAGTTGAGGAAGGCGCTCGGCATACCTGAAGCCAAGATCGCTGTGATTCCTCATGGAAACTACCTGCCCTTTATCGGGAAAGTACCGGCGCACGCAGAGGCGAGGGCTCGGGTTGGGTTGCCAAACGAGGCTCAGGTTCTTCTGTTCTTCGGTCATATCAAGAGAGTAAAGGGGTTGGACATCCTTCTTGCGGCCATGCCGAGGCTTATTCAAGAGCACCCGAATACCGTGCTCCTCGTCGCTGGCAGGGTGTGGAAAGACGACTTCCAACGCTATCAGAGTCAGGTTGAGGCGCTGGGGATAGCCAGCTACTGTACCTTTCATACTCGCTTTATCCCGGACTCCGAGGTAGCGTATTACTACGCAGCGGCGGATGTGATCGTGTTGCCCTACCGGAGGATCTACCAGAGCGGAGTTCTCCTGATGGCGATGAGCTACGGTAAACCGGTGGTGGTCTCCGACATCGAAGGCATGACCGAGGTGGTGTCCGACGGTGAGAATGGGTACGTGTTCTCCGACGGTGACGCCGAAGTTCTGGCCGACAAGCTCATCGAGGCAACCTCGAACCCGGAGAAGTCACGCCAGGTCGGAGCCAGGGCCTTCTCGTACATGCAGGAGCACCACGACTGGAACACCATCGGCCAGATGACGGCGGAAGCTTACCGGTCGGTTACGAAGGAGTGGTAGACATGAGAATGCAGGATAACCCGAACAGGGTAGCGCCCGTTGCGCGATCGCGGAGAGTAGGAGAAGCGATCGGGGTCAGGGATATGGACAAAGCAGTTGAGTAGTCGGGAGAAACAGTTGGTGGAAGACGTACACAAGGGCGAACTGCTCCGGGATGCCCTCATCGCCTTGCAAGGAGCGAACCATAAGCTGTGCGTGTTGCACGGGTATAACGATTACCCGGAGCACATCAGATCGGACGTGGACGCCATCTCCGCCGAGGCGGCACAGATACCTCGTGTTCTGTTCGACAGTGGGGCTGCCGAGGTGGTGCAGGCGACCCAAACCGAGCATACTGCCGCGTTCTGGTATGTCCTGTGCCGGTGGCGGGACGGCAAGCCCGTCTTTGTCCGGCTCCACGTCCTCGACGGTGATTACCGCATCAATGGCAGGGTATTTTTCAGGGGTGAGGAGCTTCTGGAGAGCCGCCAGCCGTTCAAGTTTTTCGAGGTGCCCTCTCCCGATATCGAGTTCGCTGCCTACCTGGTCAAGAGGGTGGTGAAAGGCTCTATAGAAGAGACTCAAGGCGAGCGGTTGAGCGAGTTGTACGGCGAGGACCCGGAAGGGTGCAAGCGGCATCTGTCCCAGCTTCTGCCGGAAGCTGAAGCCGAACTCGTCGCAGAAGCGGCACGGAGCGGAGACTGGGAGGCAGTGAGGGGCCGAATCGAGTATCTGTGCCAGGCTATGATGCGCAAGGTGGGCCATGACCAGAGGCTGAAGGTGTTGCTAAACCGGCTAGACGACTTTCGGAAGCGGGTCAAGCGCACGCTCCGGCCTCCGGGGCTCCTGGTGGCTTTCCTGGGCGTGGACGGCGCCGGCAAGAGCACAGTAGTGACCAGGGTGGAACAGGACCTTGCCCCGGCCTTCTGGTCGACGAAGTGGTACCACGGGCGAGCTTTGGCGTCACCCCTACGCTGGACAAAGCAGGTCCGCTCGCGTCGCCAGCAACGCCGACTGCTCAAGAGCGCCGCTGAGGCCAATCCCCACGCTGTGCCGCTCAAGCGCGACCCGCACTCCAACCCCTCCCGGGGACTGGCGCTCTCTTTGCTCAAGCTTGGGATCTGGTGGTCGGATTTCATTTTTCTCGGGTACCTGACGGAGGTCTACCCGAGTTTGCGCCGTTTCACGCTGGTGCTCTTCGATCGCTACTACCACGATCTGCTGGTAGATCCCAGGCGCCACCGCTACGGGGGTCCGATGTGGCTGGCCCGGTTGGTCGGCCGGCTTTACCCCCGCCCTGACCTGGTTATCCTTCTCGATGCCCCGGCTGAAGTTCTCCACGCCCGCAAACAAGAAGTTCCGCTCGGGGAGACAGCCCGGCAGCGAGAAGCCTACCTGGAGATTGTGCAAAGCTTGCCCAACGGGTACGTGGTAGATGCCTCAAAACCAATTCCCGAGGTCGTGGCCGATGCCGAGAAGATCATCCTAGATCACCTCGCTGCGCGCACGGCCCGAAATCTAAAACTCAAAGGCCGTAAAGCTCTCAGGTTTGGCCAGAGGTAGGGCTCGGCTCCAGCGACGACGGCGAATGACGGGCCTCTGTTATCAATGCAATGTGGTCCAGCTAGCCAACCATGTTCGCGCGACGCCAACAGCCCGGTCTTTCCGGTTTTCGGTGATCTAAGGCGGAGACAAACCTTCGGGATGGGGTGGGGACTGAGGCGTCTTTGACGAAAGAGTATATCTATCCCGCCCAACCGAGTTTTATGGCAAACGTCTTTTCGATGATCGCCGCTGTGGGGGCTGCGGAGAGGCTTCTTCATAACTCGCAGATAAATAAGCCAATCGGCCATAGCAAAATAGGTCACCTGACCGACGCATTCGATTTACCAGATCCCGATAATCCATTCAAACAAGGTAAGAACGTGAAGAAGAAAGGTGGCGCAAAGTTCTTCTATCTATTGTAAGCAAGAAGGCACTCACCCGATCAAAGGTTATGGCGGATACGCGACTATAAGTGCTGCTGCTGAAGTGGGATGTGGAGTTCCAGGCATAACCCGGCTGATGCGTGGCGGACGGTGCAGGCAATCTGGGGTCCAAGAGAGGACACCATTCGACCGGTAACTCTCCTACAAAACTAGAGACGAGTGGCCGGAAATTCCAATTATTGGTGAGAGAAGTAATCCAGGAGGATGATATGGCAGTGATTCTGGTAACAGGAGGCACAGGGTACATCGGCAGCGTGCTGGTCCGGGAGCTACTGGCTCTGGGCGAAATGGTGCGTGTGGTGGACACGCAGTGGTTTGAGAGCTCCTTCGAGCCCCACGAGAGGCTGGAGGTGATCGAGGCCGATCTCCGCCATTGTGACACGGCGGGTTTGCTGGATGGTGTAAGCAGCATAGTGCACCTGGCTGGGCTCTCCAACGACCCGACGGCCGACTTTGCGCCGGATCTCAACAGCCAGAGCAACGTGCTGGCTACGAGGCGACTGGCCCAGGCCGCCGGTGAGAGGACGGAGCTGGAAGGGCGCAAGATCCGCTTCCTGCTGGCCTCCACCTGCTCGGTCTACTACAGTCCTTCCATAGCCGGGGACGTCAACGTCATGCAGATGACCGAGGAACTACCGGTTGCGCCGACGGCCAACTACAGCAAGACCAAACGGCTGGCAGAGATCGAAGTGCTCCAGGTAGCGGAGCGGTATCCGCTCTTTTCCCCGACGCTCTTGCGTCAGGGCACCATCTTTGGCCTTGCGCCTCGGATGCGGTTCGACCTCGTGGTCAATGTTTTCGTCTTGCACGCCTGGAGTAAGCGCCGGCTCACGGTCCACGGCAGTGGCGAGGCCTGGCGTCCGCTCCTGCACATCCGCGACGCCGTGGATGCCTACCTCCACCTGCTGTGGATGCCAACGGAGAAGGTCCGCTCAGAAATCTTTAACCTCGTGCACAAGAATTATCGCGTCCTGGAACTCGCGCACTGGATAGCGGAGATACTCGAGCAGCACCGCGGGGTCGAGGTGATCGTAAAGCGCGACCGTAGCGGAGAAGATAACCTGCGAAGCTACTACGTGGACGGCAGCAAGATCACCAAAGCGCTTGGATTCCGAGCGGAGCGGGGTGTGGCCCAGGCGGTCCTGGAGATTTGGGACGCCCTGGAGCGAGGCGACTTTGGGGAGGATCCGGGGAACGACCTGCGCTACTTCAATATCCGGTGGCTGAAGGCGATGATGGCAAAGGAAATGGTCGCTTGAAAGTCGCGGTCATCGGCTCGACGGGCCAGCTTGGCCAGGATCTCATGCGGGCCTTCGGCGAGGAGGCGGTCGGGTTTAGCCACCAGGATCTGGACGTAACGGATGGAGTTGGCGTCGCGTCGAGGATCTACTCGCTAGAGCCGGATTGGGTGTTGAACACGGCTGCTTTTCATCGAGTGGACGACTGCGAGATCAACCCGGCGTTGGCGTTCGCGTCCAATGCATTGGGGGCGCTCAATGTCGCCCGGGCAGCCGCCGCCGTCGGAGCTGGCGTGGTGTTCTTCTCGACAGATTATGTTTTCGGAGGCCAGGATCGGGAGCGGAGTCATCCGTATAAGGAGAGCGATGCTCCTCAACCTATCAACATATATGGCATCTCAAAAGCAGCCGGTGAGCAACTCGTGATGCAGGCTAACGAGCGGCATATCGTGGTGCGCTCTGCTGGTCTGTACGGCACGGCGACCAGCCGCAAGGGCTGGACGTTCCCGGAGCTTATGATCAACAAGGCACGAACCGACGGGTTCGTCCGCGTGGTGACCGACCAGGCGTTATCGCCGACGTTTACGGCAGACCTGGCCCGGAAAACAAAAGAACTGGTCGAAAAGGAGGCAACCGGCCTGTTCCACCTTACCAACGCCGGCGAGTGCTCGTGGTTCGAGTTCGCCAAAGGGGTATTCGATCTGGCGGGGGTTGAGGTGAAGATGGAGCCGATTCAGACGGACCAGACCCAGCGGCGCGCCCGCCGCCCGTCTTACTCGGCAATGACTACCGCTCGCCTCGAGGAGGTAGGTTTGAGCCCGTTGCGTCCGTGGAAAGAGGCTCTAGGCGCTTACCTCTCGGCGAAAGGGATAGTCTGAAATAACCCGCTGCCCGTGGTAGTGAAGATAGCGAAGGGTAAACGATGAAGATACTGGACGTAAATCAACTGGCGATACCGGAGATCAAAGTCATAAAGTTCGCCCGTTTTTGCGATCAGCGCGGCTACTTTACGGAGCATTTCAGGAAGAGTGACTTTCAAACCAACTCCCTCACCTCTTTTATGGAGGGAGTTGAGTTCGTCCAGGCCAACGAGAGTTTTTCGCGAACCGGAACCGTAAGAGGGCTCCACTTTCAATGGAATCCATACATGGGGAAGCTGGTAAGAACCCTACATGGACACATGGTGGATCTTATCCTGGACATAAGGAAAGGTTCTCCCAGCTTCGGCAAAGCCATCGCCTACGACATGCCCTCCGGCGTGAGCGCTGACTTCAACGAGTGGATCTGGGTTCCTCCGGGCTTCGCGCATGGGAATATGTTCCTGGAGGACACCTCGATAGAATACTTCTGTTCCGGCGAGTACAGTCCCGGATGCGAAGCTGGAATATCCCCTCTGGCGGAGGACATTGACTGGTCCCTGTGCGACCAGAATTTGAGGGATATCTTCCAGGACATCGCGTCGAGCACACGGTTGATTACGGACAAAGATAGGAACGGTTTGTCCGTCTCCGCCTGGGAGCAGGATGAGAGATCAGAGAACTTCGTTTATGCTGAGTAGAGGCACAAGAGCGAGCTCTGATAACAGACTAGAGTTAACGTTGAAACTATGAAAGGCAGGAAAGGTCATTAACAGCGATAGAGTCATAGCTTTCTGCGGCACGCGGGGCGTACCGCCAAACTACGGCGGTTACGAGACCACGGTGAACGAGGTCAGCCGGCGATTCGTGAAACGGGGCTATACCTGCGTGGTCTACTGCCGGAAGTCCTCCTACCCGGGCGAGAAGCCGAAGTACCACGAGGGACGCAGGCTGGTCTATGTGAGCGGCAGCTCCCGGTCCGAGTTGGATACGTTCGTCTCCGCATTCCAGACCGGGTGGCACCTGTTGCGCCATCGCGAAGAGTACGATTACGTCTTCTGGTTCAACAACGCCAACCTCCCGGGGATCATCATGACGCTCCTGGCGGGTCTGCCCATGTCCATCAATACCGACGGTCTGGAATGGCGCAGAGGGAAGTGGCGGTGGCCATTCAAGGCCTATGCATTTCTCTCCTCTTTCCTGGTCTCCCGCATGTGCAAGACTTTGATCTCCGACGCAAAGGCGATCCAGACTTACTACAGGAAGGTCTTTTTCAAAGACACCCAGTTCATCCCTTACGGCATACCTGATGTTCTGGATATATCCAGCGAGAAGGAAGCGGCTGTGCTTGATCGCTACGGGCTGACTGCCGGACGTTACTTCTTGCAGGTCACGCGCTTCGAGCCGGAAAACTATGTACTCGACACGGCGAAGGCGTTTAGAGAGGCTGGCCTGGCGAAAGAAGGGTTCAAGCTATTACTGCTCGGCTATAAGGACACCCCCTACGGGCGTCAGGTAAAAGCGATGTCGGGCAAAGACGGTATTGTAGTTCCTGACTATGAGTCTGACCTCGAGGTCAAGACCGTGCTGTGGAGGAACTGCTTCTGCTACGTCCACGGGAACTCTGTTGGCGGCACTAATCCCGGGCTGCTTGAGGCCATGTCGAACTGCGCGAGGGTGATTGCTATTGACGTGCCGTTCAGCAGAGAGGTCCTCGGGAACACGGGGTACTACTTTACCCTGGATAACATGGCGGAGTCGCTTCGCGAGGTTCTGAATTACCCCAACCGATCGGCGAACATGAAGGATCGAGTGAGATCGCACTACGATTGGGATGCTGTGGCCGATAGCTACATGCGTTTGGCGGGAGGTAAACCGGCAGATTATTCCCCGCCGGCGGTAGCTGGACACCAGTAAGCCCCATCGGGGGTATGCCCCCGTATAGAACTTTGGGTTGGAGCAGAGATACGCGGTCGGTAGGCTCACAGCCCCCTCATTATGGTCCGCATCCGTCGTGGAAAGGCTATCTTCACCGCTCCGGCCTGTGTCCCGGCTTGAGTGCGGGGTCAGGGATCCCTTCCAGATAACTTTAAAGAACCTCCTTGCGATTGTGGGTTTTCGGCTACCAGGCAAGGACCTGACCCTTCCGCCCTCGTCGAACTTCTGACCGGAAACTTCTCGGGGCGGTTACCCAGAGGGTGGCGGCATCAGCCTTCTTGTACCAGTACGCCCTGAGCTGTCTCCACTTCCGCTCGTTCGGGTAGAACTGGCCGCGGGCCTTGCCCGGATTTGATGGTATGCCGATCCCGCCCACGAACCCGGGTGAGGTCCGAGCCAGGCGATCCAATCGTTGAGCTCGCTCATGGTCTCGTGGATGAAGGCGTTGGGTAACCACCCTGCGCGTAAGCAGTACTTTTCCGCAAAAAGAGTTCCCGGTATACCAGTGGCCGCAAGGAGACCGCTCATTTCAAGGAGTTGTGCGCGGCTAACATTCCCGGTTTCTCCATCGTGTCGCCATGTTGTTGCTCGGTCGCTGAAAAGCCTGGCGGAGAAAAATTTAGCGTTGGACGTATCCGATCTCCAAAATTTTATTTTGGGTGGAACAACACCTTAGTGCGTATCACTGGCTAACACCGGGTTATGCAAAAAGATGCTTTAGGTGCTCTCTGCATTCATCAAGCCCGAAAACCCCTTGCCTAGCTACGCTGACTCGATAAGTATGGGGACTGTTAACGCAGATTTAACGAGATTGTGCCGGAACGGAGTGGTCACGCATGCAGCGAGCAGAGACGTCTTTAGAAGCGAAAGCTTCCACCGCCCTCAATGACGATGAGAGGGATGGTAGAGACCTGTTGGCTCCCCGGGCTAAAGCAAAGCCTAGCAGGCGACGTCTGAGTGCTCTGCCTCTGCTCTTCTCTGACCTTGGGCTCGGATTTTTGGTCTCTGAGGCGGCGATCGTGATACACGGGGTGTGGGGGCATGATCCTCTCTCTGAGATCTCCGTAAGCAGCATTGTGCCCATCATCGTGGTGTGGATAGCCATCAGGGCTCTTTTGGGATTGTATCCGGGGTATGGCCTGGATCAGACAGAAGAGTTGCGTCGCCAGAGTTATGCGGTGGGGATGGCTGTGGCTGTAACGATGGTTTTTGGCTTTGCCTCTCATACTGTTGGTCACATGTCCAGGCTGGTTATCTTCTCCACCTTCATAGGGCTTTTGGTGCTCTCTCCTTTTGTTCGTTACTTCATCAAGCGCCAGATGAGAAGGATTAGGTTGTGGGGCAAGCCGGTTGTGATTCTGGGCTACGGAGAGACCGGGGTTGAGCTCTTGAAGCTTCTTGAAAGGGAGTGGACTCTGGGCTACAGGCCCGTGGCTATCTTCGACAACCGCCAGGCTCCGGCGAAAGGCTCGCTCGATGGCGTGCCCTACGGCGGAACTCTCGGCGATGCGATGTTCTCGGGGCGCACTCTGGGGGTTGACACCGCGATCTTCGCGATGCCCCATACCCGCCGCGAGCGCCTCTCCAGATACGTTGATTGGGCCAGCGACAAATTTTCCCACGTCATGATCATCCCCAACCTCGGTGGGATCACCAACTCCGCGGTTACCGCCCGGGATCTTGCGGGAACCTTCGGGGTGGAGATCCGCTACAACCTGCTAAACCCCTGGGCGCTCAGAACCAAGCGGGCCCTCGACCTCGTAGCTACCCTGCTTGGAGCGGTTCTGGCGGTGCCGCTTATCGCGGTGATCTCCTTGTTAGTGTACCTGGAGTCGGGAAGACCCATCTTCTACAAAGACTGGCGGATGGGCAAGGACAACCAGCTCTTCAAGTGTGTGAAGTTTCGAACCATGGTCCCAAACTCCGAGGTGCTTTTGCAAAAGTTGCTCGCGGAGGATCCAGCGGCGCGCGAAGAATACACCAGATACCACAAGCTCACCAACGACCCCCGCATCACCCGCGTAGGGCGTTTTCTGCGCAAGAGCAGTCTCGATGAGTTGCCTCAGCTCTGGAACGTGTTGCGCGGCGAGATGAGCTTGGTGGGCCCAAGACCCTACCTGCCGCGTGAATCATCCGACATTGGGGGTACACAAAGGGAGATCCTCAGGGTGTCTCCGGGGATAACGGGCCCCTGGCAGGTTAGCGGGCGCAGCAGCTCTTCCTTCGAGGAGAGGGTCAAGATGGACGCCTACTACGTCAGGGACTGGTCCGTCTGGCTGGATCTGGTGATCCTGGCCCGCACCGTCAAGAGCGTCGTGCTCCGCGATGGGGCGTGCTGAGTGCTGGTGGCGGGCGCCACACGTCTTCCTGTGTTGCGCCTTTCTTGCCAAGGCGAGTGGAAGAGTAGTCCGTGTAGGATAGGCCATATGGCCTATTCGAAGCACCTGGCCCTGATCAGAAATACGCCATGTGGGCAATAGTGCTGGGAGCCGGGCTCCACTAACATCCACTATGCAAAACCTGGTCATCAGGTAGAGGCTAAGATCCCTGCTCTGTTGAAGATGGGCACCTGGGGTAGGGAGAGCCAGTGGTGCAACCGGCTACCGGATTTTAGAAATCCGTGGCCGGTTTTCCTTTGGTAGTGGACAGAGGCTGGGGGATGGTCTTCGGCGTTAATAAAGAAAGGGGCTTTTGCTTTGAATAAGGAGATCCGCTTATCGAGCAGTGCGCACACTGCTCAGTTGCTCCGGTTAGCTTGGGTTGCCCTGTTGTTGGCGGTGTTTGCTGGCTTTGGGTTGGGGGGTAGTATTCCCAAGGCGCAGGCGGACACAACCAATGTGGGCTACCAGGACTTCTCCTACGCGGGGCCCAATGGAAGCGGCCTCACGGCTTCCCCTACCGGGAACAAACCCCAGAGCAAGCTGTGGTACACACCTGACGGAACCTGGTGGGGCGTGCTCTTCAACGGCAACACCGGTAAATTCGACATCTACCGCTTCGATAAGCAGAGTCAGAGCTGGTCGGATACGGGAATACCTGTAGACGCCCGCAACAACGCCAAGGTAGACACCCTGTGGGACGGGACGCATCTCTACGTGGCCTCGGCCGTAGCTTCCGCCGCGGGCGCAGGGCAGCCTGCATTCCTCTACCGCTACAGCTACCACCAGCAGACCCGGACGTATACTCCCGATGCCGGCTTCCCGGTCGTGGTCGGAAGCGGGCAGATGGAGGCGATCACGCTGACCAAGGACTCGACCGGCGAGCTGTGGGTTACCTTTACCCAGAACGACGGCACCGTGGGCACGGTCTACGTCAACCACTCCCAGGGTAGCGACGATACAAGTTGGGGTACTCCCTTCGCACTCCCGGTAGACACCGGCGCTAACGACCTCAGTCCCGACGACATCTCGGCGATAGTCTCCTTCGATCAGAGCACGGCGGCGCCCAAGATCGGGGTGATGTGGTCCAATCAGAACGATGGGGCGATGTACTTCGCCACCCACACTGACGGCACCTCAGACCAGAACTGGCAGGAATATCCGGCGGAGCAGGGACCGAAAGTCCCCGATGACCACATCAACCTCAAGTCGCTTCAGTCTGACGCGAGCGGAAGGGTCTTCGCCGTCGTCAAGACCTCTCTCAACAACACGCCGAATCCCGATCCTACCGCGCCGCTGATCAAGGTTCTGGTCTTCAAGCAGGATAATAGCTTCTCTCAGTACACCTTCGGCACGGTGCAGGACGACTTCACCCGTCCAATCCTGATGATAGACGACCAGAACCGCGACCTCTACGTCTTCGCTTCCGCGCCGTTGAACAATGTTCAGCCCGACGGGACCATCGTGCCCAGGGCGATCTACTACAAGAAAACCTCGCTGGACAACATCT
Source organism: Actinomycetota bacterium (assembly GCA_902810695.1). Taxonomy (GTDB): domain Bacteria; phylum Actinomycetota; class Rubrobacteria; order Rubrobacterales; family Rubrobacteraceae; genus CADDYV01. The sequence continues at coordinate 100,280 of CADDYV010000002.1, read as the reverse complement.
CCTTCCCCCAGGAGCAGCCCGGTTCCCCAGACCTCGGCACGCCGTTTATAAGGAACTCTGCCGACCTGTACACGGACAACCCCACTTCGACGGACCAGAGTGTGAATGCGACCAGCGGCCTTCTCGTCGAGGCGTCCTCGGATGACCCCGCCAACAACGTTCACGATTACCTGCACAACTTTATAGACATTGCCCCGGTCCCCGCGCCGGACACGACAATCGCCTCCGGACCTTCGGGCACGGTGAACAGCGCCTCGGCCAGCTTCACCTTCACATCCACGCAGCCGAACTCTACATTCAAGTGCGGCCTCGACGGGGCGGCCCCCAGCGACTGTACCTCGCCGCAGGACTACACCAACCTTTCCGATGGTCAGCATACCTTCACGGTAGAGGCGATCAACTCCTCGGGCAGCGTTGACCCGAGCCCGGACAGCCGCAAGTGGACTGTTGACACCACGCCGCCGGAGACGACAATAAACTCTGCTCCATCTGGCATAACCAGGGACAACTCGGCAAGCATCTCCTTCTCCGCCTCGGAGCAGGGCTCCACCTTCAAGTGCAGCCTGGATGGGGCGGCCCCCAGCGACTGTACCTCGCCGCAGGACTACACCAACCTCAGTGACGGCAACCATAAGTTCAGGGTGGTAGCGATAGATGCGGCGGGTAACGTGGATTCCACTCCTGCGACCGAGACCTGGACGGTGGATACTGCCGCACCGGATACGAAGATCAACTTCGGACCGAAGGGCTTTACGAGGAACACCTCGGCGGCGTTCCGGTTCTCCTCCAATGATAGAGGCTCTAAGTTCGAGTGCAGTATAGACGGGAAGATATTTACTTCCTGCGCTTCGCCGCAGAGCTACTCGGGTTTGAAGCAGGGCAGACATCTCTTCAAGGTGCGGGCGGTAGATGTGGCAGGTAATGTGGATTCCACCCCGGCTACCCGTGCCTGGATCGTGGACACCCGCAAACCCTCGATAATCCAGCTCTTCCCCAAAGTGAAAACTGCCGACAGGACGCCCCTGATCAGGGCCACGGTCAAAGACAACCTCACCCAACTCTCCAAAGGAGAGATAACCCTCAAGGTGGCGCACAAGGTCGTTCCCAGGCGCGAGTTCAGCTACAACCCGGCCAACGGCCACTTGAGGTACATCCCGTCGAAGCGGATGTCTCTCGGCAAGAAGGCCGTGAATGTCATAGTCAAGGATAAGGCTGGCAACCAGGCTTCCAGGGTGTGGTTCTTCAAGGTGGTCAGAAGGTAGAGGAGACATCGAGCTTGTGTTACCCATCGGACCGAGACATATGAGAAGGCCAGAGATGGCGCACAGGTAGACAATTTCAGGACCTGCCCCGATCGCGCGAGGGCGAGGGAATGGTCGCTCAGAGGGGCGGAGCACATATAGCTCCGCCCCCATAATCTCGGACGCTGGGATAAGATGGACGAGCGCATCATCAGAGAAACCGCTCCCTCAAGTGGTCCGGGCTCCAAGAGCGGGAATTATCAAGGCAACGACTTCGGCCAGGAAATACGCCATCCGGGTTAGGCCATGTGGAGTATTCGCGGCGCTTTGACTTAAATCAGAAATACGCCATGTGGGCAATAGTATCGGGAGCCGGGCTCCACTAACATCCACTATGCAAAACTTGGTCATCAGGTAGAAGCTAAGATTCCTGCCTCGTAAAAATGGGCACCTGAGGTAGGGAGAGCCAATGGTGCAACCGGCTACCGGATTTTAGAAATCCGTGGCCGGTTTCCTTTTGCAGTGGACTAGTTGGGGGATGATCCTCACCTTTTGAAGAAAGGAGTTTTGGCTTTGAATAAATCGGGCTACTTGTCGAGCAGCGAACGCACCGCTCGGCTCCTCCGGTTAACGTCGGTTGCTGTTCTGTTGATGGCGATGTTTGCTGGTTTTGGCTTACGAGGCAGTATTCCCAAAGCGCAGGCAGATACGACCGACGTAGGCTACCGGGACTTCTCCTACGGGAGCGGCACCGCTTCTCCCACCGGCAACAAGCCGCAGGACAAGCTCTGGTACACCTCTGATGGCACCTGGTGGGGGATTCTCTTTAACTCCGCCACAACCAACTTCGACATCTACCGCTTCGACAAAGCCACCCAGAGCTGGTCGGATACCGGGGTAGTCGTGGACAAGCGCAACAATACCAAGTCCGACACCCTGTGGGATGGCACGCATCTCTACGTGGCCGACTCGGTAGTCAGCTCTTCTGGGACGGATCACAACGCTTACCTCAGACGCTACAGCTACAATCCGACGACCCAGAGCTGGACCCTCGATAGCGGGTTTCCGACCGTGATCGGGACCGGACCCATGGAGGCGATCACGCTGACCAAGGACTCGACCGGTGAACTGTGGGCGACCTTTACCGAGCCCGATCCCACCGGACAGTTCAACGAGGTCTACGTAAACCATTCCCAGGGAAGCGACTCTAGCTGGGGGCAGGCGTATGCACTCCCTGTTGCGGGCGCCAACAACCTCAGCCTCGACGACATCTCGGCCATAACCGCCTTCGATCTCAAGACCCAGGCGCCAAAGGTTGGGATCATGTGGTCCAACCACAACGACGGGGCCATCTACTTCGCCTCGCATACCGACGGTACCTCAGACCAGAGCTGGCAGCAGTACCCCGCTCCGGTGCAGGGTGCCAGGAGTGCCGATGACCACATCAACCTCAAATCTCTCGAGACCGACCCGAGTGGCAGGGTGTTCGCGGTAACCAAGACCTCCTACAACGACGGTGCGAACCCGGACCCCAACGCGCCTCTGATCTACGTGTCGGTGCTGGGGCAGGATGGGAGCTTCTCCAAGTACGTCTTCGGAACGGTGCAGGACGACTTCACCCGCCCGATCCTGCTCATTGACACCACGAACCGCGAGCTCTACGTCTTCGCCGCAGCCCCGCTGCAAAATACACAGCCTGACGGGACGGTTGTGCCCCGGACGATTTACTACAAGAAGACCTCGCTGGACAACATCTCGTTCGCGGCGGGCGAAGGGACACCGTTTATCAGGAACTCGGCTGACTCCTATACGGACAACCCCACCTCCACCGACCAGAACGTAACCAGCAAAAGCGGACTTCTGGTTCTAGCTTCATCGGATGATCCCGCAAACGGAGTCCACGACTACCTGCACAACTTCATGAGCCTTGCCGCTGATACCACGCCGCCGGATACGACGATAAACTCCGGCCCGACTGGCACAGTAACCAGCAACTCCGCAAGCTTTACATTCTCTTCCACAGAGGTGAACTCCACCTTCCGGTGTTCTCTGGATGGAGCCCCCTTCACCGCCTGCGCTTCGCCACAGAACTACGCCAACCTCTCAGATGGTCAGCATACCTTCAAGGTGGCCGCCGTAGATCCCTCGGGGAATGTGGATCCCACCCCCGCTGCCGCAGCCTGGACGGTTGACGCCACACCACCGGACACGAACATTACCTCGGGTCCTTCGGGCACGGTGAAAAGCAACTCGGCAACCTTCTCTTTCTCTTCTACGGAAAAGAACTCCACGTTCGAGTGTTCTCTGGATGGTGCGGCTTTCACTCCCTGCACCTCCCCGCAGAGCTATAGTAGTCTCTCCGAGGGCCAGCACACCTTCCGGGTACGGGCGATAGACGCCGTTGGTCACACCGATCCCACGCCCGCGAGCGTTAGCTGGACAGTAGATACCACGCCGCCGGAGACGGCGATCACCTCCGCTCCTTCCGGTACGGTCAAGAGCAGAGTGGCGGACATCTCCTTCTCCGCCTCGGAGCAGGGCTCCACCTTCAAGTGCAGCCTGGATGGAGCCCCATTCAGCTCCTGCACTTCACCGGTGAAGTACACGGGGTTGAAGGATGGTCAGCACACCTTCAAGGTACAGGCCATAGACGCAGCGGGTAACGCAGATTCCACCCCAGCCACCAATACCTGGACCGTGAATTTAGGCAAATGAGATGCCAACCAGAAATCGGAAAAGTCCAGCATCTATGAGGTGAAAAGCCGGCCAAACACGAATCCGGCAGGGCGAGATGGTTGCCGGAAATATTGGTTACAGAGGGCAGAGCCGCCATGTGGCGGCTCTGCCCTCAAGACGCTCGGAGCGAAACCAGAGGTTAGCGCCGAACATCTGCAGAGATGGCGCCTGCCATGCTTGGGATGTTGTTCCCGGACCTGCCTTTTACTGTGTTGCAGGGTATCATCAGCGTCATGAAGAAGGTTCTTTTCGTCTGCACGGCGAACATCTGTCGCAGTCCGATGGCAACAGCGATCTTCAATACTCTGGCAGCAGAGGCAAAGCTCCCTTACCGGGCCGAGAGTGCGGGGGTCATGGCGCTCGAAGGTAGCCCGATGGCCCCGGACGCTATCAGGGTGCTCGGAGAGATCGGCGTTCCGGTGGGGGGAGACCACCGGGCGAGGCAGGTTAGCCGGGAGATGATCGAGGGCTCCGATCTGGTGCTCGCGATGAGCCCGCGGCACATCGAGGAGATGAGCCGCTTCTTCGGGGCTCTGGCAAAGAGCGCCCGCGTCCTGCCGGAGTACGCGGGCATAGATTCGGCCAGGGATGGAATTCCGGACCCTTACGGCCTTACCGTGAGCGCCTACCGGAGTTGTGCCAGACTACTCTTCCAGTGCATCGAGCCCGTCGTGGAGCGCCTGGGGGAGCGATAGATTTCTCTGAAGAGAGCCTCTACCTCTTGTTGTCCTTGAGGATTTCGAAGATCTCGGTAATTAGGGCTTCGCGCTTTTCGGGAGGCAGATCGCGAGGGTGGATGGTCTGCTTGTCGGACTGGAGGTTGCGCCGGACGGCCTCTTCGGAGAGGTACTGGTCTATGAGGCGTACAATGGCGTCAACCTTCTCGCGGGGGAGGCCGTCGCCTCCACGGGTCAGTCTGCTCCACATGATCGCTGATTCTCACCTTCCAGTCTAGCGGGCTCGTCTTCAGAACCAGATTATAACCGCTGCGGGGTGGACCCAGGTTTGTCAGGAGGCGGCGCGGCGCGGGAACGACTGCTCTCCGGCTGGAACGAACCCTTCTGGTTCCTGCCAGCTATAGGTCGTTACGCGGAGGTTCTGCTGGTCTATCGCTACGAGGTTGAAGCTTGAAGGATGACCGGGACGCAGGCGGTTCGAGATGGTCCCGGCGGTCGAGATGACAAGCCCGGGAGCGTGCGTCTCAACGGTGTGGATCGCCTCCTGGTGGTCGTGGCCGCAGAGGACGAGTTCAGCACCCAGAGCGGCGAATGAGCGCAGCGCCTCCTCGGTGTTGGCGAGCCCGTGGCGTCCGGAGAGCTTTCCCCGCACGATGTTGTGGTGGATCATGACGACGCGGGCGGCATCCGGCGACGCCTCCGAGAACGCCTGGCGGACCCTGACGAGGTCCTCATCCCGGACGTGCCCGATCACCCCGAGATCCCGGAAGCGTCTGGTGAGCGAGCCGCGGGTTATCCCGTGGGCGGTGTTCAGACCCGCGATAACCACGCCTGGCACCTCCAGGGTGGGGCTCAGGTCTTTGGAGATGTATCTCTGGTATCTGGAGTACTTGTGCCGGTGGGCCCGCTCCCCGATCAGACCTACCACCCCGAGGTTGCGGACCACGGCTCCCAGCCAGCGGATGTCGTGATTGCCAGGGATGACGATGTAGGGCGCTATCTTGCCGATGGAGTCCAGGTACTTGCGGGCCTGGATGAACTCTTTACTTGCGCACCGCTGGGTGAGATCCCCGGAGACCGCGACCGCGTCCGGTTTGAGGCTGGATATGGCTTCCTTCAAGGCGTCCAGACGCTCGGAGACCGAGGGCCTGCCGAAGTGGAGATCCGAGACGTGCAAAATCCTTGCCACGGGCCATGATTCTACCCGAGCGTACCGCTGCGGAAAACCTTCTCGCCCCACTCTCGCAAAGAGATAGCCTCTACGCCGAAGACTTCCCGGAGGGAAGCCGGGTCCGTCGCATATCCCGCGGCGTCGAAGAAGGCGAACATGCGCGCCAGATCCCCGACCTGCGGCACGAACCTTCCAGGCAGGCTCATCGCGGCTACCGGCGGGTGGAGCACCGTGATCCTCCTGCGCCCGGCCTCGCCTATCCGCGCGTAAGCTTCGTCCCAGGTGCAGCGGTCGGGGCCCGCAAGCTCGTGGCGGCCCTCGATATCCCGCTCGAAGGCGCGGGCGGCGGCCCGGCCTATATCTTCGGCGGAGATCCAGGACACCGGCAGCCTCTGGCGTCCCGGCACGAAGGCCACAGGCCCCTGCAGCGGCATAAGCAAGGTCTCCATAAACATCGCCGGGCGCAGAATGGCGTGCGAGACGTTGCGTGCCTCCGCAAGCTCCCCCTCGAAGTGGGCTTTCTCCCGGAACTCCGCTACTTCTCTGGCGAGCGGGTGATCCGCCATCAGCGCCGAGCTGTAGACGAAGCGCCGGACCCCGGCCGCCTCAGCCGCCCTCAGAAGGTTCACATTGCCCCTGTACTCGACACTCTGCGCGTCTCCACGACCCGGCCCGGCGGCGAGCGCCGAGAACACGCCGCGGCAGCCCTCCACCGCAGGTCCCAAGGTGTCGGGCTTCGTCACATCCCCGATAACCACCTCCGCCCCTAGCTCCCTGAGCTTCGCGGCCTTCTCCGCCCGGCGCACGAGGGCGCGGACCTCGTAGCCGGCTCCGAGGAGGTGGCGGACCGCCGCGCTCCCGACCCTGCCCGTCGCGCCCGCGACCAGGACTCTGCTGCCGCGCTCCACAGCTAGATCCTCTCCAGGAACTCTTCGAGGGCGGCGTTGAACTCGCCGGGGGATTCGAGGTTCGAGAGATGGCCCGCTCCGGGGAGGACGACGTGGCGGGAGGTCGGGATCTTCGCAGCCATCTCGCCCATAACCTCGGGCGAAGAGAGAGCGTCTTCCGCGCCGCCGATGGCGAGCACCGGGACGTTTATCTCAGGGAGCAGCGAGGTCGAGTCGGGGCGCTCGCGCATCGCACCCAGAGCCGCGACTACACCATCCGGGGTACTCTCCAGGATCATCTCGCGCACCAGGGAGACTACGCTTTGGTTGTTTTCGAGGGTCTCTTTGGCGAGCAGGCGCTGCATCTGGAGTTCGATCAGGACTTCCACCCCTTCCTCCGAGACGCGGCGGGCCATCTCCTTGCGGTTCTGGCGCTGCTCCTCGGAGTCCGGGTCGGGGCGGGTGTTGGCGAGGATGAGGCCGGCCACTCTCTCCGGGAAGAGCCTCATACACCCGAAGGCCACGTACCCGCCCATCGAGATGCCGCCCAGGACCACCTGCTCCAGCTCCAGGTGATCCAGGAGATTGCCGACGCTCTTTGCGTAGTAGCCGACATCGGGCTGGGCGGGAGCGTGGGGAGAGCGCCCGAAGCCCGGATAATCCGGTGCGATGATGCGCCGGGTTGCGGAGAGAGCTTCGAGTTGGGGTTCCCACATCCTGCCGTTCAGCGGGAAGGCGTGCAGCAGGACCACCGGGTCTCCCGAACCCGTCCCGCGATCCTCGTAGGCCATCAACTCCTCGGAAGGCGCTCTCTCTGCCATGCTCCCCCTTGTTGAAATTCATCTTACGGTGATCGCCGACTACCGGAAGCTATTTTAGAATAGCGCGGCTGTGAGGTTACTTTACACTCTGATCCTGCTCGGGGTTACGGCGGTCTGGGGCTGGACGTTCGTGGTGGTACAGGATGCGATATCTGCCTACGGCGTGCTGCCTTTCCTCGCTGCGCGCTTCGCGCTCGCGGCGGTTGCGATGATTCCGTTCACGCTCTCCCGCATCACGCGCCGGACCCTCCTCGCCGGGGCGGGGATAGGGTTCGTCCTGGCAATGGGTTATCTCTTCCAGACTCTCGGCCTTTTGTACACCACCCCGACCAACTCCGGGCTCATCACCGGTCTCTTCGTCGTCTTCGCTCCCCTGGCCGACCGGATGCTTTTCGGGGTCAGGATCTCGCGCCAGATCATCATCGCCGTCTTCCTGAGCCTCCTGGGGATGGTCCTCCTGACCGGCGGCAACCCTAACGGGGTGAACGGGGGAGATATTCTTACCCTGGTCTGCGCGGCGGCCCTGGGGCTCCACATCGCGCTCCTCTCCCGCTACGCCTCCGGGCACGATGCGCTCGGGCTGGCTTCGGTCCAGATGCTCTCCATAGCTGTCCTCTTCACCATCCTCTGGCCGTTTTTCGGGAGTTTCTCGCTTCCGCCTCGTGCGGTCTGGGTCGCGCTCGTAGTCACCGGGCTGTTAGCCTCCGCCGGAGCTTTCTGGGCGCAGACCTTCGTCCAGCAGCGCATCCCAGCCTCCCGCGCGGCCATCATACTCACGATGGAGCCCGTCTTCGCCGCCATCTTCGGGTACTGGCTCGCCGGGGACCGCCTGGACGCGGTCCAGATCCTGGGCGCGGCGCTCATCCTCTCGGCGCTGGTTCTGGGCGAAGTTCTGCCCGTACTCCGACGCCGGAAGAGGAGCGAGAAAGAATCTCTGGCGCGTTGAGCCCTGAATTTAGCCGAAAACGCTAAACAAATCGCATCTTCTGGCCGATAAAAAGAGTGAAGAGGCTCGAAAAAGGAGTCCTCTTGAAAATGGCTCCCGCGAGAGGTTGTTTTGAAGAAGATGTCCCCCGAGAAGAAGATCCTGGACACGGCCCACGCCCGGCTGAACCTGACTTTCGCCCTGCTTCTGGCGATGCTGCTGGTGCTGGCGGGGGCCGTGCTCTACGGCTCCTACGAGATCTCTGCGGATCACCTGCCGCGCCAGAGGCAGGCGGGAGACTTACTCACCTACACCGACCGGCTGGAGATAGACCTGCTGAACATCGAGACCGGCAAGCGCGGCTACCTCCTGACTGGCGACAAGAAGTTCCTGCAACCCTACACTTCGGGCACCAGACGCTTCGCCGCTGACATGGAGAAGGTCCGGCAGATCAACACCAGAGGTGGCCGGACCGTAGTGGATCCAGAGCTCCCACAATCTCTTGAAAACAAGTACGGGGGCATACACGCGCTCTTCGAGCGCCAGATAGAAGCCCGGCGCAATGGGAGCATCAAGATAGTGAACTCGGGGGACCCCCAGGTTTCCGAGGGTAAATCTCAGATGGACTCCGCCAGGAAGGTCCTGAACAGGCTTCAAAGCCAGGCGCTAAAAAGCAGGACCGACGCCCGCCAGCGTACCAAGAATGCGGTCAGAGACGAGATGGTGCTCGCGGTTGTACTGGGGCTCCTGGCGCTCCTGACGGTGGGAGTGTCCTCGATCTTTGTCCGGCGGGGTTTGGTCAGGCCGCTCGAAAACCTTCGGGATAGGGCCCTCTCGACCAGTCAATTGCTGAAGGACCGTAGGGCCAGTGAAATCCTCTCCGATGATGTTCTATCGGGTTGGGAGTGGGATGGTGAGGACGAAAAGAACCTGCGGGAGATACAGGAGGTCCGGGGAGCCTTCGCCACCATGGTGGGCCAGATCCGGCTGCAAACCGAGCGCACGCGCTCGCTGATCACAGGGATAGATGATCCTCTCGTGACCGTTGATCTCTCCGGGAGAGTAATCTACTTCAATGCCGCTGCCGCCAGACTCACGGGTTTCGACGCTGGAGAGATGGTGGGGCGGGAACTCGCCTCGGTCGTTACGGAGGCCGACGGCTCGATTCCGGGCATCCGCGAAGTCATGTCCACCGGCGAGCCGGTCAAAGGAGCGGAGGAGCTTCTGCGACGGAAGGATGGCGGTGTAATTAGCGTGATCTCCTCTTCGTCGGTTCTGCGGGGAGAAGATGGCTCGGTGGTCGGCGGGCTCAAGATCATGCGCGACATCACCGATCTCAGGCAGGCCGAGGACAGGTATCGCAGTCTCTACGAGAACGCTGTTGAAGGAATCTTCCAGACTACGCCTGAGGGCCGTTTGCTTACGGCTAATCCCGCGATGGCCCGCATGTTCGGCTACGAATCTCCCCGGGAGATGACCCGTAGTATCTCGGACCTCGGCCACCAGCTCTGGCTCGATCCCGCTCTCCGGGAAGAGTTTATCCGCAGGTTGCGGGAGCAGGGTACCGTATCGGGGTTTGAAACCCGGATGCGGCGCAAAGACGGGGCCGTAGTCTGGGTTTTCATGACCGGACATGCTGTAAGGGATGCCGGGGGCGAGATGGTAGCCCTGGAGGGAAGCCTCGTGGATATCACCGAGCGCAAGCGGGCCGAGGAAAAGCTGAAGGCGTTCGCCGCGGAACTGGAGCGGAGCAACCGCGAGCTTCAGGACTTCGCTTACGTTGCCTCCCACGACCTGCAGGAGCCGTTGCGCAAGATCCGGGCTTTCGGCGACAGGCTCAAGCGTACCTGCGGAGACGACCTCGACCCTCGCGCACGCGACTACCTGGAGCGGATGCAGAACGCGGCGGAGAGGATGCAGAATCTGATCAGCGACCTTCTCGCCTTCTCGCGGGTAACGACCAGGGCCAAACCCTTCGTCCCGGTAAATCTCCAGGAAGTAGCGCGAGAGGTGCTCTCCGACCTGGAGGCGCGCATCGAGCGGACCGGCGGGCGAGTGGAGGTGGGCGACCTGCCGACCATTAACGCCGACCCCACCCAGATGCGCCAGCTCTTGCAGAACCTGATCTCCAACGCCCTCAAGTTCCACCGCGAGAACGAGCCGCCGGTGGTGAAGGTTCACGGTGAGATCCTGCACGGGGAGTCTTGCGAGCTCGTGGTGGAGGATAACGGCATCGGTTTCGACGAAAAGTACACAGAGCGCATCTTCGGGATCTTCGAGCGGTTGCATGGGCGAGGCGAGTACGAAGGAACGGGCGTGGGGCTCTCGATCTGCAAGAAAATCGTCGAGCGTCACGGCGGGAGCATAAAGGCCAGAAGCGCACCGGGTCAGGGAGCGAAATTTATCATCACGCTGCCCGTGAGGCAGCCGGGAGAGGAAGTTGAATAGAATGGACAGGAAAGGAAACCCCATCAGGATTCTCATAGCGGACGACGACCCGGATGACCGGATGCTGGCTGAGGAGGCGCTCGAAGAGAACCGCCTGGCTAACGACCTGCGCTTCGTCGAAGATGGCGAGGAGCTTATGGACTACCTGTACAGGCGCGGCAAGTACGCCAAGCCTGGCTGTGCGCCGCGACCGGGCTTGATCCTCCTGGACCTCAACATGCCGAAAAAAGATGGTCGTGAGGCGCTGGAGGAAATCAAGAGCGACCCCAGGCTCAAGCGTATCCCCGTGGTGGTGCTCACCACGTCCAAGACCGAGGAGGACATACTCCGCACCTACGATCTGGGCGTCAACTCTTTTATAACCAAGCCGGTGAGCTTCGAGGAGCTGGTGGAGGTTATGAAGAACATGGGTAAGTACTGGTTCGAGATAGTGGAGCTACCTTCTGATGGGCTCGAAGGCTAATAATATGGATGTCCATCATCTAAGGGTGCTCCTCGTCGAGGATGACGAGGACGATTATCTCATAACCGAAGACCTGCTCTCCGAGATCGAGGGAACCAGCTTTGATCTGGTATGGGCTCCTGACTGCGAGGCGGCGCTCGACGCCATGCGGCGGGATACCTTCGACGCCTACCTCTTCGACTACCGCCTGGGCGCGCGCAGCGGGATCGAGCTGTTAAGAGAGGTCGTAGAGAGCGGTGATAGGACTCCGGTGGTCATACTGACCGGCCAGGGAGACCGGACGGTGGACCTTGAAGCGATGGAGGCCGGGGCTTCGGATTACCTGGTCAAAGGAGAATTCGATGCGCCGCTCCTGGATCGCTCTATCCGCTACGCCATCGAGAGCAAGCGGACCGAGGATGAGCTGCGCGAGGCCGAGGAGCGCTTCAGGAGCGCCTTCGAGAACGCGGCTATCGGGATGGCCCTGACGGCTCCCGGCGGGCGCTTTCTGCAGGTCAACCAGGCTCTGTGCAAGATCCTCGGCTATGCCGAAGAGGAGCTTCTCGCCCGAACCTTTGAGGATATTACCCACCCGGAGGACATGGAGGCTACCCTGGACTGCCTGCGCGAGCTCCTGGCCGGAGAGGCCGAGACCTGCCAGATCGAGAAACGTTATCTCCATAGAGATGGGCACGTGGTATGGGGTTCGCTCAGCATCTCCCTGGTACGCGACGCTTCGGGTGAGCCGCTGTACTTCATCTCTCAGGTCCAGGACGTAACCGAGCGTAAGAGACTACAGGAGCGCCTGGAGCACGAGGCCACCCACGACCCTCTGACAGGACTGCCGAACCGTGCGTTGTTCAACGAGAACCTGGAGCGGGCCCTCGCGCGCGCAGACCGCCGCGAAGACTATGTGGCGGTTCTGTTTATGGACCTGGACGGCTTCAAAGACGTGAATGACTCGCTGGGACACAAGGCGGGCGACAAGCTACTGGTTTCGGTGGCCGCCCGCCTGCAGGGATGCCTGCGAACCGAGGATACTATCGCCCGTCTGGGCGGCGACGAGTTTACCGTCCTCCTGGAGGACATCGCCGACGTCAGGCAGGCGATCCGGGTCGCCGAGCGGATCACAGACGAGATGCGAGAGCCTTTCGATATCGAGGGCCACAGGGTTTCGGTCTCGACCAGTATCGGGATCTGCGTGAGCACCCCCGGTTACGGACCGGGGGAGATGCTGCGCGATGCGGATGCGGCGATGTACAGGGCCAAGCAGGAAGGCAAGGCGCGCTACGAGGTTTTCGACCCGGCCATGAACGCCCTCGCTCTCGAACGCCTGGAGTTGGAGCGTGATCTGCAGCGTGCCGTAGGGGCGGAAGAGTTCAGGCTCTACTACCAGCCCGAGATTCTGCTGGAGAGCGGTCGCATCGCCGGTTTCGAGACGCTCCTGCGCTGGGATCGGCCCGGATATGGTCTGATCTCGCCGAGATCGTTCATCCCGGTTGCCGAGGAGACTGACCTTATCGTGCCCATTGGCCGGTGGGTCTTGAGAGAAGCCTGCCGGAAGGCGCGCGAGTGGCAGGTGCGCTATCCCCAGGAGCATCCGCTCGTGGTAAGCGTCAACCTCTCGGCGAAGCAGTTTCAGCAGCCGGATCTCGTCGAGACGATCTTGCGGACGCTCGCAGAGACCGGACTGGAGCCGCAATGCCTGCAACTGGAGGTTACCGAGAGCGTGGTAATGCGCGACGTGCGGTACGCAGCCGGGGTTCTGCGAGAACTCAAACAAGCTGGAGTGCGGCTCGCCATAGACGACTTCGGGACCGGTTACTCGTCCATGAACGTCTTCAAGCACTTCCCGGTAGACGACTTGAAGATAGACCGATCCTTCCTGGACGAGATCAGCGGAGATGTCGAGCCCGCGGCGATGTTGCAGATGATGGTGGACCTCGCGCACGCCCTGGGTATGCGAGCCGTGGGCGAAGGGGTGGAGAATGCCGGACAACTGGAGCAGCTCAAAGAGCTGGGATGTGATAAAGCCCAGGGCTACTACATCGCCAAGCCGCTCCCCGAAGAGGCCATGTCCAGACTTCTTGCGGAGATCCACAGCTAGCGCAACCTGCCGTTGGTAGACCTTTCCTGAAAGCGGAGAACAAGTAAACTCTGGGAGGAAGAGTTCTCCAGGCTTTTTGAGGAGTGGTTGCGATGGCCCGGACGGTGGAAGTTCCCGAGTACGAGGTCCACGAAGAGATTCGGGTAGACCCGAGACGCACGGCACTCGTCATCGTGGACATGCAAAACGATTTCGTCAAGGAGGGTGGCGCTCTTGTGATCCCGGATGCTGAGGCCACGATCCCGGCGATACGGCGTCTGCTCACGCTCGCCCGCGAGAGCGGAATGAAGATAGTCTTTACTCAAGACACCCACGGCGAGGATGACCCGGAGTGGGGGATCTGGGGCGAGCACGCCCGCGAAGGTTCCTGGGGCTGGCATATTGTGGAAGAGCTTGCGCCCCGCGAGGACGAGCTGGTTATCCGCAAGGTCCGCTACGACGGCTTCTACGGGACGCACCTGGAGCACTTCCTGCGTTTGTGGGGCGTGGACACGCTCATCATCTGCGGCACGGTTGCCAACATCTGCGTCCACTACACCGCGGCGAGCGCGGCCCTGCGGTGGTTCGATGTGATAATCCCTCGCGATGCGACCTCTGCTCTTGATCCCTTCGACCTCGAATCTTCTCTCAGGCAAACGGCGTTTTTGTTCTCCGGCAGGATCACCGAGAGCGACGGCATAAGGGCTAGAAAGATGGACGTCGGGCTCTACCGGAGCAAGCTGGAGGAAGCTGTAGAGGACCGCTAATAGGATTAGCGGACAGGAATAACGGGTATGCTAACTGACATTCGGTAAACCGGATAGATGGGAGGAAGGCATGGCATCTGTGGACCGTCGCGCCGAGGTAACGTGGAGCGGAAATCTATCGCAGGGCTCCGGGAGCCTGGATCTGGCGAGCAGCGGGGCGTTGAAGCAGGCCCAGATCAGCTTTCCCGCGCGCACCGAGCAGCCTGACGGGAAGACGAGTCCTGAGGAGTTGATCGCCGCCGCACACGCCGGTTGCTACGCCATGGCCCTCTCCAACGTTCTCTCTCAGGGCGGCAACGAGCCTGAGCAGCTCGAAATCAGCGCCGTGGTTACCTTCGACATAAGCCAGCTCAAGGTCACGACCTCTGCCCTGAACGTGCGCGGCCGCGTCTCCGGCCTCGACGAAGAGAGCTTCAGGCAGGCCGCCGAGCAAGCCGAGCAGGCATGCCCCGTCTCCAACGCTCTCCGGGGTAACGTGGATATCCAACTCAATGTCAGCCTGGGGTAATCACTAGCTTCAAAACCAGGATGCCGCTGGGCATCCGCATACTCGTCGTCGCCTCATCTTCCGCGACGGCGGGAGCCTTCGATCGCCTGCAGCTCGCTAAAGATCTTGTGCAGCGGCCCGGCGTGTCGGGCGGTGATACCCACCTCTCCCTTCCCGCTCGTGCCGCGTAGCATGGGCCTTGCTGTAGAACCTGCAAGCGGCTGCAGGGCCAGACTCACATACAATCATCCACCCACCAGGGTTCGGACCTCACCGACGATTGCGCGAATTGTTGCCAACTCGTGCCCCTGCGGTATAGTCTCTATATGTATAGAAGTTGAACGGTGGACCGGTTGAAGGGTAGAAAATGGGGGACTCTACTCGCGCTATCGGAACGGTCCAGGAAAGGAGAGATACAAGGCTAATAGAGTGTGGTTGTAACCTCTGCCGTGCCATGAGTGTATTTTGGGGAAGGAGGAGTTATGGCAGAAAGACATGCCTGGGAGGGTTGGGAAGAAGACGTACGCCGGATCATTAAAGAAGAGGCCACAGTAGAAGCTGCTCCTGAGGCACGGGCGGCGGCGGACCTTACTCCTGTAGCTCTGGGGCTGGGAGGCTTTGCCACTACTACTTTTGTTCTCTCGATATTCAACGCCGGATGGTTGGCTCAGCCAACGTGGCTCCCGCTGGCATTGTTCTTCGGGGGACTCGTGCAGTTGCTGGCTGGTATGTGGGGCTTTCGGGACAGGGACACCTTCATAGCGGTGGTCTTCAGCTCCTATGGTGGTGGGTTCTGGCTCTCCCTGGCATTCTTTTTCCTGCTCGGACCCAAGTTCGGCCTGACCACACACCTGGGGCCGGCGCTGGGCTTCTTCCTTCTGGCCTGGACCATCCCAACCGGCTACCTGTGGATCGCATCGTACAAGGTCACCTCGGTGGTGTTCGGTATATTCACCGTGTTCATGATCACCTTGCTCCTGCTGGACGTTGGGTTCCTGGCCGGAGAGGTTACGTGGCTTATCGTAGCGGGCGGCTACGCCGGAATAGCTCTCGCCGCGAGTGCATGGTACTTCGCGGCGGCGATCGTGATCAACTTTACCTTCGGTCGCACGGTCCTGCCTTTCGGAGAGCCCCTCGGTGGCTAGTAAGGCGAAGTAGAACAACATCAAAACACCTGCAGTGCGGCATATCTGATCCACCGCCCGGTAGCATTTGTATGTGCTTTACGGTATATATGAGTTGCGCTGTGTGGTAAAACAGTGATCATGGTTAGGGGAAGCAAGCCCAAGCGAAACGGCTACCTAGCCTGCCCATTTGGCTGAGGAAAGGAGGTCATTCGAGACATTAATCTTATCTGCCAGATTTTGGGGAAGGCTTTAAGGAAAGGGGGATATTTGTGGCTGAGACCAATCCCGAGCTGCGGGATGAGATCCGGAGGATAGTCCGGGATGAGACGGCGGGAAGAGAGGCCAGGGAGCACCCTCCGGCGGCGCCGGTAGGAGATCCAGCACCGCTGGGGCTTGCTGCTTTTGCCCTTACGACCTTCATTCTCTCGATCATCAACGCCGGTTGGCTGGCTCAGGCAGGGACGTTCATCCCGCTGGCGTTCTTCTACGGAGGCACGGTACAGATCCTCGCCGGGATGTGGGAGTTCCGCAACAACAACACCTTCGGGTCCACCGCGTTCTGCTCTTACGGAGCGTTCTGGGTGGCCCTGGCGTTCTTCTTCTTCGAGGGAAAGAGCCTGGGCGTAACCGGAGCAGGCGAAGGACCGGCCCTCGGGTTCACGCTCATGGCCTGGGCACTGTTTACCGGCTACATGATGATCGGGTCGCTCAGGACCAACATGGCGCTAATCACCGTGTTCGTGCTGCTGTTCATTACCTATGTTGTCCTGACCATCGCGGAGATCCTCGGTGTCTCGGGACTCGGTGTGCTGGGCGGCTACCTCGGTATCGCCACGGCACTCGCTGCCTGGTACACCTCGGCTGCGGGGGTGATCAACTCCGTCTCGGGCAAGACGGTTCTTCCCGTCGGGCCTCGCGAGTAAGAAACGCAAAACAAGGGTAGATAAGCTACAAAGAGAGGAGGAGGTCCAGAGAAGTGACAGAAGAACAGACCATTGAAGCATTACTCGAAGAGAGACGCACTTTCCCCCCACCAGAGGAGTTCGCGGCCAGGGCGAACGTGAACGACCCCTCGATCTACGAGCGAGCCGAGCGGGACCCTGAAAGCTTCTGGGCGGACTTTGCCCGCGAGCTGCACTGGTTCAAGGAGTGGGATCAGGTCCTCAAGTGGGAGCGGCCCCACGCCGAGTGGTTCGTGGGCGGTAAGCTCAACGTCTCCTACAACTGCCTCGACTATCAGATCGAGCAGGGCCGGGGCGACAAGCGCGCCATTATCTGGGAGGGTGATGAGCCCGGCACTTCGCGGGAGATCACCTACAACGAACTGAAGGCCGAGGTCGAGAAGTTCGCCAACGTGTTGAAGGGCCTGGGAGTGGGCAAGGGCGACCCGGTGGCCATCTACATGCCCATGATCCCGGAACTTCCGGTGGCGATGCTCGCCTGCGCGCGCATCGGGGCGCCGCACTCGGTGGTTTTCGGCGGTTTCTCTGCGGGATCTTTGCGCGACCGCATCAACGACTGCGAGGCGAAGGTCCTCATCACCGCCGACACCGGTCCGCGTGGCGGCAAGAAAACTCCGCTAAAGAAGAACGCCGACGACGCGCTCCAGGATACGCCATCCATCGAGAACGTAGTCGTCGTGCGGCGCACGGGTGATGAGGTGCCGTTCCAGGAGGGACGCGACCACTGGTACCACGAGCTGATGGAGGACGCCGACCCCGAGTGTCCGGCGGAGGAGATGGACTCCGAGGACATACTCTACATCCTCTACTCCTCCGGCTCGACCGGAAAGCCAAAGGGCATCGTGCACACCACCGGCGGCTACCTGACCCACGTCTACGCGACGACCAAGTGGGTCTTCGACCTCAAGGAAGATGACGTCTACTGGTGCACAGCTGATATTGGTTGGGTAACCGGGCACTCCTACATCGTCTACGGGCCGCTCGCCAACGGGGCGACGAGCCTGGTCTTCGAGGGCACCCCGGCCTATCCGGCTCCGGATCGCTACTGGGAGGTGGTCGAGAAGTATGGCGTAAACATCTGCTACACCGCTCCCACCATCATCCGCTCGTTGATGAAGGAAGGCAGGCAGTGGCCGGAGAAGCACGACCTCTCCTCGCTGCGCCTCTTGGGAACGGTTGGCGAGCCGATCAACCCGCGGGCGTGGGTGTGGTACCACGAGTTCGTCGGTGGTGGGCGCTGCCCGATCGTTGATACCTGGTGGCAGACCGAGACCGGCGGAATCATGATCACACCGCTACCCGGCATCACCACGACCAAGCCCGGCAGCGCGACCAAACCTTTCCCCGGCATCGTGGCCGACATCTACAACGACGAAGGCCAGAAGGTCCACGGCGCAGGCGGCGGTTATCTGGTTCTGAAGACTCCCTGGCCGGGGATGCTGCGTACCCTGTACAAAGACCCCCAGCGTTTCCAGGAAACCTACTGGTCGCGCTTCGAGGATGCCTACTTCGCCGGTGATGGTGCCAAGCGGGATGAGGACGGCTACTACTGGATCATCGGCCGCGTGGACGACGTGATGAACGTCTCGGGCCACCGTATCTCCACCTGGGAGGTCGAGAGCGCGCTGGTTTCCCACGAAAAGGTTGCTGAGGCAGCCGTGGTCGGCCGCGCCGACGAGGACAAGGGACAGGCGATCTTCGCCTACCTCACCCTCGAAGGCGATCTGGAGGGCTCCGAGGAGCTCAAGCAGGAGTTGCGCCAGCACGTCCGCGAGGCCATCGGACCCATCGCCCGGCCCGACGACCTGGTCTTCACCGACGCGCTGCCGAAGACGAGGAGCGGCAAGATCATGCGCCGCATCCTCCGCGCGGTGGCCGAGGGCTCATCCGACCTGGGCGACACCTCGACCCTCGCCGATCCGGAGGTCGTGGAGCGCCTGCAACAACAGGCCCAGCATCAGACGTAGAGCTCGAACCAGCGCAGAGCGAAAGCGGAGAACCGGCGGGGAATTCCCCGCCGGTTTCTTTATTGGGATCTCCGTGTAACTGCACTATAGTTGTCGTGGTCCTGGCGAAGCAGGAGAGAAAAACTGGTTGGTTTTGAGATGTAGACCATGAACACGGGAGAAGATTATGAGCAACGAATTACGCGATTTTGAGCAGTTTATGGAGCGGCGCGAGGATGCCGCGCGAGCCTACGTGAATGGCGATGCAGGGCTGGTTGATCGAATTTCAACTCACATCTCTCCCGCAACCTTTTTCCATCCGAGCGGAGATTATGAGCAAGGTGCAGAACAGGTCTCCTCGAGGTATGAACGCGATGCCGGATACTTCGAGTCCGGCGGCGACACCAACTTTGAGATTCTTCAGATGGCAGTGAGCGACGGTATCGCGTATTGGGTAGGTTTTCAGCATGCAACCGCTCGACTGAAAGGGAGACCGGAAGCCGTGCCGATGAGTTTGCGCGTAACCGAAATTTTTCGGCGCGAAGGCGACGAGTGGAAACTGGTTCATCGTCACGCCGACCTTCTGAAGTCTGAATCTGAATAAAAGCAGAAGTAGCTGCTGCTTCGGTTGCTTGCAAGGCTATATCTTTCACAGGCAGCATAATTCGACAATGACACCGAAGAAGTGGCCGATCTCTGGCTGCGAACCCCGCTTCCGAGGCAGTCGGTTCAGCCAGTAATCATACCGTCCGGTTGCGGCATAGCTCCTTACCGAAGGAGCTATGCCGCAGCGCTCGGCCAGTCGTTGTTTAGGATCACGCCTTCTCTATCTTCACCGCGCAGGCTTTTAGCTCGGCGGTCCCCGACTTCGGGTCTACGGCGTTGATGGTCAGGACGTTGGTTGGGACCTGATCCGCGAAGCTGTAGCCCAGGAACACGAGTCCGGGGCGCACCCGGTCGGTTACGCGAGCCTTGACCCGCGGGACGGTCCCGCGCCGGGAACTTACCCGCGCAAATTCTCCGTCCTCGATGCCCAGAGCCTGGGCGTCTTCGGCGCAGATCTCCAGCAACTCCTCCGGGTCCTTTACCTTCTTGTAGCTCTGGGTCATCGTGCCGGTGTTGTGGAAGGCCAGCCGTCTGCCGGTGGTGAGCTGGAACGGGTACTCTTCATCCGGCATCTCCACCGGACCCTCGTGGTCCACCGGGGTGAAGGGAGCCCGCTTCTTGACCTCCTTTTCCCAAAGCTGGGCGTGCAGGAACTTGGTGCCTATCTGCGGCTTCTCGACGACATCGGTGGTGAGCGCCGCGCTCCCGCTCTCCTCTGCTCCCCTGGCGCCGGCGGCGAGCTGCTCCTTGGGGGTGTTGTCCGATATCTCCTCGAAGCTCCCGTCGAGGCAAGGCCACTGGATGCCGCCGTACTTCTCCAGACGCTCGTAGCTGATGCCGGAGAAGTTGGGCGCGAGCGCGCGTACCTCGTCCCATACTTCCTCCGCCGTCTCGAAGTTCCAGTTCGCTCCCATGCGATTGGCGATGTCCCGCAGGATCATGATGTCATCGCGGGCCTCGCCGGGCGGCTCGACGACCTTGCGTACCCGCTGCACCCGCCGCTCGCTGTTGACGAAGGTGCCATCGGTCTCGGACCAGCTCGAAGCCGCCGGGAGGACCACGTCGGCCATGCGGGCGGTCTTGGTGAGGAAGAGATCCTGCACCACCAGAAAGTCCAGACTCTCGAAGAGCCTGTCGGAGCGGTGCTCGTCGGCGTCGGACTGGCAGGGGTTCTCCCCGATGACGTACATGCACCGGAGTTCGCCCCGCTCGATGGCATCGAGCATCTCGGCCTGGTTCTTGCCGACCTTCTCCGGCAGCGGCACGCCCCAGACCTCCTCGAAGAGCCGGTGCGCCTCGGGGTCGTCCCACTGCCAGCCGCCGACCATGCGGTTGGGCAGCGCACCCATGTCCCCGCCGCCCTGGACATTGTTCTGCCCGCGCAGCGGGTTGAGGCCGCTGCCGTACTTCCCGACGTGGCCGGTCAGAAGGCCGAGGTTGATGAGCGCGAAGACCCCATCCGCCCCGTTGTGGTGCTCGGTGATGCCCAAAGTCCAGTTGAGGATGGCCTTATCTGATTTGGCGTACATCCGGGCCACCTCGCGGATATCTTCGGCCGGGATGCCGGTTATCTGCTCGGCGTACTCGGGAGTGTAGCCAGCCACCTTCTCTCTGTATGCCTCGAAGTTCTCGGTCGCCCGCTCGATGAACTCCTTGTTGTGGAGGCCTTCGGAGATGATGACGTTCGCCATCGCGTTCGCCAGGTAGATGTCCGTGCCGACGTTTATGGGCAGCCACTTGTCCGCGCGGCGGACCTGATCTATCTTCCTCGGGTCAACGACGACCATCTTCGCGCCGTTTTTCATGCCCCGGCGCATGTGGTTGTAGATGATGGGGTGGCACTCCTGGGTGTTGGAACCCCAGCAGATTATGAGGTCGGTGTGCTCGAACTCCTCGTAAGAGGTGGTCGCTCCGCCCGCTCCAAACGTTGCCACCAGACCGGTGACGCTGGCGGCGTGTCAAGCACGGTTACACGAGTCTATGTTACTGTTGCCGAAGATCGTGCGCGCGAACTTCCCGGCCAGGTAGTTCAGCTCGTTGGTCGAGCGCGAGGAGCTGAACACCCCGAAGGCGTCGGAGCCGTACTCGCTCTTTATCTGCATGAAGCGGTTCGCGACGAGATCCAGCGCCTCATCCCACGAAGCCCGCACCAGCTCGCCGTTTTTGCGGATGAGAGGATAAGTCAGCCTCTTGTCGCTGTAGATGTGGCGCCACCCCTCACGGCCCTTGATGCACGCCTCGCCGTGGCTGGAGGGGTTGTCCTTCTCTCCCGTTACCTTCTGGATGATTCCGTCCTCGACCTTGACCGTGAGCCCGCACCCCACGCCGCAGAAGCCGCAGATCGTGTTGACCTCCCGGCTGCCGTTCAGCAAAGCCTCTTCTTCTCTGGCCGCAGTAGCCAAATCACTCACCCCTTTTCATGAAACCTGTGCGGGTTCCCCTGCCCCGCACAAGCACTTTTCATTACGATAATTACTCTCATTATATATTTTGGCGGCGCGGATCGTCTACCGGTTCGGAGTTCCGCCGGGCTGGATGCGCTCGAACCCGGAGTATACGTTGAACCGACTTCCGCGCAGGAAGCCGACGAGCGTCATCCCGAAGTTGCGGGCCACGTCCACTGCCAGGCTGCTCGGCGCGGAGACGGCGCACACGAGGGGCACTCCGGCCATGAGGCACTTCTGCAGGATCTCGAAGCTGCTGCGTCCGCTGACCATTATGATGTGGTTGCTAAGCGGCAGCTTTCCTTCCAGAAGCGCCCACCCGACGAGCTTGTCCAGCGCGTTGTGCCGCCCCACGTCTTCCCTGATCTCGATCAGGCTGCCCCCGGTATCGAAGAGGGCTGCGGCGTGCAGCCCGCCCGTCGCCTCGAAGATGCTCTGCGCCTCGTTGAGCTTGTCCGGCAGGGAATAGAGAGTTTCGGCGGAGATTTCCGGTCCCGGCGGTATCGTCGGGCAGCCGCGAAGCTCCAGCTGCTCCAGGCTCGCCTTGCCGCAGACGCCGCAGGCGCTCGTGGTGTAGAAGTGACGATCCAGGGACTTGAGGTCGTAGGAGCGCCCGCCCCGGAGCTTCACGTTGACGATGTTGTACTGCTGCTCGGCGTCGAGGTCGGAGCTAACGCAGTAGCTCATCTTCTCTACATCCTCGGCGGAGGAGAGGATCCCCTCCCCGTAGAGGAATCCGGCAGCCAGTTCGAAATCCGCACCAGGGGTGCGCATGGTTACGGCGACGGTTTGCTTCGACTCTCCAGAATCAAGCCTTATCTCCATCGGCTCCTCGGTCGCCAGGACATCGGAGCGTACCCGTGCGCGGCCATCTTCTACGACACGTATCCGGGTTTTGACCTTGTTCCCGCGTCGGACCTTGCTCCCGGTAGTTGCCTCTAGCATTGCGCTGCTCCGTTCGTGTCTTTCAAAAAGCCACCCTATCGAGTTTAGCACCGGAATGCGGCCCACTCGCAATCCGGGGCCCGACATGAAAAAGAAGCCGGGAACTTTCCCGACTCCTTTCGGTTCCTCCAGTTCCTTTCCCCACCATAAAGAAAGGTCAACTCTCACGATAGCAGTTTTATCGCTGTGGGACAACGGTACTGGTATTAAGTTTCAGTTAATCATTCTGCCAAAGTGTTACGGTGGGTGAAAATTTGCGCGGTGTATTCCTCATCCCCGTTTTGCTGGGAAATCGAGTGCTGATCATGCCAGACGGCGTTCGAGAAGCGGGTGCAGGTTCGGGTCGCCGGGGTCCTGCGCGCGGGTCTTCTCGACTCTTATTCTGGCCCTACGTCCGCGAAGTTCGAGGGTGGAGATGTGGTTGTCGAACCAGGGACCATCACGCTCCAGACGCCAGCCTGGTCTGGGGTCTCTGACGCCGGCCAGACGGGCGAGGGACCTTCCGATCAGCTCGCCGGGCTTCGACCAGCCGGCGCGCATGGCCGAGCGTTCTCCCCTGCCGAGCTGGTTGCGCAGAGGAGAGCCAACTGCCTGGTAGACGGAGCTTACCTGATTGCCCTCTCCAAAGTCCACTTTTATGAGGTATCCGTGATGCACGTCGCCGGAGAGTATGACGATGGAGGCCGGAGGGTGTTCGCCCGCTGCCACAGATTCCAGCAGGCTCGCGAAGGCTTCGAAGGAGTCGTGGAAAGCCGCCCAGTGCTCGAGGTCGAGGGCCTGGCGGACGCTCTCGCCCAGCCGCGCCGCCACCCCGCCCCACGCGCCCTCGCAGACCGCCTCGTTCCACGCTTCAAGGTGGTGGAGCCCCGGTGCCAGAAAAAGCGGCAGCGAGGTTCCGATCAGCAGGTGATCGAAATCTCCCTGCGCCTGATCCTCGATCCAGGCCCATTCCTCATCGTCGAGCATGGAGCGGCGCCCGTTTTCGAGCACCCGCCCGGCTCGCGAGTCCACGACGATCAGGCGCGTCTTCCCGAAGTCGCGGTGAAAGCTCCACCGGGTTCCGCTGGTCTCCCGGTCGGCGCGGCGGGCAAACTCCCGCATCGTACTCGTCGCGTCCTCCGATTGCTGAACCTTCGCGAACAGCTCATCCTTTTTCAACTCTTCGGGGGAGAGGTTGCCGAGGTGCTGGTAGATCCAGTAGGACATAAAGGCCCCTATGATGCGCTCTTCCCACCAGGGCTTCTTTCGCATCTGATGCACCCAGATTTCGGAGGTATTCCAGTCGTCGTGAACGTCGTGGTCATCGAAGATCATGGCCGAAGGCACGGTGGAGAGCAGCCACCGCACGGTCGGGTCTTTCCAGGAGTCCCAGTAGAGGCGGGTGTACTCCTCGAAGTCGGCGACCTCCTCGCCGGGCGGCTTCGAGGGATCTCGCCTGGAGTGGATAAACTCGCGAGTTCCTGGAGAGACCTCATCTGCATAGACCTGATCTCCGAGGAGCAAGAGGGCATCTGGCCACGACTCCTGCGGTTCACGAATCATCCGCAGGGCGAGAGCGTAGAGAGCATCCCGGCCGTGACCGCGCTTATCCTCGTCGGGTTCCAGGGTGTAGGGCGGTTCGTGCGGGGCCGAGACGCGGCAGGAGCCGAAGGCGAGCCTGAACGTTCTTTCGGGGTCTATGGTCCGGATTACGCTCGGCGGAAATTCGGAGCCCGGCTCCGGCCAGACCGGCTCACCGTCCAGCCTCACCTCGTACTCGTAAGTCCTCCCCGGTTCGAGGTTGGTGAGGTAGATGAGGGCGTAGTGGTGGCCGCCCACGCAGAAGGTTCGCGCGCTGTGGGTCTCGCCGCCCTCCACTACCACAGCCTCGCACCGGCGGTCCGTTTCGAGCCAGACGGTCGCGTCGTTTTGCCCGGTGTAGCGTAGCAGGGGACCGAGGACGAGAGCAGGTGTCATATCTGGGGAAGTGCCGGGGCTGCTTCCCGGCCTCTGCTAGCCACGGCGCCTGCTATCGAGGGTTGCCCGGATGTAGCGGGCCTCGTCGTAATCGTGCAGAGCATCGAAGAGCTTGCCCTCCGGGACGGTTTTGTGCCAGCGATCTACGCGGTAGCCGTAGCGGCGCTTGAGCTCCCGCACCGAGTCGCCGGTATAGTGCAGAGCGTAGATCAGCTTGCGGGTCTCGTCGGCCTGGCGCGGCAGAAAGCCTATCCGGCCCTCGTCTCGCCAGGATATCTCCGGCATGGGCTCGCTTTCGCGCAGGATCAGGTTCGACTCCCAGTCAACGCGCAGGGCGTTCATCTCGAAAGTTCCGGGTCTTACGCTCAGGGGACCCAGGTCGAAAGAGTCATCCTTGTGGAAACCGAAGGTCCGTTCGAACCTCGCCCGAAGCTTCTCGTCGCGCGTCTTCTCGTAGCGCGAGCGCAGGGCCAGCAGTTGCTCGTCCGAGTAGACTTGCAGCCCGTTTTCAGTGGGGCGTCTGGGGTTCCGCCCGCCCCGGCGGAGGATTTGAGAGAAAGCTGAGTAGGAGCGCAGGCTCCTCACGAGCCAGATGAAGTATCCGCCGAGCGCGACTACCGCTCCCAGCGCCAGCGTCGCGTAGAACGCCTCGTAGGGAACCGCAACCATTTCTCCCTCTACGATTCGCGAACCGAAGAGATTGTAGAGCAGGGCGGTGGTGGTGGAGGCGATCATGGAAACGGCGAACCCGATTAGCAGAAACGCTCCGAGGCGCCGGATCGGCGGGTGGCACGAAGAGGCTAGCCCCTCCCAGGCTACCCTTTCCTCCTCGATCTTGAGAGACGCTGTTTTAAGTTCCTGCATCAAATACAGTATACTCGCACCGGAACGCCTGGTTTTGGGAGAGAAGACACGATCAGGCGTGGATATATGGTACATGCTATGTTTCCATTTCTCTTATGACGATGAAGGTTTATAAAGTGGGACGTGGGCTCAGAGCCGGGCGCAAGAAGCGACCGAACTACACCCGGCGGCGAGTGCTTCTAATAGTGTTTGTTCTGCTTTTTATCCTGCTCGCGTATCTGCTCGTGCCCATCGGGGGGCAGAGGGTGGTCTTGCTCGGGAGCGACACGCGCGGCGGTAACGGACCAGCGCGCACGGATACCATCGTGGTGGCGAGGGCGACCGGCGGGATGCTCTCCGTCCCTCGCGATTCTTTGGTCAAGATCTCCGGCCACGGGGAGGGCAAGATCAACTCGGCCTACACCTACGGCGGGCCGGACCTGACCCTGAAGACGCTACACGATGACCTGAACATCCCGGTCAACGACTACGTCCTGGTGAAATTCACCGGAGTGAAGGACGTGGTGAATGCCCTCGGCGGCATAACCATAGACGTCAAGGAACCGATAAACCTCGGCATAGAGGGCAAGGTGTACAAGATCAACCCCGGAACCCAGAGGCTCAGCGGCGGACAGGCGCTGGCCTACGTCCGCTGGAGGGACGACCCTCAGGGAGACATCGGACGCGAGCAGCGCCAGCAGCAGTTCTTGAACCAGCTTGTCGCGCAGGCGACTGCGCCGCAGAACCTGCCCCGTCTGCCGGGGGTGCTGATGGCGATCCTCGACAACACCGATACCAACATGAACCCGATAGAGGTCGCGCGGTTCGCAATCCAGTACAAGCTCTACGGCGGCGACGGGAAGACCGAGCTATACCCCGGCCACCCGCAGTACATAAACGGGATATCGTTCTGGATCCCGGACAAAAAAGCAGGCGAGAAGGTAGTCGAGGAGACGATAGATTAGACGCTTTTACGCTGCCTGCTCGCGGGCCAGCTTGCTCTGCTGCGAGATGAGGCGTTCCAGCCAAGCGAGACCGCGTTCGGGCGCTTCTTTGAGTGCCCGCTCGGCGTTGACGTACCAGTTGAGCGCCTCGCGGTGGTGTCCGAGGCGGCGGTTCAGTTCGCCGACCAGATAGGCGGTTACGGGGAACTCCCGACCGTAGAGGCTACCCTCTTCGAGGGCACGCATGAAATAGCGGACGGCCCGGAGCTGGAAGGTGCTCTCGAAGGGTTGTTCTTTCTCCTTGCGGCATACCCACGAGGCCCGCAGACACAAGTCGCCAAGCTCCCGCGCCTCGGCGCCGAGTTCTTGGCCGCAGACTTCGGCAGCGTGAAAGGCGAGCCACGGCGGGGGATGCTCCCGGAAGACTCGCAAAAGGCCGTCGTCTTCGAGGCGCTCTCTGAGATCGTACTGCTCGTCGAAGGTGAGATCCAGCCCGCTAAACTCTCCCTGAGAGGCGAAGGAGCACGCCGGGCACATAGTAACCCCGCTCTGCAGGAGGCGCGATCCATCGGAGGCGCGTCCCGGGAACTTGGGGCACAGATCCGGCTCGCGGCCTATTGTCACGTAGCTCCCCGCGGAGAGCGTCGGGAAGACGTTGTCGCATACGGGACACCGGGCGTAGACTCGCCTAAGCTTTCCCACGAGCGTCTCCTACTTTTTGGTGTACGACCGGAAGCCTGACGTTTGCAAAGATCAAGGTGAATAAAAGTTTACCATAGCGCCAACAGACTCCGGTAAAATGGCCGCCCATGCAGGCTGGAACTGGAGGTACCTCATGGAGCAGAGAAAGAGCGAGGCCGAGGTCGCACTGGAGCTGATGCGGCTGGTGCTGGAGCACGCCGGGAGCCGCAGGCTCTCCCCGACCCGAACCCTGGCCCTCTACCACCTCTGCAAGGAGGCCGTAGCCTACACCCCCGAAGACTCCGTTACCGCAGAGTACCTGGAAGACGGCCTGAAAAAGCTCCTGCAGTAGCCCCGGCTTCTCTAGAAGCCGACCCTCTTCCTCTTCTCCAACTCCTCTGGAGATTCCTTCTCTTTTTGCTCCGACTCGAAGTACTCGACGCCCCCAACCAAAACCTGCGGCTCAACGCTCAACCCCTCGGCCAGCTTGCGGATCGTAGTCGGATAAGCCCTGCGCTGCCCCGTCTCCAACTTGGAGATGGTGTCCCGCGCCACCCCACTCTTCTGCGCCAACTGCTCCTGGCTCATCACCGCCCGCCTACGCAGGTCTCGCAGGTGCGGAAGATCCATATCTCTACCTCCCCGAAACACTACAAAAAACTTGCCAAAACACCACAGTAATGTTACTCTCCTAAGTATACGAGACGAACAAGAGGAGGTTTCGGGATGGCTTCTGGTCCTGGGCTAGTTATTCCGTACGTGACGGAGCAGAGTCCGCGTGGGGAGCGGACGATGGACATTTACTCGCGGCTTCTGGCTGATAGGATCGTCTTTTTGGGGACGCCGGTGGACGATCAGGTGGCTAATGCGATCATGGCGCAGCTTATCTACCTGGATGCTGAGGACCCCGAGCGGGACATAAACCTCTACATAAACTCCCCGGGCGGCAGCAGCACTGCGATGCTCGCGATGTACGACACGATGCAGTACCTCGAATGTGATGTGGCGACGACGGCGATAGGTCTGGCGGCTTCGGCGGGAGCGTTTTTGCTGGCGGCGGGGACGAAGGGCAAGAGGAGTGCGCTACCCAACACGCGGATACTGTTACATCAGGGGGCCATCCACGGCGACGGGCTCAGCGGGCAGGTTTCGGACATCGAGATCCACGCCAGAGAGCTCTCGCGCAGCAAGCGGCGGGTCAACGAGATCCTCGCCGAACACACGGGCCAGCCGTTCGAGAAGATCGAACGCGACACCGACCGCGACTACTGGATGGGGGCCGAAGATGCCGTCGAATATGGGGTTGTGGACCGTGTGATCTCACGCCCCGCAAACGGCTCTTCGTAAGTTCTCGGGTCGCCATCCGGTCGGGGCTGCGATAGGATGCTGGATGGAGAAGGGGGATCGCAGCCCAACCCTGGCAGGCTGATATGACGCTCACATACGATTACATCCACCAGAGCCGGGGGTACAGAGTCGGGGTGGGGTGCTGTTGGGTCCGGATCTACATGGGCGAGCCCGGCGATTCTCCCGTGATCCTGTGCAGCGACCTCCCCAGGGAACAGTATTTCGAGATCTCGGAGAACGCGGGATGCCTCGCGGCAGAGGTCATCAAAGAGTGCTTCCCAGAAAGCCTGCCGAACCTGCCTCGCCCGCTGCTCTGGATCGAACACCACCCCGCCCGCAGACGCGGCCCCGGAAAGTTCTACCTGTTGACCTTCCCAAACTACCGTCCCCGCCCCGCAAACGCCGGATTCATCCGCCGCTTTACCATCGGAACTCCAGTTCGCGAGCCGCTCACCCCCGAAGAAGTAGAGATCCTTACCGGCGAGAGAATCCGCTAGAGAAATAACTCCAGAAAATCCGCGAACCAACCTTGATTTATGGTCTGGATTATTAGACAATACTAGTTATGCAGTATGTTTTGGAAATATAGACTACAAAGGAGGCAGGGGATTGTATCCTGGGTTGGATCCGGAAGGGGCGGTGAGGGAGGTGCTGCGGAGGCAGGAGGAGATCAGGGAGCGTGCCTGGATGGAGGCGGAGGCGCGGCGGGCGAAGCGGCCTTCTCTGGTACGGGGCTTGGCGGCATTCAGGCTGTGGCGGTTACACGTAATGGTGTGGGTAGAGCGGGCACCGAGGGCTTGACATGGGCGAGAAACGCAAGAAGCCGGACTACGATCTGGAAGACATCCTGGAAGTCACAGACCCGGCGCAATTCAAGGCGGTGGGGGACCCGACGAGATCCAGGATCATCAGCCTGTTATCGGAGAAGGCGGCGACCACCAGCCAGCTCGCGGAAGCGCTGGGGCAATCCAAGGGCAGCGTTGGGCACCACCTCAAGGTGCTGGAGAGCGCCGGCCTCATCCGGGTAGTCCGAACACGGCAGGTGCGCGCCATCACCGAGAAATACTATGGCCGGACGGCGCGGCTGTTCGAGTTCGGCGCTCCGGGAAGGGAAATACCAAAAGAGGAGATCGCCGGTTTCTTTCGGCAGGCGATAGAGGAACATCTGGAACCTGAGCCCGAGAGCGGGTTTTCTGAATTTCTCGGGATAGGGCACGCTCGCATCCCGGCATCGAAAGCTCAGGAATTTCGGCAGCGGATCGAGGGGCTGATGGAGGAGTTCAGAGATCTGGAGAGCGTGCCGGGCGAAAGGGTCTACGGTTTTCTGGGAGCAGTCTATCTGACCGACCTTCCCGAGTTGCCGGGTGAAGAGAACTAGGATGTCCTCTACCGGCGCGGCGTCTGCGGGGAGGCTGGGCGGGGATTTCTGGCGGTTCTGGGCCGGGCAGACCATCTCGAACCTGGGCAGTTCATTTACCATATTCGCGCTGCCGCTCCTCGTCTTCAAGCTCACCGGTTCGGCGTTTAATCTGGGTCTGATCACGGCGGTCGAGTTCCTGCCGTACCTGCTCTTCGGGCTGGTGCTCGGCGCGTGGGTGGACCGGGTAGATCGCAAGCGGATGATGATCGCGACCGACCTGGCGAGGGCTGCGGTGATAGCTTCGATCCCTCTTTTGGCTGCCTTCGATCTGCTGGCGCTGTGGTGGATCTACGCGGTGGGTTTTATCAGCTCGGTGCTCAAGATCTGCTTCGACGCCGGGGAGTTCGCCGCCATCCCGAGCCTCGTGGGAACCGACGACCTGATAAAAGCCAACGGTCGCATCCAGGCCAGCTACTCGGCGGCTTTCTTTCTCGGTCCTCTGCTGGCGGGGGGATTGCTGGCTGTGCTGCCCGTTCAAGACGTTCTGGTTTTCGACGCACTCTCGTTCGTCGTCTCGGCGCTGATGCTGGTCCTCGTCAGGAGAAGCTTCAACGCCGAAAGCGGCAGGGAGAAGACCATGTCCGGACTGCGCCGGGACGTCGTAAGTGGCCTGCGCCACGTCTTCGGACATCCGATCCTGCGAAACATCTCGATCATGATGGCCCTGATCAACTTCATCTACGCCACCGCCCAGTCTCAATTGGTGCTCTTCGCGAAGGAGCGCCTCGGCGCCGATGACTCCCAGGTCGGATTTCTCTACTCCGCGGGGTCCCTGGGAATAGTCTGCCTGTCGCTGGCCGCACCCCTGCTGCGCAAGCGTCTCTCTTTTAGCAGGGCGGCTCTCGGCGCGCTCATGCTCGATGGGATGTTGTTGATGGTTTTCGCGTCCATAAGCAGCTACCCGAGCGCCGTGCCGGTATGGGCGCTGGCTACCGGAGCCGGCATTTTCTTCAACATCAACACCGCGAGCCTCCGGCAGGCTATCGTCCCGAATCACATGCTGGGACGAATCCAGAGCATCTCCGCCGTGCTCGCCTGGTCTGCCATCCCCGCGGGCTCTTTTCTGGGCGGCCTGGCAATAGAGACGACGCGCAACGTGGCGCTGGTATACGGTGTGATCGGGGCGCTCGTCTTCCTGACCGCCTTCGCCTTCTGCTTTACGGCGCTGGGCCGGGCGGAGCACTATCTGGCTGGCGAAGACGCATCCGCCGGATCCAAATCAGCAACAGCGGAGAACCCAAGGTAAAAATCCGGTCATACCCTCGTGAACCGTTCCGGTACCATGTTTGCTATGAACGTCCGACCGGGAGGCCACTGGCCGTGATGACGAGGAACATCCGCGAGGAGGACCACAGGGAGATCATCCGCGTCGTGGACGACTGGTGGGGCGGCAGGCGTATGTCCGGGATGCTGCCCCGGCTCTTCTTCAGGAGGGAAATCTCTTGAAGGCCGGCAGGATATCGCGGTGGATGTTGCTCCTCACTCTTCTCCTCGCAGCCTTCCTGCGGCAGCGTCGCTATCCGATACCATTGCCTGCCCGGCTCTCCTTTTTGCTGGAGAACCCGGTTACGGAGGCTTTCGTGGGACCTTCGCTACTCCTCGAACGCCTCGACCTCGCACCCGGTATGAATATCCTCGACGCCGGTTGCGGTCCAGGGCGTCTGACCATACCTGTGGCCAGGGCGACCGGACCGGAGGGCTGCGTTACTGCCCTCGACGTTCAGCCCGCAATGCTCGAAAAGCTCCGGCGTCGGATACATGCCGAAGGGCTGACCAACGTCCGCATTATCCGGGCAAGCCTCGGCGAAGGGGCACTCGAAGAGAACGCCTTCGATCGGGAGGTTCTGGCTATGGCACTCGGCGAGGTCCGCGACCGCGGGGCCGCCCTGCGCGAGCTGTACAGAGCCCTGAAGCCCGGCGGCATCCTCTCTGTAACCGAGGCGTTCGGAGACCCCGACTACCACCGCTCCGCAACCGTCCGGCGGGAAGCCGAAGCCGCCGGTTTCTCGCTCGTAGCGCGCTACGGCAGCTTTCCAGCCTACACGCTGAACTTCACGAAGCCCTAAAGAGATCCGTGTTGCAGAGTTGCCTGATGCCAGATCTCAGCAAAGAGAAAGGGCCGGATTTCCGGCCCTTTTCCAGCCTATCCGAAGGGGGATGGACAGCCCAATACACTTCCGAGAAAGCAAGGGAATATCCTTACTGTGCATCCCCCTTCATAGGCTTGTGTCGTAGCGTTCTCAGACCATGCCACGCAGCTCGGCGACCATGTCCAGCCCCTGCTGCTTGCACAGATCCTTGGGACGCATTATCGCCTGCTCGTCCAGCAGATTACGGGTCCTGGCCTCCTTCTCAAGGTGACGCTCGATGACGTCTATGGCCCGATCCACATCCTCACGGGTGTACTCCCGTGTCTTCTCGTGGGTGATAGTGGTCATATTCTTCTCTTCACCTCCTCTCCGTGGCAGATTAGCGAAGATTGTAACATCTGGTTCGCTTGCCTAGTTTCAGAATAAGGTCCCACCCGGTAGTTGTCAAGAAGATTTTGTGCTTTTTCTATTGGCCGACGGGCCAGCAATTTTGCCACCCGGTATGTCCCGACATATTCCGGCGACGAAGGCGCCTCCTACCAGATGCGGCACTACCGGCACGGTATCTTCGGAGAGGCAGAAGTCGAGATCCCGCCAGTAACCGAGGCGCTTGAGACGCCGGGCGGCGCTGTTTTTGTAGAGCGATTTTTTGCTCTGGCCGAGATAGCGTTCGATCGCCCGCCGCGCTCGCTCGTCTGGCTCTGCTCCCGTTCGCGTGAGATGGTGCAGGATTGCTCCCGCCGCTGATTCGTCTTCGGAGGCACGGCTCCCTCGCCAGCCGCAACCCACTACTACCACTTCGTGGAGATCGGGTCTTTCGACCAGTGCTCTCGCCACGGCGCGGGCGTTGATAAAAGTTCCGGCGAGGATAAGGGGAGCGCCCGCAGCCGCCCGGATGATGCGCGTCCCGTTCGTGGTGGAGAGAACAACCGTGGATCCCGGAGGGATATCTGCCTCGATCAGCTCTGTCGGTGAGTTGCCGAAGTCGAAGTCAGCTACCTTCGCGCCTCCCCGCTCTCCGGCGCGGAAATCGGCTTTGGTGGCTGTCGCCGCCTCGATGGAGGCCACGGGCACCACCCGCGCTCCCTTCGAGACGAGAACCGAGATCGTGGCGCTCGCCCGAAAAGCGTCTACCACGACAACCGCCGCTCCAACCCGCGCAGCAGCCCGCGCCCCGCGTTCCCCGCCAGCGTAGCGAACGACCAGACTATCTGAAGAGTTCACCCGCGGATTATATTCGAGAGAAGGATGCGGGAACCGTTCTGACCGATATCAGGGCTCCATGAGAGAAAGTCAACAGAGACGGGCGGTAGAATGGTGTAGAAAATCTTTGCGCACGTCCCGGAAGCGCAGGATGGAGGAATAACTGATGAAGTATCGCAATCTCGGTGATACAGACGTAAGAGTATCCGAGGTCGGCTTCGGGGTCTGGACGGTCTCGACCGGCTGGTGGGGCGAGGTAGACGAAGAGAGATCCGTGAGGCTTCTGAGAGAGGCTTTCGAGAAGGGCATCAACTATTTCGACACCGCCGACACCTACGGCTCGGGATTCGGGGAGACGGTTCTCAGGGATGCCTTCGGGCACATGCGCGATGAGATCGTCATCTCCACCAAGGTCGGATACGACTTCTACAACAACACCGAGAGGCGTGGACAACAGGAGAGGCCGCAAGACTGGTCGGAGAAGTTCCTGCGCTTCGCGCTGGAGCAGAGCCTGAAGAGGCTCGGCACGTACTACATAGACTTCCTGCAGCTACACAACCCGAAGACCGACGCGATAGACAACGACGCGCTCTTCGAGCTGATGGAGAAGTTCGAGGAGGAGGGCAAGATCCGGGCCTACGGCGTCGCCCTCGGGCCGAAGATCGGCTGGCTCGAGGAGGGCATCCGGGCGATGCGCGAGCGCGACATCGACGTCGTGCAGATGATCTACAACATCCTGGAGCAAGACCCGGGGCGCGGCCTGATCGAAGCCGCCCGCCAGACGAACACGAGCCTGATTGTGCGCGTCCCCCACTCCAGCGGGATGCTCGAAGGCCACTACGACGAGAACACCACCTTCGGCGAGAACGACCACCGCCGCCACCGTCCGCGGGAGTGGCTGCTGGAAGGCGTCAAGAAGGTCGAGCAACTCCGGTTCCTGGAACGGGAGCGTACGCTCGGCCAGGCGGCTCTGAAGTTCTGCCTGGCCTCGCCAGAGGTAGCCTCGACGCTCCCCAACATCTACAATCAGGAGCAACTCGAAGAGTTCGCCGCAGCTCCGGATACCCCGGATCTCACCGAAGAAGAACTCTCCCGCATCTCGGAACTCTACGAGAACAACTTCGGCCTCGAACCCGCCGCCAGGAGGTAGACAAATGGCCGAAACAGAGACCCAGTGGCAGCAGGCGTCCGAGGAGAAGCTGCCCGTCCAGTACATAAACTACGTCTTCTTCAAGCTCGACCCCGTCTGGCGCCGCCTGCCGGACGAAGAGCGCGAGCGCGGCAAGGTGGAGTTTCTCCAAGCGGTCGAGGAGCACCGCGGCCAGATTCTCCTGCGCTCGTTCTCGCTCATGGGCCTGAGAGCAGACGCAGACTTTATGCTCTGGCGGATCTCCTACGACCTCGAAGACTTCGAGCGGATGCAGAGCGCGCTCCTGAAGACGGGGCTGGGCAAGTACCTCAGTGTCACCTACTCGTACTTCGCCATCAGCCGGCGTTCGATCTACGTCGGCGAGCACACACCGGGTTTCGAGAATAAACGCTACATCATCCCCGGCGAAGGTGAATACCTCTTCGTCTACCCGTTCGTAAAGACCCGCGAGTGGTATCGCCTGCCGCGAGAAGAGCGCCAGCGGATGATGAACGAGCACATGAAGATAGGCCGCAAGCACTACCCGATCAAAAACAACACCGCCTACTGCTTCGGCGTTGATGACTACGAGTTCATCCTCTCCTTCGAAGCCGAAAGCCCCGAGAAGTTCCAGGATCTCATGATGGAGCTTAGAGGCAGCGAGGCCAGCGCCTACACCGAACTCGACACCCCGATCTTCACCTGCCGTCGCAAGCCTTTGCAAGAAATTCTTAATTCTTTAGGATAGTTAACATTTTTACCGTGGCGTTACGGGGACAATCTTCGATATAATGTGTAACTACGCACCAACCTTGGCCGGGGGGCAGACGATTGGCCCTCCGGCTGAATGTGTTTTAGCGCATTTCGTTTGCAATTAGTTGCGCTGAGCTTGCTTTTCACATTGTGCCCCCGGAATCCGCTCCTCAACCAAAATCTGCGGCGATGTGCCGGAGTGCCTAAAGTTTTGGGGGTCGAGAGACGAAAATACCCTATATTGTGTAAACCGCGGCTATGGTCTGGAGGGGGCGCATGTGCCGGTTGTTGGTGGTTTTTTCCGCGGTCTTCGTGGCTGCGGGTTTGTTTCTGGGGTTTTCGTCGGCGGCGTGGTCGGCCCCGTACACGCAGGTAGTGGACAACTCCGATACTGGACGTTTTTCGGCTTCCTCGTCATGGGGTAGAAGCTCTTACAGCCCGGACCGCTACGGGAGGAACTACAGGTTCGCTAGGCCTGGAGCCGGACAAGACCCCGCGATGTTCAAGATAAGAATACCCTCGACGGGCCGGTATACGGTATACGCCCGCTGGCCGGCGAATGCGGGCTACAACAGCCGGACCCGCATCGCGATCAGAACCCCAAACGGGTACGTGTGGAGCAGGATAGACCAGCGAATAAACGGCGGCCAGTGGGTGAGGATCGGCACCTACCGCATGGGATCGGGGGATCGCTGGCGGGTCAAGATATCCCGCCGATCCGGCGCGAGAGGTTACATCATCGCTGACGCTGTGAAGGTGGTTGCGGGCGCGCCTCGCACGCGCAGGCCGGGTGGCGCTACCGGGCGGGATGTGGTCCGCAAGGCGAAGACCTGGCTGGGAGTGCCGTACCGGTACGGCGGGACCTCGCGCGACGGGGTGGATTGCTCGGGGCTCACCTACCGGGTCTTCGGGAGCCTGGGTATAAACCTGCCGCGCACCGCCGCCGAGCAGTACCAGAAGGGTGTCGCGGTCTCCACACCCGCTCCCGGCGTACTCAACTTCAGCAACTACAGCGGGGGCAACTCGGTTACCCACGTCGGTATAGCCGTGGACGGCGATACCATGATAGATGCTCCGTATCCCGGAACCGTGGTACGCTACGACCCCATCTCTCCCAGGTACACTATCGGCGACAAGCGAATCGTCCCTGGCAGGTAGCCTCTCCCGGATTATCTACAGCCGGTCGTAAGGTCCGAATACGAGGAACGCCGAGGCTTCCTGGCGGGAGAGTAGCTCCGAGAAGTGCTTTCCCTGGACGGCATCGCAGCCCATATCCCGGAGGCGCACCAGTTGCTGCACATTCTCGACCCTTTTTGCCACCACCCGGAGCCCCAGGGAATGTCCCAGAGAGATGACCGCCGAGATCATCTCCGCGTTCTGGTCCACCCTCTCGATGCCGGAGGTGAGAGAGCCATCGAGCTTCAGCACGTCCAGCGGCAGCCTTTTCAGCCCGACGAGCGAGGTGCGCCCGGCCCCGAATCCCTCTACGGCGAGCCCGACGCCGAGTTTTTTAAGGGCCTGGAGGGTCGCGGTGGTCAGGGGAGCATCTTCATCGAGGGCTTCCGCCTTGAGCCCGAGAACCAGGCTCTCGGGCAAGAGCCCGGTTTCTTCGAGAATACAGGAGATCTCTCCCATCAGGTCGGGATGCGAGAGGTGCCGGGAGAAGAGGTTTACGCTTAACGTTAGCGGAGAGTTGGCCGGGTTCCACTCCTGCCAGAAGCGCATCTGGCGGCAGGCCTCGTGCAGAACCCACCATTCTATGTAGGAGATGAGGCCCGTCTCTTCTGCGAGCGGAAGAAAATCCTTCGGGTTGAGAAGCCCGCGTTCAGGGTGTTCCCAGCGCAGCACCGCTTCGACCCCGATCACCTGACCGGTATCTGTTTCTATCTCCGGCTGGTAGAAGAGGCGCAGTTCGTCATTCTCGATGGCTCGCGCGAGCTCGACCTCGAACTCCAGGTGTCTGGTGTGGTATCCGAGCGGCGCCTCTTCGAGGAGTGCGTAGCGGTTCTTGCCCGCGGCTTTGGCCTGGTACATGGCGATGTCCGCGTTCTTCACGAGCGTAGAGGGATCCTTGCCGTGAATGGGGCAGATGCACGCCCCGACGCTGGCCGTGACCAGAAGCTCATGTCCAGCTATCTCGAAAGGCTCCGCGAACCTCTCTATGATCTGATCGGCGATCAGGGCCACATCGGAGACATCGGAGATTTCCGGCAGGATAACGGTAAATTCATCTCCGGCGAGCCGGGCCGCGAAGTCATACTCTCTGAGCGAGGACCTCAGCCTGCTCGCTGCTTCTTTGAGCAACAGATCACCCACTTCGTGGCCCAGCGTGTCGTTGATGATCTTGAAGCGATCGAGATCGAGGAAGAGCACGGCAAGCAGGTTCCGGTTGCGGAGTATTTCCTGGCTCAGCTTCTCGTAGAAAAACGAGCGGTTGGGCAGCCCGGTCAGGGGATCGTAGCGCGCCATGCGGTCGAGCCTCTCGACGACGAGTCTGCGTTCGGTGGTCTCGTGCAGGATAACGAGATGGCCGGTTTGCCTGCCTCCGGGACCGTAGAGCGCGGAAAGCGTTACATCATAGTACCTGGCATCTTCTCCTTCACCGAGCTTTATCTCGCTGCGGTCCCGGCCCTGGTTCTCGGGGCGTCCCGGAAACGTACCCGTCGGCCCCCTCTTCCCGGATGCCAGACCCAACCGGGACGACATAATATCCCGGAAGCTCCTACCCAGAACCTGAGAGGCCGCATACCCGATGATGCGTTCGGCGGAGGGGTTGATATCCAGAATCCGCTTTCGCATATCGAGCACGATCATACCGTCGCACGTGTTCTCGATGAGCAGGTCGTATGCTACCGGTGAGAGATCCAGGAGCCGGTATCTGAAGAGAGCCAGCGCGAGTGCGAATCCCGATAACGCAAGGATCGCGGCTTCGAGATAGAGGCTGGCGGCTGGAGCGATCAGGCCGAACTGGCAGGCTGCAGTCGCCGCCCACGGAACGAGGACGCCAGCGAGGAGGCAAAGGCTTTGCATCCTGTAGAGCCTCTGCGGGTGAAGCAGCGTGCGGAATACAAGCATGCTCCCCAGGATCAGGAAAAGCGCGCCGCAGGCGGGAGTTAGCCAGGATGAGTTGCCATATGTGAGAGCCGACAGGCCGACCGGATCTCCGAAAACTCTCTGGAGAACATGCTCGCCAGCGATCACAGTCAAGATGGCGAGCGGCAGCACGCTTGTGAGCACCACCCGCGTGCGGGTAAGCCTCCGGTCCTGACCCGTGTATCGCAGCGCGAACAGAAACCACAGGAATGCAGCAACGAGCTGAGAAGCCCGACCCGCCAGGTGGAGGATGCTTGCAGACAGAGAGTTCTGTGCTCCGACCCCGAGCGCATGAGCGACGCCCCAGAGTGCGAGGCTCCAGATCAGAACCGCCAGCGTTGCTGCGCCCGGATTACCTCTCCGCCGCCAGACCCAGAGCCCGACTGCTGCCGGGGCCGCAATCAGCGGCAAAATCGTGGCATAGGACATCATGCATCCCTCGACGGAGACGCATTCGGGCATGCCGCGCAAGCATTTTTTGACACCTGATCCACGATTCTTCTGTAACTTCTATCGGGGCGTTCTCTCCATTACCAGTAAATTATGAGAACAGTTTCGCTCCGGCGCATCGTCCAAATGGACTATTTTTGCGCGTCATGCGTTCTACACCTGTAGACGAGCTTGGGTGGCGGAAGACGAGACTCAGGCTCTCTCGCGCGAGATCCGGCCTAGCCAGCGCCCTCTTTTGAGGATGTCGTCCTTGGCGGCGGAAGGGGTTACGGACTCGTCGCGGGCTTCGAGGGCGAGGTGTTCGCGGTGGTTGATGATCCAGAGGTACAGGTCCAGCTCGGTGCGGTCGGGGAAAGCGTCGAGCACCCGCTCCTCGCGGATCATATCCGCTATCGGGCGGTAGGAGTATTCGTACCAGTCGCGCAGGACCTCCTCGGGGGAGACATAGCGCCGCCAGAGTTGCGAGAGCCGGAAGCCGTGGGCCTCTATGTAGGTGGCGAGCCGCCGGTAGTCGCCCACATCGGAGAACTGCACCTTGATCTCCGGGAGCACCCGGTCTATCGGTAGCCGCTCCAGGAGATGGCGGTGCTCCAGCTTGTGCAAGAGGTCTCTGGCGGTCAGCGCCGAGTCTATGGGCACGCGGCTGCGCAACTCCGTTACCTCGGCGTCTATCATCTCCACGCCCTGTATGCGGGCGACCGAGACGCGGTGGTTGCCGTCCTGCACAAAGTAGGCGTCCCCGAGCTTGTAGAGATTGACGGGCGGGAGCTCCTCGGCCCGGTTCATCATCTGATCTATCTTCTTCCACCTCGTCCCGAGATCCCCCTTCGAGGGAAGGAAAGCTCTATCGAAATCGCGGTGGCGGCCAACGCTCCCGACGATCTTCTCCACCGGCACCTCCCGCAACCCGAGATAGACCTGCTCTACGGCGCCCAGGGCTTTCTTGACCTCATCGAAGGACAGCAGTTGGTTGGAGGCGGGATCGTTGCGCAAGAACGCTCCGATCCGCCTCAGGAAAGCCTTTCTGCGGGCGCTGGTAAAGTCCTTGTCGGCCTGCCCGGCCGGGTCCATGAAATCAACCACGAGAAGAATCTATACCGTGCTTTGCGGGACGACAAGGTGCTTTGTGAAGAAATTTTAAACTTCGAGGATTTGGTGGTTGAAGACGTTGACGATCCGGGTTTCTTTCCGATCTGTAACCCGTTCCTGGTCGGGGCCGTAGAGATGGACGTGGCCGTGCAGCCACAGCGCGGGGTGGTAGCGGTCCATGAGCTTGAGGAATACCTCGAAGCCCGTGTGGCAGGGGTCCTCGCGGTCCCCGATCCCGAACGGCGGAGCGTGGGAGACGAAGACGCGCGGTGCCTCTCTGCCCAGGAGCTTCCCGCGCCAGATGCTGGCCGAGAGCGCCAGGGCCCGGCGGCGCATCTGGGACTCGGTGTACTGGTTGGCTCCCCTGGAGTACAGGCGCGAGCCGGAGAGTCCGGCGAATTTCACGCCTTCGACTTCTTCGATGCGCCCGTCGAGCGGTATGCAACCCTCCGGGTGCTTGGGTCCATCCAGTGGGGGATCGTGGTTGCCCAGAACGTAGAAGAGGGGAACGCCCAGAATGGTTACCAGATACTCCAGGTACTCGAACGGCAGATCCCCACAGGAGATCACCGCCTCCACCCCTCTGGCATAGGACTCCAGGCTTGGGCCGTAGAGGATGCGGTCTACCTCATCGCTTACGGCCAAAATCTTCATTTCTCCTCACTTCCCGACACCGCAAGAGATCATACCGCTTCCGGCGGACATTGTGTTGAAAGAACTGTGAGCGCCGCGAATGTCCCCTAGCCCAGCGCTTCGATTATTTCGCCTGAGGTGCGTATCAAACCTATTCTCGGGAAGATCCGGCGCAGGGCGAACTCGTGATCCTCCGCGCTCAGCGCCGCCATCGCGTCTGAGGCGAAGACCTGGTGGTAGCCGCGCTCGTAGGCGTCGCGGGCGGTGGACTCGACGCCGAAGTTGGTTGCGATGCCGCCGAGAACGATCCGCTCGATCCCGCCGCGTCGCAGCAAAAGGTCCAGCTCGGTTCCGTAGAAAGCTCCCCACTGCCGCTTGGTCACCACGATGTCGCTACTTGCGGAACCGAGGCGCGGATCTATCTCGTCCCACCCTTCCGGCGGGTTTCCGATCCGGGGCGCATCCTCGGCCTCTACCCGCAGGGCGTCGGAGCCATCGCTGGCATAGCTCACCCGGACGAGCACGACCTTCGCGCCTCTCTCCCGAAAGGCGTCGGCGAGCCTGACGGAGTTGGAGATAACCTCATCCGCCGATAGTGGTGCCATATCGCGCGATACGACCCCGCGTTGCAGGTCTATGAGTACGAGCGCGGTGGAAGAAGGATCCAGCACTAACCGGGCCACGTTTACCTCCATAGTCGGTTTCGGTAGATGTTAGCAAGCGGCGAGTACCACTTGAGCGAGGAGAAACCGTCGCAATGTTCACGAACCGGACGAGGGTATAAATATAAACTAGAGTTTGAACGATCTTTTGAGAAACGAGGCGTTTTTCGGATTTGAGAGAGTTTATAGAGGACGAAACGGTTTGAAATCCCGCTTTCGAGAGGGATGGCTGACGCTGCTGAGCGGAGTGCGTACCTCGCTGGGGGAGAAGTATTCCCAGGGCGACAGACGCCGCTACCGACCCGTGCTCGCCGCGCTGCTGGTGGGCAACATCGCCTTCGCCTTCCAGCAGACGGCGATTATCCCCGCCATCCCGACTATCGGGCGTGATTTGCAGGTGTCAACAGCCTGGTCGGCGTGGTTGCTCTCCGGGTATCTCATCATCGCCTCCATCGCCACGCCGCTTTTGGGCAGGCTCGGCGACCAGCGGGGCAAGCGGCGGTTGATCGTGGAGTCGCTCGCGCTCTTTTTTATCGGCTCGGTCGGTGCCGCACTCTCGCCGAACATGGGAGTGCTGATCGCCTTTCGCGCCTTGCAGGGTATCGGTGGGGCGGTGTTTCCCCTGAGCTTCTCGGTGGTGCGTGACGAATTCCCGGAAGAGCGCGTGGGATTCGCCATCGGCGTGCTGACAGGCGGCTTCGGAATCGGCACGGCGCTCGGACTCTCCGCCAGCGGCTTCATCGCGGACTCGCTCTCGTGGCGTTTGATCTTCGCGGTGGGCGCGGTGGCGATACTGGTGGGGCTGGTGCTGGTGGCTCTGCTCGTGCCCCCCTCTACCATAACCGCTTCCTCGAGGCTCGACGTCCCCGGAGGCTTGCTCTTCGGCGGGGCGCTCGCCGCGCTCCTTCTGGCCCTCACCGAAGGCGTCGCCCTCGGATGGTCCTCGTGGCCGGTGATCGCACTGTTCATCGCCGCCGTAGGGCTTCTGGCCGGTTGGATCCGACGCGAGCTGCGCGCTGAGGAGCCGCTTATCAACCTGCGGGTGTTGGGGGCTCCCGCGGTTCTTCTGACCAACCTGGCAACCCTTGCTCTGGGCTATCTGCTCTTCGGAGCCTACTTCCTGATACCGCACCTCGTGGAAGCCCCCTCGCACGACCCCGCGTGGGCGGCATCCCGTCTCCACTACGGTTTCGCGGTCAGCGCCGCCGGAGCGGGACTGCTCCTGGTGCCGGGTTCGATCGGTCAGCTAATCGGCGGTCCGCTTTCGGGTGAGATCCAGAAGAGGGTCTCTCCCAAGTGGCTGTTCGCTTGCGGGATGGCGCTGGGCGGAGTTGGGGCCGTGGTGCTCGCCATCTGGCACGACAGGATATGGGAGATAGCGGTCGGAATGCTCGTGCTGGGCGCTGGCGCGGGTTTCGGTATCGGTGCGGGCGGCACGCTCGTAACC
This sequence comes from Actinomycetota bacterium, assembly GCA_902810695.1. Lineage (GTDB taxonomy): Bacteria > Actinomycetota > Rubrobacteria > Rubrobacterales > Rubrobacteraceae > CADDYV01. Next base: position 57,822 of record CADDYV010000002.1, on the reverse strand, counting down.
CGGGCGGTGAGCGAGCAGGACACCGGGATCTCCAACGCCATAAACAGCGCGCTACGCCGGGTGGGCGGGGGAGTCGGCAGCCAGGTTGGGGCTGCGCTTCTAGCGTCGCTGACCATCGCGGGCACCGGAGTACCGCGCGAGAACGCTTTCATCTTCGCCTTCGCGGTCGCCGCTGCCCTGTGCCTGCTCGGTGCGGGGTGCGCGCTCCTCATCCCCACGGAGTACGAGGCGAGCGGCCATTAGCACTGAAGATTTTGCTTCTTATGCTTTGGTACGTAGGCGGCGCGCGAGTAAGGGCGCGGCGAGCACCACGGCGAACAGCCGCAACATCTGCACCGCCAGTACGAGCGAGGCGTCGGCTCCGCTGCCCAGGGCTGTGATCGCGACCGAATCTATACCGCCGGGGGTGGTAGCGAGATAGGCGGTGAGCTGGTCAGCGCCGGTCAACCCGCCAAACACCCACCCCAGACCGGCGCACACGGCCATTACCAGGAGCATGGAGACCAGGATGGCAGGCAGTAGCCTCCCCGCTCGCCTGAGCGAATCCGGGTCGAAGAGCAGCCCCACGTAAACGCCGATGACCGCATAAGCTAGTTGCGGCACCCCGGGCGGCCACACAGCCTGCAAGACGCCAGCCTCGCGCAGGGCGACGCCGAGAATGAGCGGGCCTATCAATGCGCCGGCGGGCAACCTCAACAGATACCTGCCCGCCCACATTCCAACTACCGCGACGAGCGCCGTCAGGAGGTAAGCCAGCCAGTGGTGGTCGGGAGGCGCAGTCGGAAGGGAAGATGAAGTGCTGGAAGAAGAGTGCCCGCCGGGAGCATGTCCCAGACCGAAGCGGGAGATCAGGGTCGCAGAGACGACGACCAGAACGACCCGCGCGTACTGCATCAGGGCCACCAGCCTCGGGTCTGCGCCCACGGGCTCGCTCATCACTATCATCCCGGAAGCGGCGCCGGGAAGCGTACCCATCGTTGCGGTTCCCCGGTCCAGACGTACCACACGCGCCAGCACGAACCCCGCGGCGAGGCTCGTGAGCAGGGTGCCGCTAACCGATATCCCAACCGGCAGCCAGTGGCTGGCGATCAGGGGAATCACCGACGGCCGGAAGGTGGCGGCCAGGATAGTGCCGACAACGGCCTGCGCCGCAGACTGGATGACACGCGGCACCGCAGCCTGCTCCCGTCCCGTAACCGCGAACACGATAGCGACGAGCATCGGTCCCACCAGCCACGCAGCCGGAAGACCGGTGCCGCCGAGGAGAAATCCCGCCAGCGCCGCCCCACAGCCGAGCCCTACCCACCAGATGGCGCTCCCCGTCGTCGGAGTCTTCCTAAATCTCACCAGCTTCCTGCCCCAGGTTGCGGAACACGGCTTTTCAAGAAGTTCCCATTCTACAACCACAGAACGCACGCACCTTCCGTAGTAATCTGGACCCAAAGCTAGAAAAGGAGGCAACGTTGGCTGCTCCCGAAACGCCGAAGCTTACTGTGGACGTGGTTATCCCCGCCGAAGGGGGGAGAGTAGTCCTGATCCGGCGCAGCAACGAACCGTTCCGGGGCCAGTGGGCCCTGCCGGGCGGTTTCGTGGAGGTCGGCGAGACCGTGGAGACAGCCGCCGTGCGCGAAACCGAGGAGGAAACAGGGCTAGCGGTGGAACTGGCGCGCCTCGTCGGTGTCTACTCGGAACCGGAGCGGGATCCCAGGGGCCACAACGTCAGCGTCGCCTTCCTCGCCCGCCCTCTGAGTGGACAACCGCAGGCCGCAACCGACGCCTCAGAGGTTGCCGTCCTGGATCCCAGAGAGGTAGAACTGGCCTTCGATCACCGCCAGATCGTCGCGGATGCACTCGGAGATGAACCGGGAAGTAGAGAACCCTAGTCGAGAAATGTCCGGCTCCGACCATCTCTTGCAGCGCCTGGGATTGCCGAAGGCAGGACATTAGAAATCAACGTAATAATCGAACGGTCGCGCATCCAGGACCTAATGGCGCGTAAAGATTCGTCGCTCATGCGACGGTCAGCAGGATCGGACGCCCACGGGTGATGACGATGGTGTGCTCGTGGTGCGCCGAGAGACTGCTATCGGCGGTTTTGATGGTCCAGCCGTCGTCGCCGTCCGAGATCAGAGCCAACCCCGCGGAGAGGATGGGCTCGATCGTGATGACGAGTCCCTTGTCCAGCGTACCGCGTAACCGGCGCTCGTAATAGTTCGGTACGGTGGGCTCTTCGTGGATGGCGCGTCCGACCCCGTGACCGCCGAGCGGAGGAAGAACGGTGAAACCTCGCTTGCGGGCAGCGGTCTCCACAACCCTTCCGATCTTGTTCACCGGACGTCCCGCCCGGGCGACCGAGATGGCTCTCTCGAAGGCAAATTCTACGCACTCCCGCAGCCTCCGGCCTTCTTCCGTACAGTCCGGCATCGCAACCGTAACGGCGGCATCGGCGACGTAGCCATCAAGCTCGGCGGTAACGTCTATCTTGACCAGATCTCCGGCTTCTATGACGCGATCTCCCGGCAGGCCATGCACCGCTTCGTCGTTGACGCTTATGAAGTTGGCGCACGGAGCTCCGTAGAAAAGCTGCGGCGCGGATCTCGCGCCGTGCCGCCCGAATACTCTGGCCCCGATCTCATCTAGCTCCCGGGTTGTTATGCCGGGATGCAGGGCTTCCTTCATCTCGCGCAGCGCGAGCGCCACTACTCGCCCGGCTCTCCTGAGCCCTGCAAGATCTCTATCCGACTCGATGGTCAAATGGACCCCGTAACATGTGCATCCGATATTCCCCAAATCGTAGCACGATCAGAACGAGGCACTAAAGTTTGTCGCCGCCCCAACCGATAACTACTCATGGTTGTTCTCCCGAACGAGGAGAATCCCCATCTTAGAACAGAAAGGAGTGTCACCGTGCACAAACTCGAACTGACCAATGAAGATATAGAAGTGATTCTGCCGCTTGTCAAAGGGGTGGCTTCCCGGCATAGTTCGGTGGAAGAGCCTGCTTTCCTCGACAGCGCAAGTATCTACGCCCAGGAACTCCCCAGGCGGCTGCGCGCATTTCTCAATACTTTCAGGTTGACAGAACCATCGGGGGTTTGCATCGTCTCGGGCTATCCTGTAGACGACGCCAAGATAGGCAGGACACCATCCCACTGGGAAAAGGAACGCAGTAGCTCCTCCACCATCGAAGAGGAAATCTTTCTCCACCTGTGTGGCGCGCTTTTGGGCGACGCCTTCGCCTGGTCCCACCAGCGGGGCGGGCTTGTATGCCAGGATCTCGTACCCATCGAGCAGCACGCGAAAGATATGCTCGGTTCCGGCAGCGAGCTGGAACTGGTCTGGCACACCGAAGACGCGCGCTACTCTTACCGGGGAGACTATATAGGTCTGATGTGCCTGCGCAACCCGGATAAAGTGCCTACCACCTTCGCCTCGATTGATGATGTGCAGCTTGATCAAGACCGGGTGCGGGTCCTGTTCGAGCCGCGTTTCGTCTTCCGCCCGGACCCCTCCCACCCGACCGACACCGAGCATGAGGCGGCGGCTGTCTTGTTCGGGGACCCCGGATCTCCATATCTGCGCTTCGACCCGTACTCTATGGATCGTCCGGAAGATGAAGAGATGCGCTCGGCTATGGACTACCTGATCGAGGCCCTGGACGAAAAACTGACGGGTGTTGCCCTGCTACCCGGAGATTGCCTGTTCATAGACAACTACAAGACGGTCCACGGCAGAAGCTCCTTCAAGGCGAGGTTCGACGGAACGGACCGGTGGCTCAAGCGGATAAATATCACGAGGGACCTTAGAAAATCGCGCGTCGCCCGCAAAGCATCCGCATCCCGCGTGATTTTCTAGGAGGATGAGGGTCGAGCCAGGAGGCGAGCTTTTCGACAAGCTTCGGGAACTCGAACTCCCGATCGAGGACTACGCCATCTTCGGAAGTGGCCCTCTTGCCATGCGGGGTCTCATACAGGAGATCCATGACCTGGACCTGGTGGCGCGCGGAGCTGCATGGGAGCGGGCGAGGAAGCTGGCTCCCGTATGCACCGCACCGGAAGGGGATCCGGTGGTTTGGCTTGAAGGCGGTGCGATCGAGGTCTTCGGCGGCTGGCTGGGGTGGGATATTGATGCGCTGATTGATGACGCCGAGATTATTGACGGCTTGCCTTTCGCGTCTCTGGAGGACGTGCTGGCGTTCAAGCACTCCTGCGGGCGTCCCAAGGATCTCATCCACGCCCGCTTGATAATGTAATATCTGCGCGACAACGCGTTATAGTGTCGGGCAGATCAGCAAAAGGCGGGTTACGATGACGTACTCGGCAAGGTTGTGAGATCTCGTGCGTATGTATAACGGGTGACTCGACCCGTAAGGAGTTTGGTCAGCAAAGCTCATGCGCCGGAGGTCGTCGAGATGGGACGACGCGCTTAGACAGAGGAGAGGGTTTCTTTTATTAGCAACTCGCTCGCCTCGGCAGGCGGCAGGGGTCTTGCGATGTGGTAGCCCTGGACAAACTCGCAGCCCATCCCCCTCAGGTTCTCAAGCTGTTGTGCATTCTCGACCCCTTCGGCGACGACCCTCAAGCCCACGGTGTGCGCAAACTCGATCAGAGCCGGTATGATCTTCGAGTTGTCGGGATCATCCAGAAACTCGCGGACAAACGATCCGTCTATTTTCAGGTGGTCCATCTTGAAGCGGCTGGTGAGGTAAGAGATCGAGCTGTTGCCCGTACCGAAGTCATCTATGACGAGCCACACGCCTAAAGACTTGAGCTTCTCGAGCGTGGCGATGGTGGACTCTACGTCGTGCATTGCCACGCTCTCGGTGATCTCCAGCGACAGGTTTGCCGGGTTCAACCCGCTCTCCCGCAGGATTTTAGCTACATCCTCCACTAGGGAAGGATCCTGAAACTGGCGCAGCGAAAGGTTCACCCCGACTATGGGGGTGTTTACACCCGCTATGGGAACAGCATCGCCCGCACGCTGCTTTTGCCACTCGCGCCCCTGGCGGCAGGCTTCTTCAAGCACCCACTTTCCGATGGGAACGATGAGCCCGCTCTCTTCGGCCAGAGGGATAAACTCGGCGGGGCTGAGCATTCCGCGCTCGGGATGCTCCCAGCGCAAAAGAGCTTCCATCCCGGCGATAGTTCCCAACTCCAGGGATAATACCGGCTGGTAGTAAACCCTGAGCTCGTCGCGCTCGATAGCTCCTCTGAGGTCATTCTCCAGCTTCAGGCGCTCCAGAGCGTGGGCGTCCTTGCTTTTGTCGAAGACTTTGTAGCAGGCTTTTTCCTCGCTCTTTGCCCGGTAAAGGGCTACATCCGCTGCCCGCAAGAGGTCTTCCGACCTTCCGTCCGCTCCACTGCTCAGGGCGACGCCGATGCTTGCGGTGACGAAAAGAAGGTGGCTCTCAATACGAAAAGGTACGCTCAATTCCCTGATGATCCTCCCGGCCACCTCCTCCGCATCGCTTTGGCGCGAGATGTTCTCCAGCAAAACGGTGAATTCGTCGCCCCCGAAGCGTGCTACGGTATCTCCCGGTCTCACGCACGATGCGAAACGCCTCGCCACCTCTACCAGAAGCCGGTCTCCCGCGGCGTGCCCCAGGCTGTCGTTGATGTTCTTGAAGCCGTCCAGATCCAGGAAAAGCACCGCTGCGAGATGCTTCCGGCGTCTGCGGCGGGCGAGTGCACGCTCGAGTCGGCCTTTGAAGAGCACCCGGTTGGGCAGACCGGTCAGCGGATCATGGAACGCCTGGTAGGCCAGTTTGGCCTCTGCCTTTTTACGTTCGGAGATGTCGCGGGCGTTTATGACGACACCCCTGACTTCGGGCTTCGAGAGCAGGTTGCTCGCCAGAATCTCCAGGTGCCTGAACGAACCGTCCGAGTGCCTGACCCTTACTTCGAGCGGAAGGCTCGTCCCCGGTGTTCTGAAGACCCGGACGAAAAATCTTTGAACGTGAGCCCTGTCTTCCGGGTGTACGAGCCAGAGCAGGCTGGCTCCGGCCAGCTCCTCCGGTTCATAGCCCAGAATGCGCCTGACCGAAGGGCTTATGTAGCTTGCCTCGCCGCTGGTTTGCAGAAGTGCGATCACATCGGAGACGTTCTCCACCAGGTACTCCAGTTGCCTGCGGGTTCTGTGGTGGTAGACCTCCTCGATCAGCTCGGTTCTCTCCAGGGCGAGAGAGACTTGAGCGCCCAGAGCCTCAAGCCCTCCCCTGGTTTCTTTGGGGAGCGGCGAGTCGGCGCTCGCGCTTATCGAGCCTTGCAGCCTGCCAGCGGAGATCAGGGGTACAAAGAAAGTCTCTCCCTCTGTTTCGTCGCCCGTACACGAACCGCCAGCGATCTGCGCCCGCGAATCTGGAGCGGGGTCTATGCTCACTGTGATATAGCACGGCACATCTGCGGCAAGCGCCCGTGCTGCTTCCAGTGCAACGCTTCGGATGCCTGCGACGTCTGCTGCCGCCGAGAATCCCGCCGCGGATTTTCTCAGTATCTTCTCGCGCTCGATGGCCTTGTTGAGCCTGAAAAGGGTCTTGCGCAGCATGTCCAGCAGCCCGCCGAGACGTATGAAGGAGAGCAGGGAGAGCGCTGCGGTCCCGCCCACGATCACCGGCACGTCCACGGGTTTGTGGCGCAGATACTGGATGATAAATACACTCGGCGAAAGCAGCGTGGCTGCAGAAAGCAGCATAATGCGAGCCCGCGTGAGCCGCAGTGGATGGGGAGGGACGGGCTCGGCGAAGGTAGCCACCGAAGGATGGAGCATGGCGGCTCCCCACAACGCATACATCAGAAGCCAGCCGTAGTCTATGATCCCTCCCGGATGGTAGGTTCCTCTAAGAACCATCAGCACGTAGGCGGAGTCCGAGAAAAGCCAGAACAAGAGACCACCACCGATGAAGTAAAATGATCTTGCGTGTTCCTCCGCCGTAAAGAGCAACTGGGCCAGCAGCGCGAGGTAGAGCACGTCCACGAGCGGGTAGAAGACCCAGATCACCCGAGCGAGCAGCGGCATTGACTGATCGTGCATGCTGGGTTCTATCAGGTAGACCCATGCAACCACCCCCGCTCCCACCGAAACCATCACCGCGTCAATGAGGCTTCCTCTGTCGCGTCCGCCCGTCCTGGTGCGGATGAGCAGCGCCAGCCCCGCTCCCACGCAGAGATAACCGCAAAGGTAGATCACATCAATTGGCGAGGGGTTAGAAGCTTCCCGCCCGAGCACCACCTCATAGTATTTCCACATGCCGTCGCTCGCTACGATCATCGCCATACCTGCCAGAACAAGACGCCAGGGCAGCAACGGTACCGGCCGGTTCATTCTTATTCCGAGTCCCATTACCACTATCGCAAGAAAGCTGAACGCTGCATATCCTGCTCTATGAGCGTTCTCATCCGGCAGGAACCAGTAGACTGCGAGGTAAAAGAAAGCGAGGGTCAGAAAGAGCTTCCAGGAGTGTCTGCGAAGCAGGGCGAACTTTTCCATGCTATTGATTCGGTAATCCTTGTCAGAGGGCATCGCCAGTTTCATATCTCTCTCTAGAGGGTTATCGGTTTGCAGCCTGGAAAACTTAAACGCCCGGCGCAAATCGTGCCACCACTCTTCCCCGATACTATTGGTATAAAATCTATGCAGAGAAAACTATGAACAATTTCGACATAATCGTCTGGGCTGTGGTGATGGCCCTGGCATTCGTTGGAGAGATCTTGACGGTCTCGTTTTTCCTCGTGTTCTTCGCGCTCGGCGCGGCGGTCGCGCTGGTAATCTCTTTGGTCGCCGACAATGTAGCCCTGGAAGTGGTCGGCTTCATCGTGGCGTCGCTGGCGAGCATGGCTATCCTGCGTCCGGCACTCGTGAACCGCCTCTCTTTGAGAAACGGAGAGGGCTACCGGCAGCGAAAGAGCATTACGGGCAGGAACGCGGTCGTTACCGAGACGATCGAACCCGACGAGAGCGGCATGGTCCGCGTAGGCAACGGAGAGTTCTGGACGGCCCGCGCGCTGTACTCCGGACGGCGGATAGAAGCCGGCTCGAAGGTGCGGGTCCTGGATACCGATGGCTTGACGGCTCTGGTAGAGCCCATCGAAAACGAAGGAGGAGAGTAAGGTATGTCTGCCGGTCTTATCGTAATAATCGTTTTGGCGATCATCGTGCTGATATTCGCCGCGCGGAGCGTGCGGGTCATCCCGCAGAGCCGGGTAGGGATCATACAGAGGCTAGGTCGCTACCACCGAACAGCCGAGAGCGGGCTGGCGTTCGTCGTCCCGGTAGTAGACAAGATGCTGCCCAAGACGGATCTTAGAGAGCAGGTGGTCTCGTTCCAGCCGCAGGCGGTCATCACCAACGACAACGTAGGCATCCAGATCTCCACGGTCGTCTACTACCAGATCATTGACCCCCGTGCCGCCGAGTACGAGGTCGCGAACCTCACGGTGGCGATGGAGCAGATCACCCAGACCAACCTGCGTAACGTTATCGGCAACCTCAACCTCGACCAAACCCTGACTTCGCGCGACGAGATCAACTCCCGCCTGCGGACGGTTCTCGACGAGGTTACGGAGAAGTGGGGAGTCAGGATCACACGGGTCGAGATCAAGGAGATCATCCCGCCGCGCGACATCCAGCAGGCGATGGAGAAGCAGATGCAGGCCGAACGGACGCGCCGCGCCTCCATCCTAACCGCCGAGGGCGACAAGCGGGCGGCGATCCTCAAGGCAGAGGGCGAGAAGGAGTCGGCGGTTCTGCGCGCCGAGGGCGAGCAGCGCTCCGCCGTCCTGCGCGCCGAGGGTGATGCGGAAGCCTACCGCAAGGTCCAGCAGGCCCAGATTGAGATGGCCGGAGCCCTCTTCGAGCGGCTGCACGACTCCGACCTCTCCGCCGAAGCCCTGCGCTACCTGTATCTGCGCACGCTCCCCGAGATGGCAAAGGGCGGGGCGAACAAGCTCTTCGTCGTCCCCTCGGAGCTTCAGGATCTCGCCGGCGCCGTGAGCGCTCTGGCGGGTGGCGCGCAGATGGCGAGCGAAGACAACTCCAGGGTCCCGGATCTCCAACCGTCCCTGGGAGACGAGAACTCGGGTAGTTAGCCCCAGAGCCTCGTAGACCGCTTCGAGCGCGGGGCGAAAGGCCCGCAGCCCCCGGCGTATAATGCCCGCGATGACCGTGGAGAGCGCCATCTACGTTGACGGGCGTAACACCGGGTCTGCATCGGCGGGGAATATCCGCGAAGTTACCCGTGAGCGCGGCGGGTTCGCCTGGGTGAGCCTCGCCGAACCCACGCAGGAGGAGTTCGACTCGGTGGCGAGCGAGTTCGGGCTGCACGTCGCGGCGAAGGACTCGATGAGCCTCCGGCTGCGTCCCAGGATCGAACGCTACGGCGAGGAACTTTTCGCGGCGCTCGAGACGGCGCGTTATGTGGACGAGGCCGAAACCGTCGAGTTCGGCGAAGCGCGGATAGTCGTAGGACCGGACTTTATTATTACCATCCGCAGGGGTGAGGCCTCGGAGTTTCTCGCGCAACTGCGCCAGAAGATGGAAGGGAATCCAGGCTCGCTCCGCCGGGGGCCGTTTGCGGTCCTGCGAGCTGTGATGGACGGGATCGTAGATGAGTACATGCCGGTCGTCGAGGGTCTGGAGAACGATGTGGATGAGATCGAGGGCGAAGTCTTCGGCGGAAACCCGGATGTCTCCCGCCGGATCTACGCGCTCTCGCGCGAGGTGATAGGGGTTCACCGGGCGGTTCATCCGTTGCCGGGGGCGCTGGAGCGCCTGATCGCATCTCCCGAGACGGACCCGGAAGCGCGCCGGTATCTGCGCAATCTCCAGGAGAGGGTGCTGCGGGTGACGGAGCAGGCCGAAGGATTCAGGGAACTTCTCTCCAACATCCTCAGCGTGAACCTCACGATGGTGAGCGTGCGCCAGAATACCCAGGTGCAGAAGATCAGCGCCTGGGCCGCCATCCTGGTGGTGCCGACGATCATCACCGGCATCTACGGGATGAACTTCCGCTACATTCCGGAGCTTCACTGGACCTTCGGCTACCCCTACGCTCTCATCCTGATGGCGGTGCTGTGCGTCCTGCTCTACCTCGGCTTCAAGAGGTCCGGCTGGTTGTAGCAACCTGAGAGGCTAACATTAGGCAAGATCTGGCCGCTGGCGCGTAGGAGGTAAGAGAGTGAAGGTACTGGTAAGCGGTGCGAGAGGTTTGGTTGGCTCGGCTCTGGTCCCTGAGCTGGAGCGAAGCGGCCACATCGTAACCCGGCTGACCCGCTCGGAGAGCGCCCCGGGCGAGGCCATCCGCTGGGACCCTTCGGCGGGCTCGATGGATGTCTCACAACTGGAGGGTACACAAGCCGTCGTGCACTTGGCGGGCGAGAACATCCAGGATCGCTGGACCCCGCAGAAGAAGGCCCGCATCCGCGAGAGCCGGGTGAGGGGAACGAGGCTTCTCGCCGAATCGCTCGCCCGGCTCTCCGAGAAGCCCGAGGTTATGGTGTGCGCCTCGGCGAGCGGCTACTACGGAAACCGGGGCAACGAGCTTCTGACCGAAGAGAGCGCGCCAGGTTCGATGTTTCTCTCCGAAGTCTGCCGTGAGTGGGAGGCTGCGGCGGACCCGGCACGGCAGGCCGGCATCCGGGTCGTGAACACGCGCTTCGGAATCGTCCTGAGCCCGAGGGAGGGGGCTCTAGGGAGGACGCTTCCCGTCTTCAAGCTCGGCGCCGGAGGCAGGTTAGGCAGCGGCAGGCAGTGGTGGAGCTGGGTAGCCATAGACGACGTGGTAGGTGCGATCCTGCACTCCCTGAATACCGACTCTTTAAGCGGTCCCGTAAACGTTGCCTCTCCAAACCCCCTTACCAACGCCGAGTACACGCAGATACTCGGCAGGGTCCTTGAGCGTCCCACGCTTTTCCTCGTACCCGCTCCCGCCCTCCGGCTCGCACTCGGCCAGGTCGCCGACGAGCTTCTCCTGGTGAGCTTCCGCATGGAGCCCGCAAAGCTCAAGGAAACCGGCTATAACTTTCGCTACCCGGAGCTGGAAGGCGCCCTCAGACACCTGCTGGGAAGGTAGCCCGAAAGGATGCCGCGCGAGATCTTCACGCTGGCGCAGAGGCCGGATCTGGAAGGTCAGGTGCGCAGGCTGGACCCGGAGACACTGCCGGAGTTCATGCTGCATGATGCGGTGGCGAACCGTTACTGGGAGAGGCTCTACTCCGGCTTTCCGGAGTTCCAGCTCGCCATCTGCGAAGGTGGAAAGGTCGTGGCTGCGGGCCACACCATCCCCCTCTCGTGGGGAACGGGGGACCTTCCCGAGACGGGGTTCGACGCCGCTCTCGAACAGGGAGTCCGGGAGTTCGAGGAAAGACGCTCTCCCGCTGTTCTCTGTGCGCTTCTGGCTATCGTGGACGCCAAACACCAGGGACAGGGATTGAGCCGCCTGATCCTGGAGGCGATGAGGTCTCTGGCGTCGGAGCGCGGGCTGGAGGCCCTGATCGCCCCGGTCCGGCCCACCCTCAAGAGCAGCTATCCGCTGACTCCGATGGAGCGTTATATCGAGTGGAGGCGGAACGACGGGCTTTTCTTCGATCCCTGGATGCGCGTGCACCAGAGGTTGGGAGCGGAGGTTCTCAAAGTCGCACCCAGGTCAATGACGATCACCGGAAACGTAGCCGAGTGGGAGAAGTGGACGGGGATGCGCTTCCCCGAAAGCGGCGAGTACGTCGTGCCCGGAGCCCTGCGTCCCGTTTTGATGGATCTTGAAGAAGATCTGGGGCTCTACGAAGAGCCGAACGTGTGGATGTTGCACGAGGTGCCTGCCGGGAAAGCAGAATTTAATCCAGAATCTCCGCGCTGAATCCTGCTTCCTGCAGCAGTTTCCTTGCGAGTGGCGCTTCTTTGGAGTCTATGGTCAGGACGAGGGACGCTCTCTCGGTGTTGGAGTGCCTGACGTAGAGGTCGAGGATGTTTATGTTGTTCTTGCCCATCAGGGTCGTTACCTCGGCGAAGACGCCCGGACGGTTCTCGACCGGAACGGCCAGATCCACATTTTCGCCGCTCTTCTCGATCAGGATTCCACCCAGGGCATCGTAGGCTTCACGGGCCTCTTGAAAGCGGCGCTCGATAGACTCTTTGTTGCCGATCTCACTGCCTATGTGGGCCATCGCCCCCGCGAAGGCTCCCAGGGCCTCTCCCAGCGCGGGTGCATTCTCGGCCAGGATGTCGGCCCAGAGAGAGGGGTTGGACGCCCCGACCCGCGTGAGGTCCCTGAAGGATGGCCCGGCGAAGGAGAGCGCCTCGGGCGAGATGTCGGAGGCCACCTTGAGGAGCGCAACGGCCATCAGGTGCGGGAGGTGCGAGAGCGTGGCCATCAGGAGGTCGTGCTGTTCGGCCTCCACCGCCGTCGGTGTCGCCCCTAGAGAGAGAACGAAGGAAGATACCTCGCGGTAGTCCTCGGGGTCCGTCTTGGGAGTGGGAGTCAGGAAGTAGCGGGAGCCTCTGAAGAGATCGGCCTTCGCGTTGGAGACGCCCGCGAGCTGGCTTCCGCTCATGGGATGCCCGCCGACGAAGCGCAACCCCTGCTTCTCCGCCTCGCGCACGATGGCGCCCTTCGCACTGGCGACGTCGGTGATGAGGGCGTCGGTGGGCAGGAGTTTTCCCAGGAGCTTCGTTATCTCGGAGATGGGCGCGGCGAGCACGACGAGGTCCGCCTCCCGCACTTCTTTGAGCGTCGAGGCGCGATCTATGGCTCCCAGCTCGACTGCCTTACTGGTGATTTCGGGTGAGTCCACACCGATGATCTCCCAGTCCCCGCTCTTCCGGACGGCGAGCCCGATGGAACCCCCGATCAACCCAACCCCGACGATGCCTAGCGTGCGCGACACCTCTCCCCCTAGGATATGGCCGAGATGACGCGGTTGTTCTCGCTTGTATCCCCGACGGTTACCCGGCTCCAGCCCGGATAGCCCAGTGCCTCGCCCTCCCGGACCAGGACCCCGCCCCGCTCGAAGACGTCGGCCCCGACCTCGACCAGAACGAAGTTCGTCTGGGACGGGACGTAGCCGAGCCCGGCTTCCTCGAAGGCCCTCTGCAGCCGCTCGCGCTCCTCCATCACGAACGCGGCGCGCTTGGAGATCTGCTCCGAAGCCTGCATCGAAGCCGTCGCCGCAACCTGCGCCGCGAGGTTCACGCTGAAGGGAAACCTGACCCGCTCGAAGTAGTCGGTGATCTCCGCTGGCGCGATGCCGTAACCCACGCGCAGCCCCGCGAGCCCGTGCACCTTCGAGAAGGTACGGACCGCAGCAACGTTCCCCGAGCCCAGCGCCAGTTCGTGCGAACCCGCGTAGGCCGGATCGGAGACGAACTCGTAGTACGCCTCGTCGAGCACCAGGAGCACGTCCTCCGGCAGAGCTTCGGCGAAAGAGCGCACCTCATCCAGCTTGAGGTGGGTGCCGGTGGGGTTGTTGGGGTTGCAGAGGACGACCGCCCGTGTCTGCGGGGTAATTGCGGAGAGCATCGCGTCGAGGTCTACGTAGTGGTCGGGGCTCAGGGAAACCTTCTTCGCTTCGAGGCCCAGGACCGAGGCTATGGCGGCATACAGGGTGAAAGAGGGCCAGGGGAAGACTACCTCGCCGGGACGCTCGGTGAGCTGCAGCAGGTTCAGCAGAACTTCGCTCGATCCGTTGCCCACCAGGATATTCGCCGGGGTGCAGCCGGGGTTTGCGGCTGCTACGGCTTCGCGCAGGGCTGCTGCGTGGCGGTCGGGGTAGCGGTTGAGCCGGGGCATCGCCTCCTGCACGGCGACTTCGGCTTCGGGCAGCGGTCCGAAGGAGAGCTCGTTGGCGGTGAGCTTGACGTAGGTATCAGAGCCGCGATCCACTGCCGCCTCACGCGACATCCACGGCGGGTTGTAGGGCTTCAAAACCTCAAGCTCCGCTCTGAACTTCAATCCGGTGCGCTCCTCGTCTAATTCTCTTAGCTATCGGCTACTTTTCGCCATAGACTAGACTTCTTCGCGAGGGCTTTCAAACTATGGCTCGATTTGCCTTGTGGTTCTATGGCGGATAGAATCCTAGACCCTATGGAAAATTCAGGAGTACAGGAGAGAATACACTCTTTCAGAGATCGCATAGACGAGGTAGACCGGGAGCTCGTGCACCTCTTGAACGAGCGAGCGCGCCTCGTCCAGGAACTCGCTTCTTTCAAGCTGGATGCGGGGGTTCCGCTCTTCGATCCCAGACGCGAGGAGGAGATCCTTCAGAAGATCGTAGAAGAGAACGAAGGCCCCATCTACGACTCCTCGATAAGGGACATCTTCGAGCTGATAATGCACCGTATCCGCGATATAGAGGTCCAGCAACGCGGGGAGTAGGCTAGCAGGATGAAAGTTAGAGCAAGCAGCGGCGTAAAGACCCAGACGAAAAACGGGATGATCCAACCCAGGAGCTTCAGGGTCATCGCAGGACCCTGCACGGTGGAGAGCTTCGAGCAGTTCGAAGCCTCCGCCAGGGCCGTCAAAGACGCCGGCTTTAGCTACATCCGCGGCGGCGCGTTCAAACCCCGCACCTCCCCCTACTCCTTCCAGGGGCTTGGCATGGAAGGCTTGAGGATACTATCCGAGATCTCAAAGCCCCTCGGTCTCAAAGTGGTAACGGAGGTCATGGACCCCTACGACATCGAAGATGTCATGGAGCACGCCGACATCCTCCAGATCGGGGCGAGAAACATGCAGAACTACTCGCTCCTCAAAAGGGTGGGAGAGGCGATCCGCGGAACCGAGCACGGGGTGGTCCTAAAGAGGGGGCTTGCCGCCACAGTAGAAGAGTGGCTCCTGGCGGCGGAGTACATCACCTCCTCGGGAGGAGAGAACGTGGTTCTCTGCGAGAGGGGGATAAGAACCTTCGAGAACAGCACGCGCTTCACGCTCGACCTCTCGGCGGTGATAGTGGCCAAGCGGCTTACGGACCTGCCGGTGATAGTGGATCCCTCGCACGCGGCGGGTCGCAGAGACCTCGTGGTGCCTCTCTCCAAGGCGAGTGTGGCGGCGGAGGCCGACGGGCTTCTGGTAGAGTCTCACCACGAGCCCAAAGAGGCGCTCTGCGACGGGGAGCAGGCGCTCTCCATGGAGGAGTTAATGAACTTGAGGGCCACGCTCTCGCCGGTTGCGAAGGCTATGGGCAGGGAGGTTATCTAGCGGTCTTCGCCTCTGTCTCCAGCGGTTCCTGATGAGTCTGCTCGGTGGGAGGTTCAGACTCGAACGCGAGATCGGCGCGGGTGGCATGGCCCGCGTTTTTCTGGGCCGGGACGAGGTCCTGGAGCGTCCCGTGGCGGTCAAGGTCCTGTGCGTCGGCTACGAGGATGCGGATATTGCCGAGCGTTTCCGGCGCGAGGGCCGCACCGCCGCGAGGCTCTCGCACCCGAACATCGTCCAGGTCTACGACGCCGGCGAAGGCGAGCTGGACGGGCGCGAGGTCTCCTACATCGTCATGGAGTACGTTCCGGGCGGCGACCTCAAACGACTCCTGGACGAGCGCGGGACGCTCTCTGGCAGCGAGCTCTCGGAGCTTGCGGCGGAGGTGTGCGCGGGTCTGGCGCACGCACATGGGCGCGGGATCGTCCACCGCGACATAAAGCCGCACAACATCCTTCTGGACGAGCGCAAAAAGCCCAAGCTCACGGACTTCGGCATCGCCCG
The DNA here is from genome assembly GCA_902810695.1 of Actinomycetota bacterium. Taxonomy (GTDB): domain Bacteria; phylum Actinomycetota; class Rubrobacteria; order Rubrobacterales; family Rubrobacteraceae; genus CADDYV01. The sequence continues at coordinate 42,137 of CADDYV010000002.1, read as the reverse complement.
CGCCCTGAACGAGACGAGGGCGACCCGAACCGGCCTATATCTCGGCACGGCCACGTACTCCTCGCCGGAGCAGTTGCAGGGACAACCCGCAACCCCTAAGAGCGACGTTTACTCTTTAGGCATAACGCTGTACCAGGCGGCAGTTGGCGAGCCGCCCTTCTACGGCAACCCGATAGAGGTCGCAAGCCAGCACGTCGGCAAGAGCCCTGTTCCACCCCGCCAGCGCGGCGCGGCGATAAGCCCGGGTCTGGAAGCCCTGATCCTGGACTGCCTCGCCAAAGACCCCGAGGCGCGTCCCACCGCCGAAGAGCTCGAAGAGAGGTTTTCGGAGTTGGGGGCAACCGGAGCTACCCGCGCCTACGTCCCCTCACCTTCACAGGCACCCACCGCCGCCCAGCGCCGTCCGGTGGACAGTGGCGCACGCAGGGGACGCCGCAGGCGCAGGACCGCGCTGGCGCTCTTGCTCGCCGCTCTCCTCGCCATGATCGGGGCCATCGCGGCGTTCGCGCTCTCGGGTAAGGGAAATAACTCGAACCCTGGAAACCCACCAGCCAACCAGGCCCGAAAGAGTACGCCAGCGGCGGGGGGCGGGCAACAGACCGGGCAGCCCGTCCAGCAGCAGAGCCCTCAACCGGCCGCACCGCCGCAAACTACCCCGCAGCAACCTACGACAACGCAGGCTCCGCCGCAGACCACCTCACAACAGGGGCCGACGACCTCGAACTCTGGCCTCACGTCCCAGGCCGCCGCCCAAACGGTGGAGCGAATCTACATAGACGCCGCCGAGCGCAACTACGGGGCGTCCTACAACCTCCTGTCCAGCGGTTTCAAGCAGAGCTACGCCCCCTCGCAGGCGGCGTGGGCCAATCAGTTCAAGACGCTGAAGAGCATCAGGTTCGTCAAGGGCCCGACGGCCAGCGTCTCCGGCAACACGGCCACGGTAACGGGAGTAACCATAGCCCGGCACGAGGATCACACCGAGCGGAACACCGCCACCTGGACGCTCACGGAAGAGAACGGACAGTGGAAGTTGAGCGGGCTCAACGTCCACACCGAGCGAATATAATCATCGGATGGAAGCTAGGAAAGGGTAGAAGCTCTGAAAACCGCACTAACGGCGCTCGTGTCGGCTGTGATCGGGGGTCTCATCACCGTCCTGTTTCTGGTCTTCGGGATGTCCGGGGAGCAGAACAAGACCGGTAACGTTACCATCAACGAGGCCCCGGCGCCCAAGACCGCCGTCTCGAACGTATCATCCGGGAGAAGCGCGCCGGTACGGCAGGTGTATGTGCGCGACGGTCCGGGGGTGGTGAGCGTGGACGTGGTCTCGAATGCGGGGCCCGCCGGCGGCTCGGGGTTCGTGCTGGACAAGAACGGCCACATAATCACCAACGAGCACGTCGTCAAAGGGGCAAGCGACATCTCCGTGAAGTTCTCGAATGGCGTCCGCAAGAAAGCCGAGGTTGTCGGAGATGACCCATCAACCGACATCGCGCTCCTCAAGGTTGACGCTCCCAGGAGCATGCTCAAGCCGCTTACTCTGGGGAACTCGGATTCCGCGAAGGTCGGGGACCCGGTGGTGGCCATCGGCAACCCGCTGAACGTCGGGATCAGCGTTACCACCGGCATCATCAGCGCCGTGGGGCGTCCGATAGAAGCGCCGAACAACTACACCATAAGCGGCGCGTTGCAGACGGACGCGGCCATAAACCCCGGCAACTCCGGCGGACCGCTGCTCGACTCGCGCGGGACGGTCGTGGGGGTGAACGCGCAGATAGCCTCGGATACCGGGAGTTACCAGGGGATAGGGTTCGCGATCCCGATCAACACCGTAAAAAACACCGTCAAGCAGCTTGCAACCACAGGCAAGGTCGAGCACGGCTACCTCGGGGTGAAGATGTTTACCGCAGGAGTCGGGGAGATATCGGCTTACTCCGGCGTCTCCACGCAGAAGCTCACCCAAAAATACGGCCTGCCGAGCCACGGTGCCATAGTAAGCGGCGTGCAAAAAGGCGGTCCGGCGGATAGGGCCGGCATCAAGGGCAGCAAATCGCAGAAGGACGTGGGCGGCATCCCGATACCGCTCGGAGACGTGATAACCAAAATAGATGGGAAGGATGTCTCGAGCCCGGACGACGTTATCGCGGTTGTCAACTCCAAGAAACCGGGCGACCGGGTACACCTCACCGTCGTTACCCCCGGCAAACAGCCGCGTCAGGTGACCGTCAAGCTCGGCGTCCAGCCAAAGAGCACCTAGTGAACGGGAGCATTGCCTGGCACGCGGCCCGGTGGTACAGTCTCGCCTTGCCGCTGCGGGAGCGGCGTGTGTTAGAGACTGGAGGTATGGTGGCACGCGGCAGGGTCAAGTGGTTCTCCGACGCGAAGGGTTACGGTTTCATCGAGAACGAGGAGGACGGGCAGGATCTCTTCGTCCACTACACCGAGATCGTCGGCGAAGGCTTCAAGACCCTCGAAGAGGGCTGCACGGTCGAGTTCGATATCATTGATGGACGCAGGGGCAAGAAGCAGGCTTCGAGGGTAAAGGTCGTAGACTAATTTCTGGAGAGAGGCAAGAAGATTCGTCGCGAGGGGAAGGCCTGCCGGATGACGCCCGGCTTTTTCCTCCGGCGGACACGGTAGAAGAACTGAAGCGCGCCGCCGGTTACCGGGCCGTCGAGGAGTATGTGGAGAACGGCATGACCGTGGGGCTCGGCACCGGGACCACGGCATCGTGGGCGGTGCGCAGGATCGGGGAACTCATCCGCGACGGGACGCTGCGAGGGATCAGGGGGATACCGACCTCCGAGCATACCGCACTACTTGCCCGGCAAGCTGGTATCCTGCTCGTTACGCTCGCCGAAGCCAGGCCGGATCTTACGCTGGACGGGGCCGATGAGATCTCACCGGATCTCTCCGCCATCAAGGGCCGTGGCGGGGCGCTCCTGCGGGAGAAGATCGTCGTTTCGTCCGGGGAGAGCTTTGTTCTCGTGGCCGACGCCTCCAAGCCGGTGCGGGTCTTGGGCGAGCAGGGGCCTCTGCCGGTGGAGGTCGAGCCCTTCGGCTGGGAGGCCACGCTCGACGCGCTCGCCGCTCTGGGCTGCGATCCGGAGCTCAGGATGAAACCCGGCCAGAAAGAGCCGTTTGTTACCGACGGCGGGCACTACACAGCGGACTGCCGTTTCCCCCGGATCCCGGACCCGGCTTCCCTGGAAGTCGAGATCAAACGCATCCCCGGCGCCCTGGAGTGCGGGCTTTTCGTCGGCCTGGCAAAAGCGGCGGTTGTGGCACGCAGCGCCTCAGAGATCGAGATCATGCAAGCATAAAAACGCCCGCACCGTAACCGGTGCAGGCATTCATGATCTTCTCTCCCGTTAAGAAGAGAGCGCGCCGAAACCTGCGCGAGACCCTCTACGGGTGAGGCGTTCTCTTTCGACCACTACTTTGTAGATGGCATCGTATTCGACGTAGACGGTGGCTTTGCCGTTCTCCATTCTCACCCGCAGGTAGTCATCGTTGGTCTCGATCTCCGCCAGCTCATCGGGCTCTATGGTAAAGGTGTCCCTGCGGTCCCAGATCACGAGGTTCGACTCCTGGTTTTTGGCCTGCTCTATGGCTTTCTCTATCAGTCCTCGATCCACTTTCAGAAATCTCCTTCTTTTGTAAATCGCTCGCTTCAGCGAGCCTATTCTACTCAAGATAATCGTGCGGCTCGTCCGGGCAAGGTTTTCCGCGTTGCGGGACACGTCCTTTGAAACCACTCGGAATGTGCTTCAGAACCAGACCCATCCTGAATCGGGCGTCCAAAAACCGGTAGACTAGGGTAGTCAGAGATTACCGGGAGTCAGCGTATATTTGGAGAGCTTCGCACGGAGAATAAGAGACTTCGACCGGGTGCTGTTCAAGGCGGTGTTCCGCTTCAAGTGGCCGCCGTTTACAGCCCTGATGCGGGGTTTTACCGTCCTGGGTACCGCCGGTTTTCTCTGGGGGGTGGTCGCGGCGGCGGCTTTCGTTCTTAGCGGATTGGATCCCCGGCACCTCCTCATCCCCTGGGCTGCTGTTGTCATCTCCTGGACGCTCGCCGAGGGGTCGAAGTACCTCTTCAACCGGACGCGGCCCTACATCTACGACACCGCGATAGCTCCCCTGATAAAAACCCCTAGCTCTAGCTCCTTCCCCTCGGGACACTCGGCGACCGCCGCAGCCGGCGCGATCACGCTCTCGGCCACCTATCCAGCCTTTACACCGCTCTTCTTGCTCGCGGGGTTTCTCGTTGCTCTCTCGCGCATCTACCTCGGTGTCCACTACCCCTTCGACGTGCTGGCGGGCGTCCTGATCGGGGTCGCGGTGGCGGTGGTCCTGCTGGTCCTGGCGTGAAGCGGCTTACCCGGTCTGGCGGCAACTTGCGGTAAAAATTGCGTATGGGCATCGCGCGCTACTACACGATCGGAGCGGTTGCACCGGACATCGAGGCGCTCAAGAGACTGGATGAACGGCTCGAAGAGGCGGGAGCCGGGGGACCCGTCGTGTTCACCAGAAAGAGGAATCTGAAGCTCGTTCAAGTCGCGCTGCCCGGCGCGCGCATACAGAAGATCGAAGCCAGCCTCTCGCGGATACAGTGGTTCGAGTTTTTCAGCATGTACTTCTCGGCCTCGACCGTCAGTTTTATGATGGGCGTCGTTCACGCCCCGACCGGCATAGGCGTGCAGGCGCTGCTCACCGTCTTTTCCATCCTCGGGCTCATCCTCTACCACCGGCGTCCCATCCTGAAGAAGAGGGTGCTCGGCACCGGGCTCCCGGAGAACTTCGCCGCCGAGTGGGCAGCGGCCTTCGAGGGGGGGTTCGCGCTCGCACTCGTCACCGTCCCGGAGGAGAGATTCGAAGATGCCCAAGAAGCTTTTCTCGCAGAAGACCTCGAAGCTCCGCTCGCCGTGGACCGCAGACTCGTGCTCTAGCACCGGTTTGAGGAGGATTGCAGAGCCGTGATAGTAAGAGAAGAGAGAGATCATTACGTACTCATCGAGCAGCACGAGCACGCCCTCGCCTCCGGACAGTTCGCCCGGCACTGGGCCAGGGAGCTTACCCCGCTCAAACCCACACTCTACGCCATAGCGAACCACGACCTGGGCTGGCAAGAGCTCGACCGCGAGGTGCTCTGGAACGAGGAAACCGGGAAGCCCTACTCGTTCGTAGATTACCCCATAGAGCCCAAGCTCCAGGGTTACCGGCGCGGGCTCGACGCGGTGCAGGAGAAAAGCCCTTACGCAGCTCTGCTCTGCAGCATGCACTACTCCTCTTTCGTCCAGAATTCCACAGGGCAAGCGGAGGTGAGATTCCGGGAGGAGGAGTCCCGGCGTCAGGAGAAGATAAGGGAGGGCCTCTCCCGAAAAGAGCTGGAGAATGTCGAGTACAATTTCCGCCTGCTCCAGCTCTGCGACGACTTCTCGCTATTCGTCTGCCTGAACGAGCCCGGCCACAACGATTATCCCTGGTACAGAAAAGGCTTCCGATTTCTCGGAAAGAAGCTCACTCCCATCTGGGAGGACCGGCATACATTGAGGATCGAACCAGGCTCGTTCTCCGAACCTTTCAGGCTCTCCATCCCGTACCGTCTCGTGGACAAGAGCGGGGAGCCTGCCGGGGACGGGAGTCTGGAATTACAGGTGCTCTGATAGAAACGGGATATACTGCGATGGTTAATCCTGAAAACTCGCATGAACTTAGAAAGGGTGCGATGAAAGAATCCTCTTTCGATTTCTTGAAAAAACTGCTCTCCACGCCGGGCCCGAGCGGCTACGAGGCGAGCGTGGCGAAAATCTGGCGCGAGGAGGCGAAGAAGTTCGCCGGGGTCAGGGGAGATCGGATGGGCAACTCGTTCGCCACGCTGAATGCCGGCGGGGCGCCCAGGGTAATGCTCAGCGGGCACATAGATGAGATCGGGCTGATGATCACGCACGTAGACGATAAGGGCCTGCTCCACTTCACGGGCATCGGCGGCTGGGACTCGCAGGTGCTCGTCGGCCAGAGGGTACGCATACAGACGGAAAACGGTGAAGTCCCGGGGGTCATCGGCAAGAAGGCGATACACCTGATGGACGCCGAGGAGCGCAAGAAGGTCTCCGAGATAAAGAACCTCTGGATAGACATAGGCGCTAAAGACAAGGAAGAGGCGGAGAGGCTGGTAAGGATCGGGGATGTGGCGGTTCTGGACCAGGACCTGATAGAGCTTCCCAACGGGCGGATAGCCTCGCGCTCGATAGACAACCGCATGGGCGCTTTCGTCGTGCTCGAAGCGTTGCGGCTGCTCTCCGAGGAGGATTCTATCGCCGCCGAGGTGGTTGCGGTGGCGAGCGTTCAGGAGGAGATAGGGCTCTACGGCGCCCGCGGAGCAGCCTTCGGTCTCGACCCCGACGCGGCGATAGCCGTGGACGTTACCCACGCGACCGACACCCCCGGCATCTCCAAGAACGAGGAGGGTGATCACTCTTTAGGAAGCGGACCGGTGATCTCACGGGCTTCGGTCCTGAGCCCCATCGTCTCCGACGGCCTCATCGCCGCCGCCGAGCGGGATGGCATCGCCTACACCCTGGCGGGAGACTCGCGCCGCACCGGCACCGACGCCGATGCCATCCACTTCTCGCGGGCAGGGGTTGCCACGGGTTTGATCTCCTGCCCCAACCGCTACATGCACTCGCCGAATGAGATCGTGGACCTCGAAGACCTCGAAAACTGCGCGCGCCTGATCGCCAGCTACGTCAGGACCATCGAGGGGGGCGAGGACTTCACCCGCTAGCGGATCTCCGGCGGTCAGCCGGTTCCGGCAGGACGAAGAGAAGCGCGAGGATGACGACGGAAGCGAGCCCGACCGCGACGCTGACAAGCGAGAGCAGGAAAGCCAGCAGGTACATTACCGTCCCGGCTGTGTAGCGGCGCGTCATTGCCCGGAGCAGGCGCGGTTCGAGATCCCGGTCAACCAGACGGTAGCCCGAGGCCGCGTACAACCACAGAGCCGTGAAGAAGATGGCGGTTACGGCCAGCGCGCCGACGTACACCGCTCCCGCCGTGCTCCTTTCAGCTCCCGAGCCCTGCAGGTAAGCAGCGAGCAGAGCCGTGGGGAAAGGGATGAAGGCGACGCACATCAAAAACAGGGTATTGAGGAAGAGCAGCGCATGATTCGAGCGCACGATGAAGCGAAAGCGGTTGTGATGGTTGGCCCAGATGACGCCGATCTGCAGGAAGCTGATGACATACCCCAGGTAAGAAGGCCACTGTCCGAGAAGCGCATCGAGAAGGGACGTGCCAGCCGGGGCATTTTTGAGGTGCGGCACCCCAACATCAATGATGAGAAGTGTGATCGCGATGGCGAACACGCCGTCACTGAAAGCCTCGATCCGGCCCGTATCGCCATCTCCGTTTTGTCCGCCCAACACGCTCGCTATTGTGTACCGCCCGCAAGCAAGAACGCAACGGTGTTTGTCGAGCCTCTGATGATCTTCCGGGTTTGCCGCAGATGAGCGGCGTTACGCGGCATTCGATCTCCGGGCAGAGGAAGATCTAACGCCGATAAAAACGAGCCCGACTAGAGCTCCCAACAGAAGCGCGCAGCCGCCCACGATGAGAGCCAGGTGTACACCGGAGATCAGGGTCGGTTGGCTGCTCAGGAAACCGCCGAGCACCGCCACCCCCAGCGCGCCCATCCCCTGACGGGCGGTGTTGTTGATCGCCGAGGCCATCCCGGCGCGAGAAGGAGGAACCGAGCCGGTAGCGGCGGCCACCACCGCGGGGGTTGCCGGAGCCAGCCCGAGACCGCACAGAAACAGAGCCGGCCATATCCAGTCGTAGCTGCTGGTGGCGTGGACGGTAGAGAGCATGAGCATCCCGGCTCCGCTCAGAGCCAGTCCCGACGCCGGTATGCGGGGGCCGATCCATCCCACCAGACGACCGCCGAAGGGCGCCAGGAACGTGAGCGGGGCAAACAAGGGAACCATCCTGAGTCCGGTCTCGATCGGGGAGTATCCCTGGGCGCGCTGAAAGAAGAGGCTCAGAGCGAAGATCATGCCGTAGATACCGAAGTTCATGAGCCCCGCCGCGGCGTTGGCTCCCGAAAAGGCCGGCTTGCGGAAAAAGCGAAGCTCCACCATAGGGCTTGCCCCATGTTGCTCGATGAAAACGAACGCCACGAATCCCAGCGCCGCCACGACGAAAGCCGCCGTGACTGCGGGAGAGCTCCATCCCAGCGGGTTGCCTTCGATGAGGGCGAAAAGCAAGGCGGCGAGGAAGAATACGCTGAGCAGTTGGCCCCTCACGTCCAGCCGGCGCCCTTCGGGATTCTCCGACTCCTTCACGGTGCGGACGGCGAGCAGGAAGGCCACCGCTCCCACCGGGACGTTCACCCAGAAAACCCACTGCCAGCCGGGGCCGCTGACCAGCGCCCCACCGACTATCGGGCCCGCCACGACCGAGAGGCCGGAGACCCCGGCCCACAACCCCAGAGCCTGCGCCCGCTCCTTCTGCTCCGTGAATGCGTGGTTCAGGATCGCGAGCGAGGCGGGCAGGAGTGCCGCCGCTCCCACACCCTGGATCGCTCTGGAGATAATTAACATTCCGGTATTCGGAGCCAGGGCGCAGAGCGCCGAGCCAGCCACGAACACCCCGAGCCCCAAGAGGAAGATACGTTTGTGGCCGAAGAGATCCCCGAGGTCGCCCGCGCTGAGCATGAGGCTGGCGAAAAGAAGCGCGTAAGCGTCAACCACCCACTGCAACCCCGACACACCCGCCCCGAGCCCCGCCTGGATGCCGCGCAACGTCACGTTCACCACGGTGAGATCCAACTGGATCATGAACAGCCCGAAGCACGAAACCAGAAGCGTCAGCGTCTTGACCCGCCGATCGTTTGCACCCAAGAGAACGCGCCTCCTCATATTCCTCATATAGAAGTTCCTGCCTGTGGAGTCTAAGGGCGAAAAACTTCGATACTTATCGAAATGTCCCGGGCGTACAATCGGAGATGAAGTGGAATACTGTTCGGAGGCTGGCGAAGATGATAGAAGCGCAGGACGGAGACACGAATATCGCGGCGGTGGCTTCGCTGTTCGCCGATCCCACGCGGGCGGAGTTTTTGATCGCCTTGTGTGACGGGAGGTCGCTTCCGGCGGGAGAGCTTGCGCGGATCGCCCGCGTGGCGCCTTCTACAGCCAGTTCTCACCTCGCGCAACTGGCCGAGGGAGGACTTCTGAGCGTCGAGAGCTGGGGCCGCCACCGCTACTTCCGCATCGCGGATCCGGGGGTGGTACGCGCGATCGAAGCCCTCGCCCCGCTGGCTCCGGCCACTCCCGTTCGCTCCCTGCGCCAGTCGCAGGCGGCGGAGGCGGTCCGTTTCGCGCGCACCTGCTACGACCACCTCGCAGGATTTCTGGGCGTCCGGTTTACGCAGTCCCTCGTCGAGCGGCGCATACTCGCGGAGACGGATGATGGCTACGAGGTTACCCCCGAAGGAGCGGAATTCCTGCGGGATTTCGGGGTCGAGCCGCGCGTCCGGTTCACGCCCCGCCACGTTGACTGGAGCGAGCGCCGCCACCACTTCGCGGGACCGCTGGCGAAGGCGGTTACGGCCCGCCTGTTCGAGCTCGGCTGGATAGTGCGTCTGCCGAAAGGCCGCGCGGTGCGCCTCACCAGAGCTGGTCGCAAAGGTCTGCGCGAGAAATTCGGCCTCTCGCTCTCGGGAGTTGAAGGGCGGGCGCAGGACCTTTAAGCTACCGGGGTATGGCTGATAAAACGCTCTTTCAGAAGATCATGGACCGGGAGACGCCGGGCGACATCATCTACGAGGACGACCGGTGCGTGGCCCTGCGCGACATCAACCCCCAGGCTCCGACCCACGTGCTCGTCGTGCCCCGCAAGCCCATTCCGTCCCTCGACAACCTCTCTGAAGAAGATGAGCCGCTCGTCGGCCACCTCTTCACCGTGGCTCGCAAGATCGCCTCAGACGAAGGGCTCTCGGGCGGGTATCGAACCGTAATCAACAACGGTCCCGACGCCAACCAGACCATAGACCACATCCACCTGCACCTGATCGGGGGTCGCAGGATGTCCTGGCCGCCGGGCTGATCCCACCTCACAACAGTTCGTCGTTTGACGGAGCTTCTATCCCTCTATACTCTGCTTCATTTGAGCGGCAGAGGGGAGGAACGTAGGGCTTGAGCCTGCGAACACACGGGAAAAATCTCCGCCTCGGTACGGCTTTTCTTCTGATGATACTGGCGGCGGTTTTGGTCTCGACCGGAGGATGCGGCGAGGGCATCATCGGGAAAGACGGGAGTAAGGTCGGTAGCAGTAGTATCAAAGCCGGAAGAGCGACATCCGGCGGGAGACAGAGCGGCCTGAAAGACGTCGGAAGCCAGACCACTAGAAAGAGCAGTAAGAGTAGCAGCGAGCCGGATAAGATGGCTGCCAGGGTTCTCGCCCAGGAGAACGCGCCTCTGCGGAGCAACGTAACCGGCAAGGACGCCTCCCATCCCGGCAAACGGAGCGTCCCCCTGGGTAGAACGCTTCTTGCCGGAAAGCGAGACCCCTCGGATGGGGTTCTCAAGGGGCACAGGATCGTGGCGTTCTACGGCACGCCTCTCTCGCCCCAGATGGGTGTGTTGGGGGAGCACGGCCCTGGACAGACGATGCGGCATCTCAAGAAGCAGACCAGAGCATATTCCGCCGCCGACCCGGAGCATCCGGCGGTTCCGGCTATAGAGTTGATATCCTCGGTAGCCCAACAGGCTCCCGGTTCCCAGGGGCTCTACGTCTCTCCGCTCTCTCCCGCAACGATAGAGCGTTACGCCAGGCTCGCCAGGGAGAATCACGCGCTTTTGATCCTCGACATCCAACCGGGGCGCGACTCGGTGATGGACGAGGTGAGAGCCCTCGAACCTTTTCTCAGGCTACCCTACGTGCACCTGGCGATAGACACCGAGTATCACGTGGGACCAGGGCAGATTCCGGGAAAGGACCTGGGGCACATGGACGGCTCGGAGATAGAGCAGGCCGTAAAGTACCTCAACCAGCTGGTGGAGAAGGAGAACATACCCGATAAGGTAGTCCTGGTTCACCAGTTTCAGGAAGGCGTGGTCTCGAACAAGCACCTCATAAAACCCACCAGACACGTAGAGGTGGTCCTGAACGCCGATGGGTTCGGCAAGGCCCAGGACAAGCTGGCGAAGTACCGCATCCTGGTGCGTCAGGAGCCGATCCAGTACGGCGGCTTCAAGCTCTTCTACGGCCAGGACGCTCCTCTACTGTCTCCGAAGCAGGTGGTGCGCATGGACCCGGCCCCGGCGGTAGTTGACTACCAGTAGCGAGGATAGAGCCACTTGCTCAGGACGGTAAAAATAACGCGGTACGTAACGCCGCTGCGCGAGGGAGGTTCACTGCCGGCGATTGCGGAGGCCGACGACCTGGGAACCTACGTGCTGAAGTTCAGGGGGGCCGGGCAGGGAAAAAAGGCTCTCATCGCCGAGATAGTGGCGGGAGAGATCGCGCGCGCTCTAGGTTTCGCCGTGCCGGAGATAGTCCTGGCGGACCTGGACCCCGAGATGGCCCGTGCGGAGCCAGACCCGGAGATTCAGGATTTGATCCGGGCGAGCGGCGGGCTGAACCTCGCCATTGACTACCTGCCGGGGGCTCTGGGCTTCGACCCGCTGGCGAACCCTCCGGACCCTCTTCTCGCCTCCCGAATCCTGTGGTTCGACGCCTACGTCGCCAACGTGGATCGCTCCGTGCACAACACGAACCTCCTCGAATGGCACGGCAGGCTGTGGCTCATTGACCACGGCGCCTCACTGTACTTCCACCACACTTGGCGCGGTCTTGAAGCCGCCATCCACAGGCCCTACGTCGCCACCAGGGATCACGTCCTGCTCCCTTTCGCGGAAGCCATCCCGAAGGCCGACAAAGAGATGGCAACCAGAATCTCGCCCAGCATGTTGCGCGGCGTCCTGGACCTCATCCCGGAGGAGTGGATCCGCGACGAGCCTGGTTTCGATGGCGCGGGCGAGGTGCGGGAGGCGTATCTCAGGTATCTGCTGGGCAGGCTGGAGGAGCCCCGCGGTTGGGTGCGGGCGCTGGAGGAGGCCCATGAGCAAGCTCTTTGAGTACGCGCTGCTCAAAGTAGTGCCGCGTCCGGAGCGCGGCGAGTCCATCAACGTCGGCGTGATCCTCTACTGCCCCGAGGCGAACTTTCTGGGCGCCCGCATCTACCTGGACCGCGAGCGCCTGCAGGTCCTGGACCCGAGCCTGGACCAGCAATCCGTGCAGGCGCACCTGGAGGCCGTGCGCCGCGTATGCGCGGGTGGCCCCGAGGCCGGAGCCCTGGGTCAACTACCGCCCAGAGAACGCTTCGGAAGGCTGGTCGCCCCCAGGAGCACCGTCGTGCAGCCCTCCTCCGTGCACACCGGCTTCCTGGAAGATCCAGAGGAAACCCTGAACCGGCTCGCGCGGGAGATGGTGTACCCGCCCGAGGGGTAACAGGGGCGTTGCATGAGAAGGCCGCTATCCCTGCTATTAGATCTTTCCGACTACCCGGAGATAACGCAACCTCTCCACGGCACATTTCTCGTGCTCCTGGGTGAACAGAGAGTGGTAGAGGACTAGCGTCCGAAAAGCCGCCGCAGGAAACCTCTCCTCCGGCCCTCTTCTTCGGGAGACCCCGCCGCCTGCCGTCTCAGGAGAGCGGTGAACGTTTCGCGCGGTATCACCTGCACCTCCATACCGCCTTCCAACCGTTCGGGCGGCGGGCTCAGGGCTACGTACGCGACCTCTTCTCCCTGAAAGTCCAGAAGCTCGACTAGCCGCTCCGCCGAAATTTCTTCTGGCCGCCAGTGTTTGGCGAAGTCTCCCGTCGAGTCCAGAAATTCCCGTGCCTCCTCTATGGAGCCGAAAAGCGGAATGGCGTCGCCATCGTCGAGCGTGATCGCCAGAAGCTCCCTTTCCTCTTCTGGCCCGCCAACGACCACCACGTGCGCCGCAAATGCGTCCACCTGTGTCACCTTTGCCGCCCCAGAGTTTCAAAAGGGGCTGCGACGATATGCCGCAACCCCTTGAATTGAGGGCAGGTTTTAGAGTTCCTGGCTTTTTCTACGATCCTCCGGCGGGCGGTGCTGCCTCGGGTGGCGGGTTGATGCCGATTCCCGGCCCTTCCGGGGTGTCAACTTTGTCCAGGGTGCTTCCGTCGAGGGCTTCGCTCACGGAAGCGTCAATGTGCAGCAGGCTCTCGCCTTCGTGCTCGATTACCTGGTCATCGCCTTTGGGCTCGCCGGCTGCTATGCCGATCTGCGTCTGGCCGGAGTTTTGATCCGTAACCGGGTCCAGGCGCAGCACGGTTCCCTCCGGATGCTCTACCTGCTGAAAAAGTTCCTTCGCTTCTTCTGTTACCGTGATCACCGCTTTCTCCTATCTCTCGCTTGCGGTGCCCATACCAAGGTTACCAGCATTGCTTCCGTTCTAAACATGCACCACCGTGACAAACGCACGAAACTTCGGTTAGATAAGTTAAATGATTGTCTATAGCGTAGGGAAGACGCGCTCAAGATTATTCTTTCGCTATCGGCGGGTATCGCGCAAGAACATCAGCACGGCGGCGACGCGACGATGAGTTGAGGCTTCCCTGGATCTGGATAGATCTAGCTTGGAAAAGATGGCATTTATGTATTTTTCGATGGCGGATTCCGAGAGAAACAGCTTCTCAGCGATGGCGTGGTTGGTCTTACCCTGAGCCATCTCGGAGAGCACTTCCAACTCGCGCGGGCTCAAGTTACTCAAAGTAGATTTCTCGAAACGTCTCTGGCGGGCTATCAGCAGTTCAACTATCTTCGGGTCGATCACCGAACGCCCGGCTTTCACCTCCCGCAGCGCGCGTATGAGCTCTTCCAGATCACCGATGCGCTCTTTGAGCAGGTAAGCCAGGCCGGAAGTCCCGCTCTTGAGCAATTCGAAGGCGTAGACTTCCTCGGCGTGCTGGGAGAGCACCACCACGCCCACTTCCGGATATCTGGCCCGGATGTCGTGCGCGGCCCGTATGCCCTCGGTGTGATGGTCCGGGGGCATCCTGATGTCGGTCAGAACCGCGTCCGGGTGCAGACGCGCTACCGCGTCTAGAAGCTCCTCCGCCGTACCCACGCTTGCAGTTACCTCGATCTCATCCGAATCTTCAAGCAACCGGCGGGTGCCCTCGCGCACCAGATAGTTGTCCTCGGCGATCACAACCCGGAGCGGATCAGACACCAGCAGCGTACTCCTTGAGGGGTAGGGTGGCGCAGATCGAGGTGCCCTCTCCAGGGTGGCTAATCATTTGCAGGCTGCCGCCGAGCGCCTCGATCCGGTCGGACAGGCCTTGGAGCCCGGAGGATGTTATCTCTTCTGAAACGAAGCCGCAGCCGTCGTCGCCAACTTCGAGTTTGAGCGTGGTTGGTGCGCACGACAGGCGGACGGTTATGTTGCGGGCTGAGGCGTGCTTGAGCGCGTTGGCCAGTCCCTCGCACACAAAGAAGTACGCTGCACCCTCGATCTCCTCGGGGTATCTCGTGCCGTGCGCCACGCCATCGTGCTCTACCTGCACGCTGATAGGAGATCTAACCACCCGCGCCTCGATCGCCTCCAGGAGCCCGTGATCGCCTTAGAACCGAGGGGTGTATTTCTCTTGCAAGTTCGCGGAGGTCTTCGAGTGCCAGGCGAGCCTCCTCCTGAAGCTCCGCCAGGGTATTCTCCGCGAGGGCCGGGTCGCGCGCCAGTTGGTTGCGTGCCAGCCGGATCTTCGTCATCAGCGCGACTAATTCTTGTTGCACGCCGTCGTGGATGTTGCGCTCTATGCGGCGGCGTTCCTCTTCACCCGCCTGCACGATCCTTGCCCGCGAAGCGGTCAGCTCACGCGCTTGTGTCTGGATCTCCTCGAGCCGGTCCGATAGCTCGGTGGTGAGATGGGCATTGCGGATGGCGAGCGCCGCCTGCCGTCCCAGCGTCGCCAGCAGCTTCTGGTCTCCGGCATCAAACTCCCCCTCTTCTTTGGGACCGCACTCGATGGCACCTATGCGCTCTCCAGCATGGACGAGCGGAGCCACGGCGGCAGGCTGCACCGGATCGTGCAGCCCTATCCCGCTCGTGCCCATCGGTTTCAAGGGCGAATCCTCGTCCGGGCCTTGCCAGAGCAAGATGCGCACCCACTCCACGCCCAGTCCCTTGCGCACCGTGGCGGCGACCCGCGGGATCAGGTCTTCCAGATCGAAAGTACCTTCGAGACTCGCGCCGAAACGCGCCAGGAGCTCGTAGCCGCCCAGTCGCTCTCCGAAGACCCAGCGGTCCGCGATCCTCTCCAGCCTCATCCGTGCCGGCTGGAAGATTAGCGTTGCGACGAGGGTGCACAGGACCGCCACCCCCAGCGGCAGGCGTTCTCCGGCGGCGATGCCCAGGGCGGCGGCGAGCCCGGCGTAGCAGAGCGTGATGAGCAGCCAGAGCGCCCCGTAGACCAGCGACTTGCGCAGCACGACCTCGATGTCGAAGAGCCTGTGCCTCAGCAACCCGACCACGAGCGCAACCGGCAGCAGCAGGATGGTGACGTCGAACAGAACCACGGCGACGATTTCAGGGACCACGCCGTAGTTGCTCAGGACCGCTGGTATTAGCGCGAGCCCGAAGCACAGAGACGCCAGCAGCGGCCAGGTGGCCTGCAGCCGCTGCTCCCGTCCGAAACGCCGGTAGCGCAGCGCGAGCAGCGCCACCGCCAGCAGGACCAGTAAGGCGGGAACTTCGGAGAGCGATAGCGCCAGCGGCCCCAACCCGGCGAGCGAGGGGACATACAGCGGACTCGGAATCTTCTGGTGGACAAAGACAGTATTGGTGTTGATGTGTAGAGAGGGACGTGAGACGAGCAGCAAAATTGGCACCAGCGTCCAGCTTGCGCGTACGATCCGCCGCTCGTACGCCCCCTGGTACGCGCCGTCGGGGAAGACCGCGAACAGGGCGAGGAGTGCGCAGAAGATCGCGACCTCGAGGCCCTGATCTACCGCGTTCCCCAACCAGAACCAGGATGCTACACCGTGCTGTATAGCCGCGACCGAGAGCGCGCGTCCGAGGGCTATGTAAGTCGTGAGGGTCACGCCGACGGCCAGAAGCCTGCGCGCTGCCAGGTGGTGAGGCCGTCTCAGAACGGCGAAAGCTCCCGCGAGAAAGAAGATTACGCCCGTCAAAAGATCGGTGTCGTGGCCCTGATCTACGCCGTAGACGGCCAGGAGCACGCTGAGAGGAAGACAGGCCAGCGTTGCCGCCGCACCGGTAACCAGAAGTGTCCGACTGACGTACATACCGCATGGTACGCCACAGGGCGTACAAGATCCAGGAAGTATCCCGCACTTTTGAGGTGAGGTAAACCGCACCGAAACCGGGTGGCTGGCCTTGTAGCCCGCCTCTCATCCGCAACCTATATTGAGCCCGTCAAAAACACTGCCCCGAAAGGAGAACGTTGTGGCGGTAGCTACGGACACAGCAAGACATATGGAGACCCGGAGTTCCGGGGAGAGGTGGGAGCGGTACGCTGCGGCGGGCGGCATCCTGTTCGTCGTCATGGTCGTGGTGAGCATCCTCGCTTTGCCGGAGAACCCTGGGTCCAGCGCTCCGGCAGCCGAGCTCGCAGCCTACTACGCGGGGCATCACGGTGCAGATCTCGTGAGCGACTACTGGTCATTCGCCGGTTCCATACCCTTCGTCATGTTTCTGGTGGCCTTGAGCGGCAGGCTTTACAGGGCGGGAATAAGAACGTTAGCCTTCGTAGCCCTGGGTGCGGGCCTTATCGGAGAAGCCTTCGAACTCATAGCCACGGCCATCGAGTTCGCGCTGGCGTCGAGCGTCTACAAATATGGCAGTCCGGATCTGGTCAAAGCGCTGTACGTGATCGCCAGCAAAGAGTTCTATGTTTCCAACGCATTCTACGCCTTCTTTTTGGCGGCGGCCTCGATCGCGCTGCTCCGGGCTACCGTGCTTGCACGGTGGGTGGGAGGGATCGGCCTTGCCGGGGCTGCTGCATTTATCCTGAGCGCAGCCTCGATAGCCAACCCGCATGGACCTCTGGGGATAATGCTCCTCGTTGCGGAGGCTCTGAGCCTGCTCTGGATCCTGCTGACCAGCGTACTCATGCTGCGGCGCCCGGGACGGGCAAAAGAGACCGGTAGCGTGAGATCACCGGCGAATTAGCCGGAGAGCAACTCCTCGAAAGCTGCCTCATCCAGAACCGGAACACCTAAAGAAGAGGCCCGTTCCAGCTTGGAGCCGGCCTCTTCTCCGGCGAGCACGTAGTCGGTGTTCCGGCTGACCGAGGAGGTCACGGTGCCGCCGGCCCTCTCGATAAGCTCCGCGATCTCGCTGCGCGGCTGGCTCAGGGTCCCGGTTATGACGATTCGCTTGCCAGCCAGAGGACCTTCGGCGGGCTTTTGCTCGACGGAGCCGAAGTTGAGGCCGAGCTTCATCAAACGCTCGACCAGAGCGCGGTTATCCTCCAGTTCGAAATACTCGACGACCGCTTTCGCGACTACCTCGCCGATCCCCTCTATCTCGGCGAGTTTCTCTACCTCCATCCCCTTCAGAAGATCTTCGCCGCTGAAACGTTCGGCGATGAGTTGCGCGGTAACGGCGCCGACGTGCCTGATGCCCAGCGCGTACAGAACCCGGTCGAAGGGCTGTTCCTTGCTCCTTTCTATAGCCCGGATCAGGTTCTCCGCGCTCTTCTCTCCGAAGCCTTCGAGCGGGACGAGCTGTTCGGCCTCCAGTTCGTAGATGTCCGCGGGGTCGCGGATCAAACCCAGATCGAAGAACTTCGTGGCGAGCTTTTCGCCGAGACCTTCTATGTCCATCGCGTCTTTGGAGGCCCAGTGAATAATGTGCTCCAGCGCCTGAGCCGGGCAGCGGGCGTTGACGCAACGGGTTATGGCTTCGCCCTCGGGTCGAAAGACCGGCTCCCCACAGACCGGACACTCCTTCGGCATCTCGAAGGCGTACTCGTCGCCGCTGCGCTCCTCGACGACGGGCCGGACGACCTGCGGGATCACATCCCCCGCGCGCTCGACCACGACCGTATCCCCGACGAGGATGTCCTTCTCCTTAATGTAGTCTTCGTTGTGCAGCGTGGCGCGCGAGATTGTAACCCCACCGACGTTGACCGGCTCCAGGACCGCCTGCGGCGTAAGCGCCCCGGTGCGCCCCACGTGGACGAAGATCTCCTTTACCTTCGTCCTTCCGGCGAGCGGCTCGAACTTGTACGCTATCGCCCATCTTGGCGCTTTCTGGACGGTCCCGAGCGCCCGCTGCTGCTCCAGCGAGTCAACCTTGACCACCACGCCGTCCACCTGGAAGCCCACCGACTCGCGCTTCTTTGCCCAACGCCTGCACTCCTCGACGACCGACTCTATGTCGTCGTGGACCTCGTACGGGTTGACCCGCAGACCATACTTGCTCAGAGTATCGAGTGATTCGGAGTGGCTCTCGAACTCCAGGCTGCTCTCGCCGACGCCGTAGAGGAAGATGGTCAGCGGGCGGGAGGCGGCGATCTTCGGGTCGAGCTGGCGGATGGAGCCCGCGGCGGCGTTGCGCGGGTTGGCGAACGGGCGCTTGCCCTCCGCTTCCTGGCGCCGATTGAGCTCCTCGAAATCTTCGAGCGGAATATAGACCTCGCCGCGCGCTTCCAGAACCTCCGGTGCTTTTAGCTCGTCTTCGGAGAGCCGGGCCGGGATGGAACGGACGGTCCTCAGGTTCGCCGTAACGTCCTCGCCCACGATCCCGTTACCCCGCGTCGCGCCGAGCGTGTAGACCCCATTCTCGTAGCGCAGCGAGACCGCGAGCCCGTCTATCTTCAATTCTGTGACGTAGCGTAACCGGGAAGCTTCCTCCTCACCCAGCAGACGCCGGATGCGCGCGTCCCACTCGTAGAGGTCCTCCGTCTTGCGGGCGTTCGAGAGGGAGAGCATCGGGATGGCGTGGCGGACCTCCTCGAACTCCTCCAGGGGTTCCGCCCCGACCCGCTGGGTTGGGGAGTCGGGGGTGATGAGATCCGGATTCTTCGCCTCAAGGCTCTCCAGTTCCCTGTAGAGCGCGTCGTACTCGGCGTCGGAGATCTCGGGAGAATCCTCCACGTAGTAGCGGCGGTTGTGGTAGCGGACCTTCTCCCTGAGCTCTTCGAGCCTCTCCCGGATGTCCTCTCTTGTGGCCACGGGAGGATTATACGGGCAGGCGCCCGCTTGCCCAAGTCCCCTTCGGATTTGTTCGAAGAAGTCTTCAGTGCATATACTGGCGGGCATGGACGAGCACCAGGAACCGAAGAAGATACGGCCCGTAGAGGATTTCGAGCGGGCGTTGAGGGAGGAGATATCCATCTCCATCGAGTACGATCTGCCCCTGATCCTGCTTCTCGTTTTCAGAAGGGATGGTTGGAACCCGAGGGCTACGAGCCGGATCCTCGATGCTTTGCGCGCCGTGGACATCATAGCTCAGCCTGGACCCAGGGAGATCGCCGTGGCGCTGCCGAACTCTGGACCGGGTGCGGCCCGGGCGGTGGAACGACGCCTCAGAAGAGTCGTCCCGGACATCGCCGTCGGCGTTACAGCACGTAGAGATGGGGATGAAGCTCGGGATATGCTGAACCGCGCGCACAGGGCGGCTATGAGATCCAGCAGGCGTTAGCCGCCGCTATGTGTGAAATGTTCATCAGAGAGTGCAGTAAGCGCGGGAGATTTTCGCTAAACTTGCCCGCCTATGATTGCCAGGAATCATCTCCGGTTGGTGCTATTGTTGCTGGCGGCGTTTGCATGCGGGCTCATGCTCGCGGCATGCTCCTCTGCGGGGTCCGGCGGACAGAACGGCTCGTCGGCCCAGAGCAGCGGAGCGTCATCTTCCAGCGTGGCTAAAACTGCCAGCGGAGCCAAAAAGACCGCCTCTGCCAAGCCAACCACATCCAGGACCAGCCAGGCGTCCTCCAGAAAAAGTTTAGCTTCCCGGCGAGGACCCAAAGTACCCAAAGGAGGCAAGCCCGTCTCGGCTCTAGCGGGAATGGGAAAGGCTGATCAGGCAGCCAGAAGGTGGCACAAAGACTCGAAGATCTACGCCATATCCAGCTACCCGCCAAAAGTGGATGCACAGGGCCGCGCCCCGAGCTGGCTCTACACCTACGTTTCTCCTTCCGGGAAATCCTTCGCGAGCTTTCTGGTTACGGGGGGCAAAGTCAAGCCCACCCGGCAGGGATCGCTTCCCGAGAAGGACATCAAAAACCTCGTGAAGCACGCGCTTCCGCCGCAGAGCAAGCTGTTAGACAGCACGCAGGCCGTAAAGAAGGCTCCGAAATTCGAGAGCTATCTAAAGAAGAATCCGGGCACAGAAGCCTCGGCGGGGCTGGACTCCTTCTCCTCCAAAAAACCGGCCTGGATCCTGAACACCGTGAGCAGAGGCAAGAGAATAGAAGAGAAAGTTCCGGCTGTCTCGGGCGGTTCGTCGTAGTCATCTGACGCGTTCTGCTGCGCTGGCGCTGGAGGCCAAACCTGCGTATGATAGTCGGCCATGGCAACCATGAGCTACTACGCCCAGAATGCGCGCAATCTCAAAACCTTCTCGCTCCTGTACCTCGGGCTTCTCGGGGCTTCCATTCCGTTTGCGCTCAGCCCTTATTACGAGCCCGGCGTCTCCGAGGTGCTCCTGCTCCTGACGGCGTCGGTGGGCGCGGTGGGGGCGATAACGCTGCTGCTTCTGCCCGCGGAGCTGTTCACCAGAAGGTTCGCCGCAGGTTCGTATATATTCTACGCGGCGTTTACCACCCTGACGGTCTTCTTTACCGGTGCTTCCTCAAGCGAGCTGTACGTACTCTACTTCCCGCTGCTTCTCGTTTCCGCGCTGCATCGCTCGTGGAAGGTGAAAGCCGCTTCCCTCATCTCCGCCCTGCTCGGCTACTGCCTGGTGGTGCTGCCGGACATCCTGGGAGGAGAAACGTACGCCCTGATGCCGGTACTGTTCAGGTTCGTGGTCTTCGTGCTCGTAGGGGGCTTCGCCCTCGCCGTCGCCAGGCGTTCTACTGCGCCCGCCACGAATGTAGAAGAAGATTATTACGCACCTGATGAGGATGGATCCGTGCTCCTGCACAGGCTCTCGGATGAGCTTGAGGCCCGCAGGGGCGTGCAGGTCGCGGTCGTTCTGGTGGATCCGGGGCGCGAGGTCCAGGATCTCGAGTTGCTGCTCGAAAGGGTGCGGGGCCGGATCGGGGAGCCCGTTCTGCTTGGAGAGGGCGCGGTCTTCGGACTGGTGTTGAGCGGGGTTGATGACCGGGTGGTGGAGAGCGCGGCGAGGCGCACGCTCGCCGCCGCCGCGTCTTTAGGAGCAAGAGAAACCCGGGCGGGAGCCGCGATCTACCCCCGCGACGCCCGCTCCGCCGAAGACCTTCTGGTTGCCGCTGGGGAGGCGCTCGAGGCAGCATTCGAGGTCGAGTCCCCGAGCGCGGTGGTCCTCGCCAGCCGCCCGTACGCAGAAGGCCGAGAAGCTACCCGCTGAAACCTGCAGATGGGATGTCTCGTAGGAACCTCTATAATCCCGCGAGATACGAGGTGGCTTTGTTTGATGTTATATAATCCAGACCACATTCATCTGGAGTTCTGCAAGCTGGAGGGTAGATGGGTAGGTTGACCAGAACCATCCGCGGTTTCTTCGGGAGGTTCTTATCCGGAGTCGAGGAGCGAAACCCCGAAATTATGCTGGAAAACGCCGTGCAGGATGAGTTGGACAACCTGAAGAAGCTCCAGGTTGCGGCAGCCCGGACGATGGCCTACGAGAAGATGCTCGCCGACGACGCAGCTTCCAAGCAGAAGGTTATAACCGTCAAGGACCGTCAGGCGCGGGAGCTCACCAGGCGAGGCCAGCGGGAGGCTGCTATCGAGGTCGTCCAGCAGAAGCAGGAAGCCCAGGCGAGCCTCGCGGAGCTCGAAACCAGGCTGGAGGAAGCGCACAGGAACTCCCAGGAGATGGAGCAGGCGTTTCGCGAGCAGGAGCGCCGTTACAACGACCTCGTGCGCGAGCGGGCGTCGCTGATGGAGGAGCACCAGCGGGCGAGAGCTCTGCGCGCCGCCAACGAAGCCCGCTCCAACATCTCGCTCTCCGACTCTTCACGGGATCTGGAACGCGCCCGCCAGGCCATCCGACAGGCCTCCTACGAGGCCCAGGCCGTCGGAGAGCTCGGTACCAGCGAGACCGAGCGGCAGATAGCCTCCGTCGAGCAGGACGTCAAGCGCCTCGACGCCGAAAGGGAGCTGGAGATGATGGAGATCCAGATGGGCCTGAGATCACCAGAACCCCTGGAATCCGGCGAGGAGCAAGCCGAAACCAGCAACACCGACCAGCCTGAAAGCGAAGAAGACCGGGGCGCTCGTGAGTAGCGCCCGGCGCGGCTCCGCCTGGATGGTGCCCCTGAGCGCGCTCGCCGGGGTAGGGGTACTCTCGCTCGCGGAGCACGGGGCGCATCTTACGAGCGTCGAATCGCTGCTCGCGCTGCTGATTGGTGGCGGTATCCCGGCGGCGTGGAAGATCACACGCCGCCACAAGGACGCCCCCAGGGAGCTGCGACGCCGGGCGCAGGCGAACGTGCGGGAGTTGAACCGGGTGGCGCGTGAAGATCCGGTTGCCGCGCCGCAGATGAAGCGGCTCGCCGCGCTGCAAGGTGGGCTGCTGGAGAGTTGGGAGCTCTTGCCCGAGGAGTACAGGCCGCTCCTGGACGATGATGTGCACACCATCATGGGTGAGGTGGAGGGCGCGGCGCGCCTGGCACTCCGCAGAGCGGCGCTCAGGAGGCACCTCGAGAGTCTGGACCGGCGCGAGATATCGCGCCGCGTAAAGGGGCTGGAGCGCGATATCGCCTCGCTCGAGGCGGGCTCTCCCCTCAGGACATCGTTCGAGAGCGCACTCGCCAGCCGGCGGGAGGAGCTGGCCGGTTACGAAGGAATCCTGGAGGGGATCAGCGCCGTAAACGCCAGGCTCGAAGGGGTGGAGAGCCTGCTCGGAAACCTGCGCGGCGAGCTACTCTCGCTTGATACCGATGCACCCCATGTTCTGGATAGCTCGGATCTCGCGCGGCTCAAGGAGCGGGTAGCCTACTTCCGCCGGAGCCTCGACGAGATGACGAAATCTGTGGAGACACTGCACGAGAACTCGCTGACGGAGCCGGTACGATGAGCGAAGAACAAGATAGACAGAGAGGCTTTTTCTCGCGATTTTTCTCTGGGGAGGACGAGGACGAGACGATGGTCTTCTCGGAGGAGGAGATAGGTATGGAGGAGCCCGACGACGATCCTGACGAGAAACTATCGTCCCACGGTTTTACCGTCGAGCGGGCGGCTGAGATCATCAAGGACCTTCCGCAGGAGGTCTCGCGCGAAAGCGCGGTCCGCATCGTGCGCCATACGCTCGCGGCGGCGGGCATCAACCTGGAGGACCTCGCGCGCTCGGCCAACCGGCGGGAGGCCAAGCTCAACTCCAAAATAGAGCTCAGCCAGCGCCGCTCGCAGGAGATGGAAAACAGAACCCGCAAGGTCATAAGCTCCCTGGAAGAGGAGATCAGGAAAGCTCGCGAGGCCCGCGACTTCAGCGTGCGTGAGGAGGAGAAGAAGGTCTCCCGCGCCCGCTCGGGACTCGAGGATGTAGATCTGGTGCGCGAGTTCTTCGGCCTACCCAAGGAAGCCGAGGTTCAGGAAGAACAGAAGCAGCAGGAACGGCAAGAACAGCAGGAATCCGCCGGGGACGAGACGCAGGCCATGCAGCGCGACGAGGGTGATGAGACCCAGATTATTGAACGCGGCCCGCTCTACGAGGAGTGGAACAGGAGAAGGCGGGGCCGCGATTCGTGAGCATACCGCGCCGCCTGGGGCGTCTCGCCCGGGGCTTCGTCTCGACTCTCCAGGAAGACGAGCGGTTTAGGGAGACCCTCCGCGTAGGCCGCGAACGTGGCGAGACCCTGAGAGATACCTTCGGCGAGGCGTTCGGCGCCGCATGGAGAGGCGCGGCGGAGGAGTGGCGCATCTTCGAGGAAGAGGAGCGCGTCCGCGAACAGCAAAGCTCCGAACGCAGTTACCAGGAGCAGCGCCGCGCATCCTCGACCACCTTCAGGCCGCGCAGGTATCCGCTAAACGTCATCAACGCATATACTCGTCTCGGCCTGGAGCCCGGCGCGCCGCTCGAAGAGGTCAACAGAAAGCGTCGGGAACTCGTGAAGCGTTTCCATCCCGACCGCTTCTCCGACCCCGCAAAACGCGCCCGCGCCGAGAGGCTTACAGCCGAGATCAATGCCGCCCACGACACCATCGCCAGCTACCTTCTGCGCGGCAGATAGCCCGAGATAATCCACCTACCATCCGTATAATCTTCAGCGGACCGGGGAAAACACGTCCCAGGGGCAAGTTTAAAGGTGGAAGGAACACAGGTGCGCTACGGTTTCATTATCCCCAAAGGCGACGTTCACACGATCGTCAGGCTCGCGCGTGATGCGGAAGAGTCGGGTTGGGATGGGGTGTTTTACTACGACGGTATCCACATCGAGGGCGCGGGGGAGATGTACGACCCGTGGGTGGTGATAGCGGCGATGGCCGTATGCACCGAGAGGGTCCGCCTCGGGGCCATAATAACGCCGCTGGCGCGGCGGAGGCCGTGGAAGGTCGCCCGCGAGACGGTTACGCTGGACCATCTGTCCAACGGGTGGCTCGTGCTGCCGGTAGGCTTGGGGACGCTCGACGACGGCGGCTTCGGGAAGGTCGGGGAGCCGACAGACCGTAGGATCCGGGCGGAGCTTCTGGACGAGAGCCTGGAGATAATCACCGGGCTGTGGAGCGGAAAGCCCTTCAGCTACCGCGGCAGGCACTACCGGGTAGGAGAGATGACCTTCACGCCCCCGCCCGTGCAGTCGCCGCGAATCCCGATCTGGGTGGTAGGAGCTTGGCCGCGCAAAAAGTCCATGCGCCGCGCGCTGCGCTACGAGGGGTTGCTGCCCAACAAGTTCAACGCCGATGGAACTCCCGGAGAGGTTACGCCCGAAGACATCCGGGCCATGAGAACATATGTTGCGGAGAACCGTTCCGAGAAGACCCCGTTCGATATCGTCTGCGAGGGGACTACACCGGGCGATGACCCCGAACGGGCGGCTGCCATCGTGCGACCTTTCGCCGAGGCGGGAGCGACCTGGTGGGTAGAGGCGATGTGGTTCCCGCCCAACGACCCCGAGGACGTGCGTGCCCGGATCGAGCAGGGACCGCCACGGCTCTAGAATGCGCGAGAGCGTACAATGACGCAGAAGTATTCAGGCGCGAGTGTTGGCGGCATGAGGGACGCACTGGATCACTGGGACCGGACTTTTTCGGAGATCGGCCAGAATCCCGAATCTGAAGAACCCTGGCTCGGGCGCTGGATAGCCGACGTTCTGGAAGCCGGGCGGGATGCGCCGGTCCTGGATCTGGGCTGCGGCAGCGGGCTGGATTCGCAGTTTTTAATCAAAAATGGTTTTGACGTTATCTCCGCCGACTTCTCGAAAGAAGCGCTCGAAGCGACGAGGCGCCGCGTGCCGGAGGCCAGGTTAGTACGCTTCGACATGACCCACAGACTTCCCTTCCCGGATGCGAGCTTCCGGGTAGTCGTGGCGAGCCTGTCGCTGCACTACTTTCCCTGGCAGACGACCCTGGAGATACTCGGCGAGGTGCGCCGAACTCTGAAGCCCGGGGGCTATCTGCTAGCCCGCTTCAACTCGACCCGAGATGTCTACTACTCCGCGGCGGCAAAAGAAGAAGTCGAGAAGAACTTCTACCTCGTCGGCGGGCTGCCGAAGCGCCTCTTTGACCGGAGAAGCGTCGAGGCGCTCTTCGCCGGTGGTTGGGAGATAGACAGCGCGGAAGAGCGCGCCACGCGCAGGTACGGCGGAGAGAAGACGGTGTGGGAGGTCGCCGCCAGGAAAACCGATTAGCTCGGGACCGGAGCTTACTTTCAAGATCCAACCAGTTGAGCGCGGACTATGAGGCGGTTTTGGAAGGTGGGGATGGGGGTGCAGGTCTGCAGGGAGAGTATGGTATTGCCGCCTGTGGGATAGGTTGCCCAGTAGTCGGAGGGGCGAACGGTCATGCGGTCGTAGACCCTGAAGGTGTAGCGGTTACCGTTTCTGTCGTTGATGAAGATCTCATCGCCTGGCTGCATCTTGTCGAGCCTGTAGAAGACGTAGGTCGTGCGGGTCCAGGTGTAGCCGAGACGGTGCCCGATAATGAAGGTGTTGGTGCCCTTCTGCCAGGGAAACCCGGTGCCCGCGAGGTGCATGATCCCGATACGGTCCAGTTCGGCCTGGCTGCTGCCCGTCGGGACCGGCACGTTCTTGAGATGGAGTCTCGGGATCGTAATGGTCATCGCTGCCGATTTGAGAGCGGATTTCGACATCCTGGAGTGGCTCGGCGGGTGCTTCAGCTCCGAGGGGCTCTCACCGAGGAGCGTGCCGCCTTTGCCGACTTGGGGGTGGAGCTTGACCGAAGCCGTCTCTGTGCGAGGGAAGATGGGGAGCGCCGCGAATCCTATAACCGCGAGCGCCACGACCAGGATAGAGACTCTGAGGCTCCTGAACATCATGGGGATTGTACCAACGGAGGTGAATTGCCGGTAAAATAGGTCGCGTGAGGATCGAGGCTTTGATCTCGGATTTCGCAGCCCACATGGCCGACGATATGGCTACCAGCCCGCGCACGGCGGAATTCTACGAGGCCGACCTGCATGAGTTCGCCCGGTTTCTCGCCAAAAAAGGCATCAAGGACATCGAAGCCGTGGGCGTGGGGGAGGTGATGAACTTTCGCAATTACCTCCTCGAAGAGAACCGCAAGCGTTTTACCGTCTACCGCAAGGACGCCGCCGTAAGGCGCTTCCTCGACTGGGTGAGGACCAGCACCGACATCGGACTGGACTTCGACCCCATCGAGCCCATGCACCAGCCGCTCGACCAGCAGATAGTCTTCCTCGAAGAGGAAGAGATCGAGCAGCTTTTGTCGTTCCCGATCAACCGCTTCGACGACGCCCGGGATGCAGTCGTGATCCGGCTGATGCTGGAGACCGGCGTTACGGTCGGTGAGATCCGGGGCCTTTTGCGCTCCGACCTCGACCTCGATGCCGCGCAGGTCCATCTCGGTGGTCCCGGCTCCCACCTCGCTCCCCGCACCCGGCGGCTATCCTCAGAAGCGGTGAAATCCCTGAAAGATTACCTGAACCTCCGCCGGGATGATACGCCCGAGTTGGTCGTGGGACGCGCCGCACGGCCCGTGGCGACCTCGAAGGCACTGCAGAACGCCCTCTGGAAACGCTGCGACCAGGTCGGACTACCCCGAATCTCCCCGATGGTTCTGCGCCACACCTTCGCCATAAGGCTTCTCAGGCGCGGAGCGAGCCTGAACGACCTCAAAGAGGCTCTTGGGGTCCGGGATACCACCAATATCGGGGTCTACAGGAAGTTTGTCTGATCGGATATAACACTGCAAGCTGGTCTGCCCATGCAGGCTACAATAGAGCGCAACGAGCTAGGAGGTTTTGTATGGCCGGCGGCAAAAATTTCAAGCAGAGTTCGGCGGAGATCCTCTCCGAGCTACTCTCGGACGAGAAGCTCAAACAGGGGCTGAAGTATATCCAGAGCGAGGAGTTCAAGGCCGAGCGGGAACGGATCAGGAAGAATGCCGCCGAGCGGTTGAAGGACATCCGCGACAACCTGGGTCCGAAGCGGCGTACCCCGGAAGTGGCCGCCCGCGAGAGAGAGCTTACGCTGCGGCTGGCCGAGGTCGAGGCGGAGGCCGCGGATCTGAGGCTCAGGCTCTCGGAATTGCTCGAAGAAGAGGAGAAAATACGGAGCGAGCTGGACAGCCTGTAGCTTTCGGACTCAGCAACCTTCGAATTCTTTTGTACAAATGTATAACTAATTGTCACGCTCTTGTAATCTACAGACGTTTCGTGTAAAAATTGTGCTCCGTTTCTGCACCCCGCAGCTTTGAGGAGGCAGCTTGGCACCTCTCGGAACCGGACTTTACGATCCCGCGTACCAGCACGACGCCTGCGGACTTGGCTTTGTAGCACGGGTAGACGGGCGCAGCACGCGAGAGACGGTCGAGGAAGGTGTAGAGATCCTGCGAAACCTGGAGCACCGGGGCGCGAGCGGGAGCGACCCGGAGACCGGAGACGGCGCGGGGATATTGCTCCAGATCCCAGATGCATTCTTCCGCCGGGAATGCAAGCCTCTGGGGATCGAGCTGCCCCCGGCAGGCGGTTACGGGGTGGGGATGCTCTTCGAGTTCGGGGAGGACGCGAGCGGCGAGAATGCGCTGGAGCGGATCGTCGGCGAGGAGGGGCAGCGGCTTCTGGGTTTTCGCGACGTTCCGGTAGAGCCGGAGAAGATAGGCGAGCTGGCGAGGAGCGTCATGCCGCGCATCCGGCAGTTCTTCGTGGAGAACCGCTCCGGGGACAGGGCTGCCTTTGAGCGGAAGCTGTATGTGATCCGGCGCCGCCTCCACAGGGCCTTCGAGATGAACCATAGCTGTTACGTGGCGAGCCTCTCTGCCTCAACGATCGTGTACAAGGGGCTTCTGCGGGGCGGGCAGCTCGCGGAGTTCTACCCGGATCTCAGGGACCCGGCTCTCGCGAGCGCCATCGCACTCGTCCACGCGCGCTTCTCGACCAACACTTTAGGAAGCTGGGAGCTGGCGCATCCCTACAGGTACGTGGCGCATAACGGCGAGATCAACACGCTGCGCGGGAACGTCAACTGGATGCGCGCCCGCGAGAGCCGCCTGGAGTCGGAGATGTTCGGGGAGGACTTGGAGAAGCTCTCCCCGGTCATCAAGCCCGACCAGAGCGACTCGGCCTCCTTCGATAACGCCCTGGAGCTTTTGTACCTCGCCGGGCGCAGCCTCCCGCACGCGGTGGCGATGATGATCCCCGAGGCCTGGGAGAACGACGAGCTGATGGATCCCGAGAGGCGGGCATTCTACCAGTACCACAGCGCGCTCATGGAGCCCTGGGACGGACCGGCGGCGGTAGCGTTCACCGACGGGCGTGTGATCGGGGCCACCCTGGATCGAAATGGGCTCCGTCCCGCGCGGTACTCGATCACGCGCGACGGTAGGGTAGTGATGGCATCCGAGGACGGCGCTCTGCGGATTCCTGCGGAAGATGTCGTCGAGCGGTGGCGGCTGCAGCCGGGCAAGATGCTCGTGGTGGATACCGGACGGAACGATATCCTGCACGACGAGCAGATCAAGAAGTCCCTCTACACGCGCAGGCCGTACAGAAAGTGGATCGAAGAGGGTGAGATCCACCTGAACGAGCTTCCCGAGGTCGAGCCCGACCCCAGGCCCGAGCCCGCCTCGCTGCTCGACCGGCAACGGGCCTTCGGGTACACGACCGAGGATCTGCGGATACTGCTCTCGCCGATGGCTGCAGGCGGCAAGGAGCCAGACGGCTCGATGGGCACCGACACGCCGCTCGCGGTCCTCTCCGGGCGTCCGCGGCTGCTCTTCGACTACTTCAAGCAGCACTTCGCGCAGGTTACCAATCCGCCCATAGACCCGCTGCGCGAGGAACTGGTGATGTCGCTCAAGATGTCGCTGGGGCCGGAGCAGAACCTCTTCGACGAGACGCCCAAACACTGCCGCAGGGTCCTCCTCGACCACCCGCTTTTGACCAACGCGGAGCTGGAGAAGATCCGTCACCTCGGCTCCGACCCGTTCCCCTCGACCACGCTCACAACCCTGTTCCCGGTCGCAAATGGAGAGCGCGGGCTGGAGCGGGCGCTGGACGCCCTGTGCGAGAAGGCCGAGCAGGCGGTCCGGGATGGCTCGCCGGTTCTGGTCCTGAGCGACCGGGGTGTGAGCGCGGAGCAGGCCCCGATCCCGATTCTGCTCGCCGTTGCCACCGTGCACCACCATCTGGTGAGGGAAGGAATCCGCACCCGCACCACCCTCGTTGCCGAGACTGCCGAGGCGCGCGAGGTCCATCATTTCGCGCTCCTGGTCGGCTACGGTGCTGCTGCCGTCAACCCGTATCTCGCATTCGAGACGATCGAGGAGATGGTACGGAGCGGGGCGCTCGACGGAACCTCCCCGGAGAAGGCGGTCAAGAACTACATCAAGGCCATAGACAAGGGACTCCTGAAGGTCATCTCCAAGATGGGCATCTCGACTTTGCTCTCCTACTGCGGGGCCCAGATCTTTGAGGCGGTGGGGCTCAATGAGGAGTTTATCGAGAAGTACTTCACCGGGACCGCCTCGCGCGTGAGCGGAGCCGGGATCGGGGAGATCGCGCGCGAAGTCCTGGAGCGTCACCGGCGAGCCTTCGCCGCCATCGAGGACGGGACCGGGGAGCTTGATGTCGGGGGAGAGTATCAGCTTCGGGTGCAGGGCGAGTACCACCAGTGGAACAGCCAGAGCATCGTCCCTCTGCAGCGCGCCGTAAGGACGAAAGACTTCGAGACCTTCAAGGAGTTCACCCGCCACTACGACGAGAAAAGCGCCCGGCTCTCGACGCTGCGCAGCCTCTTCGAGTTCGAGAGAGACCAGATCCCGCTGGAGGAAGTCGAGCCTGCAAAAGAGATCGTAAAGCGCTTTTCTACCGGTGCGATGTCGCTCGGCTCGATCTCCAAGGAGGCGCACGAGACGCTCGCCATAGCGATGAACCGCATCGGCGGCAAGTCGAACACCGGAGAGGGAGGCGAGGACCCCGCGCGCTACACCCCTGATGAGAACGGCGACATCCGGCGCAGCGCGATCAAGCAGGTCGCGAGCGCGCGCTTCGGCGTTACGACGGAGTACCTGGTCAACGCCGACCAGTTGCAGATCAAAATCGCCCAGGGCTCCAAGCCCGGCGAGGGAGGGCAGCTTCCGGGGCACAAGGTTAGCGAGTACATCGCGCAGGTGCGCTACTCGACTCCCGGGGTGGCCTTGATATCACCGCCGCCCCACCACGACATCTACTCCATCGAGGACCTCGCCCAGCTCATCCACGACCTCAAGAACGCGAACCCCGCGGCGCACATCAGCGTCAAGCTGGTCGCCGAGGCGGGGGTGGGGACCATCGCGGCGGGCGTCGCCAAGGCCAAGGCGGATCACATAACTATCTCCGGGCACGACGGGGGCACCGGGGCTTCGCCCCTCTCTTCGATCAAACACGCCGGGCTTCCGTGGGAGCTCGGGATCGCCGAGACCCAGCAGGTTCTAGTGGAGAACGACCTGCGGGGGCGGGTAATTTTGCAGACCGACGGCCAGCTCAAGACGGGCCGGGATGTGGTGGTGGCGGCGCTGCTCGGCGCGGAGGATTTCGCCTTCTCGACGGCACCGCTGGTGGCGACGGGGTGCATCATGATGCGGGTGTGCCACCTCAACACCTGTCCGGTCGGCATCGCCACGCAAGACCCCGAGCTTCGCAAGAAGTTCACGGGAACCCCGGAGCACGTCATCAACTACTTCTTCTTCCTGGCCGAGGAGATCCGGGAGTACATGGCTTCTTTGGGCTTCCGCACCTTCGACGAGATGGTCGGCCATCCGGAGAAGCTCAGGGTTCGGGAGGGCATCGAGCACTGGAAGGCCCGGGGTATAGACCTCTCGGCGGTGTTGCATCGGCCCAAGGCCGCCGACGGAGTTGCGACCCACCACTGTGAGGAACAGGACCACCGCCTCTACGAATCGCTCGACAACGACCTGATCGAACGCTGCAAGCCCGCACTCGAGCGGGGAGAGCGGGTACACCTCTCGATGCCGATCTTCAATACCAACCGCACGGTCGGCGGGAGGCTCTCCGGTGAGATCGCACGCAGGTGCGGCCGGGAAGGGCTGCCGGACGGCACGATCCGGATAGACTTCGAGGGCGTGGCCGGGCAGTCGTTCGGGGCGTGGGCGACGAAGGGCCTGACGCTCACGCTGGAGGGCACGACCAACGACTACGTCGGCAAGGGGCTCTCCGGCGGGCGTCTCGCCGTCTTCCCCTCGAAGGTTGCGGCCTACGAGCCGGAGAAGAGCATCGTGGTCGGCAACGTCGCCCTCTACGGTGCCACGGGAGGAGAAGCGTACTTCCGGGGGTTCGCCGGGGAACGCTTCGCGGTGCGCAACTCGGGCGCCGAGGCGGTCGTGGAAGGAGTCGGAGATCACGGCTGCGAGTACATGACCGGGGGCGTCGTGGTGGTGCTCGGATCTACGGGGCGCAACTTCGCCGCCGGGATGAGCGGAGGTATCGCCTTCGTCCTCGACGAGGAAAGTCGCTTCGAGAAGCTGTGCAACCAGGACATGGTAGATCTCGAATCCGTCGAGTCGGCGGAGGATGTGGCGCTCTTGCGGGGCCTCATCGAGCGGCATCTGGAGTGGACCGGGAGCGAGGCCGCAAAGCGGGTCCTCGAAAACTGGGAAGAGATGCTGACGAAATTCGTCAAGGTGATGCCGGAAGATCTCAAACGCGTTCTGCGGGAGCGCGGGGTGTCACAGCTAGAGGCGGTTAGCTGATGGGCGATCCCAAAGGCTTCATCAAGCTCGGGCGCAAGGACGCTCCGCACCGTCCCGTCGCCGAGCGCATCCGCGACTACCGCCACGTCCACGAGCACATGCCCGACGACGAACTCCGGGGCCAGGCGTCGCGCTGCATGGACTGCGGGGTTCCCTTCTGCAACACGGGATGCCCGCTCGGGAACCTCATCCCCGACTGGAACGACCTCGTCTACCGCGACCAGTGGAAGCAGGCGATAGACCGCCTGCACAAGACCAACAACTTCCCGGAGTTTACGGGGATGCTGTGCCCGGCTCCGTGCGAGGCGGCATGCGTGCTGGAGATCAACGACGACGCCGTGACGATCAAGGAGATAGAGATATCGATCATCAACCGGGCTTTTGATGAGGGCTGGGTCGTGCCCAGCCCGCCGCACAGGAGGACCGGCAAAAAAGCTGCGGTCGTCGGAAGCGGTCCTGCCGGGCTCGCCGCGGCCCAGCAGCTCAACCGGGCCGGGCACTCGGTGGTCGTCTTCGAGAAGGACGATAAGGTGGGCGGGCTTCTGCGCTACGGCATCCCGGACTACAAGTTTGAAAAGTGGATGATAGACCGGCGCGTGGCGTTGCTGGAGGAAGAGGGGATAGAGTTTCGCACGAACTCTCACGTCGGCTACGATCCCACCGCAGAGGAGCTTCGGCGCGAGTTCGATGCAATAGTGCTCGCCGTCGGCGCGTTGGAGGGGCGGGATCTCCGGGTTCCGGGCCGGGAGCTGGACGGAATCCACCTCGCGATGGAGTACCTGGTGCAGCAGAACCGCCGCGTTGCGGGCCTGCCGGTCGAGGGGCCTGAGATCACAGCCAGAAACAAGAACGTCATCATCCTGGGCGGCGGGGACACCAGCGCCGACTGCCTCGGCAACGCCCACCGCGAGGGGTGTGCTTCGGTGCAGGTCTTGACCCACGGCCCGAAGCCGCCAGACTCCCCGGATCCTCTGGAGTGGCCCGACTGGCCGTTCGTGCTGCGCACTTATCCAGCGCACGAGGAGGGCGGCGAGCGCCGGTGGAGCGTCGCCGTAACCGGCTTCTCCGGGAACGGACGCGTCGAGCGGATGCACTGCGTTCGCACCCGGCGGACCCCCAAGGGCAAGACCGAGTACCTGCAGGGCACCGGGTTCGAGATGGAGGCGGATCTGGTGCTGCTCGCTATCGGTTTCACCGGCCCGGTACGCGACAGGCTGCTCGAAGACCTCGATCTCGGCTACGCGGAGCGCGGTGCGATCCGCTCCCAAAACGGCTTCGGCACGAAAGAACCGGGAATCTTCGTCGCCGGGGATGCGAGACGCGGGGCGGACCTGATCGTAACCGCCATCGCCGATGGCCGCAAAGCCGCCCGCCAGGCCGACGAGTACCTTATGGGCCGGAGCCTGCTCCCCGGCTAGCGGCGACTGCGCTGATCTCTCGACGATAGTTTCCAGCCCGCATTTCGGCTTAAAATAGCGAGCATGAGCGTGCGCGTCGGAACGGGCGGAGAGCGGCACCTGACACCCGCCGCCGCGTGGGTGGCTGCATTCGCCATCTGCGGGGTCGGGGATGCGCTCTTGGGAAGGTGGGTATTGCTCCCGCTCTTCGTCGCTGGCTTCTATGGCGGCATGATCGTTATAGACCTCGTGACCTACCCGATGCTCACTTTCTGGCGCGGCTGGCTCAGGCGGCGGGGACTCATAGCCTGGTATCTGGTCGAGGTCGTCGGACTATGGGGCGGAACCACGCTCATCCTCTTCCTTCTGGCTCCCTTCTGGCTGGGGTGGAACTGGAGCGGGCTGCTGCCGTTGCAGATCGCGGGCGGAGCATTCCTCCTATTCTCGATAGCCGTCGGTACGTGGGCGGTGGCGAAGATGGGCTGGGCGCGGCTGCTCTTCGCCGGAGCCCTCTTCCCGCCGAATGCCGGGGCCGAGGAGAACAACGTCCCGCAACGACTTGTTCTCGAAGGACCGTACCGCTACGTCCGAAACCCGCTCTACGAGACAGATTTTCTGCTAATTCTGGGCGCAGCCCTTCTCACCAGAAACTGGGCGCTGCTCGTGCTCGCCGCAGCCTACCTGGCCCAGCTTGCTCTCCAGCTTCCCCTCGAAGAACGCGAGCTCAAAGAGCGGTTTGGCCGCCAGTACCTCCGCTACTGCGAGCTCGTGCCCCGCTTCATGCCCAGGCTGCATCCCGTGCAGCAGCGGGATATCGACCGGTAGCGTAGACCGAGACACCGCAGCAGCGCCTGCTCCGAAAAACTCCTCACCCCATAAATCACGGCCAGAAAACCTCTTTTATAAAATAAACAAAGTTTTTACTTGATTTATTTCTGATACTCGTGTATCGTGGGATTAAAAGGGTGAAATCGAGTTGTGAGAGGTTGTGGATCAGATTGCCCGTTAGTTATGAAAGGAGTCGAGGAAGATGGCTGAATTCGTGGTTGTAGCTGGAGCGGATGCGTTAGGAGAAGGTGAGATGCGGGTGTTCGACGTGGGGGGGACCAGGATCGCCGTTGCTAACGTGGCCGGCACGTTCTATGCGTTCGACGACACTTGCACGCACGTGGGGTGTTCGCTCGCGGAGGGAGACCTGGAGGAGAAGACCGTGATCTGCCCCTGCCACGGCTCCGAGTTCGACGTAGCCAGTGGAGCGGTGCTTCAGGGGCCCGCGAGGAGGCCGGTCAAGACCTACGAGACTCGGGTCGAAGGTGACAGTTTAGAGGTCAAGGGCTGATGTCCGGGACGTTCGTTATTGTCGGCGCCGGACTGTCGGGGGGAGCGGCGGCAGCCGCGCTCCGGGAGGAAGGGTTCGACGGGAGGGTGGTCCTGATCGGTGCGGAGCCTCAGCCACCGTACGAGCGACCACCGCTGTCCAAGGAATACCTTCGTGGCGAGGTCCCGTTCGAGCAGGCTCTGGTCCAGGACCCGCGTTTCTACGCCGAGAACGGCATCGAGACCCGGTTTGGGGTTCCGGCCACCTGCGTAGATTCCGTCGAGAAGATAATCGAGCTCGACGATGGAGAACGCGTAATTTATGATGGGCTTCTCATCGCCACCGGGGGGCGCAACCGCCGCCCTTCAATTCCAGGTATGGATCTGGAAGGCGTATATGGTTTGCGCACGGTGGCCAACTGCGACCGCATCCGCCAGGAAATTGTTCCCGGACGTAGAGCGGTAGTGGTAGGAATGGGCTTCATCGGGTCGGAGGTAGCGGCTTCTCTCCGGCAGTCCGGTCTAGAAGTTGTCGTAGTAGACCGCAACAAGATGCCGCTGCGTCGGGTGCTCGGAGATGAGGTCGGCCGGGTGATCGAGGAGATTCACCGCGACAACGGGACGACCATGGTCTTCGAAGATACCGTGGCCGCCTTCGAGGGCGATGGTCACGTCGAGAGGGTGAGAACCACACGTGGTCGCGACATCGAGTGCGACTTCGTCGTGGTGGGCCTCGGCATCGAGCCCGTTATCGGGCTTCTTGCTGGCACCGGCGTAAAGCTCGACAACGGCGTCGTGGTGGATGAGCACTGTTGGACGGGTGTGGATGGGATCTACGCGGCGGGGGATGTGGCAAACTATTACCATCCAGTCTTCAGGCGGCGTATCCGCGTCGAGCACTGGCAAAACGCGCTGAAGCAGGGTCCGGTCGCAGCCCGGAACATGCTCGGCAAGAGCGAAGCCTATGCCGAGGTTCCCTGGTTCTGGTCGGATCAGTACGAATACAACCTCCAATACGCCGGGTTCCACACGGAGTGGGATGAACTTGTCGTGCGAGGCAGCCTGAGGGAGCGGGACTTCATAGCGTTCTACCGCAAAAATGGGCGGGTGCTGGCAGCCGTGACGATAGGCCGGGGAAGGGACCTGCGCCGCTCGATGCCCCTGATCAAAGCTCAACGCCCGGTAGATCCGGGCAAGCTCCAGGACCCCGAGGTCGAACTGCGAACGCTCGTGGGCGCGGCGGATGCGCGTTGATTCGAACTGCTCGTCTGCTTACACAAGGTCCATGTTGGGTTTCGACAGCGCGAATTGAAGAGTACGCGCGCCGGAGGAAAATTTTTTGAGGAGACGCAGAGGACTGGCTTGCAGATCGCGGATCGAAAGATGATCATAGGATGCGAGGCTTTGCGACGATGATGGATACGACCTCCGCCAGACGGGCGTCCTTCTGGATCGAAACGACGCCCCGTACGAGTTTTCCGCCGCTACAGGGCAGCATCACGGTGGATGTTGCCGTTCTGGGCGGCGGGATAACCGGACTGACGGCGGCGGTTCTGCTCAAGAGGCTGGGCAAAACTGTCGCCGTGATCGAAGCGCACCGCATCGCCGAGGGCGTTACGGGCAACACCACCGCGAAAGTGACTTCCCAGCACAGGCTTATCTACGACTGGCTCATCAGACGCCACGGCGAGCGCAAAGCCCGGCTCTACGCCCGGGCGAACGAGACCGCCATCGAGCGCATCGCCTCGTTTATCAGTGAGAAGGGTATCGTCTGCGATCTCTCGCGGCTGCCGGCTTACGTGTATACCGAAGTGGAGGGGATGCTGCCGCGACTTCGGGCCGAGGCGGATGCTGCGAGGAGACTGGGGCTGCCCTCAAGCTTCGTCCGGGAGGTCCCGCTCCCCTTTGCGGTAAAGGGAGCTCTACGATTCGACGATCAGTTGCAGTTCCACATCCGCAAGTACCTGCTGCCGCTGGCCGAAGAGATACCGGGAGCGGGCAGCTACATCTTCGAGAACACGCGGGCGGTGGGAGTCCGCGAGGGCATCCGCTGCAGGGTGGACAC
This sequence comes from Actinomycetota bacterium, assembly GCA_902810695.1. GTDB lineage: Bacteria > Actinomycetota > Rubrobacteria > Rubrobacterales > Rubrobacteraceae > CADDYV01. The sequence continues at coordinate 4,827 of CADDYV010000002.1, read as the reverse complement.
GGACAGGGGAAGGGTGATATCGAAAGATGTGATCCTCGCCACCCACGTCCCGTTCCTGTTCAAAGGCCAACTCTGGGGCAAGGCCATCCCCAGGCGGGAGTACGGGATTTCGGCCAGGATCGGACCGACACCGGCTTCCGAGGGGATGTTTATCAACGCGGAGTCTCCGACGCGCTCGGTGCGCACCGCCGCCCGCGACGGGCACAACGTCCTCATCGTGGTCGGGGAGAGCCACAAGACCGGTGAGGAGCCGGACACGGAGAGGCGCTACAGAAGGCTCGAAGAGTGGGCAAGTTCACGCTTCGGGGTCCGAGACTTCGAGAACCGGTGGTCCACGCAAGATTACTTCCCGGTTGATGGGCTGCCCTATGTCGGCAGGATCGGCGCCGGCCCCGGGCACGTCTACGTCGCGACCGCCTTCAGAGGGTGGGGACTCTCCAACGGTACCGCGGCGGCTATGCTCCTCTCCGACCTCATCACAGGAAGAGGTAATGAGTGGGCCGAACTCTATGACCCCGCCCGCAAGAGCCACCTCGCGTCTACCGGTTTCTACAAAGAGGGGCTTGAGGAGGCTGCGCACTTCGTGGGAGACCGGGTACGGGTTCCAGAGAGCAGCCCGGCCGATGTTCGAGCCGGTGAGGGCAGGGTCATCAAGGTGGGCGGCGATCACGTCGCCGTTTACCGGGATCCCGGAGGCGAGGTGCACGCTCTCTCCGCCGTCTGCTCCCATCTGGGGTGCATCGTATCCTGGAATCCGGCGGAGAGAAGCTGGGACTGTCCCTGCCACGGCTCGCGCTTCGGTTATGACGGAGAAGTTCTACAGGGTCCGGCGGTTCGGAACCTCGAAAGTAAAAACCTGGGGCCGTAGTCCCTGAAAAATTATGCCCGGCGCGCCAGCGCGATCAGATGGTCGCTCCCGGCGGTGAACGGCTCTCCCTCGAATCCACCGTAGATCGCTTCGACCTCGAACCCGGATAGCCGGAGCATCAACACGAGCTCGTCGCGTCCCGTTACCCGGATGGTGAGGTCGTTCGCGCGCTTGCTCTCCAGCTCTCCTTCCGAGCCATACAGCTCGTAGAACAGCCGCATTTCGAGAAGCTGGGCGGCGGCGTCGTAGCGTGAGGTGCTGAACCGCTCCAGCCTACCCGATGGAAGCTCGCGGGTGAAGTCATGGTGCAGGGCGGGGATGCCGGACGTTTCGGCCAGCTCTTCCGGTGTGAAAGCCGAGACTTCTATCCCGAGCAGGCCGCCGGGCAGCAGGTGCTCCCGCGCGTTCCGCAGAAAGGCGAGCGCATCATCCACGCTCGGGAGGCACAGAAACGAGTTGAAGGCGCAGACTGCGAGCCTGTATCTCCGGTCTGGCTTCGCGCTCCGCATGTCGCCGAGGACATATCTGACGCTTTTGCTCTTTTTGCGAGCAAGTCCTAGCATCGGGTTTGAGATCTCGACTCCGGTAACATCGAAGCCCGCTTTTGCGAGCGGGATCGCAATGCGTCCGGTCCCCGCGCCCCATTCTATTACCGGCCCGCCTTCTCTTTGTGCCAGTGCCAGCCAGAAGGGGAGGTCGTAGTCGTGGTCGTATTCGAGGTCATAGAGGTCGGCTACGGTATCGTATTCGGGCAAGTGATCTCCTCGATTACCTGACGCGGATATAATTACCAGAAATCCGCCGACTCCTGGAGGTTTTGTATGAGCACCGTCGCCGTCATCGTCATAATCGTAATCGTCGCCATCGTCGTCATCTATGCCATAGCCACTTACAATGGGCTCGTGAGGCGAAGAAATCAGGTGGATGAAGCCTACCGCCAGATAGATGTGCAGCTCAAGAGGCGATACGACCTGATACCCAACCTCCTCGAAGGCGTCAAGAGGTACTTCCGGCAGGAGCAGCAGGTGCTCACGGAGATAACGCAGGCGCGTTCGCAGGCGATGAAACCGCAGTCTCCGCGCGAGCAGGCGCAATCCGAGGCTCGACTCTCGGGAGCCATCGGCAACCTGTTCGCGGTGGCCGAGAACTACCCGGAACTCAGGTCCAGTTCGGTGCTGTTGGACTTCCAGGAGGAACTGTCCTCGACGGAGAACAAGATATCATTCGCCCGCCAGCACTACAACGACTCGGTGCAGGGCTACAACACGAAGATACAGAGCTTCCCGGCCGTGCTCTTCGCCCGCGCGATGGGCTTCACCGAACGGGAATACTTCGAGGCCGCCGGTCCCGAGCGGGAATCGGTAACGGTCTCCTACGACTAGAAAATGAGCGAAGCCCGAGAAGTTACCTTCCGAGAGAGGATCGCGAAGAACAGGCGCAACAGCCTGCTTTTGATCGCGGTCTTCCTCGCCCTCGTTACCGTCTTTGGCTACATCATCGGGTACGCCTGGACTGCGGACCCTACCGGAGCGGTCTTCGGCCTCATCCTCGCCTTCGCTGCGGGTACGGTCTCCGGGCTTCTGACCTATTTCGGCGGAGACAAGATCGTTCTCACCGCGTCGAGGGCCAGGCAGATCGAACACGACGACGCGCCCGTACTCTTCAACGTCGTCGAAGAGATGGCGATAGCCGCGGGGCTCCCGATGCCGAAGGTCTACATCATCGAGGATAGCGCCCCCAACGCCTTCGCCACCGGCCGCGACCCGGAGCACGCCTCCATAGCCGTTACCTCCGGGCTTCTGCAGAAGCTCAACCGGGACGAGTTGCAGGGTGTGATCGCGCACGAAATGAGCCACGTCGGCAACTTCGACATCCGCTACGCCATGCTCGTCGGCATCCTGGTGGGCACCACGGTCCTCATCTCCGACTTCTTCCTGCGCAGCTTGTGGTTTGGAGGCGGGAGAAGCCGGCGCTCCAACAACGGCGGGGGGCAGATACAGGTCATCATGATGATCATAGCCCTCGTGCTCGCCATCCTCGCGCCGATCTTCGCCCGGCTCCTGCAGCTCTCCATCTCCCGCCAGCGCGAATATCTCGCCGACGCCAGCGCCGTCCAGCTCACCCGCAACCCCAAGGGTCTCGCCGACGCCCTGCAGAAGATCTCCGGCGACCAGGAAGTCCTTGAAGCCGCCAACCGCGCCACCGCCCACCTCTACATCGTCAACCCCGTAAAAAAGTTCGAGAAGCGCTCCCGCGGCCTCTTCTCCACCCACCCCCCCATAGAAGAGCGGATAAAGATCCTGCGCGCCATGGAAACAGGCGGCATTCCCGAAACCTCCGGCTAGAAGCTCGACGCGAGCCCCGAAAGACGGTACAATACGCGCCTGCGCATTGCCGGGTGGTGTAACGGCAGCACGACTGACTCTGGATCAGTTAGTCCAGGTTCGAATCCTGGCCCGGCAGCTCCCTAAAATTCCTGCAAAAGCAGAGATTTCTTGCTGATGAGAGTCTTCAGGAGACGGTTCTGGCAGCAGCGGTGGCAGCAACCTGTTGTTATATGGGTTCGAGTGTACATTGGTTGGATCCTTGGATTCTTACGCTGAGGACAAGCCTCACACGCTGTAGTCGTCCTTGAAAGCTCGGAACTACGGGCATTGGGACGTTAGATCTGGAGTTAAGTTGCGCTTGTACCTGTTGCCATCATAGTAGTACGGCTTTGACAACCAGACGAGCTCAGCAGGAGACAACTGCGGACCGAAGCAATCGATCACCAGCGCAAGCCGAAGGTCACGCGACTTCACCGCTCAGGGCTGTGCTTGAGCCTTTCAACTTCTTCACGAAGATCATCAGAGTGGGACCGAAACCCAGCCTCAATCATCCGCCGCAATAATTTGTTGCCTTCCTCCAAACTCATCTTACCCTCGGACACTTGGCGGGCTAGGATCCCGTAGGTGCCAACCACCCCTATTCCTCGACGCCTCGCTTCACGGCGGGCGTCCAAGTCGTCGCTCACGAACACCCATGTTCCGCCTGCTCGGCAGGCCGCTATAAGTGAGGCCTCGCCCAACCCGAATCCCCTGTTCCGCAGCTCGACAAAGACGCCATACTCCTCCGAGTCAGCGTATAAGGTACGGAGATCGACCCATCCTACCTGAACCGCTCGACGAAGGGCTTCTGGGCATGGCCCTTTATCTGCCCCGAGCAACACCTCGCGTGTGACCACGAGCCGACCCCCATAACGCTCGCGTAGGATGTCCATGCGTCCTACTGCAGCGAAGTTGGAGATCGCGCTGTTGTCCAAGGCGAACCCTGGTGTTCCCCCTCCTGACATGAATGCGCTCTAGGCCAACTCTGATTCGGCGGCCACGTCCGCCCCACCGGGAGTTCGGATCTCCACGCCGAGGTTCTCCAAAAGGTCGACCGCTTCCGCTCGGCCTAGACCCATCACCTCGGCAAACCGGGCGAGAGTGATGTGTCCACTCTCGTATGCCTTGACCGCGAGCTCAACCAACGGTCTAGGGCGTCTGAGCGGTTCCGCACCCTGCTTCGGCTCCTCCTTACTATCCTTCTCCGGATCGTAGCCCAGACGACGGTCCAACGACCACACGCTGCCGACGTCCTTCAGACGCTCGTACTCTGACCGGCCCACGAAGCCCAGCCGCATGAGATGTAGCAGTGCCGCCTGGTAACTCACCCTGAAGTGCCACCTGAGGTGGATGATGTCCTCCTCGTTGATACCCCTACTTAATGCCCCGAGGTTATCGAGTACCTGCAGCACCCCCTCACGGGGCATCAAGAAGTGTCTTGCAAAGTCGTAGGCGTATCGCTCTACCTCTTCATCCTCGTTGTGTCGGCCGCAGACGATGGCCCTTATCTTCTCCCGGTCCTTGAGGTTGTGGCAGTACTCGTGCGCTGCGGTGGTGGTCTGGCGTCCTTTGGTGCAATGGGTGTTTATCAGG
>CADDYV010000001.1 GCA_902810695.1 Actinomycetota bacterium | reverse complement strand
AAGCAGAGCCTGCTTTAGATTCGACCACTACTTCGTGGCCGTGGTGGATGAGTTCAAAGACTCCATCGGGTTGGATGGAGACTCTTCCTTCTTTGTCTTTGATCTCTTTGGGTACCCCTACTACGGTCATTCTGTACTCCCTACCCGAGGTTCGCCACGACGTGCTTGACGACGGTGTAGTCATCTATGGAGTAGGTGCTCATGTCCTTGCCATAACCCGACTGCTTGAAACCGCCGTGGGGCATCTCGGAGGCGAGGGGAACGAGGTGGTCGTTGATCCAGACGGTTCCGAATCGCAAGGCGCGCGCAACCCTCATCGCCCGCCCGATGTCGCGGGTCCATACCGAGGCCGCGAGCCCGTAAGGTACGTCGTTGGCCCAGGCAATAAGCTCGTCTTCATCCCTCGTGCGTTGGATGGTTACCACGGGTCCGAAGACCTCTTTCTGCACGATCTCGCTCCTCTGATCCGGCCCAGCCACGAGCGTCGGCTCGATGAAGAAGCCGCGGCCGTTTCTCTTGCCGCCAGCAAGGAACTCGACGCCGGTATCGCGGGCGCGCTCCAGGAAACCGAGCACGCGCTGTTGATGCGCGGCGGAGATGACGGGCCCCATCTCCGCGTCCTCATCTTCGGCGGGGTCGGCCACCCTTATATCCGAGACGGCTTCGGCCAGCCCGGAGGCGAGGTTCTCATAAATCCCGGGAGCGGCGATCACGCGCGAGGACGCCGTGCAGTCCTGGCCGGAGTTGGAGTAGCCGCCTACGCGGATACCTTCGACGACCGCTTCGAGATCCGCGTCGTCGAAGACCACCACAGGCGCCTTGCCCCCCAATTCCAGATGCACGCGCTTCAAGGTCGCGGCAGCGGCCCTGGCTACTTCCTTTCCGGTAGCCACGTCGCCGGTCAGGGAGACCATGCCCACCTTCGGGTGCCTCACGATCCCGGCTCCCACCGGCTCACCGTCGCCGGTTATAACGTTCAGGACGCCGGGTGGGAAGACCTCAGCGGCCAGTTCCATCAGGCGCAGCGTGCTAAGCGGTGTCTGCTCGGAGGGCTTCAGGACGACGGTGTTGCCCGCGGCGAGGGCGGGGCCGATCTTCCAGCCCGCCATCATCAGCGGAAAGTTCCAGGGCGCGACCTGCCCGACCACCCCGACGGGCTCGCGTCGGATCATGGACGTGTAGCCGCGGATGTACTCGCCCGCAGCCTTGCCCTCCATAACCCGGCACGCCCCGGCGAAAAAGCGGAGATTGTCGGCCACGAACTCCATCTCCTCGCGGGCCATGGGGAGCGGCTTGCCGACATTCTTAGATTCGAGCTGCGCCAGCTCCTCGCCGTTCTCCTCCACGATGTCCGCGAGCTTCAGGAGCATCGCGGATCTCTCGCCGGGCGTGGTCTCGAACCAGTCGGCGAACGCCCTATCCGCAGCCTCCACAGCCCGGTCTACGTCTTCCTCCGAGCCTCTGGGGACCTCGGCGATTTTCTCGCCGGTGGAGGGGTTGATCACTTCCTGCCACTCATCCTTAACGCCCTCGACGAGCTCACCGCCGACGAAGTTCTTTACCCGCCGAACTCCGGTCTGCATCCGGCTCTCCTTTCCTCTGGTCCGCAAATTCTCGTAGCGCGCAAGTCAACTTTCGCCGCCGGTCGTCCCGGCTCCGGGCGCGCCGGTTCCCATTTCTCCTCCTGACGCAAGTTCCTCCGCAGATGCAACCTGCGGACGACGGTGGAAGAACATGGGCTTCGCATACCACGTCCACACCATCAGCACAACGCCTACAATCAATGAGGCGATCCCGATAAACAGCGGCATCCCTATGCCAAAGATCGCTCCCGAGTAGGCTTCCTTGGGGTTGGCGAGGTTGAGGATCTCCTGCACGAAAGCCCAGGTCAGGATCAAACCTCCCAACACCGGCGCTACTCCCATCATCAGGAAGTTCTTGGCGCCCTTGAGAAGCTGGCGGCGGTAGTAGATGGCGCAGGCGAACCCCGTGAGGCCGTAGTAGAAGGCGATCATGAGCCCTAAAGCCGAGATGGAGTCGTAGAGGATGTTCTGGCTTATTAAGGTGAGCCCCACGTACCAGACTATGGAGAGAGCGCCCATCCACAGGGTAGAGACGTGCGGGGTGAGGTAGCGCTGATGAACCCTGCCCAGAGCGTCGGGCATAGCCCGGTAACGGGCCATCGAGAGCGTAGTGCGGGCGGTGGGAAGGATGGTCGTCTGGGTGGAAGCCGCTGCGGATGAGAGGACGGCGAGGATGAGGATCTTGTCTAGAGGCGAGCCGAAGACTTGCGTTCCGAGCGAGCTCAAGACATCGTCCTGGTGCTTGACGAGGAAGCCAATTCCGCCGTAAGCCTGCGCAGCAACGCCGACTATCACGTAGATAAGAAGCAGCACGACCGTGCTCACCAGGGCTCCGACACCCGGACCTCGTCCGCTGTTCTGGCTCTCCTCGTTGACCGCCACGCCGCTGTCCCATCCCCAGTAGATGAAGATGGCGAGGATGAATCCTGCATCAAGGGCGCTGAAACTCTTTATAGAGAACGGGTTGATCCACGAAAGCTCGGGAGTTACCGCTCCTGCTCCAGCATTCCCTGAGAAAACCTTGATCAGCGCGACCACGGCGAAGATCGCCAGGGTAAGGATTTCGGCGGCGAGTAAGAAAAACTGCGTGCGGGCAGAGAGCTCTATTCCCCGGAAGCAGATGTAGGTCATAAGCGCGATCCAGACTACCCCCACCACGGTTACCGCGAGCGTGGAGTTGGCCAACCCCTGCAGCCCGAAGAGCAGGAAGGTGTAGAGCCCGGCTATCTGCGCCAGATTAGCCATGACGATTATGTCGGCAACGACTATGGCCCAGCCGGTGATCCAACCTATATGCGGCCCCATAGCCTTGGTTACCCAGGTGAAGCTCGTCCCGCAGTCGGGGTCGGCCTTGTTCATGTAGTAATAAGCCGCCGCGATAAACAGCATCGGCACAAATGCCACCCACAAAACCGCCGGTGACTGCAGGCCCACAGCAGCAGCGACGAAACCCAAAGTAGCGGCCAGGCTGTATCCCGGAGCGGTGGAGGCCACTCCTATTACCACGTTGGAGAGAAACCCCAGAGCACCGCCTTTGAGGCCCTTGCTCCCTATCTCCGGTGTTTTCATCTCCGGCTGAAATACCTTGTTTTCTTCTACACCATCCAAAACCCAATCTCTCCTTTCCTGTGAGTCGGGAAACACCTGCTCACTGCTAAGCTCTTTCTTTCCTCATGAAGATGCGACTCCCTACGAAGACCACGACCATGACGGCGATAATGATCACGGTCGAGAGCGCGTTGACCACGGGCGAGACGCCGAGTTTGACCATGGAGTAGATCTCCAACGGCAGCGTGTTCGAACCCACGCCCGCGACGAAGAACGTGATGACGAAGTCGTCGAACGAGAGCGTAAAAGCCAGCAGCGCCCCGGCTATGACCGCAGGGAAGATGAGCGGCAGCGTTACCCGCAAGAAGGTGCTAATAGGGCCGGCCCCGAGATCCTGCGCCGCCTCCTCCAGCGATCGGTCCAGCCCTACGACGCGGGACCGCACCACGATGGTCACGAACGGGATGTTGAAGGCCACGTGGGCGATGATGATGGTCGTGAGCCCGAGCGGGACATGCACGGCTACGAAGAAGGCCAACAGGCTGATCCCCACCACTATCTCCGGCATCACCGTGTCGGCGTAGATGGTGGAGTCGTAAAAACTCTTGCCCCGGAAGCGATAGCGGGCCAGGGCAAGCGCAGCGAGCGTGCCGATGGCCGTGGCGATTATCGTGGAGACCACGCCGACTATCAGCGAGCGGTAGAAAGCGTGGAGTATGTCCTGGTCCATGAGGAGCGCCGAGTACCACCGGGTCGAAAAACCTCCCCAGAACTCGGTGCTCTTCGCTGAGTTGAAGGAGAAGAACATCAGCACGGCGATGGGGGCATAGAGGAACAGATACAGCAGGCCCACCAGGGCGAAGAGCGCCCGGTCGGGAACCCTGCCGAGACTCCTGGAGATGGAACTACTCTTGATGCTCATCCTACCCCACCTCCAGCTTGTCCGTCCCGACGCGGCGCACGTAGAAGATGATGGCTACCAGCAAGACGACCGCGAGTATCATCGAGAGGGCGCTCCCGAATGCCCAGTTACGGGCGTCCAGGAACTGCTGTTGGATCAGGTTCCCCATCATCGTCGTCTTCGCCCCGCCGAGCAGCTGGGGGACGACGAACTCCCCGGCTGCAGGGATGAACACCAGTATGCTGCCCGCGATCACACCCGGCATGCTCAGCGGGAAAGTTACCCGCCAGAAGGTGTGCCAGCGGTTAGCTCCCAGATCCTGAGACGCCTCTTTGAGAGAGACGTCGAAGCTCTCCAGGGACGCATACAGAGGCAAAACCATGAACGGTAGGTAGGAGTAGACCATGCCCATGAGCACAGCCTTGGGGGTGAAGATGAGGTTCACCGGACCGTTGGTTATCCCCAGGAACTGTAGCGCGTGGTTGGCGATCCCGTTGCCGCTGAGTATGACCACCCAGGCGTAGACCCGGATGATCAGGCTGCTCCAAAACGGGATCATTACCAGCAGGATCAGGTTGTTGCGCCACTTGCGGCTCCTGAAGGCGATGAAGTACGCCAGCGGGTACCCGAGCACGAGGCACAGCAGGGTGGTGAGCACCGCTATGACGAGCGTCCGGAACAATATCTTCAGGTACAGGGGGTCGGCGATCTGCGCGTAGTTGTTCGTGTTGAAGCCGAGCTTCATCCCGCCGTAGACCCCCGCGGTCCCGAAAGAATAGGCTACGATGAGGAGCAGCGGGGCCAAAAAGAACAGCCCGAGCCAGAAGGTAACGGGGCTAAGCAACCCTGCCAGCCCGGGGCTCCAGCCTTTTCCCTTATCCTTCGCCATGGCTACGAGCTCTTTACTTCCGTGAAGATCCGCTCGTACGTGCGGGTCGCCTTTCCTATGTCGCGTATGGTCTGAAGCCGGTCGTAGACCTTGCCCGAAGGATCCCACTGGGGAATCTTTGTAAACTTTCCATGCACCAGCGGAACCGCGGCCTGGTTGGGAGTGCTGTAGTCGGTGTACTCCGTGAGCGCCGCGCCTGGTTTAGGGGCCAAGATGAAGTTCAAGAACTTGTGGGCCAAATCCACGTGCGGCGCGCCCACCGGTATACATAGATTATCTACCCAAAGAGTAGCTCCGGGCTTGGGTATGGCGTAGGCGAGATTCTTGTCCTGGACAATCGCGAGGAACCCGTCTCCGCTATACACATGGGCGAGCCAGATATCCCCCCTCCGCACCATGGGCACATTTTCGACGGAGTCGAAGTAACCTTGCAGGAGAGGCTTCTGCTTGATGAGGTCCTGCTTGGCCTGCTGCAGCTTGCGCGGGTCGGTGGAGTTCTCGGAGTATCCCCGGCGCATCAAAGCCGCCCCTATGGTTTCCCGGACGTCGTTTATCATGGCCATCTTACCCTTGAACTTGGGGTCCCACAGAGGGTCCCAGGTCTCTACCCGGCCCACCTTCTTTTTGTTGTAGAGGATGCCAGTAGTCCCCGCCTGGTAGGGGACGCTGTACTCGTTCTTGGGATCAAAGGGCAAACCCCTGTAGTGCTTGCTGACGTTCTTGAAGTTCGGGATCTTGGACATATCGAGCTTCTGGATGACTTTGCTCTTGGCCATGATGGAGACCATGTAGTCGGAGGGCACGATCACGTCGTAACCGGTCCCCCCGCCCTGAAGTTTGGCCAGAAGCTCCTCATTTGAGGAGTAAGTGTCCTGGGTAATATTCATCCCAAACTTCTTCTCGAAGTGCTTGATGTCGTAGGGCGCGAGGTACTGCGCCCAGTTGTAGATGTGGAGGGTGTTCCCCCCGCCGCCACCGCCCCCGCTCTGTTGGGGTGTCGTGCTCGTCTGGCAGGCCGCCAGAACGGAGAGCGCCGAGCCGGTCGCTCCCGCCGTACCCACCATCTTCAGGAAACGCCCCCGCGATATTCTCGTCTTTCCCATCGCTAACTCTCCAGCACCAGAGAGTTTGCCGCATCCCACGCCACCGAGATCCTGTCGCCCGCTCGGTAGCCAGCTACTCCGGAAGCGTTCTGTTGATAGAGCATCATTTTCTCCCCACCTTCGAGTTCGACCATGTACTGGGTGCTGACCCCCATGTAGATCACCTGCCGGACTCTCGCCGCATATACGTTGTCGCCCTCGTCGCCGAACCTCATCTTCTCCGGCCTCACCGCTACATGCACCTCAGCACCCGGCCTCATCCCGGCATCCTCGTGTATGATGGCTTCGACCCTCTTGCCGCCCGCGGCGCGCAGCGTAACCTGCCGGCCGCTTACCGACTCGACTGTCCCGGACAGCATGTTCATAAGCCCGATGAAGTCGGCCACGAAGCGGCTTCTGGGAAGTTCGTACAGGGTGGCGGGGTCTGCTACCTGCTGGACCCTGCCCTCGTTCATTACCGCGATCCGGTCGCTCATGGTGAGCGCCTCTTCCTGGTCGTGGGTAACGTAGATGAAGGTGATCCCGACCGTCTCCTGCAAATTCTTCAGCTCGATCTGCATCCCCTCGCGCAGCTTGCGGTCCAGCGCGCCCAGCGGCTCGTCCAGGAGCAAAACCTTCGGACGATTGACCAGCGCCCGTGCCAGAGCGACCCGCTGCTGCTGGCCGCCGGAGAGCTTGGCGGGCTTGCGTTTTTCGAGGCCGGAGAGCTGGACCATGTCGCATGCCTCGGTCACCCGTCGCCGGAGTTCCTCTCCCTTTACCCCGGCTCGGCGGAGCCCGAAGGCCACGTTGTCGAAGACGTTCAGGTGCGGGAAGACGGCGTAGGACTGAAAGACGGTATTGACGGGCCGGTGATAGGGCGGCATTCCCTGCACCGTCTGCCCGGCAATGGTGATGGTGCCCTCGGTGGGCTCCTCGAAGCCGGCGATCATGCGCAGCGTGGTCGTCTTGCCGCAACCCGATGGCCCGAGCAGCGAAAAGAACTCGCCCTCATAGATGTTCAGGTTGAGGTCCTCGACCGCCGTGAAATCACCGAAGCGTTTGGTGATCCCCGCCAGCTCGACGACCGCCCTCCGTTCATTGCCCGGAGAAGCCAGTGGTCTCTCTTTGGTACGCTCTTCTCTCACTCTCTACTCCTCCTATCCCCTTTACCGATCCGCTCAAGTCACCCCTATGGCCCCAAGCCCGGTGAGTACCTCCCGCGCCGCCCGCTGGCCGGACTCGACGGCGCCTTCCATGTAGCCGGTCCAGGACGTGGCCGTCTCGGCCCCTGCCCAGTGGATGCGCCCGATGGGCTCCCGCAACATCGGGCCGTAATCGCACAAAACGCCGGCGGGAGCGTTGCCATCGTAGCCGCCGCGCGACCAGGCCTCCTCCGCCCAGTCCAGCTCGGCGTAGGCTTCCGGCTCCAGCGCCTCTTTTCCGAAACAGTGCGCAAAGCGGTCAAGCACTGCCTGTCTACGCTCTCTGGCCGAATGGCATCCCCACACGCGGGCGTCTCTTCCCAGGATAAAGCCGGTCAGGACGCCTGTCCGCCCGTCCTGCGGCGAGCTGTCGGCGATGACCTTGCAGGGCCCCGTGTCGCAGAGGGCATCGCCGCTCAGGCTGCTCTTGCGCCAGAATGGTTCATCATACACGGCGTGGCACTTGATCACCGCTCCCATTGGCATCCGTTGGGAGAGTTGGTCGTAGGCTCCCGGCAGGGCGGGCTCGTACTCGATCCGTCCGCGCAGCGCAGGCGGGACCGTCACGATCACCTTTTTCGTCTCAACTACCGTCTGCCCGGACTCGACCCAAACCCCATCCTCACCCTGGATTATGCGCCGTACCGGGCATCCCAGCACCACTCGCTCGCCCAACTCCTCTGCGACGCGAACCGGAACCTCCTGCGCACCGCCCACGAACCCGTACTCTTCGGCGGAAGCCTCTATCTCGAACAAACCCTCGAAGGTGCCGGTAGCAGCGATGTCGGCGAGAACAGCCAGCAACGAGAGATCCCGGGGCTCGCAGGCATATAAAGACTCGACGGCGAGATCGAAGTAGAACCGGGCTTCTTCGCCTCGTATGCTCCCCAACTTCCACGTCTCGAGCGTCTGCCCATCCCACTCCCAGGCTCTCTCCGCCTTCCACGGAGCCCCGGCGGGAACCTGTTTCGCGAGCTCGCTCAGATTCCGAAATGCCCCCTCGGCTTCTCCGAAGGCTTCAGGGGTTTCCAACGGGACGGGCTCGCCCTGCTCGTACTCCTTGCGGCGACCGCCCTCCCATATGACGGCACGCCCGGGAGCCTGCGCCGGGAAGATCTTCACCCCTACGGCTTCGGCGAGTTCCTTTATGCGGTGCTGGCTGGGGCCGATCCACTGTCCGCCCATGTCCAGCGCGACGCCGCCAGCTACCTCGCTCACCGTCCGGCCCCCGACTCTCTTTCGGGCTTCCAGCACCAGCACAGACGCTCCTGCCATGGTCAGTTCCCGTGCCGCCGCCAGCCCTGCCAGTCCCGCACCGACAATCGCTACGTCAGCCCGTGCCATACCCCGCCGTTCACCTCTCATTCATTATGCGGCCCCCGAGGGAGGAGTTGTCTACCCGGCACCCAAAGCCTCCGTCACTTTTCGGCCAGCGCGCAGTCCCGCTTTCACCGCGCTGTTCATAAAGCTGGGAGCCGCGGCAAAGCCTTCGGCCCCGGCCAAATAGACCCTCCCGAAGGTACCACCCATCTCCTCTCCAAAGCCGGACATATCGCCCGGGGCGACGATCATGTAGCTGCCGCAGGTCCAGTAGTCGTGGGGCCACACTTTCTCCAGGACTATCTCCGGCTCGGGAATGTCGTAAAGAGTTCTTAGAATCTCTACGGCACGGTGTCTGCGTTCCTTAAAATCGAGGCCCAACTCGGGGAGCAGAGGCGTACTCCCCACGAAAGAGACGATGCCCCAGGAGCCGAACGGGGATCCGCCGTCCTGTGCAGCACAGAGATATCCGAGGGGCGTGTCGGTAATCGTAAAGCTGGAGTGCTCGACCGCCGGAGAGTCGAAGATGAACGCCATTTTCCGGACCACACCGTAGACGGAGTCTGAGATCATCCTCCGGAAAACCATCGGCGGCCGGGGATCGAAGCGAATCGTGCGGTAGCAGGTGAACGGCACCGCCATGACTACCGCCCGTGCTCGCACCGCCGCAGGCCCTTCATGGCCCACCCACGCTACCTTAACCCCCTGGCCGTCATGCGAGATCTCCGTAACCGGTGAGGAGTACCGGATCTGCCCGTCCAGCTCTCCGGCGACGGCTTTCGTCACGTTGCCCGCGCCGCCCGTGATGCGGTACTCGTTGCCCCTGCCCGGCCCGCCACGGGTGGCTACCTTCAGAGCGTAGGAATAGAACGACATCCGTGAGAGCGGCACGGTCGAGCCGCAACTGGAGATAAGCGTTTCGATAACATGCATACCGCTCACGCTCATCCCGGCATCCCGCAACCAGATCTCGACGCTCGGATCTTCGCCGGGGGCGTTCTTCCACGGAGCATTCGGATCCGCGCCGGAAGCAGCTTCCGCGAGAGCGTCGCCCATTCGCCGGTATATTTGCTCATCCCGGTTGGAGAGGGGCATCTCCTCCGTAAACTTACCGCCGATGTACCATCGGGCGCTCTCCTTGCCACGCTCTGCGGGCACGAGTTCCAGTCCCAACTCCGAAGTGAGGCCCCTGATCTCCGAGTGCGCCGCATCTATCCACTCTGCGCCGAGGTCTACCGCCACGCCGTTTGCATCCACTGTATGCGTGCGCCCGCCGGGGCGGTCGCGGGCTTCGAGCACCAGCACCTCGAAGCCCTCACGCGAAAGCTCGCGGGCTGCGGTGAGACCGGAGAGCCCGGCTCCCACCACAACGACGTCAGGTTTATCCCGGCGCTCCACCGCTAGCTCCGGTAACCCAGCTCCCGCTCCAGCTCGGTCAGGGCGGAGTCGGTTATCTCCGCTATCTTCGAGAGAACTTCCCTGTCCGCGATGAGCGCCGGGGAGTACTGGATCACCGGCTCATCCTTGTCGTCGAAGCGGCAGATGAGCCCTCCCTCCAAAAGCTTTCTCGAGAGTACGCCCTTGAAGTACCTGCGGTACTCATCTCCCTCAAGCGGCGTGCCGTCGGGTCTCTCCGGTCTGAGCTCCACCGCCCAGAAGAATCCCATCCCCCGCACGTCGGCAACGATGGGGTGCCCTTCGGCCATCCGCTTGAGCTCGCTCCCGAAGTAGTCCTCCAGGTTGTGTACGTTCTCGAGGAGCTTCTCGCGCTCGATTATCGCGATATTCTCCAGCGCCACTGCAGAAGAGACCGGATGCCCCCCAAAAGTAGAGCCGTGAGAGAACATCGGAGCGCCGGATCTCAGGGTGTTTTGCACCTTCTCGCTCACCACGACCCCGCCCATCGGCAGATACCCGCTGGTTACGCCCTTGGCGAAACTGGTCATATCCGGAACCACGTCGAAACGCTCGATCCCGAACCACTCCCCAAGACGCCCGAACGCGCAGATCACCGCATCCGAAACCAGAAGTACCCCGTGCTTATCACAGATCTCACGCACCCGCTTCCAGTAATCCGGCGGTGGCACGAGACACCCACCCGCATTCTGCACCGGCTCCAGGATCACCGCCGCAACCGTCTCGGGCGGCCCGAACTCTATCGCTTCCTCGATGGCCTCCGCTGCCCCTTCCGGATCCTGGTAGGTATTGGCAACGTGATAGAACCCCCCAGGCAAGGGCTCGAAAGGAGCCTTGAAGCCCGGAAGCCCCGTTACCGAGAGCGCACCCATGGTCGTTCCGTGGTAGGCAATCTTGCGCGAGATGAATTTGTACCGTTGTGGCTCTCCGTTGGCCTTGTGGTACTGCCTCGCGAGTTTTATGACCGTCTCCACAGCCTCAGATCCCGAGTTCACGAAGAACGTCGCGCTCAAATCTCCCGGCGCTATCTCCGAGAGCTTCTTCGCCAGCTCCAGAGAGCGGGGGTGCTGGAAGCTCCAGTTGGGGAAAAACCCCAACTCTTTTATCTGCTGTGCCGCAACACGCGCCAGTTCCTCTCTGCCGTGCCCGACCTGGGTGGTGAAGAGCCCCGCGAGCCCATCAATGTAGCGGTTACCCCTCTCGTCGGTTACGTAGCAGCCCTCGCCCTTGACGATCACCGGCAGCTTCGACCAGTCTTCCTCGAAAGGAGTGAAGTGCAAGAGGAGATTGTCCACGCCCGAAAGGCCCGCTTCCTTCCCTCTCTCACCCAGACCGCGCATCACATCCATCGCTCGCCACCTCCTACGGGGAGCAGAACCCTTTCCAAATTCAAGCCCGCAGTATATCGTATACCGTCGACGATGCAAGCCAAAACGTTAAAATGTGGCGTATACTGTTATTTTTGGGGGTGTTCGGCTCGCGTGCAGAAAACATCGAGGAGGAAGATGGCAAACGGCAAGGATGGCGGTGCTGCTGGTCTGTCGGGTGAGCGGTCGCCCCGCCTACAGCAGCTTGAGCCCAGATCGCTAGCAGATCAGGCCTACAAGGCCATCCGGCGTTCGATCATTGACGGACGCTTCGGGTTGGGGGAGCGGCTGGTGGAGACGCGCCTTGCCGAGGAGATGGGCGTGAGCCGGGCCCCGATCCGGGAGGCGCTCAAGCGGCTGGCGAAGGAACAACTGGTGGTTGAGAAGCCGCGCTACGGGTACTTCGTCCGGGAATTCAAGGCCAGGGACTTCGTTGACATCTACAACCTGCTCAGCACGCTGGAGATTCTGGCGGTACGTCTGATCGTCCGCAACGGAACTCCGCTCGCTCCTCTCGAAAAGATCGTCGAGGAGATGTACAAGGCTGCTGGGGAAGGAGACTTCGTCAGGCTCGTGGACGAGGAGGTCCGCTTCCATGAGGAGCTCTGCGCGGCGGCTGGCAACCGCTATCTAAACGAGGTATTCCGCTCGTTGAGCGGCCTGGTGCGCCTGGCGCTCTCGCTGGACGATGCCACGAACTACGACGACCTCAACGACATCGCCGCAGAGCACGTACCGTTGCTGGAAGCCTTCCGAGAGGGCACCGAGGAGCAGGCCGTCTTCGCCATCCAGTATCATATCTGCGCCTCGCTCGCCGGAGCTCCTCTAAAGAAGATAGTGATGAGGCTCGGCGGCAACCCCGACGATGTGCTCGGTCCTCTCTCCTACTCCGAAATCCCCATCAAGCCTGAAGCCCCGGGCGGATTGCAACGCCGCCAGGATGCCTCTTCCTAGTGGCGGATAGCATTTTCAGGCTACTCTACGCATCTTCCGGGAAGATCTTTTCGGGCGCCGGTATCTCTGGCTTCCACGATTCATCTCAGGGCGTGCTCGGTCTCAAAGCAAGCGTAGGCGTGTCCGCCCCTACCCCAAAGCTGCGCCCGCTCTGCAAAAGCGGATAGCCTTTGTCTTCCATTTCCCTGATCGCCGCGTCCACGTCGTCAACGAAGTAACCGAAATGGTGTAGCCCTACGCCGCCCTCGTTCAGGAACTCCTCGTAGGTGTTCGGTCCCTGGACGGGTTCAATCAGCTCGTACATGGTATCCCCGACATTAGCAAGGGCCCGCTTCATAATATAGGGCTGCTCGTTGCCGCGAAAGGTCATCGAGCTCATTATCTCGGGCCCGAAGGTGTAAACACTCCACGGCCCGATCCCAAACTCGTCCGCGTAACGTTCCATCACCCGGTCGAGGTCGCGCACCACCACAGCGACCTGATCTATGGATCCGATACCCACAGGGTTAGCAGCCACGATTCTCTCCCTACCGATTTCCCCAAACAAGAACGATTTCATAGGACCACCAATTCCGCACGCAACATCGAAGCTCACAAGAGCCAACCTGCCCCCGCTCGCCTCGACGCAGAACACCTCTATCTATGCATCGTGGCGTTTGAAACATGGATTGTAAGGGAATTCTGAAAGAAAGTGGGGAAAGGAGATTCTAATGTCGGAGAGCAACGGGACGGCGAGGGTTGCGTTGGTTACGGGGGCGGCCAGGGGTATCGGACGCGGCATAGCCCTCCGGCTGGCTGCCGACGGGCTCGATGTGGCGGTCAACGATTTGGAGAGTATGCAGGGCGAACTCGACAGCGTTGCTGAGGATATCCGGGATAAAGGCCGTCGCTCGGTCGCCATCGCGGCGGACGTCTCGAAACCGGAAGAAGTCGAGGAGATGGTGGGTCGCGTCGTCGGGGAGCTTGGCAAGCTCGACGTGATGGTCGCCAACGCCGGCATCGCCCAGATAAAACCGCTTCTCGACGTTACGCCCGAGGAGTTCGACAGGCTGATGGCGGTCAACCTCCGCGGACTCTTTCTCTGCTACCAGGCGGCTGCGCGGCAGATGATCCGCCAGGGTAGCGGAGGCAAGATCATCGGCGCCGCCTCGATAGCCGGGCACAAGGGGTTTAGCCTGCTGGGACACTACTCGGCCTCCAAGTTTGGCGTCCGCGGGCTCACCCAGGCAGCGGCGCAGGAGTGGGCGGAGCATGGCATAACCGTCAATGCGTACTGTCCGGGCATCGTGGACACCGCCATGTGGGAGCTGATAGACGCGCGGATCGGTGAGATCCAGGGCCTGCAAAAAGGCGAGGCGATGAAACAGTTCTCCGAGCTGATCACGCTCGGAAGAGTCGAGCAGCCAGAAGATGTAGCGGCCTTCGTCTCCTACCTTGCCTCCAAGGACTCCGACTACATGACCGGACAATCCGTCATGATAGACGGCGGGATCATTTTCTCGTGAGTTGGCAGGAAAGGTGAAACACGATGCCGGAGTTCGGAACGGGTGATGTGCAGGCGAATGGGCTGCGATTCCACTATCTGGAGAGCGGCGAGGGACCACTGGCGCTGTGCCTACACGGGTTCCCGGACTCTCCTTATTCTTACCGTCATCTACTTCCCGAACTGGCTGAGGCCGGTTACCGGGCGGTCGCTCCGTTCATGCGCGGGTTTGCTCCGACAGAGGTTCCGGCTGACCGGCACCATGTTCATACCAGCACCATGGTTGCCGATGCGCTCGCCCTGCACGAAGCACTGGGTGGAGACGGCGATGCCGTGCTTATCGCCCACGACTGGGGAGCGGTAGCCGCCTGGGGAGCTCTGGGTCTTGAGCCAGCGCGCTGGCACCGGAGCGTTGTAATGAACATACCTCCGTTCCAGGTCTTTGGAGCAAATCTGTTCAGCTACGACCAGATCAAGCGCTCTTTCTACTTCTGGTTTTTCCAGATGCAGGCAGTTGTCGAGGAGATCGTATCAGCGGACAACTTTGCCTTCATTGACCATATATGGGAGGACTGGTCTCCCGGCTACGATGCAACGGAGGATCTGCCCCGCGTGAAAGAATGTCTCAGAGACCCTGCCCACTTCCACACCGCCCTGGGCTACTACTGGGGGCAATTCGATCCTCCTCGCATGGGCTCGGCCATGTGGACGGAGGAGCAGGAAGCAGCGTGGGGCCACCCGATCACCCGCCCCGTCCTCTACCTGCACGGCACCAATGACGGCTGCCATGGCCTCAACGCGGAGCAGGTGAAGGAGGTGCCAACTTACTGTGGGGAGGGGTCCGAGTCCGAGTTGATCGAGGGAGTCGGCCATTTCATGATGGTCGAGAAGCCGGCAGAGATCAACGCCCGGATCTTGCGATTTCTCTCGTGAGGCGGAATTCCATGATCCAGGGTGTTCGCGCTATACTGTGGTTTCAATCGTATTGAGGAGCACGAGGGGAAAGGAGGCTCCATGACCGAGGTCGCCAGTCCGCAGGAGCTGAGCAAGGAGGATCTGCTCGACGCCTACCGCACGATGCGCACCATCCGGGAGTTCGAGGAGCGGCTGCACACGGAGTTCGCGACGGGTGAGATCCCCGGCTTCGTCCACCTCTACGCTGGTGAGGAAGCCATCGCAACCGGGGTGATATCGCACCTGGGCGCCGACGACTATGTGGCGAGCACCCACCGAGGTCACGGCCACGCCATCGCCAAGGGCTGCGACGTTAAGGGGATGATGAAGGAGATCTACGGCAAAGCCGAAGGACTGTGCCACGGCAAGGGCGGCTCCATGCACATCGCCGACCTCGACAAGGGTATGCTCGGGGCCAACGGCATCGTCGGCGGCGGTCCGCCCCTGGTGTGCGGGGCCGGGCTCTCGGCGAAGGTGCGCGGCACCAATCAGGTCGCCGTCTCGTTCACCGGCGACGGCGGCTCCAACCAGGGCACGACTCTTGAGAGTATGAACCTCGCCAGCGTGTGGAACCTGCCCGTAGTCTTCGTGATCGAGAATAACGGCTACGCCGAAGCAACCTCGACCAACTTCTCGGTCAAGGGCATAGACATCGCCAAGAGAGCCGACGGCTTCGGCATCCCCGGCGTTACCGTGGACGGGCACGACTTCTTCGCGGTCCACGAAGCGGCGGGAGAGGCCATCCGACGCGCCAGGGAGGGCGGCGGTCCGTCCCTGATCGAGTGCAAAGTCAACCGCTACTTCGGCCATTTCGAGGGCGACGCCCAGACCTACCGCGCCGAGAACGAGGTAGAAAATCTCCGCTGCGAAAAGGACTGTCTAGATAACTTCAGGCGGCGCGTCGCCTCCGCCGGGTTGATTGATGAAGGAGAGCTCGACCGGATAGACGAGGAGGTAAAGCAGCTCATCAACGAGGCCGTCGAGGAAGCGAAAGCCGCCCCCGACCCGAAAGCGGATGATCTGCTCACCGACGTCTATGTTAGCTACTAGCCATCAGCTTTCAGCCGTCAGCTTCAGGTGTTTTGCTGATCGCTGACTCCTGATAGCTAAAAGCTGACAGCTAACCGAAGGGAGGCATATAAATGGCGCGCAGGATAACGTTCATGCAGGCGATAAACGAGGCGCTCGCCCAGGAAATGGAGCGCGACGAAACCGTGGTGGTCTTCGGAGAGGACAACGCGGGCGGCGCGGGCGCACCGGGTGAGGATGACGCCTGGGGCGGCGTGATGGGCGTCACCAAGGGTCTCTACGGCAAGTATCCCGGACGGGTGCTCGATACCCCGATCAGCGAGTCGGCGTTCGTCGGGGCGGCGGCTGGAGCGGCGGCTTCGGGCTTGAGGCCGGTGGCGGAGCTGATGTTCGTGGACTTCTTCGGGGTGTGCATGGACCAGATCTACAACCAGGCCGCCAAGTTCCGCTACATGTTCGGCGGCAAGGCGGTAACACCGATGGTCATAAGGACCATGTTCGGCGCGGGCATCCGGGCTGCGGCCCAGCACTCCCAGAGCCTCTACCCCATCTTCACCCACATCCCCGGCCTCAAGGTCGTCGTGCCCTCCAACCCTTATGATGCCAAAGGGCTCATGATCGCCTCCATCCGCGACGATGACCCCGTGATCTTCTTCGAGAACAAAGTCCTCTACTCCGTCGAGGGCGATGTCCCCGAGGAGTCCTACGAGATTCCTCTCGGCGAGGCCGAGTACGTCCGTGAGGGCGACGACGTTACGATAGTCGCCATCGGCAGGATGGTCTCGATGGCCGAGCAAGCGGCGGACGCCCTGGAAGATGAAGGCGTGGAGTGCGAGATCGTGGACCCCCGAACGACCTCGCCGCTGGATGAGGAGGCGATCTACGAGAGCGTGGAGAACACCGGGCGTCTCGTCGTGGTAGACGAATCCAACCCGCGCTGCAGCCTGGCCTCCGACATCGCGGCCCTCGTAGCCCAGAACTGCTTCGATCACCTGAAGGCCGCGCCCAGGATGGTAACGGCTCCGCACACCCCGCCACCCTTCTCTCCCGCCCTCGAAGACCTCTACGTCCCGGACCCCGAGCGGGTAGCCGCTGCGGTGCGCGAGACTCTGGGTACCTCCGATAGGGCGCGGGCGTGAGTACCGTCCAGATCACGCGTCTCTCGATGCCCAAGTGGGGCCTCTCGATGACCGAGGGGACCGTGGTACAGTGGCTCGTCGAGGAAGGAACAATACTCGAGCAGGGCGACGAGGTCATAGAAGTCGAGAGCGAGAAGATCAACAACGCCGTCGAGAGCCCCGCTCCCGGCGTTCTGCGCCGGCAGGTAGCCAAAGAGGGAGACGTCGTACCGGTCGGCGGGCTTCTGGGTGTGATCGCCGACGCGGAAGTTCCCGACTCGGAGATAGACGCCTTCGTCGAAGAGTTCGAGGCGACCTTCGTGCCCGAAGAAGAGGAGGCGGCGGGTCCCGAGCCCGAGAAGGTAGAGATCGGCGGCAAGAGCATCCAGTACCTCAAGATGGGCGAGTCGGATGCGACCCCGCTGGTCCTGATCCACGGCTTCGGCGGCGACATAAACATCTGGGTCTTCAACCAGGAGACGCTCTCTACCGAGCGCCCGGTGTACGCCCTCGACCTGCCGGGACACGGCGGCTCGGTCAAGGACGTGGGAAGCGGAGACCTCGACTCTTTCGCCGGGATCGTGGCCGGCTTCCTTGATGCTATGGGCATCGAGAAGGCCCATCTCGCCGGGCACTCGATGGGGGGAGCGGTCGCGGCGGCAATCGCGATCCAGCATCCAGAAAGGGTGGCTTCGGTTACCCTTATCGCGAGCGCGGGGCTTGGAGAGGAGATCAACTCCGACTACATCGAGGGGTTCATCGCCGCCAACCGGCGCAGGGAGATGAAGAGGGTTCTGGGAACACTCTTCGCCAACCCGGACCTCGTAACCCGCCAGCTCGTGAACGATGTCCTCGCCTACAAGCGCCTGGACGGGGTGGACGAGGCGCTGCGCGCCGTGGCCGACAGCCTCTTTCCGGATGGCAAACAGGCGAACGTCCTGGATATCTCCCGCATACAGGCTCCGGTACTGGTCATCTGGGGGGATAAAGATGAGGTCGTTCCCGCCTCGCATGCGCAAAACGCCTCCTCCGGCGCAAAGGTAGAGACTATCGAGAACGCCGGGCATTCGGTCCAGATGGAGGCTGCCGGAAAGGTAAACCGCCTCATCTCGGGTTTTCTCGACGAGGCCGAATCGTAGCCGTTGGCCCCCGGACCGGTAACCGTCGGAGTCATCGCCAACCCCGCCTCCGGGCGGGACATCCGGCGGCTGGTCTCCGGCGCTTCGGTCTTCGACAACGCCGAGAAGGGGAGCATGATCTACCGCTTCGTTGCCGGGCTCAGGGCCGCGGGCGTGGAGCGGGCCCTGATCATGCCCGCCTTCTCGGGAGTTTACGAGAGCCTGGAGCGCAACCTCCGCTCGCACCGGGCGATAAAAGAAAGTCCTGCGCTGCCGCACCTGGAGTACCTAGACATGCATGTCCAGCACGACGCCCACGACACCATCGAGGCCGTAAATCTGATGCTGGAGCAGAGGGTTGGCGCGATAGGCGTTCTCGGTGGCGACGGCACGAACCGTATCGTGGCCCGCCACTGCGACGACGTGCCGCTGTGCGCCCTCTCCACCGGCACCAACAACGCCTTCCCCGAGATGCGGGAAGCAACCGTGGCAGGTCTGGCAACAGGGCTCGTGGCAACAGGGCGCGTCGGCGAACAAGCCGTAAGACAGGAGAAGATCCTGCGCGTCGGGCTGGACGGAGACCCCCGCCACGACTGCGCCCTGGTGGACGTGGCCGTGAGTAGCGAGCGGTTCGTCGGCTCGCGTGCCCTGTGGAAGGTAGGAACGATTTCGGAGATATTCGTAACCTTCGCCTCTCCCGAGTCCCTGGGGCTCTCCTCCGTGGCGGGGCTTCTGGAACCAATCTCCCGTCAGGCTCCCTACGGGCTGCACGTCAGGCTCGCGGCCCCGACCGTAGCGGAGAGTGTGCTCAGGGTTCCCTTCGCGCCCGGACTGGTGATTCCCGTGGGAGTAGGCGAAGCGGAGCGGTTGGAGCCCGGAAAGGCCGTGCGCCTCGAAACCGCAGCCGGCAGCCTGGCCCTGGACGGCGAGCGGGAGCTGGAAGTCGGACCCGCAAACGAAGTCGAGGTGAGGTTGGATCTGAAGGGACCGTTAACCATAGATGTCGGTGCGGCCATGCGGGAGGCATCGTTCCGGGGTCTCCTCAACGGTAGAGCCGACTAGAAGGAGCTGAAAATGGAGATACCGAAGACTATGGTGGTGGAACTGGTGCGCAGCCGGGGTGGGGCGCAGCTTGCGGAGAGGGCCGACGAGGAGCTTCCCGAGAAGATCGACACAGACTCAGACGTAGAGTTGCTCGCCAGGTACGGTGTAAACCCCGAAGACCTGCAACAAAAATTCCGGGGCCAGTCGCCCGAGGCGGGATAAGCACGGACTTCGCCGCGCTACTGATCCGCTCTCTGGACTCCAGTACCGGCGAGGACAAGCTCCCTGGCCAGATCTATGGCCGCCCGCATGCTCTTGTGGTCTGCCTTGCCGCTGCCGGCGATGTCGAAGGCCGTGCCGTGATCCACGCTGGTCCTAAAGAATGGCAAACCCACGGTAACGTTGACCCCGCTCTCGAAGCCCAGCAGCTTCACGGGGATGTGTCCCTGGTCGTGGTACTGGACCACGACGATATCGAACTCTCCCTTCCTGGCCCGCGAGAATACAGTGTCGGGCGGGTGAGGACCGCTGGCTTCAATACCTTGCTTGCGCGCTTCCTCGACGGCGGGTTTTATGCGCTCGGCGTCCTCATCTCCGAACAGCCCATTCTCCCCGGCGTGAGGGTTGAGGCCGGCGACGGCTATCCTGGGATTTTCGACCCCGATCCGCCGCAGCGTCCCGTGCGCCAGCCGGATCACGGCCAGCTCCCTCTCGGGCTCGACCCGCTCTATCGCTTCGCGCAGGGCGACGTGCGTGCTGATGTGGATGACACGCAAATCTTCGGTAACGAGCATCATCGCGTAGTCTTTCGTTCCGGTAAGCTCGGCCAGGATCTCGGTGTGCCCCGGATACTTGTGGCCCGCGAGGTGCATCGCCTCCTTATTCAAAGGAGCCGTCGCCACCGCCTCAACCTTTCCTTCCAGCGCAAGCTCTATCGCTCGCTCGACGTACCGGAAGGCAGCGTCTCCGGCGCGGGCGTCGAGTGTGCCGAAAGGCAGGTCGTCAGGTAGCTCGCTGACGGGGATGAGGTCTATCGCTTCCTGCTCGAAGCGGGCCTCCTCCGGTTCTCCAATAATATTTACGCCCAGCGGCAGCCCCAGCAGGCTCACGGCACGGCTCATGATGTTCGCGTCGCCTATCACGATGGCACGGGAGCCGTTGCGGAAGTCCGGCTCGGAGAAGGTTCTGGCGATTATCTCGGGGCCGATCCCCGCCGGGTCTCCCATCGTTACCGCTACGAGAGGATGCGTCATGGTTGTAGATCCTTTCCAGCATAGGTCAGTGCATGGAAGGCTTTGCGCAGGGCATCCGGTCCGCCGAAAGCACCGGCTTTGGTGACGACCGGGTACGGACGCGAGCCGATCAGGGTTCCAACCGGAATGCCCGGCTCCAGTTCCGCTTCGAGGAGTATACCCCGATCCCCGATCCTGCATGCAACACTTACCGCCGTCTCCCCTCCCGTCAGGATCAGTCCATCGAACAGCCGCTCTTCCGCGAGTTTCGCCACGACCTCCGCGAGAGCATCCACCACATCTTTAGAAGAACCCGAAACGTTATCGGGCGTGGAATAGAGGGCGGCGCTATTTCCCTGGCCGAGTGCATCCTGCGCCTGTGCAGCGGCTCTCCCAACTGCTTCCGTTCTACCCTCTCCTACCGCCGCAGCCGACTCCAGTGGAATGAGGTCCACACCCTCCTCTCCTGAGAGCACGCGCAACTGCTCGCGGGTAACGCTGCTCCTGCTGCCCGCGACCACCAGAACCCTTCCCACCGGTTGCCTCTCGTGCTGGCGTTCCGCAGCACGGGGACCGGGATGGACGGCGCCGAGAGCCCACGCCAGCCCAGCAGACCCGGACCACAACACCGCCGAAGGATCCGGCACGGCTCGCGCGAGAGCTTCAAGGTCGTCGTCCTGCTCCGCGTCGGCCACGATCCACTGAGATTGCTCGATAGCTTCCCGCACGCTGTTGGCATCCCGGAGATCCGCCACGCTCAGGGCGATTACCGGCCCCAGACCGGCTCCGGCGAGAAGCGTCGGGATGTGGCTCTCGCTTGCATGGAAGTACGGGTCTTCGCCGATCTCGGTCCGGTGGACTGGGGTGTCGTGAACCACCTGGACACCGGAGCGGGTGAAGCGACCGGTAGCCGGGAAGGCGGGAGCCAGGATCCCGCACTGGCGTCCGCTCGCTTCGAGGGCCGCGCCGAGTTCCGCGGCGATAGGACCGCGCAGGGTCGAGTCTAGTTTCTTGTACAGGATGCTCGCTTCCCCAGCGGCGCGGACTGCTCCGATCACCCGCTCGCGGGCCTCATTTGGGGGTAGCGCCCGCGAGTCGGTGTCCACTGCCACCGCGTCGATATCTTCCACAGGGGGAACCGGGGTCCCGTGAAACGCGACGGCGGTCCGGTACCCGGCGCGCACCAGTTGTATCCCACAGTCGCACGCCCCGGTAAGGTCATCTGCGATGACGGCCAGCATCAAGAGGCCGGCTCCACGGCTTTGTCCTTCCGGCTCCGCGACCTGCGGGAGTACCAGGCGGTGAAGATCGGAACCAGGATGGCGGTTACGATCACCGAGGCCGCCACCTGCACCGTGGCGGTATCCGAAATCCCTTTATACCCGGCGTAAGCGGCGGCGACCGCGACCGGGACCGCAGCGGCGTTGCCGGCGGTGGAAGCCGCTGCGATTCCGGCCAGTCCGGTCCCGCCGGTGAGCTTATCCAGCAGCACGAGCACGGTTCCGGTTATGGCGAACACGCCGACGCCGAGGATGACGCCCGCGGGACCCGCCGATACGACATCCTTGAGGTTGATGCCGACCCCGAGCGCAAACGCGAACATGGGGATCAGCACATCCTGGCCCCGGCTGAGAAAGTCGCGCATCTCCGGATCGAGGTTCCCCAGGATCATCCCCACGATCAGGGGCAGTATTGCGAACAAGAAGGCAACAAGCGGAAAGCTCGCCAGACCCGCCACTCCCAGGATGAGCATGGTAAAGAAAGGCCCCGACTCCAGCGACATTATCGAGTAGGCGGCAACGTCTTCCTTGTTGCGCCCGAGTTGCCCCATCAGGGCCATGTACAGTCCACCGTTGGTGTCCGAAAAGGCGGCGACCACCGCCAGGGCCGAGAGTCCCAGGAAAAGGTGGTTCTGGTCCGGGGCGAGAAATTTGATGAGAACCCCGATCACCGCTGCCGTCAGGATCTTGCCCGCCCACAACGCGCCACCTTTCTTCACGAGATAACCGGTCGCCCGGAACCTGATAGTCGAGCCGAGGCACACGTAGAACGCTCCGAGGAGCGCCAGGGTTCCGAAGAGCAAGCCCCCGGTGAAGGACTCGCTCAGCACGTGGTTGTTCGACATGTTCGGGAAGATCGTGCCCAGAACGGCTCCGATCAGGAGCGGGACTATCATCATCCCGCCAGGGATTCTCTCTATCGCGCGTTTCAGGTGCAAAGGGTAATAAGCTCCTTTCCAGAATGGTTTTGCTCAACATTTGAGTAAGTTCCGGAGGCAGCGAATTTTACGCCGCGATCACACTCAGATCGCTATCTCCTCCAGCCTCTTGCCGGGTGGTATCTTGCGCAAGAACAGGGTGAGCCACTGCCCCACGGCCAGCACCACGGCCACGACTATCCAGGCGACTGTCGGAGTTGTGGTGTGGATCAGGATGGTCCATATCCCCGACCCGATGAGCAGCCCGCCGGCGAAGACGGCTCCCAGGAATCCCACCGCAGTACCGCGCACGCGGGTGGGGAAGCTTTCCGCCTGGTAGGCGTAGCCCGCCCCCGACCAGGTGCCGTTGGTTACCTGGTAGATAAGGAAGTAGATGATTGCAACCAGGAAGAACTGGTGAACAAACAGGAAGATCAGGTTCAGAGGAGCCACAAGAGCTCCGGTGAAGATAAGCACCTTCCTCCGGCCCCACCTCTCCCCTATCAGTCCGCCCAGGAGATAGAAGAAAAACCCGATTCCCGCGGAAACGAGCAGGAGCTTTCCGGCCTGAGATCCCGTAAAGCCCTTGGTCTGCGTCAGGAAGTAGGTTATGTACAGGTTGGTCGCCACGAAGGAGGTCGAGTAGAAGAGCCAGACTATCGTTAGCATGATCAGTTGCCGCCGGATGTAACCCGGTGCGGTAAACAACTGCTTTACCGTCACCTCTTCGAGCTCTTCGACATCCACCTCGTATTTCTGGAGAAGTTCCTCCATCCGCTTTTGATCTCCGGCTTCTTTGGCGGCCTTCACTGCTTTGAGGTGCAGGTAGCGGTCGGACTCCTTGACGAACATGCGGCCCACGATCACCGCTATGATCGGGATCACACCGAGGAGGAAGACATAGCGCCACCCGTAGCCGATCATGAGCAGGTACACCCCGGAGGCGAGGAACACCCCCAGCGGCCATCCGCCCTGGACGATGGAGTACAGAAACCCCCTGCGCCTGGCCGGGACCTGCTCATTCACGAGCGTTATCGAGACTGCAAGCTCCGACTGGGCGAAGCCGGAGGCGAGCATCCGGATCACCACTAGCTCCCAGAAGTTCTGCACGAAGAAGGTGAGGCCGGTAAATATGGCCGCCGCGGTGAGGCACAGCATCCACATCCGCTTGCGCCCCAGGGTATCCATCCCGTAGCCGACGAACAGGGTAACGACGAACTGGGCCGCGGAGACGAAGAACACCAGCGAGCCCACCAGCGACCCCGACAGATTAAGGTCTTTGGATATGTTCGGTATCGCCAGAACCAGCAGGTTCGAGTCGTACGAAGCCAGCGTCCAGCCCGCGAGGGCTATGATGATCAGGTATACGATGTAGCGGCGGTCGGCTGCGGCATCCCCGAAGCGCGCGCCCGTCTCGCTTGCAGTGCTCATTTTTCCTCCTTCCGTGTTTTACTGGTTCGGCAACAGAGCTATGGCCCGGCCCGGACCGCCGGATGAACCGGCAATCTTGAGCGGCAGGAACACGAAGTACGCCCCACGTTCGGGAAGCTCTTCAAAACCTCTCAGCAGCTCGACGTAGCGCATACCCCGGCTCAACCCTTCCTGGTGGACCGGAATCCCGTCGTGCGCGCTTCCCACGCTAGGGGCGTCTATCCCTACCGTACGCACCCCGCGCCCATGCAGGTAGAGAGCGGCTCCAGGGTCCGGAGCGGGCCATCCGGGGAAGTCCCCGCTGACCAGCGAACCGCGGCTGTATTTCTCTCCTTCCTCTCCCTCCACGTAGTAGCGGTCCCAGCCGGTCCAGAGCAGCACCACCTCGCCCTCCCGGATGGGCTCATGCTCCTCTTCCCAGGCCCGAATGTGCTCCTCGGTAATGAAAGGGCTCACCCCCGGCTTGCCCTCCCCCGCCAGAAATCGCACGTCCACGACCACAGCCGGTCCCATGAGGTCTCCGAGCGGAACCCTGTCTCCGGTCTCGGAGCCCAGCGGACTGGCCCACGGCAGCCCGGAATTTTCCGGGGGAATGAAGTGGGTCGGCGCGTCGAAGTGCGTTCCGCAGTGCTCGTCTATGACGATGAAGTTGGTCTGGTAGGGGGCGACGCTGCGGGTTTTTCCCGTCGGACCCTCGACCTCGGCGAACCAGTTCCAGTTGTGGTGGGCGTAGCTCATGTGGGTCGGCCAGGCGCACGGCAGCCTCTCCGAGAGGGTTACGGAGAGATCCACGACCCTGGCCGCACCTACCAGCTCCGAGAGGTCCATCACTCCTCCTCTCTGGAAGCTTCGAGGATGTTTCTGAGGCTCCGCTCGGCTTCGGCCATCGGGTGCCTGCTCAGCCTGGCGAGCAACTCTTCCAGCACGGGCTCGCCGGATCTTTGGGCTCTGGTCCACTCCTCGTCGAAACGACCGGAGCGGATGCGGTCGAAGAGGGCTTCGCGCAAAAATTCATTTATTCCTTTACGGTCAAGCTCTTCGAGCCTGCTGGTCTGCCCGTACTGACTGGTGCGGGAGTGGAGTTTGAGTTGCTCGAAGAGCCCCATCTCCGCCGCCCGCTCCATGATCTCCGCCGGTTCCCCGGAGACGTACATCTCCAGCAGGATCGCCTCCGGGGGGATCCCCACCTCGACTTCGAGCTCGAAAGCGGAGATGAACACGCCCAGGATCAGCGGCCATATCCCCTGCTCGGCCAGGAGATCCATCCACGTCTCGTGCTCCGTCGAGACCTCCAGCGCCCCGGAGCGGGTGCACCCGATAGCCCTGGCAATAGCCAGGCAGTAATCCCACGCATTCCCGGAAGCATCCCGGTGGACATCCACAAAGCACGGTGCGCCCCTGCCATCCACGTACAAACTCCTCAAAGCCTCCCCGATCATACGCGGAGCCACCATCACGACATCCACTTCCTCTGGGGGCGAGATGTGTCCGAAGGTAACGTTGTAGCCGCTCGCGAAGTTCAGGGTCTTGCCCGGCCCGAGGTGGGGTTCGATCTCCTGGCGGTAGACCTCTGGTGCCACCTCATCAGGAATGAGCATGAAGATGATGTCCGCCTGCTGCGCGGCCTGCGCTATCGGCACCGGCGAAAACCCGTCGGCCTCGGCTTTCTGCCAGCTCTCGTCGTGGATGCTTCCGACGAGAATGTTTCGCACACCCGAGTCGCGCATGTTCAACGCCTGGGCGCGTCCCTGGTTGCCGTAGCCAACTATGGCGACCGTCCGTCCCTCCAGCCTGCCCGGATCCGCATCCGAGTCATAGAAGATCCTGGCCACCAGCCCTCCTCTCTTATTACGGATAACTCGCTTCGACCCTGGAAGTCTCGGTCGCTTCTTCTGTCTCCTCGAAGGCGCGAAGATACCCTTCTTCGTCGAACTCCATCTCTGCGGCGTCTCCTGCGATCTCGACGTTGCCGCCGGAGAGGGCTTCGTCCACCAGGTTCTCCGAGACGTAGAGTTCCTTGAGGTTCAGGGTGTTCGGGATGCGGACGAAACGGGTATCCTCCGGCTCCACGCCCCAGTTGCACCTCATGGCAATCTCCAGCGCCTCCCGGTCGTTGGCAGCGACCAGCGGGATCTTGGCCCGCTCTAAGAAGGTGCTGGTCAGGACGTTCTGGTTGGTAGCGGCGAAGTCTATCTTCTCGAAGAGGCGTCTGGTCGTCACATCCGCCAGCCCGACCCCCAGCGCGTTTCCGTGCGACTGCTCGCTCAGGTCGCTGACGATGAGGTATTTGATCTCCGGCTCGGATGGCTCCTCGACGCCCGGGATGCGGAAACGCCCGATGATGTTCGTGTCCATGCCGGTGCCGCTGAAGTTCTTGCCCAGCCTGTCCACGAAGAGAACGTCTATCTTCGAGACCGGAAGTTTGGGCATGAGCCTGGCGGATTCCCGGAGCAGGTCCCTCTCTCGGTCGGGAATCCGGGACGGGAGTATGGCTTCGATCCTGGCGGTCTGTTCGTAGGCGTCCTCGACAACGCCGACCCCGAAGAGGATCTTCCCCGAACCCAGGACCTTCTCGCCGACCTCTACCATGTAGTCGCGTATCCCCTTCACCCCGTGAGCGTGCAGGGTCAGGGCTCCTTCGTGCTTGCCCAGACCTATGGCGGCCATCTTCAGCAGCCCGCTCTCTAGCGAAGACCTGAAGTCGGTGTGCGGTTTGATCCTCGCCACCAGGATCACCCCATCCGCTTCCGAGGCGATCCGGTCCATGTAAACCGGAATCCCGCGCTCCGTCTCGCCGAGCTTGACGACCTCCATCGAGGAGCGGATGGGCGCGTCGCAGCTCTCCTCGGTTACACCAAGGCTTTCGAGTATCTCCACCTGTCCTTCGGCGGTGGCCCCGCCGTGGCTCCCCATCGCGGGCACGATGAACGGCGAAGCTTTCCTCTCCTTCAGTATCCGGACCAGGGAACGCAGGATGTCGTCTATCCCGGCGATGCCGCGGCTGCCAGCGGTGATCGCAACCCGCATCCCGGGCTCTATGCTCCGTGCGATCTCCTCTCTATCGCACTGCTGGCGGAGAGCCTGGTCTATGTCCTCGATATGCTCTGCGGGGAAACGCTGTCTGAGCTTTACGACTCTGGGAAACGGCACGGCTCCTCCTTACAGAGACCTACACGACATGGATTCTGGTCGGGGCGGACAGGTGGATGGCGTCGAGCGCCTCGGGATCGGCGGAGCGGTCGGTGATGAGATCCTGCACCGCATCTACAGATGCAACCTCGAAG
The DNA here is from genome assembly GCA_902810695.1 of Actinomycetota bacterium. Taxonomy (GTDB): domain Bacteria; phylum Actinomycetota; class Rubrobacteria; order Rubrobacterales; family Rubrobacteraceae; genus CADDYV01. The sequence goes on along the minus strand of CADDYV010000001.1, from coordinate 133,533 downwards.
AAGGCGGGTTCTCCGAACTTGCTGTGGTCGGCGAGCAGCACCACGCGCCGGGCCGCCGATATCATCGAGCGTTTGGTCTCCGCCACCGCGAGCCCGCCCTCGCTGAGTTCCGTCCCGCTGATCGCGTGTATCCCGATTAGCGCGATGTCCACGTGCAAACGGTCGAGGAAGGACTGGGTGCCGGGTCCGAGCAGCGTGAACGAGCCCGGGCGGATCTCCCCTCCCGTTACAACCACGCTGACCTCACTTGCCGCAGCGAGCGCGGAGGCGATGCTCACGTCGTTGGTAACGGCTGTGATGCGGATGGGACTCCCGAGCAAGGCCCTGGCCGCACTGAGCACGGTCGAAGAAGAGTCGAAGAGAACGCTCTGACCTGGCTCCAGCATGGCTGCCGCGTGCCGCCCGATGCGCTCCTTCTCCTCTGGATTGTGCAGGCACCGGTCCTCGAACCTGGGCTCGAAGGTCGTATGGTGCTCGACGACGAGCGCCCCACCGTGCGTGCGGCGAACTACCCCTTCCGCATCCAGACGGTCCAGGTCGCGCCGCACCGTAGACTCCGAAGTCTCCAGCATCTCAGCCAGCTCGGAGATCGGGGCCGCCCCCCGCCGACGCAGCAGCGCCAGCAACTCGGCCCGGCGCTGCGCAGGTATCCTCTGGGTCTGCCCCTTCCCCATCAACCTCGCCCTCATTAACAACTTTCGGATCAAACCCTACCATCTAATGCTACAAGCTGTCAATTTTTTCCAAAAACTTCCAGTGTATGGCGCTGAGGCGGAGGGCACGTATTCTGTTTCGCTTTCGCTGGCGGCATCTTCGGGTAAATTCACTTATTATTGTTCAGGAGAGATTTCCGAAGGATTTTAGGAGGGATAGCAGGTGTCCAAGAGCAAGGTCACGGTCGTCGGCGCGGGCAACGTTGGAGGAACAACGGCCCAGCGGCTCGCGGAGCGCAACTACGCTGATGTGGTACTGGTGGACATCATCGAGGGGCTGCCCCAGGGCAAGGCGCTGGACATCCTGGAGAGCGGGCCGGTTCTCGGGTTCGACTCGAACGTGGTCGGGACCAACGGCTACGAGGAGACTGCCGGCTCCGACGTGGTCGTCATCACCAGCGGCAGCCCCCGCAAGCCGGGGATGAGCCGCGACGACCTGCTCAAGACCAACCAGAACATCGTGCGGAGCGTAACCGAAGAGGTCGTCAAACACTCCCCAGACACCATCCTGGTGGTCGTCGCCAACCCGCTGGATGCGATGTGCCACGTCGCGATGGAGACGAGCGGCTTCCCCCGCGAGCGGGTCGTGGGCATGGCCGGTATCCTGGATACCGCCCGCTACCGGACGTTCATCGCCCAGGAACTCAAAACTTCGGTCAGGGATGTCTTCGCGCTGGTCCTCGGAGGTCACGGGGATACGATGGTGCCCCTGCCCAGTATGGCGACCGTGGGGGGAGTCTCGATCACCGAGCTATTGCCGCAGGACAGGGTGGAAGCCATCGTCGAGCGCACCCGCAAGGGCGGGGGTGAGATCGTGAGCCTGCTCCAGAGCGGGAGCGCCTTCTACGCGCCTTCTGCGGCGGCAGCCGAGATGGTCGACTCCATACTCCTCGACCAGAAGCGCATCCTGCCCTGCGCCGCCTACCTGCAGGGCGAGTATGGCATAAACGACCTCTTCGTCGGCGTCCCCGTGAAGCTCGGCGCGAGCGGCGTCGAGGAGATCGTGGAGCTAGACCTCGAAGAGAGCGAACTCGACGACCTCAAGAACAGCGCCGGAGCCGTGCGCGAGTTGGTCGAAGTGCTGCACGCCTGATTAGAGGTAGTCCGGTGCCGGAGGCCACACCCGAATTCAAGCAGCGTTTGCGCGAGGCGTTCGATGAGATAGAGGCCGGGCAGACCTTCACCTACCGGCGCACCTTCACCGAGGGAGACGTCGCCCTATTCTGCGGCGTAACCGGCGACTACAACCCCTACCACCAGGACGAGACCTTCTCCCGGGAAAGCTGGTACGGCCGGCGGACCATTCCGGGTCTCCTCACCGCCAGTATGATGACCCACATCGGCGGGATGCTGGGGTTTCTCGCCACGGAGATGTCCTTCGAGTACGTGGCTCCGGTCTTTGTCGGGGACACCATCACCTGCACGGTAACGATCCTGGAAAAAGACGAGTCCCGCCGCAGGATGGAGGGCGGCGCCGACTTCGTGAACCAAGAGGGCAAGCAGGTGCTTAGAGCTAGATTCTCCGGCTTTCCCGGACAGGTACGGCTGGCGCAGTAGCAGACGCTACAGACTGCTCAGAGGACCTGTATCCGCTTGCGGACCTTCATCTGGGCGATGCTCGCGGCTATCTCGTCAAATGCTCTGGCCGGGGTGCTGTCCTCATCGAAGAGGCACCTTCCGGGCTCGCCCGTAGCGTCCGGCAGGATCGGGATGCGCCCCAGGATGCGGGAGCCAAGCTCTCCGGCCACCCTCTCGCCGCCGTCGCCGCCGAAGATCCTCATCTCGTGGCCGCACTCCGGGCACTCCGCGTAGCTCATGTTTTCGACCACGCCCGCGAGCTTGAGATGCGCCTGGGTAGCCATCTTGCCCGCCTTGACCGCGACCCTCGCCGCGTCGGCCTGCGGGGTGGTAACGACCAGCGCCTCGGCCTTGGGGATCATCTGCGCCACGGTCAGGGCTACATCTCCCGTGCCGGGGGGCATATCAACGATGATGAAGTCCGGCTCATCCCAGTAGACATCGCGCATGAGCTGCGTGAGAGCTTTGTTGACGATGGGAGCGCGCCAGATGATCGCCTGCCCCTCGCTTACGAAGTTGCCCATCGAGATGAACTTCAAGCCCGTAGGCGACTCTATCGGAAAGATGACACCCTCGACCACGTTGGGCTTGCCCAGAGCGCCGAGCATCACCGGGACCGACGCCCCGTGCACGTCGGCGTCGAGGATCTCAACCGACTTGCCCGCCCGATCCAGGGCCGCCGCGAGGTTGACGGCCACGGTGGACTTGCCGACGCCGCCCTTGCCGCTGACCACGGCGATGATGCGGGTTTTGGACTCATCGCGGAATGCCGGCGCCAGCTCTGTGGGTCCACCGTGCAGTGAGGTGAGGAGGTTCTGGCGGTCCTCGTCGGTCATCACCCCGAAGTCAACGTCCACCGCCTCGACTCCCTCCACCATTTTCAGGCGGTCGGTGATGTCGTTGGTGATGCGGTGCTTGAGGGGACATCCCGCGGTGGTGAGCGCGACGCCGACCTTGACCTTGGAGTCTCTTATCTCGATCTGGCGCACCATGTTCAGAGAGACGATGTCGCGCCCGATCTCCGGGTCCCTGACATCTCTCAGCGCCTCCCTGATGCCCGCCTCGGTCAGACCGTCCGCGGGATTCGCATCTGCCTTGTTATCGTTCCTCTCGCCCCTGCCCGTGCGCTTGCGAAACCACTCAGTCACGCTTCTTGGAAACCTCCTCCAGCATCCTTGCCGGCGCGTCGAAAGCCAGAACCAAAAGCCTGCTTTGGGCCAATGTTACCATACACTTCCTCGCCGACAGCCGCGCGATCTTGCGTCCCATTCGGGAAACCATCGGCGTTATTCGCACGTTACCTCGCGCACGATGTTGAGGAGCATCTGCTCCATCCGATGCTTGGCGACGAACGCCGCTGCGCCCGCAGAACGGGCGCGCATCCTAGTTTCGACATCGTCGTAGAGGCTCAGCACGATAACCGGGATTTCCGGAGCGGCTTCTTTCAGAGCAGCGGTGGCCGAGATGCCATCCATGCCGGGCATCCTCGCGTCCATCAGGATCACATCGGGGTTTAGTTCTTTTGCCAGCGAGACCGCGGAGAGGCCATCTCCAGCCTCACCCGCAATTTCGAGGTCCGGCTGCAGCGAGAGCCACATCCTGAGCCCCTCCCGGACGGCAGGCTGGTCATCCACCACGAGGACCCGGATCTTCTTACCCGACCGAGGCGGCTGCAGGTTGCCAGATGCCATCGTACTTCCCTCTCTCATCTCGTTCCGCTCAGTTCCGGGACCACTCGCCTTTTCCGGCGGATATTTTGCAAGGTCTGTCTCCCTGACGTCGTATCCGTACATACTAAAAACTCCTGTTCGGCGCCAGTAATTTCTCGTCAGGTATAATTAGAGCCCCAAATAAAGTTCCTGCCTTCGGGCGGAAGAATGATCCCTGATAGGGACTTTCGACGGAGATCAACCTATTACGCAAAAGGCTTAGAGGAAGAATGTCTATCCGTATCTTGATAACAGACGATCACAAGGTCGTACGCCAGGGCTTGAAGATGTTTCTGGACCTCGACCCCGAACTCGAAGTGGTGGGCGAAGCAGAAAATGGCAGGGAGGCGCTGCGCCTGGCGCGCGAGCTACAACCCGACGTGGTGCTGATGGACCTTTTGATGCCGGTAATGGGCGGCATCGAGGCGACAGAGGAGATCCGGAGCGAAGTCCCGGATACCGAGGTCCTGGCGCTCACCAGCGTCCTCGAAGACGCCTCGGTTACGGGTGCGGTGAAGGCCGGGGCTATCGGCTACCTGCTCAAAAACACCGAAGCAGATGAGCTGTGTGAGGCGATCAAAGCCGCCGCAGCGGGCAAGGTGCAGATGGCTCCTGAAGCAGCGGAGAGGTTGATGCGCGAGGTGCGCATCCCGGAGAAGAAGCCCGACGAGGCTCTGACCGAACGCGAGATCGAAGTTCTGAAGCTCCTGGCCCGAGGCGAGTCGAACAGGCAGATCTCGCGCACCCTCTACATCACCGAGAAGACGGTCAAGACCCACGTCTCGAACATCCTGATGAAGCTGAACGTCCGCAGCCGCACACAGGCCGCGCTCTACGCCGTGAAAAAGGGCCTGGTGAGCGCAGACGAACTCGGCGAAGAGTAGTGATGATCCCCGACCACGGCGAGGGGGCGCACAACCCCGTCTCTGGTTTGAATGCCCTGCTGGATCACCCGGCCAGGCTGCTCGACATCCTCTTCGACCGGATGCCGATGGGAATCGCCGTTTTCGACCGCGACCTCGTGCTCCGGCGCTGCAACCCCACCTGGGCCAGCTTCGTCGAACGCTACACCAAGACACCGGCCCACGAGGTGGTGCCCGGAAAGAGCTTCTTCGATCTGGCGCCCGGCACCGAAGAGGACCTTATGCCGCTCTTCGAGCGGGTGCTCTCCGGCGAGACCGTGCGAGAGAGCGCCTTTCGCTTGCAGAGCGATGGTGGTCCCCTCTCCTACTGGGATGTAGTCTTCACGCCGTTGGTCGAGGAAGGCAGGGTGGTGGGCTTTACCGACGTGGTGATTGATGCCACCGAGCGGACGCTGGTCGAAACGGAGTTGCGGCGCAGCGAGGAGCGTTTCCGCTCGCTGGTCCAGAACTCCTCGGATGTAATTAGCGTCCTGGAGGGGGATGGTACGCGACGCTACGTCAGCCCGTCGGTCAGACACGTGCTCGGTTATGAGCCGGAAGAGCTGGTCGGCAAGGACGCCTTCGATCTCGTCCACCCTGACGACCTTCCGGCGGCGCGGCGTGAGATCGGCAAGGGTTACCAGGAGCCGGGGGCTTCGCCGCCATTCGAGGTCCGCCTGCGCCACAAAGACGGCTCCTACCGCTGGCTCGAGTCCGTCGCGAGCAACCTGCTCGACGATCCCGGCGTGGGCGGAGTCGTGGTCAACTCGCGCGACGTTACCGAACGCCGGCGGGTAGAGCAGAACCTGCGGGAGAAAGAAGAGCAATACCGCCGCATCTTCGAGGAGAGCGGCGACGGCCTCATCATCAACGACCTCGAATCGGGGAGGGTCGTCGAGGCCAACCCGGCCATCTGCCGGATGCACGGCTACGACCGTGAGGAGTTCGTGGGCCTTCACCCGAGAGAGTTCGTCCATCCCGACTACCACGGCCACCTCGAAGAATACCTGCAGGCGGTAAGAGAGGGCAGAGACTACCAAACGCAGGCGGTAGACGTGCGCAAGGACGGCTCGACGTTTCCGGTCGGGGTGCACGGAACCCATTTCACCTTCCGCGGAAAACCGCACGTCCTGGGAGTGGTGCGGGACATCACGGATCGCGTAGAAGCCGAGCAACTGCTTGAGAGGCGCGTTGAGGAGCGCACCCGCGAGCTCTCCGCCCTGCTTGAGGTCTCCAACAACGTCGCCTCCACTTTGAAGCTGGATCGGCTTTTGTCTCTAATCCTCGACCAGTTAAAAACCGTGGTGGATTATGTGGACTCTTCTCTGCTCGTGGTTGAGGACGGCGAGCTGGTGGTGCTGGAGTACCGTGGTCCCATACCGCGCGAAAAGATCATGGGCGAAAGCTTCCCGCTCGGGCCCGCGATGGAGACCATATGGCAAGATCCAACGCGCCCGCACCCCATCATCGTAGACGACATCCGCAGCGATACCCCCCTGGCGCGCGCCTACCGGGATATCGTCGGCGAAGAGCGTCTGAAAGGAGAGCGGTTCCGCCACATCCGCTCCTGGCTCGGGGTTCCACTCGTCCTCAAGGGACGGTTCATCGGCCTTCTCGCCATCATCCACAACCAGCCACGCTACTACACCAGAAGGCACGCCGAGCTTGCAAAAACCGTCGCGAACCAGGCAGCCATAGCCATAGAGAACGCCCGCCTCTACGAGCAAGCGCAAAGCGCGGCGGCCCTGGAGGAGCGCCAGCGTCTCGCGCGCGAGTTGCACGACTCCGTCTCCCAGGCGCTCTACGGCATCGCCCTCGGGGCCAGAACTGCCCGCACGTTGCTCGACCGGGGGGATCCGGAGCGGGTCGCCGGACCGCTGGACTACGTCCTCTCGCTGGCCGAGGCCGGTCTGGACGAGATGCGCGCGCTCATCTTCGAGCTGAGGCCGGAGTCACTGGAGAGCGAGGGTCTGGTAGCGGCGCTGGAGAAGCGGGCCGCCGCGCTGCGGGCCCGGCATGAGATCCAGGTACGCCTCGATCTGGACTGCGAGCCGCAAGCTCCGCTCAGAACCAAAGAAACTCTCTACCGCATCGCCCAGGAAGCCCTGCACAATACCGTCAAGCACGCCCGGGCGACCAGCGCGGAGATAATGCTGGAGTGCGATCCCGAATGGATCACCCTCGAAATCTCCGATGACGGCGCGGGCTTCGACCCTTTGGGCTCCTTCCCCGGACATCTCGGGCTGAAGTCCATGCGCGAGCGTGCAGCGCGGCTGAGCGGGACGCTGGAGATCGAGAGCAACCCCGGAAAAGGAACCCGCATCCGCGCGAGGATTCCCTGCTGAGGGGTTCGCTACGGGCTGTACTCTCCGAATACTTCCCGTAGAGTATCCGACACCTCGCCGAGTGTCGCGAGGCTGGCGAGAGCTTCCTTCATCGGATAGAGCAGGTTCTCCGAGCCCTCGGCGGCTTTTTTGAGCCGGGCGAGTGATTTTGCTACAGCGGCGTTATCTCGGCTCTCCCTGAGATCGTTTATGCGCTCGATCTGCTTCTCGCGGATGGACTCGTCAACGCTGTGAAGCTCCATCTCTGGCTCTTCTTCTGATGTGTAGCGGTTTACGCCGACCACGATCCTCTCCTCGCGCTCGACCTCGCGCTGGTAGTGGAAGGCGGCCTCCTCGATCTCCCGCTGCATGTACTGCTGCTCTATCGCCTTGACCGAGCCGCCCAAGGCGTCTACCTGCTCGATGTATTCCCACGCCTTCTCCTCCACTGCGTCGGTCAGCGACTCCACGAAGTACGAGCCCGCCAGAGGGTCCACGGTCGAGGTGAGCCCGGCTTCGTGCGCCAGGATCTGCTGGGTCCTGAGAGCTATCCGCGCGCTGCGCTCGGTCGGCAGGGCCAGCGCCTCATCAAATGCGTTGGTGTGCAGACTCTGCGTGCCGCCCAGGACGGCGGATAAAGCTTGCACGGTGGTGCGGACGATGTTGTTCTCGGCCTGCTGCGCCGTGAGCGAGGAGCCCGCCGTCTGGGTGTGGAAGCGCAGCCTCAGGCTCCTCTCATCGGTAGCCCCGAAACGCTCCTTCATGATTTTCGCCCACATCCTCCTCGCCGCCCGGTATTTGGCCACCTCCTGGAAGAGATCGTTGTGGGCATTGAAGAAAAACGAGAGCCTGGGCGCGAACTCGTCCACCTCCAGCCCCGCCTCCAGCGCCGCCTCGACGTAGGCTATGGCGTTGGAGAGGGTAAAAGCGATCTCCTGAACCGCCGTGCTCCCCGCCTCGCGGATGTGGTAGCCGCTGATGGAGATGGTGTTCCAGCGCGGAAGCTCGCAGGCGCAGTAGGCGAACATGTCGGTTGTGATCCTCATGGAAGGCTCCGGCGGGTAGATGTAGGTCCCGCGCGCCAGGTACTCCTTGAGGATGTCGTTCTGGGTCGTCCCGGTTACGTCCTCCGCCTTCGCCCCCTGCTCCTCGGCGACTAGCGAGTAGAGCAAAAGCAAGATAGAGGCCGTAGCGTTTATCGTCATCGAGGTAGAGACATCTTTCAGCGAGATGCCGTCGAACAGTTCGTGCATGTCGAGCAGCGAGTCTATCGCGACCCCTACCTTGCCGACCTCGCCCACAGCGAGCGCGTGGTCAGAGTCGCGGCCCATCTGGGTCGGGAGATCGAAGGCCACCGAAAGCCCCGTCTGGCCGTTTTCGATCAGGTACTTGAATCGCTCGTTGGTCTCTTTAGCGATCCCGAAACCGGCGTACTGGCGCATGGTCCACGGCCTACCGCGGTACATCGTCGGGTAAGGGCCGCGGGTGTAGGGATACTCGCCGGGGTCCCCGAGCTTCTCGCCGTAGTCGAAGCTTTCGAGATTCTCGGGCCGGTATACCGGCTCCACCTCTATTCCCGACTCGGTGCGGCGCTCTTCGAGACGCTTTCTCCGGGCGCTGTCCACGGCTTACCCCTTCTCCTCGCTTTTCTTCGGCAGTTCTACGAGCTCGGTCAGGACGCCGAAGGCTCCTTTGGGATGCACGAAGGCCGTCCGGCTCCCGCCGACTCCGGTCTTTGGCTTTTCGTCTATCATCTCGACGCCCCCCTCTTTCAACTCTTCCAGAGCAGAGTCGAGATCCTCGACCTCGAAGGCGACATGGTGGAACCCCTCTCCTCTCTTCGCCAGGAACTTGCCCACGGGCGAGTCCGGTCCGGTGGGCTGGAGCAACTCGATGGAGGAATCGCCAACCGCGAACATGGCGGCTACTATGCCCTGCTCCTCGACCGGTTCCGGTCCCCTGATCTCAAGGCCGAAGTTGTCTCTGTAGAAGCTCGCAGCGGCTTCGAGATTCTCGACCGCGTATCCGAGATGGCAGATCTTCTTGAGCATAACCCTCTCTCCGGTAGCCTGGCTCGATTTTAGAACGAAAGCGTCTCCCGCCGCGAGCTTTCGGCTAAAATACGCCAGGATTGCGGAAAGGGAGTAGCAGATCATGGCGAGCAAGGTATTACAGAAGATACAGGAACTCTCGATAGAGCGGGAACAGATAGAGGCCCGTGAGGGTACGCACCACGAAAACGCGGGAGACCACCAGCGGTTACACCAAATCGACCACGAACTGAGCGTGCTGTGGGATCTCCGCCGCCGGGAGCTCGCGGGTGAGAAGGTCGAGTTAGACGAGGACTATCTTGACCGCTACGATCGTTACTAGAAACCCCCAGCGCGGCCGGCAGCTTCCGCCCATTCGGCGGTCGCAGAGGCCCTGCTGACTATCCTCTTGAGTTCCAGCATATCGTCCTCGCTGAAGAATTCGCGCCCGGACTCGGGGACGAATGTAAGGGTGCGCCCGTCTGAGTAGCGGAACACGATCTGCCGCACGCGGTTATTCTCGTCGGACGTTCTCTCCATCTTCCTGGTTCTCTCTATACCGTGCATGACGTCCTCCGGCTACCGTTTCTCGCTCTTGCGCATCTCGTGCGCTATAGAGTCCAGGTAAGTTCCCAGCTGGTGCAACTCGTAGGAGTAGAATCTGTCGCGGAGGCGGGACCTGAACGCATCGTAGTCCCCGTTTTCAAATTCTATGACGACCTCTTCGATGCCGTAGGGATCTATGGTGTCCTCGATGTCAAGCGGGGTGCCCCGCCAGTTGTTCGCCTCTCGTTCCATCTGCTCCTCCTGGCCGTCTGGAATCGCTTAACGCATCTACCCTTCTGTGAGCGCCCCAATGTTACACCAAAAGTTACAGCGGCCACAGGGAAGCGAGGGCGACGAGGAGCGGCGCGAAGACCAGCGCCGGGAGCATGTTCGCCACCCGCACCTCCCTGAGATCCAGGAGCACCAGCCCGAGCCCCAGGATGAGAACGCCACCGGTAGCGGTGGTAGCGGATATCATGTCCCTGGTGATGATCTCCTGCACGAAGGAAGCTCCTACTGTGATCGAACCCTGCACCACCAGAACAGTCCCCGCCGAGAGCAAGACGCCCCACCCCAAAACCGAGGCAAAGGTTATCGAGGCGGTGAAATCAAGAGCACTCTTCAAGGCGAGCAGGCTGTAATCGCCCTTGAGGCCGTCCTCGATCGAACCCAGAACCGTGAGCGGACCCACGCAGAAGACGAGGCTCGTGGTGACGAACGCGCGGCTTACCTGGCTCTCCCCCTTCGAGAAGCGCCTCTCCAGGTAGTTTCCGAACTGCTTGAGCCGGTCGTCTATACGTGCGATCTCACCCACAACAAGCCCCGCAACCACGCTGATGAGCGGCACGAGCGGGTTATCGTATTTGAGGAAATCCGAGACTCCCACGAGGAGCGTTACGATCCCGATGGCGTGCATCGCGCTCTCGCGTATCCTATGTGGCAGGCGGGCGCCCGCGAGCGTTCCGATGGTGCCGCCGGCCAGAACGGCGGCCACGTTTATGGCTGTTCCCAGGCCCACGAGAGCGGAGTATAACGGAAGGGTAGGGGCACTCTCTGTATAATCATCTATGTCAAACAAACAAAATTCGGGGAGTTTGCGCTTGGATCTCTACGAACATCAAGGCAAGGAACTTCTGCGCGGCTTCGGGATAGAGACTCTGCCGGGCGTGGTGGCCGCGACGCCCGAAGAGGCGAAGCGCGCGGCTGATACCTTCGGCGGCACGGTCGCCATCAAGGCGCAGGTCCTGACCGGCGGACGCGGCAAGGCGGGCGGCATCAAGGTAGTGAAAAGCCCCGACGAGGCCGAGGATGCGGCGCGTCAGGTCCTCGGGATGGACATCCGGGGACATACGGTCCGCAAGCTCCTGGTGGAGGCAGGGGCGGCGATAGCGAGCGAGATGTACCTCTCGATCACGGTGGATCGCGAGGCGAAGAAGCCCCTGATCCTGTTCTCCACCGAGGGCGGGGTGGACATCGAGGAGGTCGCCGCCACCAAGCCCGAATCCATCGTGCGGATGCATCTGGACCCGCTGGTCGGGCTCCTTCCCTACCAGACGCGTCAGATCACCTTCGCCGCCGGTCTCGAAGGAGACGCCGCCAAGGGTGTTGGCAGAACGCTCACCAACCTCTACAAAGGATTCGAGGGGCTGGATGCGAGCCTGGTCGAGATCAACCCTCTGGTCCTGACCGAAGAGGGGCAGGTCCTGGCGCTCGACGCGAAGGTAACGGTGGACAACTCCAGCCTCTACCGGCACCAGGACATCGCCGAACTGCGCGACGTGGAGGCCGCCGACCCGCAGGAAGAGCGGGCGCAGGAAGTGGGCCTGCAGTACGTCAAGCTCGATGGAGATGTCGGAATCCTGGGCAACGGCGCGGGGCTCGTGATGAGCACGCTGGACGTGGTGGCGCAGGCTGGCGGTGATCCCGCCAACTTCTGCGACGTCGGAGGCGGGGCGGACGCGGAGAAGATATCCACCGCCCTCGACATCGTTACCTCCAACGAGAAGGTAAAGAGCGTCTTCTTCAACATCTTCGGCGGCATCACCCGCGGCGACGAGGTGGCGCGCGGGTTGCTCTCGGCCATAGAGCGCACCAACATCGAGCTGCCGATAGTCGTCCGGCTCGACGGCACCAACGCCGAGGAGGGACGTTCGATCCTGGCGGAGAACACCCCGCCGAACGTGAAGACCGAAGAGACCATGCTCGGTGCGGCGCAACGCGCCGTCGAGCTGGCGCGCGAAGGGGGGCGGTAGAGTTGGCGATCCTGGTAGACGAGAACACGCGCCTTCTGGTCCAGGGCATAACCGGCCGGGAGGGCGGCTTCCACACGCGCAGGATGCTCGCGAGCAAGACGCAGGTCGTCGCCGGGGTTACGCCAGGCAAGGGCGGACAGGAGTTCGAGGGCGTCCCCGTCTTCAACACCATCCACGACGCCGTCGAGGAGACCGGGGCCAACACCAGCGTCATCTTCGTCCCCGCTCCCTTCGCCGCGGATGCCATCTTCGAGTCGCTCGACAACGGGCTGGAGACGGTCTGCTGCATCACCGAGGGCGTACCGGTGCACGACATGATGCGGGTGGCGAACTACCCGCGCCTCCAGAACGCGACGCTCATCGGGCCGAACTGTCCCGGAATGCTCTCGCCGGGTAAGTCCAACGTCTCGATCATGCCGCAGGACATCTTCAAGCCGGGCCGGGTAGGTGTCGTCAGCCGCAGCGGGACGCTCACCTATCAGATCGTCAACGAGCTTACCCAGCGCGGCATCGGACAGTCTACGGCGGTCGGGATCGGGGGCGACCCCATAATCGGGACGGACTTTATCGAGATTTTGAAGAAGTTCGAGGACGACCCGGAGACCGAATGCGTGGTGATGATCGGGGAGATAGGGGGCAACGCCGAGCAGCGCGCCGCCGAGTACTGGCAGAGCGAGATGGAGACCCCTGTGGTCGCCTACATCGCGGGCTTCACCGCCCCCGAAGGCAAGACGATGGGCCACGCCGGGGCCATAGTCTCCGGCGGCGAGAGCACCGCCGAGGCCAAGAGCCAGGCGCTCCAGAAGGCGGGGATCAGGGCGGCGACCAACCCGACCGAGGTCGCCGAGCTGGTCGCCGAAGCCCTCAAGTAGCCGTGTCCCTCAAGGAAGTCGAAGGCTTACCGGGCTCTCCCTGGGACCGTCCTCTAAGGGGCCGCCTGGAGAAGCTGGTGGTCGAGTCGGAGGTGCTCGCCAGGAATCCCCTCGGAGACCCGGCCCGCAGGCCGCTCTACGTCTACGTGCCACCCGGAATAAACGAAGAGGGCGAGTACGCCTCGATCTACGTCATCCAGGGAATGACCGGCCAGCTCGACATGTGGCTCAACCGTAACGCGTTCGAGCCCACCGTGATCGAGCGGGTGGATGAGCTGTTCGCCGCGGGTGAGTGCCCACCTGCCATCATCGTGTTCGTGGATGCCTGGACTTCCTACGGCGGCTCGCAGTTCATCAACTCGGCTTCGACCGGGCGCTACATGGACTACCTCTGCGACGAGGTGGTCTCCTTCGTGGACTCGCGCTATCCGAGTGCCCCAAGCCGCGAGCACCGGGGACTCACCGGCAAATCCAGTGGCGGCTACGGCGCGATGGTCGTCCCGATGCTCAGGCCCGATGTGTTCGGAGGTCTCGCCTCGCACGCGGGCGATGCCCTCTTCGAAGCCTGCTACCTGCCGGATTTTCCGAAGACGGCGCGTATTCTGAGAGACAGGTTCGAGGGCTCCTGGGAGGTCTTCTTCGAGAGGTTCAAAAGCGCGGAGACGCTCGACTTCGAGCTGCACGGCGCGCCGCTCAACTCCTACGCGATGGGGGCGTGCTACTCGCCAGACGAGAAGAACCCCGGCAAGGCCCTGCTCCCGTTCGAGGTCGAGACGGGCAGGCTCGTCGAGGAGATCTGGGAGCGGTGGCTCGCGTGGGACCCGGTGCGGATGGCACCCGAGCACGGCGAGGCTCTAGCGAGCATGAAGCGCATCTACCTGGATGCCGGAAAATCCGACGAATATTACCTGGACCTGGGGGCGCAGGCGTTCAGCCGGGAGTTGGAGAAGCTCGGCGTCGAGCACACCCTGGATCTGTTCGAGGGCACCCACATGGGCATCCAGTACCGCTATCCCGGAGCCATCGCAGAACTGGCAAAGGCGCTGGCTGTCTGAGAACAGAGTCAGCGCGGGAGGCCGATGATCTGGCGTCCCATCAGGCTGGCGACGAGCTCCACCGCCAGTTCCGCGGTGCCGTTCCTGATGTCGAGGATGGGGTTGACCTCTACAACGTCGAGCGAGGTTACGATCCCCGACTCGTTGATAAGCTCCATGATGAGGTGCGCCTCGCGGTAGGTGAGCCCGCCGCGCACCGGCGTCCCGACCCCAGGGGCTATCTCCGGGTCTACCACGTCGAGATCGAAAGAAAGATGAACCCGGTCCAGATGCGAGAGGTCCTCCATCGCCCGGCGGATGATGGTAGCCGCGCCGTAGGCGTCTATCTCTTTCATGGTGTAGACCCTGATGCCGGCCCGGCGGAGCAGCCTCTGTTCCTCAGGGTCCACGGAGCGCAGGCCGACGATGACGACATCTTCGGCCCTGATGCTCGCCCCACTCCCCCCGATATTTACGAGATCCGGCGGTCCGTGACCGGTAAGGGCCGCGAGCGGCATGCCGTGGATATTGCCGGAAGGTGATATCTCAGGCGTGTTGAAGTCGGCGTGGGCGTCGAGCCATATCACGCCGGTCCTCCCCGCACCTGCTACCCCCGAGACGGTGCCGATGGAGATCGAATGGTCCCCGCCGAGGAAGATCGGGAACAGCTCCCCCGAGATGATCTCCCGGGCTCTCTCCGCGGCCTCCTGGCAGACCTCCCGGACTGCACGCAGGTGCCTGACCGTCTCTTCACCATCGGCCAGTTCGGGAAGCGGCACTCCGGCGTTGCCGAAGTCTGTCACGAAATGACCGAGGTCTTCGAGAGCCACCATAAGTTGCGCATAACGTATGGCGCTCGGCCCCATATCCACCCCGCGTCGGCTCTGTCCGAGGTCCATCGGGATACCGAAGATCCCGGCTGGTTGTCGTGTTGATTCAGACAAATGCGGCACCTCCAGAACGACGCGGGTCGGCGGCGGCCTCGAAGAAACCTTCCGGCGTCCGGCGGACGGCGTTGACCCCGCCGAAATACATCGAAGGCTCCTCGTAAACCAGAACCCGCTCGTAGCTCTCCAGATCTGCTTTGCGCGCCCCGGCCTCGTAGGCGAAGAGGCTTCCCTCCGCGTGAAAGCGCGGGGCCAGAACGGCGCTCTCCAGCGTCATCCCGAAGTCGAGCACGTTGACTATGGTCTGCATGATGGCGGTCGGGATGCGCGAGGCTCCGGGAGAGCCCAGAGCGATGAGACCACCTTCCTCTGAGGAAACGATCGTCGGACTCATGCTGGAGACCAGCCGCTCGCCGGGTTTCAGGGCGTGGAAACCTTTGGGATTTAGCTCCGGCTCGCCTAAAGTGTTGCCCATCGGGATTCCGGTTCCGGGAATGACTATCCCGGATCCATAACCCATGCTGGCGGTGATGGAGACGGCGTACCCTTCGGAGTCCACGCAGGAGAGGTGCGTGGTGTGCGGCGAGCCGAAGATGCGCTCGCGCTGGGAGATAGCGTACTCCTCGCTCGTCAGCCTCTTCGAGACGCTGGCGTTGTGCTCGCCGTCGTTGTAGGCCGTCTCCCGGTCGTGGAGAGCGAGCCGCATCGCTCCGGCCATTACCCTCACGTAGTCCTCTTCGGGCATGGCCGCCAGATCGTAGGCCGAGATGATCCGGAGCATCTGGGCCAGGGTGGAACCGCCGGCGGACGGCGGGCCGTTGGTGTATATGGCTCCCGGCCCGTAGCCGATGCTCAGAGGCTCGCGGATGATCGGCTCGTACTCGGCGAGGTCGCGCTCCGTTATGATGCCTCCCATCCCGCGGATGTAGGCGGATATTTTTTTCGCCAGCCCGCCCTCGTAGAAAAGGTCCGCGCCCTCTTCGCCTATTGCCTGGAGGGTATCGGCCAGCTCGGGGAAGCGCATCTCCTCCCCTTCCAGGTAGACCCGCTCTCCTTTGTAGAAGTTTTTCCTGGTCTCCTCGGTGAGACGCAAGACCTCTTCTGCAACCTGGAACCACATCGCGCTGGTCTTGCACAGCCTGAACCCGTCGCGGGCCAGCCTGATGGCCGGAGCGAGAGTCTCGCGCAGCGTGAGCCTCCCGTGCCGCAGCAAGAGCGTCTCCCAGCCGCGCAGGGCTCCCGACACGCCACAGGAGGCAGCCCCCACGATCGAACGCACTCCGGCGCCGTACTTGAGGATAATTACCTGCGGGTTGCCATCCGCCCCGAACGCCGAAGCGGGAAGCCCCTTGCCCGGCATCGCCTCGAAGTAGTCTACGAGCTCCACTTCTTCCTTCGAACTGCGAACGAGCGCGAACCCGCCTCCCGCGACCGAGCTCATCAAGGGCTCGGTTACGCTCACCGCTGCGGCGGCGGCAACAGCGGCATCCACGGCGTTGCCCCCGGCGCGATAGACCTCCGCAGCAGCATCAGCGGCATACGGGGTTCCGGCGGCTGCGGCGAAGGTAATGTTCGCTCCAGGTGTCTTCATGACTTGCTATTGTATGGGATGCCTCTCCCGGCGTACACAGACACCCGGAAAAGCCGAGGTCGAAAACCAGAACATGCTACAACGCTGGTATGAATACCAGCCGAGAAAAGGGAGGGCGGCTTTGATCCCGACCAGGAAAGTCCGCAAGCTCTGCGAGACGGCCCTGCTGCTACTGGTTATCGTCACGACGCTTGCGGCGGCAGGCTGCGCCCCGGGAAGCACCGCCTCCAGCGCAACACCATCTGCGGCAAGCTCTGGCGCCGGGGGCACCACCGTAACTGTAAGCAGGGTCGTAGACGGCGACACGGTAGATGTCTCGCCGGAGATAGAGGGAGAGCACAGCATCCGTATAATCGGCGCGGATACGCCCGAAGACGTCCGTCCGGGCTACCCCACCCAGCCTCTATCGCTGAAAGCCGCCGCCTTTACCCGCTCCCGGCTTGAGGGCAAGCGGGTCAGGCTGACCTTCGACACCACCCACAAGGACAAGTATGACCGTCTGCTGGCATACCTGTGGGTAGGCAAGCACACCATGATCGAGGACGAGTTGTTGAAGAAGGGGCTGGCCCAGCTTCTTATCATCCCGCCGAACGATCGCTACGCTTCCCGCTTCAGGGCCGACCAGGAGCAGGCACGGCGGGCGCACAGAGGTCTCTGGGGATTGCCCAAGAGCGAGCAGTGCAAGGAGACGAATCGCGGCAACGGCATAGGTGTGGGATCTCCTGGTTGCTCATCGACCTCAACGGGTGGCAGCTACCACTACTCCCGGAGCAGCAAGGCTTCTTCCCAGAAGACCTCGGGTGGAGTGGCGCCAGTCTCGGAGGAGTCCTGCCCCCGGAGCCATCCGATAAAGGGAAACATCTCCGAAGATGGGGAGAAGATCTACCACCTCCCCCACGGCGATCCCTACTACTCCGCCACTCATCCCGAGAGGTGCTTCGCCTCACCAGCACAGGCGAGGGCAGCGGGCTACCGGGCACCAAGATATTGAGATGACCTGCAGCCAGGGACAAGCGGGGTCAACAGGAGCGGCCATCTCTACCTGCAGCTCACCACAGTGCAAACATCGGTGAGCGGCGCAACGGCCATATTAGCTATCATACCGCCCAGAGCACACCACTTGAAAGGCTACAAGGAACACACATGGGAAGCACAGGTATCACGCGGTTCAACTCTGCTACGGAAGAGGAGATCAAAGAGGCGCAGGTAGCGGACTCCTACTTTCACCGGACGATAGAGGTTCTTCGCGCAAGGGGGCTGGAGAACACCCCGGTCCACATGGAGGTCGCCTACAAGACCTCCGACCCCGAGGAGTGGTTCGTCGTCGCGGGTCTGGACGAGGTAGCCCACCTCCTCGAAGATGTCGAGGTGGAGGCGCAGGTGGTGCCAGAGGGCACCATCTGCCGCCCGCACGAACCGGTCCTCACCCTCTCCGGTCCCTACGGGGCTTTCGCCGAGCACGAGACGGCTATTCTGGGCTTTCTATGCCAGGCTTCGGGGGTTGCGACGGGGGCGGCGCGGTGCCGGCTGGCGGCGGGAGAAAAGCCGGTGGTTTCCTTCGGAGCACGCCGGTTGCACCCGGCTGTTACGCCCATGATCGAACGCGCGGCCTATCTCGGCGGCTGCGACATGGTCGCGGTGGACCTCGCCACCAAACGGCTCGGCATCCCCGCCACGGGCACCCTCCCCCACGCTCTGGCTCTAGTCCTCGGTTCGACCGCCGAGGCCGCCAGAGCCTTCGATGAGGTCATGGGGCCCGACGTTCCGCGCACGATTCTCATAGATACTTTCGACGATGAGACGGTCGGGGCTCTGGAGGCGGCGCGGGCTATTCCAGACTCCATCACCGCCGTCAGGCTGGATACGCCGGGCAACCGGCGCGGTGACTTTCGAGATCTGATGCAGGAGGTCCGGTGGGAGCTGGACCGCAACGGTTTCTCCCACGTCAAGCTGTTCGCCTCCGGCGGGATAGATGTGGATTACATCCTCCATCTCAATCCCGTCTGTGACGCCTACGGCGTGGGGGGGGCGATAGCCGACGCGCCCATGGTTGACTACTCGCTGGATATAGTCGAGGTAGACGGCGAGGACCGCCACAAGCGCGGCAAGCGTGGCGGACGCAAGCGCCTGCTGGAGCTCAGGGACGGCTCGCACCTGGTCATCCCCGCGAACGCCGAAGCCCCCGAAGGGGCGCGGGACCTCCTCCAACCTTTGTTTGAGCTTTATGCTTCGCCCCCGGACCTCGCGGCGCTGCGGGACAGGGTCTTGAGACAGCTCGCCACGGGCAACTTCTCCCTGTAGCTACCAGGGGTAGGCTTCGGGGCGCCGGTTCGCCAGCACCGGAAACTCGGTCCGCAGCCTCTCCAGGTAGTCGAGGTCCAGGGTAGCGAGCGCGTAGCCGTCCCGGTCGGGACACTGTGCGAGAACCGTCCCCCACGGGTCAACGATCATGCTGCGCCCGTAGGTCCAGCGCCCGTCCGCCTTCTGACCCCACTGGGCGGGCGCGACCACGAACGCCTGGTTCTCCACCGCCCGTGCCCGCAGGAGCATCTCCCAGTGGTCCTTGCCGGTCTGCAACGTGAACGCCGCCGGAACCGCGAGTATCTCTGCCCCGCGCAGGGCGAGCAGCCGGTAGAGCTCCGGGAAGCGCACGTCGTAACAGACCGAGAGCCCCAGCACCGCCGGACCCGCCTTGGCCGTAACGATCTCCTCGCCCGGCGATATCGTCCTGCTCTCCAGGTATTCCTTGCCGGAGACCTTAACGTCGAAGAGGTGGACCTTGCGGTAAACGGCGGCCATCTCCCCCGACGGTTCAAAGAACGTCGAGGTATTGTGCAACCTCTCAGAGCCGAATATCGCCTCCAGGATAGAGCCGCCCAGCACGTACACCCCGAGTTCCCGCGCCAGATCGCCCAGAAAGTCCGTCGTGGGACCGGGGACTGGCTCGGCGTTCTCGCAGTAGACTTTTTCGAGACCGTGGCAGCTCCACAGTTCGGGGAGAGCCACCAGTTCCGCTCCGGCGGAGACAGCATCCCGGATCAGGCGCTCCGCCGTCTTCAGGTTCTCCTCCTTGTTCGGGGTGGAGGACATCTGGATCGCCGCCACCCTCAACTCTCTACCGTCCATAAAAGAACCGCCTCCTCTGTCCTGTACACCTTATGAATCCTCGACACCCCAGAGACCGCTCTCCAGCACGTGCTCCATCTTCAGTTCCCGCAAAGACAAATAGTAGCGCGCCGTCTGCAAGATCGCCTCAAGAGGCGCGAGCCCGACTAGCTCTGTGGACTCCACCTGCGCGCCATGCTCCCTCGCAGCGGCTCTGATCGCCTCCAGGGCGACGGGCATCGAAGTTTTCTCCAGATCGGTTAAGTTCATCGAGACCTGCGCTTTGCCCCCAACCATCAGGCCCAGGGCTTTCACGCCGGGCAAGCCGCCGTCGCGTTCGCGCACCCGCCGGGCGATGGCGCGGGCGATCTCAACGTTATCGGTGTCGAGATAGGCGTTGAATGCGATGAGAAATGGCCGGGCACCGACGGCTACGGCCCCGAGCCGCGGGTCGAGTTTTTGCGGACCGTAGTCGGGCTTCCAGAGCGGGTCGTCGATGCGTGAAGCGATCCCCTCGTAACCGCCACGCCGGATATCGGCGAGGTTGCGCCGGTGCGGGGCGGTCGCGGCGGCCTCGTAGAGATAAACGCAGAAGCCCAGAGCCCCGATCTCCTCCCCCACCCGTCGCGCGAGGCGGGCCGCATCTTCGAGGGTCGCGTCTCCGAGCGGGACGAAGGGTAACACGTCGAGGGAGCCCATCCTCGGATGTTCGCCTTTCTGAGCGGAGAGGTCTATCTCGACGGCGCAGGCGCGGGCGAGGGCGACAGACGCGTGCAGGAGCGGTTCCTCCTCTCCGGCAAACGTCAGGACGCTGCGGTTGTGGTCGGGGTCGGAGTGGAGCCCCAGGATACGGACGCCGGGAACCGACCGGACGGAGTTTGCTATGCGTCCGATCTTCTTCTCGTCGCGGCCCTCGCTGAAATTCGGAACCGCCTCGAAAGGTGGTAGCGGCATCTCAGATGTGCCCCAGGGCGCGGTCGAGGTGGACGGCGGCGCTGATCAGGGACAGGTGGGTGAACGCCTGGGGGAAATTGCCTAATGCCTCTCCGGTGCGCCCGATCTCCTCCGCGTAGAGGCCCAGGTGGTTGGCGTAGGAGAACATCTTGTCCAGGGCGAGGCGGGCTTCTTCCAGCCGTCCTGCCCTCGTGAGGCACTCCACCAGCCAGAACGAGCACAAACTGAAGCTCCCCTCGGTCCCGGTGAATCCGTCGGATGCGGCTTCTTCTATGCGGTAGCGGTCCACGAGGGTATCGTAGGAGAGTTCGTCCTGGATCCGGTCCAGGGTGGCCAGCCAGCGCGGATCGGTGGGACCTACGAATTTGATCAGGGGCATCAGCAGCAGCGAGGCGTCCAGGGCGTCGGAGCCGTAGTGCTGGATGAAGCTCTTGCGTTCGGGGTTCCAGCCCGCCTGCATGATTTCCTCGTAGACATCGTCGCGCTCCTGGAGCCAGCGTCCTTCTCCCGCCGGCAGCCCCCGCTGGCGGGAGATGCGCGTCGCCCGTTCGAGAGCGACCCAACACATGACCTTCGAGGAGACGAAGTGCTGGCGCCCGCCGCGAACCTCCCACATCCCCTCGTCCGGCCTGCGCCAGTTCTCCGAGAGCCAGTTGAGTACCCCGCGAAGGTTCTTCCAGAGGTCGTAGTCCAGCGGCGCCCCGTACTTGTTGTAGAGATAGGCCGCGTCTAGAACCGCGCCGTAGAGGTCGAGCTGGAGCTGGTCGTACGCCGCGTTCCCGAGCCTTACGGGCCTGGAATTTTGGTAACCGGAGAGGTGATCCAGCTCGACCTCGGGGACTTCGGTTCTCCCGTCTATCCCGTAGAGCGGCTGAAGGCTCCCATCAGAACTCTCTCCGCAGCGGTCCCGGAGCCAGCTCATGAAGTTGTGGGCCTCTTCCTCGAAGCCTATCTGTATCAGGGAGTACAGGGTGAAGCCCGCGTCGCGGAGCCAGGTATACCGGTAGTCGAAGTTGCGCTCGCCGCCTATCCGCTCCGGCAACCCCATAGTCGGGGCGGCGACGAGAGCGCCCGTGGGGTCGTAGACCATCAGCTTCAAAACCAGGGCGCTGCGGCGCACCATCTCCTGCCACTGTCCGTCATAGTTGCAACGTGAGATCCAACGCCGCCAGTAGGTAACGGTCTCATGCAGCAAATCCTCGAACTCTTCTTCTGAAATGACGCCCCCCGGCCCTTCATCACCCCGGATGCTTCGCAGGGAGAAAGTTCTTCTCTCGCCGCTTTTCAGCGTAAATTTGGCCCTCGCTCCTTTTGCCGGGCCTTCCTCCAGAGGCACATCGGCGGAGAGTCCCAGGGCGCTGCGCACCCCTCTGAAAACCGCCCCTGCTTTGCCCACGACGGACACACTATGTTCTTCGCGGGCGTAGTCGAAGGCCGGGCGGCACTCCATCTCGAATGTCATCTGCCCCCGCACGATGTGGACGCTGCGGATGAGGCGAGGCCGCTCCCCCACTCCAGCGATGATCGGCATGAAGTCCAGAATCTCCGCCACCCCCTCGGGCGAGAGGAATCTGGTCAGGAGTACGTTGGTGTCCGGCAGATAAAGCTGCTGGCTGCGGACGTAGCTGGTGGGGTGTAGGCTGAAGTGTCCCCCCTTCTCGTCATCCAGGATGGCGCAGAACACGCTCGGGGCGTCAAAAGAAGGCAGGCACAGCCAGTCTATCGTACCCTCCGTACCGACCAGCGCAGCCGTATGCAGGTTTCCTATTATCCCGTGATCTTCGATCGGTAGGTAGCTCACGTGGCTCCCTTTTTCTTGTAACTTTTTCCCTTGCCACACCTCTAGACAAGGACCAGAGATATTCTAGCGGACCGCGCGAACGTCGCAGGCTCACCGCCCGGTGAAGCAATGATGGGCCAGGAGTTTACGCCCTGGGGTTTCTCCATCTTTCGTGCAGGGTATGTTTAAGCTGATTTACGTTTCAAATGTTGAGAAGGAAAGCAGTAGGAGGGAGGCAAGCTCGTGGATGAGATGCTTGGCGGAACCAGGATCACCTACCTCGGACACGCCACTTTCAGGATAACCACCGCTGGCGACGAGCAGATAATCATAGATCCATTCCTGACCCAAAATCCCCAGACGCCGGAAGACCTCAAGCAGGTTGGTGAGCTGGATACGATCTTTGTCACCCACGGCCACTTCGACCATCTGGGCGACACCGTATCGCTGGCGCAGCAGACCGGCGCAACGGTGGTCGCAAACTTCGAGATCGTCTCCTGGCTCGGCACCCAGGGCATCGAGAACGTCGCTCCTCTGAACAAGGGCGGGACGCTCGAAATCGGGGGCGTCAAAGCGACGGCGGTTCACGCCTTCCACTCCTCCAGCATCGCCCAGGAAGATGGCACGACGGTCTACGGCGGTGAGCCCTGCGGGTTCGTCTTCGAGTTCGAGAGTGGCTTCAAGCTCTACCACGCCGGAGATACCGCCGTCTTCGGAGACATGCAGCTCATCGCGCAGCTCTATAACCCGGACCTCGCGCTGCTGCCCATCGGCGACCGGGTCGTAATGAGCCCGTTCGAAGCGGCGCACGCGGCGAGGCTACTGGGCGTCAAGCACGCGGTTCCGATCCACTACGGAACCTTCCCGTTCCTGCCCGGTACCCCCGAAGAGTTCCAGAAGCACGCCGCCGAGATCGCTCCCGACCTGAACATCCACGTGATGAAACCGGGCGAGGATCTGGCCTCGTAGAAAAGTCTTCCTGGCTTCTGCAGCCCCGGTTCGCGGCGAGCCGGGGCTGTTTTTAAGGTGTCCGCAGCCGGGAAAGCCGCACGTTCCCACGCTTATTTTTCGAGGCTTACGCCCGCTGTCCGGCGCCCTCGCTCTGCTTATTCTCTTCCCGCAGGGAACGTCCGCGCAGCGCCCCTATAACCGCTCCTATCGCCCCCATGATGACTGCCCGCAGGACGCCGTTGAAGATGGAGCGGCCCAGATCCCAGATCCGCGGCGGCTGGAGCGCGGCCCTGGTCGGCCCCAGTCGGGCAGGCGGGGGCGGGTCGCTGAGTATCTTGCGGGCCTCGTTGATGTAGGAGACGATCTTCGGGGCCGCACCCTGAGCGTAGGAGCGCATCGCATCCGCGAAAACTGTGGCTTCGAGAAAGATGATTATGAAGAGCGCCACGCCGACCATCACCGCGACCACAGTCGCGGCCAGGACTGCATCACGCAGCATCAGCGAGCGGCGGGGAACATCTTGATCTACGTGCGAGGGCTGCACCCGAAGAGCTGCCAGAATCCCCAGAAAGAGATACGCAGCCAGGGCAATCTGGTAGTCATAGGTGGCGAGGACCGCCAGGATCCAACCCTCGACCCGCGACGGGTCCAGAACGAGAGGATACAGGTTCGTCACGAGCGCGATGGCGACGGCGATCGCGCCGTAGTAAATTCCTACCCTCAGCGGGCTCAAACTTTCCTCTGCCGGTTCACGGACCTTGCTCATCTCGATGCTAGAGCATACACCATCGCATGCTGAGGGATTGTGAGATGTTTGCTCTAGGCCACGCTCTCTTTGGGGCGGCCTCGCAGCAGGAAAAACAGCCCCGAGAGGACCACGATGCCGCCGAGCACAGTCGCAATGCCCGGTTTTTCGTGCAGGATCAACCACGCCAGAAGCGAGGAGCCGACGGGCTCGGCGAGTATCGTCCCGGAGACCACGGAAGCCTCCACGTACCCAAGCGCCCAGTTGAAGGCCGTGTGGCCCAGAATCTGCGGCCCGAGCGTTATGGCGAAGAGCCACATCCAGGTCTCCCCGGAGTACCCCCAGAGCCGTACTCCCATAATGAGCGCGACGATGAGGAGCATCAACGCCGCCGAAGAGTAAACCACGATCGCGTAGGGGATCACACCCATCCCACCGGTGCGCAGGGAGCGCCCGATCAGGACGTAAATGGCAACCGCAACCGCCCCGAGAAGCGCGAGCACGTTTCCGAAAAAAGCTCCCCCGCCGTAGGAGGCGCTCCCTCCGGCGATGATCGCCGTGCCCGCGATCGCAACCAGTATCCCCACGAAAGAGAGCGGCGAGGTCTTCTCCCGGAACAGAAGGTAGGCGAAGATCGCCACGAAAACCGGCTGGGTGCTGACCAGGACCACGCTGGCCGCCACGCTCGTGTAGCTGAGCGAGGAGATCCAGAACCCGAAATGCGCCCCCAGAGCCACGCCGGAAGCCGCCCCGACAAGCAGAACCCGCCTGTCCGGCAACCGCTCCCGGCGCACGGCGGCAAACGGCAGCAAGACCACCACGCCCAAAGCGCAGCGCCAGAAAGCGATCCCTATGGCTGGGGCGTTCGCCAGCCGGATGAAGACGGCCGCTGCGGAGACCGCGAGGACCCCGACGGCTACCGCGGGAAGCGCGATCCTACCCGGTGCCATACCCGATACCAGACTATAGCTGCGGCCTCCCTCATAAACTGCCCCCGCCGGAACCAGGGTCTGCGCCACATCGGGCTACTATACACCGGCTCCGCAACCGCATTCAGCCCGGCCTCCCGGAACGCGGCCACGGCCCGCACGCAGTGCAGCGGGTCCGTTACCAGCCGCGTCTCCTGTATTCCCCTCCGTCTCGCAAGTTCTGCCACCAGTTGCGCCGAGTCCCAGGTATTGAGAGCCCTGTCTTCCCGCAGGATAGCCTCATCCGGCACCCCCAGACTCCGCAGTAGCTCGTACATGATATCGGCCTCGCTCGGCGGATGCTCCCCCACCCCTCCGGTCGGTATGAGCAGGGAAACCCTGCCTTCCGCGTAGAGCCGTCCCGCGTGTTCCGTTCGTGCCCTGAGGGTTGTGCTCGGCCTGCCACCCCGAAGAACCTGCGCCCCGAGCACCACCGCTACCTCTGCCCGCCCGCTCTTTCCGGGAAAACCGCTGCGGTACGTACAGGTGAGCAGCCAGAGATCTCCAAAAAGTCCTGCCAGCGGCGAGAGTATCACCCGGATCTCGCGCGTTCCAGATCCTCCATGGTGTTGACGTTCATCAGGAAAGTATCCGGGTCTCCGAACCGCGTGAGTTCCTCCTCGAAATACTCTACCCGCTCTATGCTCTCCAGCATCCCCCGGACTGCCCGCACTCCATCATCCAGCACCTTCTGCACCAGCGGGAGGATACCGCGTTCGTAAGCAGCGCACAGAGGGTGTATCCCCTTCCAGCGGGGGATGGCCGCCCGGAGATCGCCCTGCGCGACGTGCCCCAGCAAGTAGCCTACCATCTTCTCTGGCAGAAACGGCATATCCCCGGCTGCGACGAAGACCAGTGGATGCTGCGCGGAGAGGAACCCGGCCTCCATTCCCGCGAGCGGCCCTTCGAATCCCGGGCGCAGGTCGGAGACGTACCGGACCTCCGCGGGGAGTACACTGCACCTCTCGGGACCAACAACCAGTACCTCTTCACATTGCCTTGCCAGGACATCGTAGACACGCCGGATGAGAGGCACGCCGCCAACTTCGAGGTCCAGCTTGTCGCGGCCCATCCGCCGGCTTCTACCACCGGCCAGTATTACCCCGGATGCGTTCAGGCTCCGGCCCCGGGAGATGACACGTCTTGCAAGCCCCAGATGCGGCGCCGGAGCTTGTTCGCCCGGTCCTGCTGCCAGGGTGAGCGGGTACGCCGGGCGAGGCGCTTGGTAAAGGCGAGGTCTACCGCGAGAGCATGAGCTTTGCGCGACCTGTGCCAGGCTCTCAAATGCCCCGAGAGGACGAGCTTTGCGTAGTGGGCCTTTCGTCGGAAGTAGGTTGGCATCATGGCGTATTCCTCCGGGCTGATGGTTCCATCGTACATCTCGTCACGCAGCTCGTTGCGGATCACCCGCCGCTCCACAGCGAGCCAGACGATGATCAGCAAGACGTAGAGGATCACGACGGCGAGCAGGAAAGCGTACGCCAGCGGTCCGAGCAGCGTGGCGGTAAAGTTGAATGTGGCATGAAGGAGTATCGCCCCGGCAAGCCCCAGGATGGGCAAGAGAACCTTCAGAAAACTGCTGCGGACCCAGGGTATGAGCCCGAACCCCACGCCCGTAAGAGAGGTAAAAGCGGCATGGGCGAACCCGCCGAAGATCCGGCGCACAATAAAAGCCTGCGGACCGAAGTGAGCGTAGTAGAAGAGGTCCTCGGCGATGGAGAATCCGAAGCCTACCGCTGAGCCGTAGACTATCCCATCCATCACCCCGGAGAACTCGATCGCACCCCGATGACGGGCCACCAGATACGACACCACAAACACCAGAAGCAGCGCCAGCCCCTTGGCGCACTCCTCGATCACGGGGGCCCCCACGACCGCCGTCACCAGCCGCGCGACCTTCGCCGTCGCTACCGCGCTCAGCGTATATTCGACCACGGACTCGAAGAGCAAGGAGATAATAACCGCGACCGTAAACCCCCACACGAAAACCGGTATCACGTAGAAAAAGGACTCTCGCTCGTAGAGATCCACAGCCCTGATGAACAGCAGATACACGACGGCCTGCAGGACACCGACGCCGGCGAGTTCGATGCTCAAATCCACCCCAGAACATCCGCAACGTACAACATGGCAAGGAGTATACCCGCTCCTGGTAAAATACCTGCAGAGGCAACGTCATAGGAGAGTTAACAGGGTGGAAAGAGACCCGCACGAAGCCAACTCCATACAGGGCGCGATGAGATACCTCACCCACGGGGTATACGTGCTGGCTACCCGTCGCGGCCAGGATACGAGCGCGATGACCGCCTCCCAGGTGATGCAAACCTCCGAACGTCCCCCCTGCATCGCGGTAGCCGTACGCGGAGATCGCTACACCCACGACCGCATCCTGGAGAGTGGGACCTTTGCCCTGAGCATCCTGCGCGAGGACCAGGTAGATGTCGCCACGCACTTCGGCGAAACCAGCGGCGAGTACCACGACAAGTTCCAGGGTGTGCCCTACGGCGTTACGCCCGGCGGCTCGCCGTTCCTGCTCGACTGCCTGGCCTACCTCGACTGCCGGCTGCTGGACACCGCGCGTGCCGGGGATCACACCATCTTCATAGGAGAGGTCATCTCCGGAGACACTTTAGGCGTGAGCCACCCCCTCATCTACGACCCTACCGAGTACGAGGGCGCGCTCCGCTAGCTTGGCACAGACGCCGACATCCCGGCTGCGCGAGCTCGGCTACGAGCTTCCCGCGGTTCCATCCCCCGCAGGCTCCTACGTACCCGCCGCGCGCATTGGCTCCTGGATCTTCACGGCGGGCCAGCTTCCCTTCGAGAACGGTCAGCTACCTTGCACGGGCAAGGTAGAGGCCGAGGTAACCGTGGAAGAAGCGAAAGATGCTGCCCGGCTTTGCGTCCTCAACGCCCTCGCTGCGGCAGCATCCGAAGCCGGGGGCCTGGATACGATACGTCGCATCGTCAGGGTTGCCGGCTACGTCGCCTCCAGCCCCGGCTTCAACCGACAGCCCGAAGTCCTGAACGGGACCTCGGACTTTCTCGGAGAAGTTTTCGGGGAAAATGGTCTGCACGCCCGAACGGCGGTGGGGGTAGCCGAACTACCCCTGAACTCCCCGGTCGAGGTGGAACTGGTGGTGGAAGCCGCTACCTAGGGAAAACAGCGGCTCGGTAGCCTATCCAAAATCCTAGCCTTCCAGGGGTTTATAGGTGTCTTCGTGCAAAACGCCATCGAAGAGGACTTTGCCGTTCTGGGTCACTTTCTTGTAGGTGATCCACTTGTCTATCGGCCCCTTGTCGGTGTTCTGGACCGAGACTTTCTTCGACCACATCTGCACGTGCTTGCCGGTGGGCTTGCCGTAGATCTGGGCTGTAACCCATCCGGTCTGGGTATTTACGGACTCTTCGAGGAGTATGTATCCGGGAGAGGTGTTCTTGAACTTCATGTCCAAAGCCCCGAACCATACCGTCGCATCGAAGCCCGGCCTGATGTAAGGCAGCTCCGCGTAGTGCGGATGTCGCTCGATGGGCTGCAGCCCGGCATAGTTGGCTGCCATGTACAGGGTGGTGGAACTCTGGCAGAGCCCGCCGCCGTCTGCGTGGGTAACCTTGCCGTTGACGATGACCTTGGTCGGCTGGTAATGGTACTGCTCCGCCAGTCGGTTGAACGAGAATACTCCACCCGGAGGCACCAGCTGACCGCTGATCGCGTTGGCCGCCGTCTGAAGGTTCGTAACCCGGCCAGGATCGTCGCTGTAAGTCATGTAGTTGGTCCGGTAACTGCCGATCAAAGCCGTAGGCTTGAGCCTCTCCGCTTTGGCAGTCGTTAGCTTGGGCTTATCCGTGGCAACGGGAACGTCGTAGGTGCGATCTCCCTGGAAGATTCCGGTTTTCATGGAGTTGTAGAGCTTTTTGCTCTGTATGGCCTGCCCGGTTCTGCTCGGGGTAACGGAAACCTGGGTGCCGTTTACGGTGTAGTCGGCGCTGACAGCCTTCACCGTGAGCGTCGAGTACATGTCGGAGAGGCTGTTCTTGAGCTGCGCCTGGCTCAGGCGGACCAGGAGATCATTGCCATCTTTGGTGATGTAGAGGTCCTGGCCTATCTCCGCAGGCGAGAGCGTCCACTGATGGCCCTGCGCTTTCAGCACCACTGTTCCGTTCATCGCCTGGCGTGCCCTGTCCGCAGCCTTGCTCGCGGCCTGGGTCGAAATCTGCGGACTTAGCGTCTTTCCCACTATTCTGGCGTTGCCAGTCAGGTTGGCTATCGCCCGGTCCACGCTGTTCGCCGTCGCCCCGGTGTCCACGTGGTAGCCCTTCCGGGCCGGAACGACCGTGACGTGATCCCCGGATATATTGATGGAGGCCTCTCTGGGTTTCTGGTCCAGTTTGTTGGCAAGGTTCTCGACCTTGGCCTGCGCCACCCTGGGATCGTAGTTCAGCTTCGGGTGGACGCTGACGGTCCCGAATGTCGCATGGACCCTCTGGCCGATCTGTGCGAAGAAACCACCGTGTCGTCCGACGGCGTAAGCCCTGTCCACGCTCGCAGCCACGTTGAGGTTGAGGCCCATCTCCTTCGCGCCGAAGGTGTACTCCTTTTTGGGTCCGTCGAGTTTGATCCGCTTGAGCGCGCCCGTGCCGCGCTTCTTCTCCAGGATTTTCCTGGCCTCCGCAGGCGTCTTGCCGCCAACGTCCACGCTGCCGACTTTGACACCGCGGTAGATCCTGCCGGAGTTGATCCAGTGGTCGGCAGCCACGATAGCGACAACCGCCGCGCAGATGACCAATACAAGGCCAATAAGTACCTTCCATCCGCCACCCTTACCGGTCCGCGAGCCACCGCCGAAGAGCCCTCTGAGGTTCACTTTGTCAGACTCTCCCCGCGGATCCTTCAAACTCACCGGCTATCCTCCACACTGTAAGCAAGCTCTTCGGCCCGATCTGTCCCATCTTACCTTCCAACAAAACGAATCAACCCTAGCATGCGATGCCAGGTTATTCCAGCAACTTTTATGAAGCTGTTATCTATTTTGATCAACCTGGAGTATAGGACTCTCCACGATCCAGGATATAATGTGGGTTGAGGATTTTGGAAGGAAAATCTTGCAAGCGCAGATTTGGAGGTTGATTTTGCCTGCAACCCAAACAAGTAAAGAACCCATCAAGCTATATACGGGGAGCTACTGCCCGTACTGCCGGCGGGTAAAGAACGAGTTGGACAGGCTGGATCTTCCTTACGAACCGGTTAACGCGGACGCCGACGGCAGAGAAGAGGTTATACGCCTCTCCGGGCAGCGGGCCATCCCGATTCTGACCATTGGTGATGAGGTTCTGGTAGATTCGACAAACATTATCCGGGAGCTGCGCAAGCGTTACGAGTAGTTCCGGTCGCGGTTCAACTCTTCGAGTTCTGAGCCTACATAGTTAGAAAGAGAACGCTCGGTTCCGTTGTTCAAAAAGGCGCGGGCCTCGCTGATGGGGTCCGCGCTACGCGTTCGAAATCCAATGGTCCAGTTTCCCTCGCTCCCCTGCTCCATATCCCAGGAGCCTGCCTCTCTGGCGTTGTTACGTATGATCTCACCCAGATAGCAGCCCAAACCCTCTACGAAGACATCCAGAACCGGCGATTTTGGGGCAAGCTTTTCGTCTTTGCGCAGGAGAACCTTCAGAAGCTCCTCTACCAGCGGCAGGCATCTCGCGTCGTAGTCCAGATCCACCCCCCAGTGGCGGGCGGCGGTCTTCCTAAATGCCTCGGCGAGGGCCTCCGGCTCTCTGTCCTCCCGGACTTCCTGCAGAAGGTCCAACTGGAGCAACGCTGCCGGAGATCGGCCGAAGAAAAAAGCCATCTCTTCGGGGGCGGGGTAGGCGCTAAGAAGTTCGAGCCTGGCCCCGGCGTACCGCGAGTTCCGCAACACGGCTGCGGCCCTTAGCGCATCCTCAAAACTCGAATCATCCCAAGGCACGGTCAGAACCTCGATGAAGAGGTCTCCTTCCTCATCGCGCAGGTGGATCGGAAGCACAGCCCGACCGTAGGGAGATTCCACCTCCTCGAAGAGGTCTACCACGTCCTTGCCGCGCTGCTCGAACTCGCCAACGATCCGGAGTATGGCCGCAGGACGCGGCGCATCGCGGTCTACTTCTATAGGTTCAGACAAAGCTATGAAACCCTCATCATCAAGCTGCTCATCCAACGCGTGGCCTCGATGCCTCCAGAACATCCCGATTCCCCCCTCAGCCATGGCTTCGATACCGAATACCGGATTTTACCATTTTGGAAGATTTGCCGGATACGTCCTCCATGCACTAATCTATTCTGATGCTTTATCAGGAGATAGTTTTGATCCGCCACGGGCAGTCTACGGCGAATGCCAGCGGCATCTGGCAGGGCCAGCTTGACTTTCCGCTCTCTGAGGAAGGGAGAGAGCAGGCGCGCAAGACGGGCCGCGCGCTGGCGAAAGAAGAAATATCCGGCATCTACTCCAGCCCGCTTCTAAGGGCGCTGGAGACCGCCAGGATCATAGCCCGCGAGGCCGACTTTGATGGCGAGGTCGTTACCGTCCCCGGCCTCGTGGAGCGTCGTGGAGGGATGCTCGAAGGCACCACGCGGGCCGAGCGGGAAGCGCGCAACCCCGATCTCGTAAGAAAACTCGCAAGCCTGCCCGAAGAGGAAGGCTGGATCCTGGTGGGCGCTGAGACCGACGAAGAGGTGCTGCAGAGATTCGCCGAAGCACTATCCGGCATCCGCGCCCGCCACGCCGAAGGGGATCGTCTGCTCATCGTCTCGCACGGCGGGGCCATGCGAGCTTATCTGAGAGAGCTTTTCGGACCGGAGATCCTCCCCGGCTCAGAACGCGCCCCGAACGCCTCGATCACGAGAATATCGTGCAACACCGACGGACAGGCTCCCAAACTTCTGGAGCTTGCTTCGGTCGAGCATCTGCTCGCCTGAGAACAGCGCAATTTTCTTGCCTCTATCTTCAGCCCACGAGCCGAACGCGGCGTGCGTTTGGGCCTCGCTCGTTCTGACCCACCTCGTACTCCACGTCGCCGCCCGGCTCCAGGGTTCCCGGATCCCCCACTACCTCCGAGTGGTGCACGAAGATGTCCTCGCCGGTAGCGCGCACCAGAAAGCCGTAGCCCTTGTCCGCGTCAAACCACTTGACCCGCCCCCGCTCTCGGGGTCCTCCAGCTTCTGGAGAATCCGGGGGCTCAGCAGTAAAAAGGCTTCCGGTCTTTCCGTCCGTATCCAGCGGCGCTGCCGCCGAAGCGGCTTCGCTACCTCCACTATTCTCTGTCGTCCGGGACTCCTGGTGATCGGCCTCCAGAACTATCGAGTCCTGGGCTATCTTGACCGTTACCGCGTCAACCCCTGCCCAGTGCTCCTTCCAGATGGGATCCTCGGCCACCGAGGGGTCGAACCACATCCCCCAGCCGTCGCGCTCGCCGTGATCCAGAACGCCCTCGAAGATGCTCTCGGGCTCGCGATTTACCCTGTCGCGGCGGTAGATATCGTTGCGGCTGCGGAAAGACTGTACGGAAGAGGCGCTGGTTCCCAAAGCATCGGCGATCCATTCATCACTCTTGCCCGCGTCAACCCATTCTTGGATTTGCTTTGTGTGCGGTTTTAACGCAACACGTTTTTTCGACTCTGCCATACTAGCGTTTGCTCCTCAAATTTCTTCCGAAGTTATGCTCCGGCCAACGCGATGTTAGATTGTGCCCAACGAATTCTTGACGATACTCTCAGGCATTCTATCATCCCGGAGCTTCTTGCAAAGCATCCTCTCCGGGAGTTTTACTCCGTTTTCCCGGAATCTTCTGGTTCTTCAGAAGGCTCCTGTTCCTCAGCTTCCTCCGTCTCCTCTTGTGGCTCCTCGGGCTCCGGCGGTTCCGGGAAGTCCGAAAAGGACTCGCGGGCAAACTCTTCGAGCATCTCCCCGACTATCGGGGCGGGGAGATCCAGGTGCAACGCCAGTTCTTCCGCGCGGGCGAGTACCTCGTAGTCATCCCCGGCCTGACCAAAACCGAGCGTTTCGAGAACGCTCGCCACACCCGCTGAAGGGATAAGGGTGTTGCCCCCGGCGGCGACCCGCAAATGCTGCATCATGGCAAGGTCAACGCCGGGGACCACGCCCGCTATAGGCTCCGTGTCGCATATGCGCCGCCGGATGAACAGAGCCGTGTCGTGGGAGTCGGCCCAGCGCCTCAAGACTTCTCGCTCGTCCACGTAGTTGTACTGGGCTACCCGATGCTGGAACTGTCCCAGCAACCTCCCGGTCATGAGCCTCAGATCCTCCTCGCCGAAGAACCACTCGTCTCCCCCGACGTTCATGATGCCGCTAACCCTCGGGATGGTCAGCGGCTCGTCCTCGTCCTCGAAGGTCTCGCGGAATCTACGGACCAGGCCACGAACTTCCTCCGCAGGACGCCCGCTGTTCGCCAGGGCGGCCTCGTAGATCACCAGCGCAGCCTCGCCCCGCTCGCGCGAGAGCTCGTCCACCCTTCTCGCCGCTCTCTCCAGTCTCCGGTCGTAGTCTTTCAGGTTTTTGATCTTCCAGGCGGCCTCAGCCGCTTTGTTGGCAACCTCAACCATCAGCAACGCTCCTAGAAATTGCGATTTTACAGGGCTCAATATACATCATTACCCTCGCATACCTTTGAGGCCGTAGACGCCGGGGGCCGTCTGAGCGAAAGGTGTATCGGGGTTATCCCTCACGTCCACCGAGAGCCGCGCGCGCATGGTGTTGTGCGGGGTTCTCCCGGCGCTCTCAAGGTATCCGGCCTCCAGCGCAAGCTCGGTTATATCCGTGTAGTGCAGGGGGTGTCCGACCTCTCTCAAAACTTCCCTCGCGGCGCTCTTGAAGTCCAGAGCCGTTCCTTACCCGAACACCTCGGCGGAGACTTCGGGGTAGGCCCCGATCACGCTGACATACGGGCAGTGTTCTTCGAGGGCCATCAATGCTCGCTTCACCCTCTCCTCTTGTGGGTGCCCCTGGAAGTCCGCGAAGAAAACGTATGTCCAGGCCCGCTTGCGGCTCGGGCGGCTCTCGATGCGGGTCAGGTTGATACCCTCCTCGGCGAACGAAGCGAGCGCGTCCCTCAAGACTCCCGGACGGTCCTTGACCGAGAAGACCACGCTCGTCTTGTCCCTGCCGGTAGGCTCCGACCAGGATTTTCCGAGCACGATGAACCGGGTGGCGTTGGCCCTGGCGTCCTGGATGTTGCGCGCCAGGACGTTCAGGCCGTAAACCTCGGCGGCGAGCTCGCTCCCGACGGCGGCGACCCCAGCTTCTCTGGCAGCCTTGCGCGCCGCCTCTCCCGTAGACTCCACCTCCTCCACCCTCGCGCGAGGAAGCTCGCGGCGGAGCCAGGAAGAAACCTGAGAGAGCGCCATCGGGTGGGAAAAGACGCGCGAGACGCTGCCCAGAGACTCCTCCTTCGAGAGCAGGTTCTGCGAGACGGGCAGGTAGATTTCGCCGCAGATCTTCAGCGGGCTGTTCATCAGCTCGTCCAGGGTATGGGCTACGGCTCCCTCCATAGAGTTCTCGACGGGAACTACCCCGTACTGAGCCTCACCGCGCTCCACATTCGTAAAGACCTCCGCTACCGTCGCACGCGGCGCCATCTCCACGCTGGTCCCGAAAGACCTGCGAGCCGCCTCGTGGGTGAAGGTAGTCTCCGGTCCGAGATAGGCGACCTTCAACCTGGCTTCGAGCGATATCGAGCAGGAGATGATCTCCCGGAAAACGGCTTCGAGCCCCGATCTGGGGAACTCCCCCTCGCTCAGAGACATCACCCGGTCCAGCACCAGCCGCTCTCTCGCCGGGGCGTAGGCGTCGAGCCCTTTCTCGCGTTTGATCTCCCCGATCCTGCGCGCAAACCGCGCCCGCTCGTCGAGCAGGCGCACGATCTCCGCATCCACCGTGTCTATCTTCTGCCGGAGCACACCCATCTCTTCGGGCGCCTCCTGCCTATCCCTGGCAAACACGCCCGCGCTCCTCGACGGTTACTGCTATGCATATTCTGAACTTCAAGGCGAACACGACTTCGATGTACCTCCAGGAAGGTTGTACGGTGAGAACTTAAAACGGGAGAAGCGCAGCCGCCGTGGCGCGGTCGCGCTCCTCCTAGCTAAATCGTAGGGCCGGCAGGCGGAAACCGCGGCGCTGCTTTTGGAAGCCTGATATCATTCCGGCACGCATGATTGACATAAGTTACCAAAACTTCTTGTAGCGTGTCAAAAGATGAGCAAGAGGAGCGCGACGAAGGCCGCGAGCCCGAACCGGTAGTAGGCGAAGACCCGCAGGCTATGCCCGGCCAGGTAGTTCAGGAGAAAGCGGATCGCTAGGTATCCCACCAGAGCGGCGGAGATGCACCCCGCGACGAACATCGCCACCTGGTGGGCGCCCATACCTCCGCTTGCGGACTGGGCCAGGCTCAGAAGCCCCGCGCCGGTCGTGATCGGGAAGCTCATCAGGAAGGAGAATCGCGCCGCCTCCTCACGGCGGAGTCCCAGGAACAGCCCCAGGGTTATCGTCGCCCCCGAGCGCGAGACGCCGGGAACCAGCGACGCCGCCTGCGCGAGTCCGATCCCGAACGCTTCCACAAAAGAGAGCTTCGAGGCCCTGCGCCTTTTGAGCCCTACGGCCTCGCCGACCAGAAACAGCGCGCCCACCAGCACCAGGGTGAAGACCACGACCCAGGGAGAGCGAACCGCTGTCGCGAAAAACCCCTCGAACAGCCCCCCGATGATCACCGCCGGGATGGACGCGACGATGAGCATGTAGGCCATGCGCTCATCGAGATCCAGAAAGTCTGGCCCCCGCCGCAACGACCTCAAAAACGCTCTAGCCAGCCGCAGGATATCCCGCCAGAAAAACAACAGAACGGCGAGGGCCGTCCCGAGATGCAGCGCCGCATCAAAAGCGAGCCCGAAACGTCTCTCGTTCAGACCCAGGAAATACTGCGCCAGCAGCAGGTGTCCCGAACTCGAGACGGGCAGGAACTCCGTGAGCCCCTGGACCACGCCGAGAAAAACCGCTTCGAAGATTTCCAGGATCTTATGGCCCTCCGGCTCCAGACATCACAGCCCGAAGGATAAAACAAGCGCCCACAGTCCGCGAGTAGGGGTTTACGCGCGGCCAAGCTCGGCCAGGGCGTGCGAGTCTTTGAGGGTGATGCGCCCGGATTCTATCTGGATCACACCCCGGTTGCGCATGTCGTTTAGAACCTTGGTAACGGACTCGCGGGTAGAGGCTACCATCGCCGCCAGTTCCTGGTGGGTGAGACGAAGGTCTATCGTAACCGCGCCGTCCCCGCTGCTCTCGCCGAACTTCTGGGCCAGCATCGGCAGGAGGTTGGCGATGCGCACCTCGGTTTCACGCGGGAGCAGGCACTTGACCAACTCCTCGTACTGGACCAGCCTGAGCTCGAGAAGGGTCATTATCTTGAAGGCCACCCTGGGGTCCTGCCGGATAGCCCGCTCGACGAATATTTTGGGAACCTTCGTTACCCTACACTCGGTAACGGCCTCCGCGTAAGCGAGCTGCTTGGTCTCACCTGCGAACGCCAGGTGCCCGAAGATATCCCAGGGCCTTAGAAGCCTGAGCGTGGCCTCCTTGCTCCCCGAGTAGGCTCGGAACAACTTCACTACGCCCGAAACCAGAATGTAGAGCGCATCCCCGTACTCACCTTCCCGATAGATGGCGTCTCCCGGCCGGTACTCCCGGTCGGCTGATGCTATCCCCAGACCTTCAAGCAGCCGCAGTAGCTCCTGGCATTCCTGTTCCTGAACCCGCCTGTACTCAACAAGAAAAGGGTCAGTGTCCAACTCCGCCCCCGCCGCCAAACTCTACAACTCTTCCCATGTGTCAGCTTTTCCTAATGATGCGTTTGCTACCGGCTGCTATTGTACATTACAGGTCCAGTCTGGTACCTTTCGAGTGCAAGCCAGCGATGGGCAGAGTAAAATACTTTAGTAACAAGAGTCGAGTCAGGGAGATGTTTTGCGGACTCTATCGTACGCGATTTTGATCTTCGTACTGATCTTTCTCTTCGCCTTTATGTTCGCTGTTCTGGGCAAGGGCGAGTACCAGCCCTCGGGTTCTTCTGGAGAGCCGCCGGGGATTTCTTACGCTCTCTTCTGAGAGCCCTGGCCGGTGTCCGAGATCCCTGGTTCGCGCTCGACGGCGACCTCGTAGAGGCTCATCTTGGGGTGCCCGGTGAGCAGGCCCTCACCACCGCGTCCGTGAGCCTTTCCGAACGCTTCGCTGTTCACCCAGGCATCGAAAGCGCCTCGGTCTCGCCAGCGGGTGATAACGAGGACCTCGTGGGCGTCTTCCGAACTGAGAACCTCCATGGAGACGAAGCCGGGGAAGTTCTGCACGTGTCCCTGGCTCTTCTGGAAACGCTCGATGATCTCGCCCGCAGCGCCTTCTTTTACGGGCAGGCTGTTCATAACCGCTATCATGAAGTTCCCCCTTCTCTCTTTACCTTGCAACGACGATACCGCTGCCACCGACGCGCTTAGCAATCTTGAGAGCCTTTAGCGCCTCGGTAACCAGCCCTTCGGCATTTCGGGCGTGGAGCGGATACTCGGCCACTCCGACATCCACCTGGAAGCCTTCGGGATCTTCCTCCCAGAGTGCGCGCAGGATGTCCTCCGCGACGCGGTAGGCCCCTTCGCCACTCTCTCCGGGCAGGAGCGCGCAGATCTCATCGTCCCCGAAACGGGCGCAAATGGTCTCCCCGGGCACGGCTTTCTGCACTGTTTCGGCGAGACGCCGCACGGCATCGCGGGCCTGACCCACCTCTCCCGCCGCCACAGCTTCGGAGAAGGCTGCTATATCGAAGATAGCCAGCGAGAGCTTCTCGTGAGCCTCGATGGTGCGGGGCAAGAGCAGGCGACCAAAGAGATCCCGATCCGGAAGTCCCGTCAGAAGATCGGTTGCCGCTGCCCGTCCCAGAGCCTCGTCCATCTCCCTCTGCACCAGGGCGTCGAAGGCTTCGAGCGCGGTCTCGGTTACCCAATCGGAGGCCTGCATCAGCTTCACGAAAAACCCGGCGACCACTCCCCCATCTAGCCCCGAGAGATCAACCCTCTCCTCGACGGTGCGCCAGATGAGCCTCCGCAGAACCGCGAAGTCTTCTATGACCCCGACGGCATCCCGGCCAAGCTGGTGCTGGTAGCCCGCGACCTCCTCCACCAGCGCGTGCGTGGCGCCACCACGCCCGAAGCTCTCGACAGTCCGGGGGCTGCGGAGAAACTCGATGAAGACCCCCATCAGGCGCTTCATACCGCCGGAGAGCTTCGAGAAAGCCTCCTCATCCTGCGCAGGCTCCCTGCTCTGACGCCAGAGAGCAAGAATATCCGCCAAGGCTTTCTCTATCTCTCCGGATATCCTCTCAGATCCCTGCACACCATCCAGTATACTCGCAAACGAAACCGGACTCGTTGAGAACCTGCGACCCGTGCTGCCCGCAAAAATGAAACCTTCCGTCATTTCCATACGTATATAACTTTGCACATAGGGAAGTGAGTCGCCCACGAGGTGGGGAGAGCGTACCGTAAAGATTTGCAGAGCCGGAGAACTAAAACCAAGAGTAGTTTCTAAAACTGATTTCGGGTAGAATAGTATTTGAAGGAGGCTGAGTTGACCGAAGAGTTGGAAAAGCGGCTTGGGAACACCAAGCTAGAGCGTGAGACCGAGACGCCGGAGCTTCTGGCGAAGTATCTGGCGCACATCGGCCAGGGCAATCTTCTCACCCACCAGGAGGAGATAGACCTCTCCAGGCGAGCCAAGAAAGGCGATGGACGCGCGAGGTCGCGTCTGATCGAGAAGAACCTGCGTCTGGTCGTCTCGGTGGCCAAGAAGTATCGCGGTTACGGTTTGCCGTTTGAGGACTTGATCCAGGAGGGCAACATCGGGCTGATGAAGGCGGTCGAGAAGTTCGATCCCGACAGAGGATACCGCTTCTCCACCTACGCCACCTGGTGGATACGGCAGGCTGTGCAGCGGGCTGTAGCTGACAAGGGACGCACCATTCGCGTTCCCGTGCACATGACCGAGAAGATCCGCAAGGTCAGCCGCGCCTACAACGAGCTTGCCCTCGAGTTGGAGCGTGAGCCCAGCGACGAGGAGGTTGCCGAGCGGCTCGGGTGGGGGCTGGAGGAAGTGAGGCTGACGACGAGGGCGATGCCGGACGCCACGAGCCTGGATCAGCCGGTCTCGACCGACGAAAGTTCCTCGGAGCTTGGCGACTTCATCGAGGACGAGAGGATCTCCGACACGCCTGACACCGTGATGCGCGAGATGGAAACCCTGCAGCTCAAGGAAGCCATAGAAAAGCTTCCGGAGCGCGCCCGGTACGTCCTGATCCGGCGCTACGGCCTCGACGACCGCGACCCGGCCACGCTGGCCGAACTCGGCGACGAGCTCGACATCTCGCGGGAGCGGGTCCGCCAGCTCCAGCGCGAAGCGGAGCGCATCCTCAAAGGCGGAGAATACGGCCGCATCCTGCGCAACGCCGTCGCCTGAACTTCCGTAAAACATTTTCCGGGGAATAGAGGGCTGGAGCTTTCCAGCCCTTTCTTGTGTTTGGCGCTTCGCTCTCTGCTAAGCTCTTAACTCATGAAAAGCCCTGGCAGCGCCGCGTTCCCTCTACTGGCTGGAACCTTTACCGCTTTTTCCGCAGTCGTCGGAAGCGGATGGTTGCAGGAGTTCGACTTCTGGGCGTTCCGCTCGGCCCGAGCCCGAGCCTCAGAGCCGCTAGATGACCTCGGTCGGCTCCTCTCCATAGCCGGAAGCGTGGAGATCGCCGGATCCGCCTTCCTCGCGCTAACCGCGTCTTTATTCCTCGGCGGCCACCGCTCGCTCTCCAGGCGACTAATCATAGCTTTCTTCGCAACGGGCACGCTGGAGTATGCGATGAAGATGCTGCTGCCGCAGCCGGCTATGCCCGTCGGGATCAGCCGCGTGCCGGACCCCACACCGCTCGTGCAGGTAGACCATCGCTTCCCGTATCCGAGCGGGCATGTGATCCGGACGGTCCTCGTGCTGGGCTCGCTCTTCGCACTCTCCGAGAGCCGGGCGACGCGCATATTCATCCTGATCTTCCTGGCAAGCATGATATCGAGCCGGGTATACCTGGGGACGCACTGGGCCTCGGATACCATTGGCGGCGCTCTCCTGGGAGCAGCCGGGCTCGCGTGGGCTTTTCGAAAAGAGAAGGGAGGCTAGAAACTGGAGATAACGGTCGTCGGTTCGGGAACCGTGGTGCCGCGCCTCGCCCGCAGGCAGAGTTGTGTGGTTGTAGAGACAGGCGGAGAGATGCTCGTGCTTGACCTGGGCTCCGGCGCCGTCCGCGGGATGCTCCGCGCAGGTCTCGACCCCTTCGCCACCGACCGCATCTTCTTCACCCACTTCCACCCCGACCACACCTCCGACGTCGTGCCGCTGCTCTTCTCCATAAACTACGGCGCCACGGAACCGCGCACCCGGCCGCTCGCCATCTACGGCCCCGAACCATTCGAAGATTTCTGGAGCAAGATCATCGCCGTCTGGGGAGAGTGGATGCTCGGCGATTACGAGACGGAGATATCACAGCTACCGCACGAATGCGCCTTTCCCGTGGAGTTTCCAGGCTGCCGCATCCGGTGGGCTCCAGCGCAGCACCGCCCCGAGAGTATCGCCTACCGCCTGGAGACGGAAGGTGGCTCCCTCGTCTACACCGGCGACACCGAATACAGCGAGTCAGTCGTGAATCTGGCGCGCGGAGCGCACACCCTGCTCTCCGAGTGCTCCTTCCCCGACGATGCCCCGGTGCCAGGGCACCTTACCCCGGGCGGAGTAGCCCGGATCGCCAGCGAAGCCGGCGTCGAGCGGGTGGTGGTAACCCACATCTACCCGACAGCCGACAGGCTCGACCTAGTATCCGAAATCGGGCGCGGCTACTCAGGAGAAGTCGTCGTGGCTAAAGATGGGCTGAAGTTCACGGTCTAGCACCGCCAGAAAGCCGAGGCGTCAGCGTCTCTAATCCCGCGCGGCGCACTCGGCACAGCGTCCGTACAGCGTGATCTCATGCCAGTCGGTAACGAATCCGGTTTCACGCTCGACTTGCAGGGCCAGGTACTCCATCAGCTCCTCGTTGAACTCTATGACCCTGCCGCATTCCTGGCAGCGGGCGTGGTGGTGCATCCTCTCGGTTGCCAACTCGTAGCGCGAGTATCCCTCGCCGAAATCGTCCTTGCGAACGATGCCAAGCTCGGTCAGGAGGTCCAGCGTCCGGTAGACCGTCGAGAGACCAAGCTCCGGGTGCTCCTCCCTGAGCCGGTCGTAGATATCCTCCGCAGAAAGATGCCGCGCCCCTTCCAGCTCCCTCACTACCGCCCGCCGCTGGTTGGTCAGACGGTAGCCCCGATCCTTGAGTATCCGCTCAAACTCGACCATATCGAAAAGTAGTTTATTCCTCTACCCTACCAGGATCAAGAATTAATCTTATCTCCGCTTCTGAAGACTTTTCTGCGACCGGCGGGCCACCAGTTCCAGTCGCCGAGGATGCGCATGGCGGCGGGGACGAGCAGGATGCGGATGATGGTGGCGTCCACGAAGACGGCCACGGCGAGGCCCAGTCCCACGGCTTTGGTGAGGATGATGCCGGTGAAGGCGAAGGCTCCGGTCACCACGATCACGATCGCCGCCGCCGAGGTGATGATACCGGCTGTCGAGGTGAGTCCCTTGGCGACGCTGGCGGTGTTCGAGTCTCCGCTCTCGTAGGCTTCCCGGATGCGGGAGAGCAGGAAAACCTCGTAGTCCATCGAGACCCCGAAGACCGTGCAGAACATCAGGATCGGGAGCGTCGCATCCACGAAGCCGAGGGGCGTAAAGTTCAGCAAGTTGGAGAAGTGCCCGTCCTGGAACACGAAGACCATCGCTCCGAAGCTCGCCGTCAGGCTCAGGATGTTTACGATCACCGCCTTCAGCGGCAGAAAAATCGAGCGGAAGGTCAGAAAGAGGATCACGAACGTAACCCCGAGGACGAAAGCCGCCGCGTAGGGCGCCTTCCCGTAGAGGCTGGTGATAAAGTCCTTCTGCCCCGCAGAGAGCCCCCCGACCAGGATGCTCATCCCTTCAGGAGGCTTTATGGCCCTGATGTCACCCACGGCTGCGCGGGCGCGCTCGCTGTAGGGGTCGGCCTCGGTCGTAGCCTGCAAGAGCGTCCTGTCTCCGGCAACGTTGGTGTCTATGGCGCTCTGGATTTTCTTCGACTTCCTCGCCTCAGGTAGCTTCAGGAAGTTCGCCACCCCTTCGGGCGTAACCTTGCCATTGGCTGAGATACCTTTCGGCAGAGTGGGCAGGCGCTCTTTCAGGTTCTGCTCGACCTGCTTGTTGGCTGCCGAGCGGATTCTCTCCTCTGTCCCCGGCGGGACGTAACCGTAGCGGCTCTTTATCCGCGAGGTCTTTTTTCGCACGATCTCATCAACCCGTTTTTTGGCGTCGGCCCTGGCCTTGCTGCGGGCCGCTTCGACGCGCTTTGCGTAGGCTTTCGCGCCCTTCTCGCCGATGGTGTAGACGCTCTGCACGCCGGTTACGTCTCCGGTGGATTCAATCTGTTCGTCGAGCTTCTTTATGTCGGCGAGA
Organism: Actinomycetota bacterium; assembly: GCA_902810695.1. Taxonomy (GTDB): domain Bacteria; phylum Actinomycetota; class Rubrobacteria; order Rubrobacterales; family Rubrobacteraceae; genus CADDYV01. The sequence goes on along the minus strand of CADDYV010000001.1, from coordinate 90,953 downwards.
CCTTCGGCGCTGATTGGTCTGGCGGAGGTGGTGGCGACGATCTGGACCGGGTTCAGGCTGGCGTAGTCGAAGTCCTTTTTGAGGATGTCGTCCCCGGCGCGGGACTCGTACTTCTTGGGCAGCGCGCTCGCCGCGGGGAGGCCGAGCTTCATGTGCCCTACCGGATAGAGAAGGGTGGAGAGGATCCCCGCCACGCCGACTAGCACGAGGATGGGATGGCCCATCACGAAACTCGCGCTCCGGCCCCAGAACCCCACTCCCGGCGCTCCCCGGCTCCGGCGTATGGAGAGGGCGTTGATCCGGTGTCCCAGGATGCCTAAAGTTGCAGGAAGCAACGTGAGGGCCGCGAGCACGGATATGAAGACCACGACCACCCCCGCAAGCCCCATCGAGCGCATGAACATAAACGGGAAAAACAACAGCCCGGAAAGCCCGATCAGGACCGTACTACCCGAGAAGAAGATGGATCTCCCGGCGGTCGAGACCGTTCTGGGTACGGCCTCGGAGACCGGATGACTTTCCAGCTCCTCCCTAAAACGGCTCACGGCGAAAAGCGCGTAGTCTATTCCGAGTCCCAGGCCCAGCATTGTGGCGATGCTAAGTACGAACACGGACAGGTCGTAGACTCCGGAGATGAAGTAGAGGGTGGCAATGGCCGTGAGCACGCTCGCACCGCCGATCGCCACCGGAACTCCGGCGGCGATTACGGTCCCGAAGGCAACGAGCAGGATCACCAGCGCGAATGGGAAGGCGAACTTCTCCGCGTGCCGCACGTCCTCGTTCGAGGCCTGCACGATATCCAGATACACTGCGGGAGGGCCGGTAACGTAGGCTTTCAGTTCGTCGGAGCGCACCTTCGCGCGCACCTCGTCCACCATATCCTGAGCTTTATCTTCCGGCACGTCGAAGCCGACCACCGCGTAACTCTTCTTCCCGTCCTTCGAAATCATGTGCGGATCTTTGCTCTCGGCGTAGGTGCTCACCAGGTTCACGTTCGGCATCTTGCGAACCCCGCTCAGCGCCCGCTTCTCAGCAGCCTGGAACTCACGGCTTCTGGCGGAGAGGTTTTTGTTCTTGCCCACGAAGACCACGTTCAGCGTCGTCGAGGATACGCCGAAGCGGTTATTCATTAAGCTCTGGACGCGCTGGGACTCCATATCCGCGCCACCGAATCCCCCTCCCTTGAGACGCGCGGAGAGATGCGGCGCGAAGAACGCGCTGGTCAGTAGCAACGCCACCCACAGCAGCACGACCGCCCACCGGTAGCGGTAGATCAGGGTTCCCAGACCGTAGAAGAACCTCAATTTGTCGGGCTAGAGCTCGTTCGGGATTCCGGTTTCATACCGCTCATACTATCCGAACGCGGAGTGGTAGATGAGGCCACAATCACAGGAGGGATGCGATCAAAGTCCCGAAGAAGCGTGCACTTTGCGCGGCAGGGTCAGGGTGAGGGCGAACCCGGCCAGCGGCAACGCCGCCAGGACCAGCACCATGAAGTGCAACCCCATGTGGTCTGCGAGCGCCCCGAGCGGCACGGCCCCCACCCCACCGAGCCCGATGGAGAAACCCATCGTTATGCCCGCGGCGAACCCAATCCTGGCCGGCAGGTACTCCTGGCCCATGACCGTGGTAACCCCGAAGGTCCCGATGGTCGCCGCCCCGACGAGCGCGAGCACCACCATCCCGGGGAAAGGTCCGAGGAAGGCAAAGACGAAGAGCAAGACCGGGAGCAAGGCCATCGAGGCCAAAAGTATCGTCCTGCGCCCGAATCTGTCGGCGAGGGGACCTGCGACCAGGGTTCCCACCGCGCCAGCGCCGAGCATCACCGTCAGTGCTGCGTTTCCCAACGCCGCCGAAGTGCCGAGCACCTGATAGTAGTAGGAAGCCACGAACGAGACCAGCCCGAAGTAAACAAACGAGCGCACCGCCACTACCAGCGTCATCCGCACGAACGGCCCCCACGCCTCCGGTTCGTTTGCCGGAGAGCCATCTTTTCTCTCGATCTTCTTGGGCCTGAAACTCCGCAGCCGGGGGAGTTCGTGGAATAAAACGGCGGCCATGATCCCGGCTGGCAGTATCAGAAAAAGCGCGCCCGGAAGCCCGAACGCCACGACCAGCGGCGTGGTCAGGGCCGGTCCGAGTGCGAAGCCTATGTTTCCCCCGACCGAGAAGAAGCTCATCCCCCGCGCCCGGCCGGAACTCGAGGACACGTAGTTGGCGAATCGAGCAGCCTCCGGATGGAACGCGGCGACTCCGAGCCCGCTCAGGACCACGCACAGCAGTATCAGCGGGTAACTCGGCGCGATCCCGGCGAGCGCGATCCCAACCCCGGCGAGCAGAACGCCAAGCGGCATCAACGCCGGCAGCGGCTTGTTGTCCGAGAACACCCCGAAAAGCGGCTGCACCACCGAAGAGCTAACCGTCGCCGCGAGCATCAGGGTGCCCGCCGCAGCCAGAGAGATTCCCCTTTCAGATACCAGGTACGGGATCAGGGCCGCCACCGCTCCCTGGTTCACGTCCGTAAAGAGATGCCCCGCGGAGAGGGTGCCCATCCCCCGCCTGTCAACGCTTCTTTCGGCTACCGCGCTCAAATCCCTCCCTTGTTTCAGATCATGCGTTGTTCGTAAATAAATAGATACTACCAGCCGTCGGAGATCTCATACGGCCTCGCCGCCCACACGCCGCCAGCCCGCAGATCCGATAGCGACGCTCTCACGACCTCCAGAACCTCCGCAAGCTCACCGGGAGTCGGACGGCTGTTCCTCGGGGGAGATATTTTCAGCAGGGTCTCGGAGGAAAGACGCTCTATCCCCCCCAGTTCCGCGGCTTTGCGCAGAGCGGATGCAAAGCCGCCCAACTCGTCTACCAGCCCGCGCTCGCGGGCTTCGGCGCCGTTCCAGACGCGGCCACCGGCGATGCTCTCTAAAGCTCCCACCTCTATCCCTCTCCCGCGTACCACGCGGTCCTTGAATTCGTCGTAGATGCTGCGAAGCTGCTCTTCGAGGACTTCCAGCTCATCCGCGGCAGGGCGGCGACTCTCGTCGAAGATGCCCGCGCGCGCTCCGCGCTCCAGGGAGACGGGGTTCACGCCGAGTCTGCCGTACAGTCTGGTGGCGACGGGGCGCGTGATCAGGACTCCTATGGAGCCCGTGATCGTGGTGCGCCGGGCTACGATGTGGTTTGCAGCCGCCGAGACGTAGTAGCCGCCGGAGGCCGCGGCGGAGCCCATCAGCACGACGACGGGCTTCTTGCGCCGGATGCGCTCGACCTCGCGCCAGATCAAATCCGAAGCCAGCGCATCCCCACCCCCGGAGTCCACGTGAAAGAGCACCGCCGCAACCCGCCTGTTCTTCTCCGCAGCCCGCAACGCTCCCAGGATAGACTCGCTTCCGGCCTGCTCGGAGCCGAGAAGCGGCAGTGGAAGCGGCAACCTCCGACTCCTCCCTCGCACTATGGTCCCCGACAAACTCACCAGCCCGACCCGCTGCCTCGCCGCCCGCCTGTAGGGAACCTTCAGGGCCTGCTGCGCGTCTCCCCATTCGGCCAGTTTTGCCCTGTTTTCGTCGGTCCCGAGCTTCTCTGGAAGCTCATCCTCGTAGCAAACGCCATCGAGCAAGCCTGCATCGAGGGCTCTGCAAGCGTCGTAGGGAGCGCGGTCTATCTTCGCCCGCACTTCTTCCGCGGGGATCTTCCTGCCTCTGGAGATAGCGTCTACAAGTTCTTTAAACCTGCCTTCGAGGAGCCGCTCGGCCTGCTCGCGCGACTCTTTTGAGAAGTCGTTGCGGGCAAAGATATCCCCTGCGGATTTGTATGGGGAGACCGCGATCACTTCCGCCTCGATGCCGGTTCGAGCCAGGGCGTCCTTGAGGAAGTTCACCCGCGTGCGCAGGCCGACTATCCCGAGGGTCGAGAGCGGGGTGGCGAAGATTTCATCCGCGGCGCACGCCAGGTAGTAGGATCCGGAGTCAGCCTCGACGAGGTACGCCACGGCCCGCCCGCCGCGCTCGCGGAAATCCGAGATATCGCGCCGCAGCTCTTCGAGGGCCGTCCAACCGGCGCTCAAACTCTGCACCCGGAGCACCACGCCCTTCACGCGGCCATCAGCCAGGGTGCGATCCAGCATCCCCCTTATCCTTTCAAGGCTCTGCGGCGCAGGTCCGGGTGTGAGCCGCCGTCTCAGAAACCCCATCCTCCGCTCGAACTCCGGGAGATCTCCGCTCACCTCGATCCAGACATAATCCGGCGGCTTCTTGAATAAACTTCTCCAGGTATTCCGCAGGAGACGGATCAGGTTGACCAACAGGATGAACGCTATGGACATCATCTGGATATGTTACACCCGGCGCGGCAGACGCCTTATGATAAACTTCGGATCAGGAATGGTTATTGATTGAATATTGCTGAGATGCCAACCAAGATAGACGAGGACATAAGGGAAAAGTTTCGCAGGTCGGGCTACACCCTGACTTCGCAGCGTCGGGCGGTGCTCGAAGCGTTGGGGGAAACCAGCGGTCATCCCTCGGCGGAGGATGTGTACCTGATAGTCAAGAAGAAAAACCCCCGTGTCGCCCTGGGTACCGTCTACCAGGCGCTCTCGGTTCTGGAGGATATCGGGATTATCAGTTCCAAACGCTGGTCGGAGTCTCCCATCCGCTACGACGTGAACACTAAACCGCACCTCGACATCCGCTGCATCCGGTGCGGAGAGGTCTCCGAAATTCCGGGCGTGGACCTGGGAGGCCTGAAATCGCGCATCCAGGGAAGTACACCCTACGAGGTAACCAGCGCCTCGCTGGTGGTGGAAGGCATCTGCCCCGCCTGCCAGAAAAACCTCTGAGCGCGCTTTCCGGCAGAGTCTGGAGATCCCTTTACCTGAAGCCAATAAAAGTTTACCCTGGATGGGGCACACCTTTAACGAGAGGTAAGAGCAGGTGAGCGACGAAGCCAGGGACCCGGTAAGCGAACTCGAAGGCCAGATGAAGGCCGCTGGAATGCTTATCGAGAGCCTGGAGGAAGAGGTAGCGACCCTCCGGCAGGAACTGGGTCAGGCGAGGGTGGCCCTGAGGGCGGCACAGAAAGAGGTCGCCGCGCGGGAGAGGGCCCTGGAGGAGCATCGCCAGGACACCGCAGAACTGCCCGCCATCACGGATCAATCGGAGCTTGAGGGCAGGCACAAAAAGGAGATCCAGAAGCTAAAAGCCCTCGCCGAGAAGCGAGAGCGCGAGTTGCGGCGCGCCCAGGCATCACGGCTGAAAGCGGCGGAGGAGGAGTTCTCGAAGCGCCTCACCTCGCTCAAAGCCCAGAAAGATGCGGATAACCGCGCCCTGCAGGAGCGTTACACCAGGGAGCTGTCACGGCTGCGCCAGGAGCAGGAGGAACGATTTACCCAGAGTGAGGAGCGCCGCAAAGCGGAAAGGAGAAACCTCGAGGAACGCTTGAGAGGCGCGCATCTCCAGCGCGAGGCCGAGTTGCGGATCTACAACGAACGCCTGAAGGAGCTGGAAGGCGAGAAACTCCGGCACAAACGCGCCGCCGAGGCGGAATTTGACCGGCGGGTAGAGAGGTACACGGCGGAGATATCAAGCCTGGAGGACCGGTTGGCGAAGCTCGAAGACGCACCAGAGATACCCAGGGCTAAAGAGATTGAGCCCGCAGCAGCCACTGCCGACAACGAGTCTCCCGCCGGTCGCCCAGATCACGAAGAAACCGGAGAAGCGTACGAAAATAGAAACCATCTCCGGGACCTCGAAGCGAAGAAGGTACTGGCGGAAGAGAGGATACAGGCGCTTGAGAACCAGCTTCGTGAAGCGCGAGAGGAGAACCGCCGGAACGCCGAAAAGCTGCATGAGGCTCTGAAGGAGTTGGAGAAGCTCTCGGAGCCCGCAAAGAGGCTCAGGGCCGGAATCTCGCTATTCAACGCCAGCGAACACGCCCGCGGCGCCGCCTCTACACTGAGGGTCTTCGGGCTGCCGAAGGTTAACGTAGGTCTGGACGGCAATACACCGGTGATCACGCTCGTATGGGAAGATCTGGGGTGGCGCCGCTACGTTTCGGACCCGACCGAGGGCATCGAGGAACCCAGGGTGTATCTGACCGGAACCGGGGACGACCCCTCAGAGGTAAACATCGCGCCCAACGCCCGCATGGACGCCAGGGGAAACGTGTCGCTCGGCATTCAGGCCCGCTAGCCCGAGCGCCGGCGCGCCCTCTTCCGGCGGGAGACCTTCTGGTTGTAGTAGTAGAGAGATTCGCCTCTGCGCCCGCCTATGTACGAGGCGACAACCGAGACCACGAAAAGAACGACGGTCATCACGGCATAACCAGTGTTATGAAGCTGCGGAAAAGGGTTTTTGTGGGCCGCGAGGTTCAGGACGGGTGAGACCACAAACAGCAGCACCGCCACAGCAACCCCGTGGGCGTGGCGATGAGCCGTGGCCCTGTAGCTGGCGGCCATCCCGCCAAAGTACATCGCGAAGGCGTACGAGAATATGAAGATGGCGGCGGGCAATGCCGAGGTGTGCGCCAGGCTCGGCGAAACAAACCTCGACAGGACGGGAGCCACGATGCCGAAAACAAGCAGCATCACGATAAAAATCGCGATAGCCACGCCCAGAAGTACCGCGGTGATGCTCCTAAACACTATGCCATTCTACCAACCCGCTACCATGTTCCCGTAGACCCGTTTACTCCGAGAGCGCGGCGACCAGTTCCCGGCAGAAATCCGGGATGTCGGGGACCACGCGGCCCCAGACGAGGTTCCCCTCCCGAAAAGCCGGTTTGTCCACCCAACTCGCTCCCGCGTTCTTCAGATCGTCCTTTATGCCCAGAGAACCTGTCGCGCTTACCCCCTTGACTATACCGGCGGAAATGGCGACGAGCCCGCCGTGACAGATTATGCCGACCGTTTTGCGCCGATCGTGGACTTCCCGGACGAGGTTCGTGATCTCCGGGTACCGCCTGAGCTTGTCCGGAGCCCAGCCGCCGGGAATCACGATGCCATCCAGCTCCGAGGCGTCAACGTCTTGCGCCGTGGCGTCGGCGCGGGCGGAGAGGGCGTTCTTGCCGCGCACCTCGTCCAGATTCGGCCCCACCGAAACCACCTCCGCCCCTTCCTCGCGCAGTCGCATCACCGTCACCCAATACTCGAGATCCTCGAACCCTTCGGCGAGAAGCACGGCCACCTTTTTCCCCGAGAGCTTCATTCAGCCTCCTCTTCCAGCCACCAGCAACTACTTTACCCCTTATCTCCAAAACGCAACAAAGCGTCCACCTCTCGCCGGGCCTCCTCGCCGCCCACCTCAAGAGCGCGAACCAGCTCCGGCACGGCGTCCGAACCCCTTCCCGAACGAAGCAACTCCCCGGCAGCTTCCAGATGCTTCTGGTAGTCCGCTCCGGTAGAGACATTATCCTCTTCGCTGCGTACAAGCGCCAGGATGTCCTCCCCATAGCGGGCCGCGCGGCGGAGCCCGATCCCTTTTATGGCCCCCAGCTCGCGGATGTTCTGTGGCTTGCGGGCGGCGATCTCCTCCAGATGCGAGTTGTGGAGTATGACGTAGGCGGGAACCCGCTGGCGGCGCGCCTGCTCTCCTCTCCAGCTCCTCAGCCGCTCGAAAAGCTCACCATCCATCCCGTCGCGCGCCGTCTCGGTGGGCGCCTCGCCGGTTTGCGGTGTAACAGGTTCGCCCGCTGGAACCACATCCCGCTCACCCAGGCATACGTCGCATCCCTCGCAGGGAGCGACATCTTCTGTATCTCCGAAGTGGCGGAGCAGATGCTCGCGGCGGCAGGTCTTCAGGCTGGCGTAGGTCTCGACGCCTTCGAGCTGCGCGTAGGCCAGCCTGTTCCTGTTCTTGAGGCGGGCAAAGACCCTGCGCTGGCCGCCACCGTTGAGGTTCCCTTCCCTGAGCCTGACGTCAATTACAGAGCCGCGCGGAATAGCCTCCACCAGTCCTTCCACCATCATCCTGTAGACGGCGCTCTGGGCGACCACCGGGCGTACCTCCGCGCGATCCGCCAGCTCCACCAGGCTTATCTCTCCGTCGCCGGGCAGGGCGGCGTGGACGGCGGATATCTCCGATCGCAACCCGCCGGGGTTCTCCTCTATCCGCCGCAGCTCGAGTGCAGCCCAGAGGTCGTAGCCCCGGCTCAGAAGTCCCGAGTCCTCCAGGCTGCGGAGCAGGATCTGGGCCACATCCGGCGAAACCCCGCCCAGAGCCCCGATAGAGTTTGGCGGCACGTTCACCCTTCCGCCCCGCTCCGCATTCACGAGTGAGCGGAAAAAGGATCTTACCTGCCCCTCCCCTACCGTGTTCAGCGTGACCATCCGTTTTCTGCGCCCGATATCCGCGCTCCGATATAGAACGACGCACTGCGCGGGCTCCCCGTCCCGGCCCGCGCGCCCCGATTCCTGGAGGTAGGCGGGGAGGCTCCCCGGCACGCTCGCGTGGATCACGAACCGCACGTTAGGCTTGTCCACCCCCATCCCGAACGCGATGGTGGCGACCACTACCGGAAGCTCGTCGGTCATGAAGCGTTCCTGGACCTCCGACCTTTCGGCGGCGTCCATCCCGGCGTGGTAGGCCGCCGCCTCGACGCCTGCCCGCCGGAGTTCTGCGGCCAGCTCCTCGCACTCCCTGCGCGTGGTGGCGTAGACGATCCCCGGCGGCGGAGCGCGCCGGATCACATCCAGGATCAGGGGCAGCTTGTGCTTTTTCTCTTTCGCGGAGAGGACCCGGTAGGTGAGGTTGGGGCGGTTGAAGCTCGTCACCACGACTTCAGGGGAGCGCATCTTCAGCGAGCGCACGATGTCCTCCCTGACCCGCGGGGTGGCCGTCGCGGTGAGCGCGAGGATCGGCGGGCTGCCGAGGTCCCTCACGACGCGGGGCAAAAACAGGTAGTCCGGGCGGAAGTCGTGTCCCCACTCGGAGATGCAGTGCGCCTCGTCCACCACGAAGAGCCCGACCCCCGCCTGCCTCAAGGACAGGACGAACTCCAGCGAGCGCAGCCTCTCCGGGGCGACGTAAAGCATTCTGATATCACCCGTCCCAACGCGCCGCTCGACCTCCCAGCGTTCCTCCGGCGAGAGCCCGGAGTGGAGGGTCGCGGCTGTCGCTACCGAGCTCTGGATCAGGGAATCTACCTGATCTTTCATCAGGGAGATGAGCGGAGAGACTATGACCGTCAGGCTCTCTTGCATGAGAGCCGGGATTTGGTAGCAGAGGCTCTTGCCGCCTCCGGTAGGCATGACCGCTAAAGTGTCCCGGCCATCGAGGACGGCCCGTATCGCCTCCTCCTGCCCCGGTTTGAACGAATCGAAACCGAAGATTTCCTTGAGTACCTTCAGGGGCATGAGAATAAATATAGGTTATCAGTTTCTCGAGATCTCAGGGCAGAGCCGGACTATCTCTCGCGGCGTTGTCGGGGAGAGAACCTGGGAACGGGCTTGAGGTTTCTGGTTCTGCCGAGCGGCGCGCGTTCGGGCGGCGCTGCGCGCTTTTTCCAGCGGTTCTTCTCGCCCGCATCGAGTATCCTGTCGAGCTCGCGCCGCACTCCGGTGTAGCTTCTGCGGTAGGCCGCCCTGAATCCCAGCTCCGAGGCGGCGAGCACCGGGAGCGCGCCGACGAAGTAGACAGCGTCCTGGAACCCGGCGATGGCCGGAAGCAGGGCGAGCGTCGCCCCCAGGATACTGCCGAGCGAGAGGCTCTCGCCGCGCTGGCCGGAGATGTCCGCCGTCAGGCTCGCCCTGCAACTGCCGAACTCCAGCTCTTCCACCCGCAGCTCGATGGAGTCCGCCTTCAGCAGCGGGTGCAACCCGGAGAAGTCCAGCACCCGGCGCACGACGCCGGCATGCTCTCCCGACTCCCAGATGGAACTCGCCCCGATCCTGCGGCGAAGCTTGAGGTCCTGCGCCCGCAGCGCGTCTTCGATGCGTTCCAGAGCTTCCTCCGGCGGGAGATCCAGCTCCCGAACGGCCCGTAGCCGTCCCGGTCCGTAGAGCCTGCTCGAAATGGTGCGGGCCTCCGCCAACTCCCTGGGATCCAACTCGCGCATCGCCTGCTGCGCGTCCGCCTCCGGGATGCCAGCCGCTGCCGCGAGCCGCACGAGAGATTTGGGGGAGACGGAAGATCCCCCCGCAGGATTGACTCCCCAGCGGCGGGTGTTCAACTCCGCGGCCCGGCGCAGGACGAACTCGGCCTCTGCCGCGCTCAGGCGTCTGCCTTCTCCGTTTGCGCCATTCGGGTAGTACTCCAACGCCTACATCCTCCGATCCCGTTCGGACTGGGCCGCGAGTATGCGGGGGGTGTCCTTCAGGTACGACCAGCCCGATATCAAGGTCAGGATGACGGCCAGGAGCATGACCCACCAGCCGATCTGGGCCAGAGTTTGCCACGGCCCCACGTGGGCGTAGGCGAGCAGGAGTATGAAGATGGCGAGGCTCTGGGAGTTCATCTTCGCCTTGCCCCAACTGTTGGCCGCGATGACCTCGCCGTTTTCGAGGGCTACCATCCGCAATCCCGTTACGGCGAACTCGCGGATGACCATGACCGCCGCCATCCAGGACTCCATCAGGTTCTTGTCCACCAAGACGAAGAACAGCGAGGCGATGAGCGCCTTGTCCGCGATGGAGTCCATGAGCTTGCCGAACCCCGTAACCTTGTTGCTCCGTCGGGCAGCGACGCCGTCGAAGTAGTCGGTGAGCAGCGCCCCGACGAAGAGAGCAACTGCAACGGTGCGGCTGTAGGGGAACGGCAGGTACAACGCAGCCATGACGGGCACCACGGCCACCAGCCGCGCGAGCGTCAATTGGTTAGCGAAAGTCATCCTTTTCCCGGAACCTCGTCGTTACACAGGGGTTTAACCCACCTTTAACGGATCCCGGCTAAGGTAGCACCTTTCGCCCCGCCGTACAAGAGGATGACGCTACTATTCGGCGGCCTGGTAGTCCCGGATCTGAGCCACGGTGGGCCGCGCGAAATACTCCAGCGCCCAGTCGAACGCCTGCCTTACCCTGCCCTGGGGGCTCTCCAGCCGGACCAGATACGCCCCGCGCCAGAACAGGGAAGCCATCCGGCCGCTGAACTTGACCCCGAAGGCGTCGTTGACGGCGAAGTGGCTGCCCAGGTCTATGAGCTGGCCCTGTGACTTGTACTTGAAGGGCTTGATGGCCTTGCCGTCTATCTCCGCCAGGATATTGCGGGCCAGGTGCGCCCCCTCCTTGACGGCGGCCTGTGCGTTGGGCGGCACGAATCCGTTCTCGCCGGTGGGGATGGTGGCGTTGTCGCCTATCGCCCAGACGTTGGTGAACCCCTCGACCCGGAAGTATTCATCCACCTTTACGCCCCTGGTCTTCTCGTTCAGGGGAAGCCCGAGCTTCTCCAGCAGCGAGTTGGGACGCGCTCCTGCGGTCCAGATCACGTTCTCCGTAGCGATCTCCCGACCGTCTTTGAGCTTGACGCAGTTCTCCGTAACCTCCTGGGCGAGGGCGTTGGTCATTACCTCGATCTCCCTCGCGGCGAGCTGCCCGTGCGCCACCCTTCTCAGGCCGGGGTCCAACTCGGGCAGGATGTTCGGCAGGGCATCCAGCAGGTAGATCCTGAACCGGTTGGGGTTGACGTTGGGGTACTCGGGCCCCAGAACTTCGTGGATCAGGACGTGGAGCTGGGCCGCGGTCTCGACTCCCGTCGCTCCGGCTCCGATCACCACGAAGGTCAGCTTGGACTCGGGGACCTCGCCGCCTGCGAGCACGGCCTCCTCGAAACGCTCGATGACCCGGTTGCGGATCTTCACCGCGTCCGTGATGCCCTTCATCGGCATCGCGTGCTCCTCGACACCCGGTATCCCGAAGAACGAGGGCTGCGCTCCCAGGGCGAAGACCAGGTGGTCGTAGGGGAACTCGTGACCATCCGCTGTTACGATCTGCCTCTCGAAGTCCACGTCCTCGACCGTGGCCCGGCGGAAGCTCGCGCCGTCGTAGATCAGGGTCCGCCGCAGGGGTTGAGCGATGTTCTTCACCCCCACGTCGCTGGAGACTATCCCCGGCACCATCGGCCAGAAGGTCAGGTAGTTGTCGCGGGAGATGACCATCACGCCCACGTCCTCGCGGTTGCGGGTCAGGTTGCAGATGTTTTTGGCGACGTTGTAACCGGCAAAACCGCCGCCCAGGATCAGAACCCGGTGCTCGAAGTCTCTGAAACGCGGCTTCTCCCAGGGCGCGTACCTGGGCTCCGAGCTAAGCGCCCACTTCAGCCCTCCCGCGGCCAGAGCCACTCCGCCCAGCGCCAGTCCTCCCTTTAGCAACTTGCCCATATCATCCTCCTAAGTTGGATCTCGACCGCCCTAGTTTTCTGGAAACGTATAAGCTGATTTGCCTTACCAGCTACATTCTACCGAAGAAGGATCAACATTGAGCGCCGCCGCGACCTTCCTAGGCTGCGCCTACGGCCACCCGAACGGTCCGCCTCCGGGGTCCATCGAACTCGGCCAGAAACACCCCCTGCCAGCGTCCCAGATCCGGCTCGCCACCCCTGATCAGGAGGTGCTGCGTCGGTCCGAAGAGGCTCGTCAGAAAGTGCGAGTCGCTGTTGCCCTCGACGTGCTCGAACTTCACGTCCAGCGCGTTCAAAAACGCCTTGCAGGCGGAGGCGATATCCCTTGGCACGTCCCGGTCGTAGTCCTCGTTTACCGTTACAGCGGCTGTCGTGTGCCCCGAAGAGATAATGCAAAATCCCTCCTCGACACCCGCTTCCCGCACCGCGTTACGAACCTCGCTGGTTATGGACACGAGCTGGTAGCGATCGCTGGTCTCTACCGGTATCTCCTGGATCTTCAAAAACCTCTCCTTCCTAGAGCCCTCTGCCAGGCAGCTCAGGCTCTCCGCTCTCTTTCTCGAATGATCTTACCCGTTTTGACCCGAAAGCCCTTCAGAGTCTCCGACATCGGATCCGGTATATATGTAGACTCGTGTAAATTCCCGCCGCTGGTAAGATTCTCTAATATGTAGCTTTCTCTACAGGAGCCAGAAGCGAGGCCACCTCAGGGAAGCTGATTGCAGAAGAACACCCCCGGAGGCGAGTGAACGAGATCGAGACACTCATCTTCCTGCTCGGAGCCGCCGCGCTCCTGGCGCAGCTTGCCCGCGTGGTCAAGGTGCCCTACCCCGTGTTCCTGGTGCTGGGCGGGCTGGCGATAGGCTTCATACCGGGGATGCCCAACATCAAGATATCCCCCGACATAATTTTTCTCGTCTTCCTGCCGCCCCTACTGAACGCGGCTGCTTTCTCCGCCTCGCCGCTCAACCTGCGCGCCCATCTGCGGCCCATCGCGGGGCTTGCCATCGGGCTCGTCCTCGCGACCATGCTGGTCGTCGCGCTGGTCGCGCACGCCCTGATCGGGCTGCCGTGGGCGGCGGCGTTCGTCCTCGGGGCGATCCTGGCCCCGACGGACCCGGTTGCGGCCGAGGCGATCTTCAGCAGATTGGGCGTGCCGGAGCGCGTGGGAATCGTGGTAAGCGGAGAGAGCCTGGTAAACGACGGCACGGGGCTCGTGGCCTACCGGGTAGCCGTCGCGGCGGTGGTTACCGGGACGTTCTCCATCGCGGAAGCGGGCGGAAAGTTTCTCCTCATAAGCGGGGGCGGGATCGTAGCCGGGCTAATCCTGGCGCGCATCATCCTGCCGCTGTGGGCGCGGCTCAGGGAACCTTCCATCCTCATCGCGTTCTCGCTTTTGATCCCCTACGCGATCTACATCATCACCGAAGAGGTGCTGCACGTCTCCGGCGTTCTGGCCGTCGTCTCCTACGGCATCTACCAGGGCTGGCGGTCGCCGAGGCTCTTTCCGGATGCCTCGACGCGCCTGCAGGCGCTCTCGTTCTGGGAGATCCTGATCTTCCTTCTTGAAGCCATGCTCTTCATACTCCTCGGCCAGCAGTTTCCCGCGATCCTGGGCGGCATCGGCGAGTATTCGGCGGCGGAGGTCGTGCTCTATGCTGCCTTGATCTACGTGGCGGTCGTCGGGGTGCGGATAGCGTGGTTTTTCACCATCCCCTACTTCTCCACGGTGCTCCACCGCCTGCTGCCCAACAGATACCTGCGCGCCACCTGGCAGGAGCATCTCGTGATGGGTTGGAGCGGAATGCGCGGGGCGGTCTCGCTGGCGGCGGCCCTGTCCGTCCCTCTCGCAACGAACGCCGGCAGCGCGTTTCCCGGGCGAGATCTCATCCTTTTCATGACCTTCTCGGTGATCCTGGCGACACTGGTTTTGCAGGGGCTCACACTCGGTCCCATGATAGGCTCGCTGCGGCTGGAGGACGGCGGAGACACCGGCACGATCATGGAGCTCAAAGCACGCCTCAAAGGCGCGCAGGCCGCCCTGGACAGGCTGGATCAGCTCTGCGAAGACGAGCAGGTGCCCCTGCAAAGCCAGGAGCAGATGCGCGAGCTATACGAGGAGCGCATCCGGCGCTACGAGGCGGGGCTCGAAGCCGGAGGCACCACCGAAGAGTACGCCCAGACCTCCACCGCCTGGCGCGACTGGCGGCGCGCGCTCATCGCCGCAGAACGCGACGCCATCCTCTCCCTGCGCGACTCTGGTGAGATCAGCCCCGAAGTGATGCGCCGCATCGAACACGACCTGGATCTCCAGGAGTCCCGGATCAGCGGCTGAGTCAACCAGACATCCCAGGTCAAAACCAGTGCGCAATAAAATAAATAACGTCAAACGCTAAAGTTTTCCGCCTCTCATACCGAAAACCCAAATAAGGGAGGGAAACGAGATGTGCCCTCGCGCATCTCGTTTTCGCAGAAAAAGGCTCTCGCCGCGGGCGAAGTACAGCATCGAGCCGGAGCCCGCGCCGGAGAGCGCCAGAAAGGAAAGGAGTGGCATGAGAAGCAGGAGCACAACGTTCGCGCTTGTGATGTTGGCCGCACTGCTCGCGCTTAGCTTCGGCCCGGCGAGTTCGGGCGCCATGACGCAGGGCGCGCCCTCTCCCCAGAGGCCGGGTGCGTACATCAAGGGTTGCGGCAAACTCAGGATATACCTCACCGCCCGTGAGAAGGAAATCTACTACAAGCAAAACGAAGCCAGGCGCAGCCACGGCCTCAAGCCCCTGTGCCTGAACAACAAGCTCGTGAAGGCTTCCTACCAGCACGCAACTAAAATGACCCGCTACGACCGCTTCCAACACGGCAACGTGGGCAAGCGCCTGCACCAGTTCGGCTACAACTGGAAGACCTACGGAGAGAACATAGGCAAGCACCACTTCAACCCGGACGGCATGTTCCGGGCCTGGATGCGCCCCAAAAGAGACAGGGGCAACATCCTCAATCCCAGGTTCACCCAGGTTGGGGTGGGCGTCCAGTACGGCGTCTACAAGGGAGTCAGGCAGCCGATCTACTGCGTGGACTTCGGGACACCCAGGTAGAGCGCGCCAGAGTCTACCTGCCCGAAATCCTCGATCAAGAGGAGCGGCTTCCCCTCGCGGGGACGGGACCACTTAGAGCAGCCGACGCGTCGGGATAGACTCGCAGCCCGTGGTCCTCGCTGGTCGCCTCGAACAAATCCCTCACCGGACCCTCCACGGCGTCCGCGACTCTAAGCTCTCCGCCGGAATCTCGCAATCTTCGGGCGCTCTCCAGCACCGCCCAGAGTCCCCGCGAGTTCATGGCCTCGCATCCCGTCAGGTCCACCACAACACGCGGCGGCCCGCCGTTGCGGGCGCACTCCAGTGCCTCCGCCAGGGTCTTCTGGAAGCGTCCGAAGGTGGTGAGATCCACCGGACCCGATACCCTGAGCACGATGCTCCCCCGCCTCTCACGCAAGGTGGCGGAGAACGGTGTCTCTGCTCTGCTGTCTGGTGCGAGGGTCCTCATTTCTTCGAATCGGCCAGCTCTTCTGCCTCCACAACCTCCGCCACTTCTAGCTCCTCAGCCAGCACCCTGAGCCTGGAAGCGACCCTGGATAGTGCCTCGCGGGCGTGCGTGTAACGGACATCCAGGCCGGGATACTCCCCACACTCCTCGACGAGGTCGGAAGAGCACCTACCACACAGATAGCCTACGGACCTCAGCGGCTCGGGTTCGGAGCCGGATGTGCACTCGAAGAGCATCGTCGTCGCGGGTTCGCCGGAGATCACGCATCCGCAACCGAGGCAGTGCGGCTGCAGGGTCCCCGTCCCCAGACCAATCATCACCTTCATCGCCTTGAATCCTCCCAGATTCTACCGAACAGTAAATGCGAACAGAAGGTCTCTCAAGCCGGGCGTTTCCCCCTGATCAACAGCGAGTCCACGAATTGCTCCCGTCCCACGCTCACCAGGGCGAGGTCAATGCCGGGCATGGGGTCCAGGGCCACCATCTCCGCTACCCGCCCCGGTATCAGAAGTGCTGCGATCAGCTCCCTGCTTCCAACCTCTACGACCGTCTGGGTGTCTTTCGGGCAGTATCGGGCAAAGAGATGAGCTTCTTCCTCGAAGCTGAAGACGGGCAGGGCGAGCCTGCCAGAGGAGTCTTCGAGCACCATCACCTCGGATCCCTGGCCCTCGTTGCCGGCGATCAGCCAGAAGCGCCGGGAGGAGCCCCTTTCAGAAGGGTTCGTTTCATTCGCGTACTGTCTTATCAAGGGGTCCTCCTTCCTGTTCAGCCTTTTAGCAACGCGATATTCTTCGCATTGTTTTTCAGGAGGAGATATCCGCGAGATGCTGTCTTCGCGGGATGCCACAGTCGGGGGCGCTAGAGCACGGGCACCATAAACCCCGGCTGCGTTCTCCCCCATCGAGTCTATATGTTTACACACCAGGGCCCTTCAGTAACTACACACTTCGGGCCAAAACTTGAGCTTCCGCCTTGAATGTTGCGCAGGACGCGTTAGACGTTTGGCCGGAAGCGGGGATCGGCGCGCTATCTTCCTTCTCCTTTTCCTTTCCCCACCACTATTACGCGGCGCCGGTCCCGCTCCTTCAAAAAAACGGATGCATAAAGCCGGGAAAGAGAGTAAGGTGTCAGCAAGGAGCAAAAATTGCGAGGTAGGTAATGGGTACCAGACAAGAACCTATCAGGGTGCTTCTGGCAGACGACCACGCCATGTTCCGCCAGGGTATCGCCGAGATGCTCTCCACCGACGAGAGCATAGAGGTTATCGGCGAGGCGGAAAACGGGGAGAGCGCCGTGGCCCTCACCCAGGAGAAGAGGCCGGACCTGGTGATCCTGGACATAGAGATGCCCGTCATGGGGGCGCACGAAGCCATGAGACGAATGCTCAAGATCTACCCTCCCCCGCGGATCCTCATCGTGACGATGTACGACGACCCGGATCTGGTGCGGGATTTCATCGATCTCGGCGCGAGCGCGTACATCGTCAAGAGCGCCTCGATGCAGGAGCTTCTCTCGGCGGTGCACACCACTGCGGAAAGCCCCATCAGCCCGCGGGGCGAGGACTCGGTTGTGGTCGTCCCCCGCGAGATACTCGAACACCAGGATAAAGAGGCCGACAACCTCTCCGAGAGGGAGCTTGAGATCCTGGTCCTCGTAGCCCGCGGGCTCTCCAACCGCCAGATAGCAACCACCCTCCACCTCTCCGAGGCCACCGTAAAGCGCCACCTCGCCAACATCTACCCCAAGATCGGCGTCTCCTCCCGCGGCGAAGCCGTGCGTCAGGCCCTCGAAGAGGGCTGGATCACCATTCGCCAGATAGGGAAAGAGGAGAAGTGGAGGGGGGCAGCGCTCGACAACTAAATAAAGATGCCTGAGAAGCGCGAGTTCCGCCTCGCCATCGGGCGGTCAGTGTTCCAGGGGCACCCGCACGTGGATTCTCGTGCTTCCGCTCCCTGGTGTGGAGGATATCTCCAGCACAGCCCCTAAAAGCTCCGCCCGCTCTCTCATCGAGTCCAGTCCCGCGCCGCCTCCGGTCGCCTCGGGATCGAAGCCCTTCCCATCGTCCTCGACGTAACTGGTTACCTCTTCCGGGAAGACTCCGAAACCGACCTCCATCTTCGAGCAATCCGAGTGGGCGACGGCGTTGCGCACCGCTTCGCGCAGGATCAGGTACAACTGGTCGGCGACGTGGGGTGGCAGGATGCTCTCGTCGCCTTTTGTAACGAGCCAGCAGTGGATATCCTTCGGCACCACCTCGTCGAGGAGGTCCTTCAGAGCCGTCTCCAGACCCCGCCGGACCTCCTGCCGGTGGAGGAGCTGGGAGAGATCCCTGGTCGAGTCGAGGACATCCTTAACCGTTTGCTGGGCGAGCTCCAGCCTGGCTTCCGCGGCATCCGGGTTGCGTTCCTTGAGCGCATCGTGGAGCTGGAGGCTCTGGTAGACCACACCCAGAGAGTGGGCGACGCGATCGTGCAGCTCGCGTCCTATACTGCGGCGCTCCTCGGCCTGCGCGCGAGCCACCCGCTCGCGCAGGAGAAGCCGCTCGCGTTCCTCCTGAGCTTCCCTGAGGCTGGTTATGTCGCGGAAGTACACCGAAACCCCATCTGAGGCCGGATACGCCGTTCCGAAGATCCAGCGTCCGATCACGGGAGAGACCAGCTCGAACCTCACCGCAGTCCGTTCCTTCGCCGCGCGCTCTATCGCCCGGTAGCTCTCCGAGCCAACCGTCTGCGGGAAGGCCTCCCCCAGGTTGCATCCGAGGAGGCTCTCCCTGGGCCTGCCCCAGAGACGTTCGGCCTCCCGGTTGATGTAGGAAAAACGCATCTTTTGGTCGAGGGCGAAGAACGCGTCGCCGATGCTCTCCAGTATGTCGCTGATGCGCTCGCGGGTCGCCTCCGCCTCGATGCGGGCGGAGTGCTCGCGCAGGAGAAGTTGCTCGCGCTCCTGCTCCATCCTCTTGCGCTCCATGAACTGCCCCAGTTGCCTGCCGATCAGATGCCCCGTCAGGAGCAGGCTCTCATCTGGGGGAACGACCTCCCGACTGAATAACTCCAGCACACCGTAAAGGTCTCCATCCTCGACGGGAAAGGCAAATGCTCCACCAAAGCTGTCCTGGGCGGCGGCAGCCAGAGTAAAGCTGCCATCCTCACGAACGTTCTCAACCCACTCGGGCATGCGAGACGCCCACACCCGGCCCGGCAACCCCACGCCGCGCGGGAGGTTCACCCGCCGGCACGCTTCCTCAAGAGCCTTCCCCTCGATGAACGGCGCCCGCCACAGCGCGGAGCAGCGCAATGCGCCCGCCGCCTCGTCCACCGCCCAGAACACGCCAAAGGACTGTCCCAGGCTCTGGCCGAGTATCCTCAGGACCTCCCTGACACCTGAATCGAGGTCGGCAGACCGCGCCAGCGTTCGGCCAATGGTGTACTGGAGGTTGAGACGCCGCCGCTCGCCGACCCGCTCGCGCATGGAGAGAGCAAACTGCCGGCTCGCCGTCGCAAAGCCATGAAAGCGTTTGCGGAGCTCTTCGAGATCGGCTCGCGCTCCGCTGCGCTCCCTCCTCGCCTGCTCCGACTCCCCGTTGTGGGGCTCGGAAAAATCCCTGCGGTCCGGATCATATGCCGAAAAACTCATCACCGCACCCGACACATCGAGATGGTGTGGAGCCCGCTAGCCGGTATCCTGGATGACGAGCACGCTGCTAAGCTCATCTTCGCCATCGAGCGGTTGTCCCTCGATCCGAAAGCGTTTAATTGCACCCTCCACCTCGACGCTGAACTCCTCATCAAACGCTTCCCCGCGAGCCGCCCTCGCCCGGGGCGTATGCTGGGGAGCAAGCGGGCCGCCGGAAGGGTCCAGGAAGGCAGGATCTCTACCACTGAATAGCCGGTGGTAGGCCGCGTTGGCGAATACGGTTCTGCCTTCGCCATCCACGACGAGCAAAGCGGTGGGAGCGCTATCCAGTATTTTTCGCAACCGACCGCGCTCCTCTTCGCCTCTCCGCGCCATCTCTTGCAGTTCCTGGCTGCGGGCCTGCAGGTCATCGTTGGTGGTGTTCAGCTCCTCGACGGTAGCCTGCAGTTCCTCGTTGAGGGTTTCGAGCTCCTCGTTGGTGGCCTGCAGCTCCTCGTTGAGGGTTTCGACCTCCTCGGCGGCGGCCTGCGCCTCCTCTGTGTTCACCAGGGACTCCTCGTGCGCCGTCCGAAGCTCCTCGGTGAGCTGGCTGAGGTCCCTGTTGGCCTCTTCGAGCTGGCGATTCCTCTCGGTGAGGCGCCGCGTTCGCACCGCCGCGGTAATGTCTTCGACCACGATCAGCAAGCTTTCCACCCGCCGGTTCTCGCTGTTGGAGCGCCGGGGATAGCACGTGAGTTGCAGGTGTCTGGGCTCGCCAGTTGCGGGCTCCTCGATCGTGAACTCGGCGGTTCGCCTACTCTCCCTACTCCTGAAAGCCTCGTCTATGGCTCTGCGCACCACCGCGTAGGGAGCCTCCTGCATCGAGTGCAGAAAATCCTTCCCCACGCCCACGCCCGGAATCGAGAGCAGCCGCCGGGCCGGGTCGTTGATCTCCGCGATGATGTAGTCGCGATTCACCACCACGACACCCACCGGCAGCTGGTTGAGCACGTCCTCGCTCACGAAGCCGGAAGTGGTTGAACGCGGTCGTATTTCGGTCTGGCTCCCTTGAACCTCAAGCTCGCCAGAATTTCGCTCCGGAGGCGGTTGCCGCACGGGTCCCGCCGGGAGCGTGGGCGGCATGAGAAAGCGCTGCCCCTGGCGGAGGTAGACCTTGTTGTGAGAGTCCACGGAAGCGAAGAACTCGGCCAGAGGAGCGGGAGACTCGGCCTTGCCCAGCACCAGGTAGCCGCCGTCCCGCAGGGAGTAGGCGAACAGTTGCAAAGCCCGCCGTTGCAGCTCGCTGGAGAAGTAAATCAGAACGTTGCGGCTCACCACCATGTCTATCTGGGGGAAGGGTGACCGCTGGGCCAGGTCATGCACCCCGAAGACGATCATGCTCCGGATCTGCTTTTTCACCTGGTAAGAGCCGTGCTCCTCGGTGAAGTAGAGCCCGATCTGCTCCTCGGAGAGCCCTTTGAGTGCCGAGGGGGGATAGATGCCACGCCGGGCGAACTTGACGGCGTCCTCGTCTATGTCCGTGGCGAAGATCCGCACGTTGAAGAGCCCGGCCTCGTGGCCCAGCACCTCGGAGACGAGAATCGCCAGTGAGTAGGCCTCCTCGCCGGTGGAGCAGCCGGCAGACCAGATCCTGAGCTGGTTATCCTTCTCGCGGGCCTCCTCGATGATCTCCGGCAGCACCTTTTCTCTGAGGTACTCGAACAGCTCCGGGTCGCGGAAGAACTCGGTTACGTTGATGAGAAAGGCGTTTATTAGCTTCCGGTATTCTTCCGGATGATTCTCCAGGTAACTGGAGTATTCCTCGATGCTCTCGCAGTCGGTGGCGGCCATCCGGCGGCCCAGGCGGCGCATGATCGTGGGACGCTTGTAGCTCCTGAAGTCTACGCCGTGGTTCTGGTAAATCTTCCCCAGAAATCGCTCCAGAGCGCGTTCCTCATTCTCAGGTCCATCCTCCGGCACCGTGATACCCGAGATAAGGTTCTGGAGGATCGGTCCGATCCTCTCCAGGGAAGAGACGATGTCCACGGTGCTCGGAGCCAGCGAGCGCGGCATCTCGCCGAACTCGGCGGTCTCCGGGTCCTGGATGATGACCGTGCCCCCCGCCTCGCTGACGGTCCGCGCCCCCTCGGTGCCGTCGGTGCCGGTGCCGCTCAGGACCACGGCGATAAGATCCTCCCCGAAGACCTCGGCGGCGCTCTCCATCAGGCGATCTATGGAGGGCATGGGTTGCCTGGCGGACCTCTCGTCCTTCAGCTCGATCTCCGAGTCGGTGATTTTCACGTGGCGGTTGGCGGGAACCAGGAAGATCACCCCGGCCTCCAGCGGCTCGTGATCGGTAATGGTCTTCACCCGCAGCGGGCTCCGGCGCGAGAGTATCTGCTGCAGGTGGCTCTCGCGCTTCGGGTCCAGATGCTGGGCCACCACGATCGGAGCGGCGAAGTCCTCGGGAAGGTTGGCGATCATCCCGGAGAGCGCCCCGATACCGCCTGCGGAGGAACCGACCACGACGAGGTGTTTAAACGACCTTTCCATCAAAGTACCTCCTCGACGACTACCGTCCAGCCGTACGCTCGGAATCCGCAGGCACAACCGCTGGGAAAATGATCTGTGTCCACACTCATCACCAACTGTATAATTCTACAAGGTTGCAAGTTGCGCCGTAACCGGTCTGCGTATCCGTTACGCCGTCAAAGCGAGGTACGGCACGGCCCGCCGGGGAAAAAGAGCGTCTTCGGGTAAGAATAGCCGTATACAGAGAAAGGAACCATTCTCATGAGCGGCGAATCCAACGATGAGTACCAGCGGTTGTGGAAGCAGTATATGGAGGTCGAGCACCGGGAGCTGGAGCAACGCAGAAGCGGACAGCTCGGCCGGGCGCTCGGGCGGGCACTCCCCGGCGAGTCGCAGGAGGAGCTGGATCTGATAGCCGAGGAGGACCGGCGCCGGGCCGAAGAAGGGCTCGTGGAGCTCCGTAGCGGCGACGATATCTGGTACAAGCATATTGATGAGCTCACCCACGAGGACCGCCAGGGGCGGATAGAGTCGGAAAACGCGCGGGCAGCCTGGATCGCAGAGCGGCTAAAACGCCAGCGGCGGCTTTAATAAATCCTCCGAGCCGACGAAGCGTCAACTTCGCATACCCGCACGAATTGTACAGGGACAGACCCACCAGGCGGAAAGCCAGTTTGCAATAACCATTGGATCTCTTACCCCACCACGCGGTGAGACCGCTGTTAGCAGATTACTCACCGCCCCTCCCTCTCAAAAGAAGTAAAGAAGTAGGACGCCCCTGTAAGGAAGAGAGGCGAGAAGAACAAGAACACCCCGTGGGGCATCCTACTCCGTCGCAGAGGGTCCCGGCCAGGCGTAAACGGGTGCACGTTGGACGCATTCTGGCCGGCCCGCCCCTTGATTTATTTATATTTACACATTCCGATCCCAAAGTAACTACATACTTTGGGCCATAATCGAGGCACCGGCCTTGAAGACCCAGGTCTCAGGCTTTAGTCGTTAGGTGTACGGATGAGGGTCGGCGCTTTTCCTCCCCTATCCACACTGCGCCAGTTCTCCCCATACCCCAGGCGTTACCATTACCGCCGGCCCTTGTTCCTCTCTATCCTGGAAATATGGGAGTTCGTGATATCCCCAAAGATCGAGCCACCTAATTCTCCCGGTCACGGCGGTAACCCACCTGCTCCAGCAGCGCGTCATACGCCCTTACTGGCTCCGGACGCTCCGGTCCGGTCATGCCACACCTGAGACACCTCACCCTGTAGCCACGCCTGGTGCAGATCAGGGCGATGGTCGAGGGGCGGTGGTTGCAGACGGTCTGCATGTTCTCATTCATACAACGAACGTACCTCCCCACACCAGAAATAAACGGAGGCAGGCAAAAAATGGCCCAAAGGTTGCAGGCGCGCCCGGTACCCTCTTCGGGGTGATGTGTGGGGAAATGGAAAGGAAATCGGGGCACCGGGTATTAGTGTATCTGTACCGTGCCGGCCCGCCCGAGTCAATGGCCCGAAATATGTAACTTACGCGCCATCCGACCGCTCCGAGACCCGGCGGCGTGTGGAGGGGGGATCCACGAAGGCTCTCGCCCCCGCGGGCCGCCGGGCTGATGTTGTTATCGGAAAGGCAAAAGGAAACTTTAGCGGTCGCGCATAGAAATTGTCTGGAGTTCGGGTGAACAAGCGTCCAGACGGCGGTGCTAACACCCCCCGAAGACGCGCCCGCCCGAAGCAGCCGCTGGTGGTCCTCCTAGTCCTGGACGTCGGTCAAAACCAGAACCGGGATGGAAGGGTTGGCTCCGTGCATCTCGCGTACCAGCTCTATTCCGTACTCATCGGGCAAGGGCACATCCACTATGGCTGTGTCTATGCCGCCTTCGGCCATCCTCCGCCGGCCCTCGGCCACCGTCCCGACCTGCGCCACCACTTCAAGGTCTGGCTCCCGGCTGATCAAAAAGGACGCAGACTGCCGGAATGAACGGTGCGCCCCCGCAAACAGAATGACGCGCGCTATTCGTGCACTCCATTTCGTGATATCAAGCCGACGGCTAATTCTAGCCGAAACCTCGCGAGAAGGGGTTTGGCCGCCAGCGAAGGCGAAATCCGGATCAGGCGCCGGAGAGCTACTTCCGGACGGCAATACGCTGGCCCGGCGGCGCGGTGGAGATAGAGGCCGTGAAAAACGGCGTAATAGAGGTGTTGCCCCACAGTCCCGAGAAGCGTATCTTGAAGCTGGCCCGAAAATCAGGACGACCACGAGGAGGCAAAGCAATCAACATATTTCCTATCCTCCTCGTGGTCGTCCTTTCCGTGGCAGCCTCGGTTGCCGGGTTGATGTTGGTGCAGCGCCTGGTGTCTACAACATTGCGCAAGCAACACAACGAGGTAGCAGGCTTCATCTTCGCCGTGGTTGGGGTGGCCTACGCGGTGCTCTTAGGCCTGATAGTTGCAGCCGCATGGGGCAACTGGGAGATAGCCGACCAGACAACAGCCCATGAAGCCAACGAAGTCGCCGAGGTCTTCTGGCTTGCGCATGGACTCCCCCAACCCGAGGGACGCCATATCCAGAAACTGGCCCGCTCTTACGCGCAGGTGGTGGTCAACAGGGAATGGCCCTTGATGCAAGAGGGCAAATACAGTCCCCAGGCGTGGCTCCTCCTCGATGACCTCCGGGGCAGCATCGAGGCCCAGCATCCCACAACCGCCTCCCAGAGGATGCTCTATCAGGAGGAGCTTGAGCGGATGCACGACCTGGCGGATGCCAGAAGAGAGCGGCTTCTGGAGGCCGAGCAGGGCATACCAGCTATCCTCTGGGTTGTACTGATAGTCGGTGGGGTCATAACGGTGGGCTTCACCTACCTCTTCGGCCTGGAGAGCACCTCGGTGCACACGCTTATGGTGGCGTCGCTGGCCCTGATCATCTCGCTGGTGCTGTTCACCGTTGGTGCCCTGGACCATCCCTTCTCCGGCAGCGTCCGGCTCGAGCCCGGCGCCTTCCAGCAGATACTGCATAGGTTTGCAACCAGCAAGCTCAGCGCTATCTGAGAGACCG
The DNA here is from genome assembly GCA_902810695.1 of Actinomycetota bacterium. GTDB lineage: Bacteria > Actinomycetota > Rubrobacteria > Rubrobacterales > Rubrobacteraceae > CADDYV01. The sequence continues at coordinate 65,892 of CADDYV010000001.1, read as the reverse complement.
TCCGTTATGATAGAGTGGCGGTTGCCGAAGCCTAGCAGTTGGTAAGGGCCGCTGATAAGTCGGGGTAGATCAACAACCCGTGGTCCGCGCTGGCCGCCTCGAACATGCGCCTCACCCGACCCTCCACGGCGTCTGCCACCCTAAGCTCACCGCCAGACTCCCTCAATTCCCGAGAAGCATCCAAAACCGCCCAGAGTCCCCGCGAGTTCATGGCCTCGCATCTCGTCAGGTCCACCACCACGCACGGCGATCCGCCATCGCCAGATACAGACCGCTCCAGCGCCTCCGAGAGGACTTCCTGGAAGCTCCCTACGTTCGCGAGGTTCACCGGACCGGAGACCTCCACTACCACGGCTTCTCGCATCTCCTGTAGGGAGATAGAGAGCGGTGTTCCCAGCCCCCCGTCCGTGGACTCATCACCAACTTCCGGACCCGCTCCCAGCAGGTCCAATATCTCTGCCTGCTCCAACTCGTCGGCGAATATCCGCATATTGGCCGCCACATCCGTCAAAAACCAGCGGAGCTGCGAGCGAGAGCAGCGAACATCCACACCAGGGTACTCCTCTGACTTCTCGGTTAGATCTCTGGAACACCCGGGGCAGAACTCCCCCAGGGTGCGTAACGGTTCGTTCTCCTCATCGGGACCAGCTTCCAGCAGCACCACCTTTGGAGAGTCGAAAATTGCCTCGCCACACTTCAGGCAGCGGAAGGCCCCCGGCCCCGTCTCCATGCCTAAAATTACCTTCATCGCTATTTACCCTCTATAATGCCTTGTCGGTTTGCTCTCTAGCGTAAGGTCTGTCATTCCCCGCCCTTGGGTAAAACGTCTTGCTAACGAGAGAGAGGATACCCGCCTACATAGAGGGTTTCCGTATCGTGAATATACAAATTGATGCTCCAGACCGAAAATGGCCCAAAGGTTGTATGCTGGCGGCATTCTACTGCGCCCGGAGAACTCGCGCGGGCTGCGGAGAGGCTAGCGGAGTCCGCCCCGGTGTTGCGTCAGCGAAGCGACTCCCAGAGGTACAGAGAGGCGAGCGTGCGCTGCGGACGCCACGGCTCGGCGAGCAGGCGCAACTCATCCGGCGCAGGCATCACCGGCAACCCGTAAGCCTCCCTGACCGCCCGCCGTATGCCCACATCTCCGACGGAGAGCACGTCCGGTCTTTTGAGGTGGAAGATCAAAAACATCTCCGCGCTCCAGCGCCCGAGCCCCTTGACGGCGGTGAGCCGGGCGATAACCTCCTCGTCTGCGAGTCTATCCAGAGCGTCGAGGTCCAGTTCGCCTTCGAGAACATGCTCCGATAGGTTCCGCAGGTATCCGGCCTTCTGGCGGGAAATGCCCGCGGCGCGCAGGTCGCTCTCTTCTGTGGCGAGAAGCTCTCGCGGCGTCGGCGGACGGTCGCCGTAAAGGCCGCACAGGTGCCTGTAGATGGTGCGCGCCGCACTGGTGGAAAGCTGCTGACCGAGAATGGAGCGCACGAGCGAGCCGTATGCGTCATCGGGCCGTCCGCGGCGGAACGCCTCGCGGTCCAGCGGCCCTATGCGACGGACGAGGGCGGACATGATGGGATCCCCGCACCCCAGCAGATGCGAGAGGCCCGCGTCCGCCGAAGACGCGGGCCTGACAGCAGATTGGTTGGGCTCCTCCGGTTTCAGCTTAGCGACCAAAGAAGAGCTTGGCGGCGGGGCTCATCATGTCCGGGCTCCACATAGGCTCGAAGGTGAGCTGGGCCGTAACCGTCTCGACGCCCTCGATAGAGAGAACCTCGGCCTCGACCTGCTCCTGGATCATATCCCCAACCGGGCACATAGGGCTGGTTAACGAGAATGTTACGTCCACGTGCCGCCCCTCGTCGTGGATGCCCACGTCGTAGATAAGCCCAAGCTCCACGAGATCCATCCCGATCTCCGGGTCTATAACGTTTCTTAGCTGGTCCCTTACGCGCTCCTCGGTAAGCACCTCTCTCACCTCTTGTTAGCTTGCTATCTCCGTAATTGTAAATGCCCTGGTATGGTTTTCCACCCGACGCTCCAGGCAACGTTTCCTACCCATTCGTCTTCGACGCGCTGGCGTACCCCGGCCAGGCCGTAGTGTCCGGGCTTGTTACATACGGCTCAGTTATCCACCGTTTCTGTCGAGTTATCCACAATATATTGTGGATAACTTCTGCGGACGGTCTAGAGACGAGTGCCGGAGACTAGCGGGGTTCCCAGCCCAGTCGGACCAGCAGGGCGGCGGACATGGCTGCGGTGGCACCCCATATCTTGTACCCCCCGGCGCTGAAGATGGGGACTTCGTAGTCGTGTCCGTCGTCACGGCGCCAGATGACCTTCTGGTAGGTTTCGGGAGCCATAAGCGTCTCCAGGGAGACGGTGAAGATCTCCTCCACCTCGTTGGGGGCCAGCGCGAGTTCTGCCTCCGGCCCGAGCAGCCCGACGTAAGGACTCACCAGGAAGTTGGAGACGTGGATGTACATCTCTTCGAGCTTGCCCAGGACTTCGACCAGGGAGGGGTCGAGGTGTATCTCCTCTCGCGCCTCGCGCAGAGCGGTCGCGAGCAGGGAGTCATCTTTCGGCTCCAGGCTGCCACCGGGGAAGGATATCTGCCCGGCGTGATCCTGCAGGTCGCTCTTTCTGAGGGTGTAGACGATCCGGGGGCCATCGGGCTCCATCAGAATGGGGATCAGCACGGCTGCTCGCCGCGCATCCGCTCCCGGCGGGGGAACCCGCGAACGCCTCTTTCCCGTCTTCAGGTCCACCGGCGAGAAGCTCTCGTAGATCCGGCGCCAGCCTTCGAGCGGGCGGGCGACGGCCTCGCGCAGTTGCGCTTCCTGGTCGGTTCTCATGGGAGTAATCATAGACCATCACCCGGCGAGACCGCAGTATTTCGCCGATTTATCCCTGGCTCACGCCGTCGGGAGTCCATCTATTGGCGTGGATATTTGTGACGACGGGATAGGGAATCTCGATGCCTTCTTCACTGAAGCGCGCGTGTATGCGTTTTATGAACTCGTGCTTGATGCGATACTGCTGGGCGACCTCGCGGGTGCGCATGACCACGTTGAAATCCACGCCGTAGTCGCCCAAATTGTTGTAGCTGATAGAAGGCTGGAACTCCGGCACGCCGCCTTCGATGTCGGTCATCACGCCAGTTGCGACCTCGATGGTCACCTCCTCGACGTGCGAGAGGTCGCTCTCGTAACCTACGCGTAGAGGCACGATCACCGACATCTGTCGTTCGGGCTGGTAGTAATTGGTGATGGTCGAGGAGCTCATGGTCTCGTTGGGGACGATGATCATGTTGTTCGCCAGCGAGCGGATGGTGGTGTTGCGCCAGGTTACATCCACGACGTACCCTTCCGTGCCCGTCCCCAGGCTCACGTAGTCGCCGGGCCTGAGCTGCCGCGAAGCGATTATGAGGACGCCGGATATCACATTGGAGAGCGTCTCCTGCAGCGCGAGGGCGACCGCGATCCCACCGACGCCCAACGCGGCGATGATGGGCGAGATGGCGATCCCCACAGACTGCAGGATGATCATCACGCCCAGCGCCAGTATCGTCAGGCGGGTGAGGTTCGGCAAAAGCGAAGATGAAGGCAACCCCTGTACCCTGCGCGAGTAGGCGCTCACCAGATCACCGGCGATCCTCGTCACCACCAGAACGCCGGAGAGGATCAGGGCCACGAGCAGGATAGTCTTCATAACGCTGACGACTGTCGGCTGCAGAGGCAGCTTGACCAGCGCCAGATAGACCCCGGCGATCCCGAACCACAGCGTAACCACGCCCCGGATGGACCTGACCACTATGCCACTCCCGTGCCACTTCGTCTGACCGAGGTAGTCCCGGAGCTTCTTCAGCACGATCTTCTCGAAGATGAATCCCAACAACAAACCGCCGACCACGAAGCCGAGCGGTGTGATCAGGTCTTTAGGCTCTATGGCCGCTATATTCGCCAGAGCACCGTTAGACAAGCCGAAACCTTCGATCTCCAACCTCCCCGAGCTAGCTTCCCAAGAACTCGTTCTCCGAAATCCGCACGTGAATGTACCTTACGAAAGGCTTGCCCTCAAAGCGAGAATGCAAATTGCTTCACCGCCCGAGCAGAACCCCTTCACAAATACTTCCAAAAGAGCTACCCTGCGCTGAATCCGCTAAATTCTCGCGATCACCGACCGAACCGCACAAACGGCCGGACACTTCGCGTTAGCCCGGTAAGATCATTACCGGATTACACGGCGGCTGCCCAGGCTATCAATCAGGTCTTTCCCAAACGGTGGTCAATCAGAAGTGATCCCCACCTCCGCGGTAGCGTAGGGAGCCTCGGCGGACGTTATGAGGTTGCGGACCTCGCGCAGCGCCACCGGCAAGGTAGAGAGATCAAAGGTGCCGCTGGAGTTGATGTCCCTCAAGACCTGCAGGGTGCGCTCCACCAGGCTCTGGTTGACCTCGATCCAGGCTTCGATGCGCTCGGACGCGGAGATATCCCCGGAGGTGCTCTGGAGGACCTCCCTGGTTAGCGTGGCGTGCTGGTTGTAGAGGTCGTCGCGCAGCGCGGCCCGGGCCAGCGTACGCCAGCGGTTGTCGCGAGGCAGGGCCTCGATGTGCTGGCGCAGCCAGTGGAGCTTCAACCGGTCGCCCAAGGTGAAGTAGACCTCCGCGGTGGCTTCCAGGCTTTGTTCCGTTGCGGAAGCCACATCCACGATGTCCAGGGCGGAAAACATCATGCTCAAGACGGCTACCCGCCGCGCCAGATCCTCCGGGACGCCTTCCTCCGCGAGCGAACTGGCCGACTCCTCCAGGGCCTCGCGGTCGTGGTCGAGCATCAGCTCGGGAATGCGGTCCGACAGCTCGGACGCACCTTCCGAGAAGCGGGAGACCGTATCGGCGATGTCGAGAGGAGCGCGATAGTTGCGCAGCAGCCAGCGCGTAGCCCGCTCGACCAGCTTGCGCGCGTCGAGGTGCATCCTGGTCTGCACCTCCGCCGCAACCTGATTGTCCAGAGCTTCCACCTGCTCCCACAGCCGCCGCATACCGAAGATGTCGCGGGATGCGACGTATGCCCGGGCAATATCCGGCGCCGAGGCTCCGGTTTCGTCCTCCAGCCGGTAGACGAAGGTGGTACCGCAGTGGTTGACCATGCCGTCGGTCAGGTAGGTGGCCGTGATCTCACGCCGTAGCCGGTGCTCTTTCATCTGATCGCGAAATCGCTCGCGCAGGGCCGTCGGGAAGTACCGCTCCAGCTCCCCGGTCAGATACGGGTCGTCCAGGGCATCGGAGCCGAGAAGTTCCTTGTAGAGCGTGATCTTGGTGTAGGAGAGCAGGATCGCGAACTCGGGCGCGGTGAGACCGATGCCGCGCGATTTGCGATCCGCGATCTCCTCCCCGTCCGGCAGGAATTCCAGTTCTCTATTGAGCTTGCCGGCGGCTTCGAGGGCGCGGATGTAGCGGGCGTGCACATCCGCCATCGAGTTCGCCTGGGCGACGGAGTTGTTGATCGCCTGGGTCTGACGGTAGTTGTGGCCCAGGACGAGGCGCGATACCTCGTCGGTCATCCTGGTAAGAAGCTCGTTGCGCTGCTTCTCGGTCATATCGCCGTTTTTCACGATGGAGTCGAGCAGGATCTTGATGTTCACCTCGTGATCCGAGCAGTCCACGCCCGCGGAGTTGTCTATGGCGTCCATGTAGATCCGGCCTCCACCTAGAGCGTACTCTATGCGACCCCGCTGGGTGAAACCGAGGTTGCCTCCTTCCCCGACCACGCTGCATCTGAGCTGGGTGGCATCAACCCTCACCGCGTCGTTGGTCTTGTCCCCGACCTCGGCGTTGGTCTCGCTCGAAGCCTTCACGTAGGTTCCGATGCCGCCGTTGTAAAGCAGATCCACCCTGGCCTTGAGCATCGCGTTTATGACCTCGTTCGGGGCCAGACGGTCCGCTTCGACGTCGAGCAGAGCCTGGATCTGGGGCGTGAGCCTGACGGACTTGGCGGTGCGCGGGAATACGCCGCCACCCTCCGAGATGAGGTCGACGTTGTAGTCGGCCCATGAGGAGCGCGGCAGCCTGAAGAGCCGCTCGCGCTCGGCGTAGCTCGTCTCCGGGTCGGGGTCCGGGTCCAGGAAAATGTGGCGGTGGTCGAAGGCCCCGACGAGCTTGATATGCCTGCTGAGAAGCATCCCGTTGCCGAACACATCACCGGACATGTCCCCGATCCCCACCACGGTAAAGTCCTCGTTCTGGATGTCCTTGCCCAACTCGCGGAAGTGCCGCTTGACCGACTCCCACGCGCCTTTCGCCGTTATGCCCATCTCCTTGTGGTCGTAGCCGGTCTTCCCGCCGGAGGCGAAGGCGTCGCCGAGCCAGAAGCCGTACTCCCCGGAGATGCCGTTGGCGATGTCAGAGAAAGTGGCTGTGCCCTTGTCCGCGGCGACCACGAGGTAGGGGTCGTCCCCATCGTAGCGAACTACCTGCGGGGGATGGGCTACACGTCCGTCGGTGAGATTGTCGGTGAGGTCGAGCATGCCGCGGATGAGCGTCTTGTAGCAGTGAACGACCTCCCGCATCATCGCTTCGCGGTCGGCGCCTGCAGGTGGCCTCTTGACGACAAATCCTCCCTTCGCTCCCACGGGCACGATCACGGCGTTCTTCACCATCTGGGCCTTCATGAGCCCCAGGATCTCGGTTCGGAAGTCCTCCTTGCGGTCGGACCACCGGATGCCACCGCGCGCAACCTCGCCGCCGCGCAGGTGGACGCCCTCCATCCTGGGGGAGTAGACGAAGATCTCGAACTTGGGGCGGGGAAGCGGAAGCTCCGGGATGCGAGAGGGATCGAACTTGAACGAGATGTAGGGCCTGGGCGCGCCCCGCTCATCCCTCTGGAAGTAGTTGGTTCGCACCGTCGCCAGGATCACGTTCAGGAAACTCCTGAGTATGCGGTCTTCGTCCAGGCTCACCACCGCCTCCAGCGCCTCCTCTATCTTTCCGGTGAGCCGCCCGGTCTCCTCTTCGGCGCTCTCCTGATGGTCCGGGTCGAAGCGGTTCTCAAGAAGCTCGACCAGCAAGCGGGTGATGTGTGGATTGTCCGCCAGAGTGTCCTCCATGTAGGCCTGGCTGAAGGTGATGTTGGTCTGCCGCAGATACTTGCAGTAGGCCCTGAGAGCCGATATCTGGCGCCAGGAGAGTCCGGCCAGCAGAACCAGCCGGTTGAACCCGTCGTCCTCGGCCTCGCCCTGCAGCACATGGGCGAAGACGTCCTGGAAGCTCTCCTTGATCTGGCTCGTCTGGAACTCGTCCTGCGCCTGGTGGACGAGGCCGAAGTCGTGGATCCAGACCTGCGGAGAATCGGCAGGCTTTATCTTGTGCGGGCGCTCGTCTACGACCTCGACCCCCATATTCTCCAGCAGGGGCATGATCTTCGAGAGCGGGATTTGATCCCCGGACCTGAACAACTTGAACCCCAGGAAGTTCTCGGGCTCTTCGAGCGGGTGGTAGAGGCTCATGCCTATGTCGTCCTCGGACTTGAGGGCCTCGATCTTGCGGATGTCGGCCACGGCCGCCCGCGCCAGAAATCCTGCGCGATAACCGGGGGGAAATGCCTCGCGGTAGCGGTGGAAGAGTTCTACCCCCCGCTCTTCGCCGCACTGCTCGACCAGCGCGTCGTACAGATCGTCCGTCCACGAGCGGACCGCATCGGCGAGGCACGCTTCGATCTCATCCACGTCGTAGTCGGGAAATTTACCGCCAGGGGTGTAAACGATAAAGTGCAACCGGGCGAGCACCGACTCGGTGAGCCGGACGTCGTACTCCACGTTCACACCTCCGAACGCCTCGCGCAGTATGTCCTGCATCCGGTGGCGGGTCGTCGTGTTGTAACGCTCGCGCGGCACGAAAACCAGACACGACAGAAAGCGCCCGAAGTCCTCTCGCCGCACGAAGAGCCGGACGCGCTGGCGCTCCTGGAGGTGGAGTATCCCCATCGAGATGTCGAACAACTCTTCCTTGGAGATCTGGAACAGCTCGTCGCGCGGGTAGGTCTCCAGTATCTCGACGAGGTCCTTTTCGTTGTGGCTCGCAGGCAAAAAGCCGGCACGGTCGAGCACGTAGCGCACCTTGCGGCGTACGAGCGGAATGTCCATCACGCTCGTGCTGTAGGCGGAGAAGGTGTAGAGGCCGAGGAAGCGTCTCTCCCCGACAGCCTCGCCTGCCTCGTTGAACCGCTTGATGCCGATGTAATCCAGGTAAGATGGCCGGTGGACCGTGGCCCGCGAGTTGGCTTTGGTGAGGTTGAGGAGCCTCGGCTCGCGGGCGAGCCTGCGCACCTCGGGCGGTAGCTTGGCGAAGCTGTGAGAGATGGGTTTCCGCTCCGTCTCGCGCAGGATGCCCAGGCCGGAGCCGGGTACGGTGCGCAGCACGTCCTCGCCGTTCTCCCTCACCAGCTCGTAGTCGCGGTAGCCAAGAAAAGTGAAGTGATTGTCCTCTATCCACTCCAGAAAAGCCTTGACCTCCGATATCACCTCCGGGTCCACGGGCGCGGACTCCTCGTTCAGCTCCGAGGCGATCTCGCGCACCCTCTCGCGCATCTTCGACCAGTCCTCGACGGCCGCCCGCACGTCTTTAAGCACCCGTTCGAGTCCGCCGCGCAACTCCTCCAGCGCCTCAGGAGAGGTCAGCCGGTCCACCTCCACGTGTATTACCGACTCGGACGTCGAGTCCTCGGCTGTAGCGCCGGGGGGCAGGATCTCCATCAGGTTGCCTTCCTCATCGCGCAGCACCTGCATGATCGGGTGCAGCACCAGGTGGATGGAGCGGTCCTGGCGGTTGATCTCCATGCGCGTCGAGTCCACTAGAAAGGGCATGTCATCGCCCACGATCTCGATGGCGGTGTGCGTGCACTGCCAGCCGTGCTCTTCGAACTGGGGGTTGTACACCCGGATCTTCGCCTCGCCGGGTCTCCGCCGGCGCGCGAAGTGCCAGTGGGCCATCGCCGCGCCGTATACGTCTACGGAAGAGCGGTCGGCCAGATCCTCTGCGGCAACCCAGGAATAGTACTGGCGCACGAACTCCTCGGCCTGCCGCGCCTGATCCTCGGGCAACTGCTCTCGGACCCGGCCAACTACCTTTTCAAGTAGCTCCTTTTTCACAGCCATCGAGACACTCCTTTCGTGCGTCTCCACCACCACGGGCCGGAAACGTGTTTAGATTGCGCCTCTTCCCACCGTTTACCACATTCGAGTCTCGCGCAACCCGTATATCGCCGTCCGCCTGCTCGCTCTGGTTCCTCCGGCTTTCGACTCCCCACACCACGAGCAATCTGTCCCTGGCCGAAGGCGTCGCCTGATCGCACACCGATCTCTACCCCTAGAGATAGTTTACGCCAGAAGAACCCTTTGCACCATCCAGCCCGCGCCGGGCGAAACTGGGGATCTTTCCAACCAGTTTCACCGGGTCGGTGATAGCGTTGCCGTAGATGGCTATGGACCCCGCGGTAACGACCACGACGATAACCGAAAAGAATATAAAGTTGACAGGGAGACCCCAGAAGTTCCCCTGCCTGACCATGCGCTCGCTGGAAGCGAACCGCGAGAAGTCGGTAAAGTTCAAAAGCAGCGTGGAGAAGTAGTTCACCACCAGGGCAATGGCGGTAAAGAAGGTCAGGATGGCCCCGCCGATAGAAAGATTTTTGGACCCGAGGCTGAAGTCTATTTTCCCGCCAGCCTCGATGAAAACCCATACGGCGAGGGCGAACATGGCAACGTATATAGCCGGACCCGCCCAGTCAACCAGCCTCCGAACAGACTCCATGCCGTGACTGAGAACGAACAACTGAACTACCCAAAGCGCGAGAAAGCAGATCCACCCCAGATACGAGAGTCCCAGGAAAGAGGATCCGGTCAGGGGCTTGAGCCCCGGAAATATCTTGAGCGCCAGAACAAGGACCGCCACGGAGGCGAGCCAGGTCTGGATGCCGTACCAGGCGATGGCAACTGCCGCGCGGATCAAAGCCGCGATATTGGCCCCGAAAACCCCGAAGCTGATACGAGCCAGAACCGGATACGGAATCCCATGCCTCTGTCCCGCAACACTGGTGAGGTTCATCAGGAAGTAGACCACCGTTATGCCCACGATAAGCGCGAGGAACACCTGCCATCCCGTGAGCCCCAGAAAAAATAACCCCGCAGCGAACGTGTACCCGCCGATGCTGTGCACGTCGGCCATCCACGTGCAGAACAGACTGTAGGTACTCCAGTTGCGCTCCTCGACCGGCGCGAGATCCTCGTTGTAGAGCCGCTCGCTGTAGCCCGCAAGCTGGCCTTGATCTGCCATCGCCCAACCTTTCCCCGGTAGCCAAGCAGTTTCGTTAGGCGGAACATAAACGCCAGATCACAGCATAAGACTTAGTATCTAATGTGTCAATATTGGGGGTGGGTTTTCACGTTTTTTCTCTCGGGTTCGGGGTGGTTTCTGACCCTAGTCCCTCTCTGGCACTCCTCCGACGATCTGCCCCGCCGTCTCTCTCACGCCTTCGAGGATGGGTTCGTACTCGTTGATCTTATCTATCGAGAGGCCCATCGCGGCGTTCGTCTCCCGCTCGCACATTATCTCGACCAACGCCGGAACCTGCCGCTCCTCGCTGGCCCGAATGGCCCACTCCAGAGCGTCCTTTATCTCCTCCGGCCTTTCGACCCGACGTCCGAGGGCGCCCATGGCTTCCATGACGCCCACGTTATCTATGCCGTACTCGCTGTTCGGTCCGTCGTAGCCGAGGTCCACGGCGAAGTTCATGTCGTAGCCCAGCTCCGACTGGCGGATGAGGCCCATGTAGGCGTTGTTGAGCATGACGAGGACGTAGGGCACCCTGTACTGTACGGCGACTGCCACCTCTTCTATGAGAAACTGGAACGAGTAGTCCCCGACAACGCCTACCACCAGGTTGCCAGGTTTGCCGAGCTTCACGCCGAGGCACGCCGGAACCTCCCAGCCTAAAGGTCCGGCCTGCCCGCAGCAGAGGTAGTGGCGCGGTTTGTAGGTCTTCTGGAACTGGCCGCTAAAGATCTGGTAGAGCCCTATGGCAGTGACGAAGATGGTGTCCTCATCGAAAAACTCGTTTATCTCCTTGAAGACCCGCTGTGGCTTTACGGGCACATCGTCGAAGTCCATCTTCCGCAGGAGCGTCGAGCGCAGCTCGTCCACCCTCTCGACCCACTCGCCGGCATCCCGGCGGGATATCATCTCGTGGGCGACTTCTATCATCGCCTCCAGGGCGAACCTGGCGTCGGAGACTACCGCGATATCCGGCGGGAAGACGCGCCCTATCTGGCGCGGATCTATATCTATGTGGACGAACTTCCTCTCTCCTCTGTAGACATCGAGGTCGCCGGTGTGGCGCTCGGCCCAGCGGTTGCCTATGCCTACCACCAGGTCGCTCTCCAGGAAGATTTTGTTGGCGTAACGCTGCTGGGTCTGGAGGCCCACGATCCCGGCGTAGAGCGGGTGGTCTTCGGGGATGGCTCCCTTTCCCATGTAGGTCGGGCTCACCGGGACCTGTAAATACTCGGCGAGCTCGACCAGTTCCTCGGAGGCTTCGGCGATAATCACACCGCCTCCGGGCATCAACAGGGGCCGCTCGGCCTCCAGGATCATCTCCACGACCTGCCGGATGGCCCGTGGCCTCGGCGCGGGCTTCTCGAAGCGCAGGGGACCGCCGCGCCGGGGGTCGAAGTCCACCTCCACCTGCGCCTTCTGGACATCGAGGGGCAGGTCTATCAGGACGGGACCGGGGCGCCCCTCCCGGGCGATGCGGAACGCCTCCCTGAAGGTCCAGACGAGCTGGGCCGGCTCCCTGACCTGCGCGGCCCATTTGGTAACCGGCCTGGCGATACTGACGATATCTACCGCCTGGAAGGCTTCCTTGTGCAGAACGCCGGTCGGAGCTTGGCCCGTAATGCAAATCTGCGGTATAGAGTCGGCCATGCAGGTGTAGAGACCGGTGATCATATTCGTCCCGGCGGGCCCCGAGGTTCCGATGTTGACGCCGACTTTGCCTGTTACCCGCGTGTACCCGTCGGCGGCGTGCGTACCGCCCTCCTCGTGGCGCACGGAGTAGTGCCTGATCTGGGTAGACTTGCTCAGCGCCTTGTAGAGAGGCAGGATGGCCGCTCCAGGCACGCCGAAGACGACCTCTACGCCCTCATCCTCCATTACCTTCACCACGGCGTCCATCACGTTCATCCTGGGCATCCTGCCTCTCCTTTCACGAAATGCCCTTTTTGAGGCTCGACCCCTAGCCGATCTCGTACTGCGAGAGATCTTCTATGACCCGCAGCAGGGCCGAGTGGTCCTCCCCTCCCCATCCCTTCTTCTGCATCGCGAGGAGCATCTGGTCTACTATCGCCGTTACGGGCAGCGCGATGCCGTACTCCCTGCCCGCCGCCAGCGCTATGCCGAGATCCTTGTGGTGCAGCTCCGAGCGAAAGCCGGGGTCGAAGGTGTGCGAGAGGAACTTCTCTCTTTTGACCTCCATGACCTTGTTCCCCGCGAGCCCCCCGGAGAGAACGTCCAGGATCTTCTCGGGAGCGACCCCGCCCTTCGCGCCGAGCACGAGCGCCTCCGAGACCGCCTCGATGGTTAGCGCCACAACGATCTGGTTGGCCGCCTTGGTGACCTGTCCGGCGCCCGTGGGACCGACGTGGTTGACGGTGCCGCCCATCACATCAAAAAGCGGCCTGGCGCGCTCGAAGTCTTCCTTACTGCCGCCGACCATGATCGAGAGCGTCCCCTGCTGCGCCCCCACATCTCCCCCCGAAACCGGAGCGTCGAGCATCGAGGCGCCCTTCTCCTCGACTTTTCTGGCCAGTTCCTCGGTAACCACCGGCGATATGGTGCTCATGTCCACCAGCAGCGAGCCTTCCCCGAGGCCCTCCAGCACACCGTCCTCCCCGGAGACGACCTGCTCCACGTCCGGCGAGTCCGGGAGCATGGTTATGATGATCTCGCTGTTTTGAGCGACTTCTTTGGGGCTTTTTGCTGCCTGCGCCCCGGTCTTTGAGGCGAAGTCCTCTGCCTTCTCTCTGGTGCGGTTGTGGACCACGAGGTCGTAGCCGGCTTTGACGAGATTCTCCGCCATTGGCCGGCCCATGATCCCCAGTCCTATGAACCCTACCTTCTCCGCCATCGCGCCTCCTCCTTCAAGGATTTCCTACAGGTTCAGTTCTTTGGCCCTCATGTCTCCGCCGCGCAACTCCTTCGGGATCCAAGCGAAGCTGTCCTCTGTTCTCTCCGTAGTGGGGTTGTATTCCAGACCCACATATCCGTCGTAGCCGAGCTCCTCCAGCACGCCGAACACGTAAGGGTAGTGGATCTCACCCGTCCCCGGCTCTCCGCGACCCGGAGAGTCGGCGACCTGCACGTGGGCTATCTCTTCGATGTGCTTGCGCAGGGTCTCGACCAGATTCCCCTCCATCCTCTGCATGTGGTAGACGTCGTATTGCAGCTTGACGTTTTCCCTACCCACACTCTCGACGAACTTTGCCGCCTCTTCTGTGGTATGCAGCAGATATGGTCCGTTCTCGAAGGTGTTGCAGGCTTCGATCATGATCCGTGCTCCCTGTCCTGTGGCCTGATCCGCCGCCCAACCTATGTTCTCCCGGACCAGATCCATCTGCTCCTCGCGGCTCATGCTCTCCAACCGGTGTCCCACCAGGGCGTTGAGCTTGCTGCACCCCAACCTCTCCGCGAGCTCCAGTGCCACGGGCACGTTCTCCCGGAACTGCGACATGCGGTCCGGGTTGCTCAGAAGTCCCCTATCCCCGCCGGGCATGTCCCCCGCATCGAAGTTGAAGAGAGCGGCCTCAAGACCCGCGTCCTCGATCGCCGCCTCGACCTCTCCAAGATCCTCCCCAGAAGGCCACCAGAACTCCACCGCCGAAAAACCGGCCTCCTTAGCCCTCCCAAAGCGTTCAAGAAACGGGACCTCTTTGAACAGGATCGAGACGTTCGCGCAAAACCTCATCTCTCCTTCTACCTCACTCCAATTGCCCATACTCTATCAGGATATAAAAAAATAATTTCATTTTGCAGAATGCAGTATAGGAAAGGCGCTGCTCTGGTGTCAAGTGCTGCTTTGAAAATCGCTGTTCTCATTTGCGGAAATATATAAAAAGAGCCGGCCTGAATATGCTCTGCAGGCCGGCCGGGAAAGAGAGGTGGAAGGGGTATTTAGGCGGTGGCGTCCATGCTCTCGGAGAAGGCGGTAGATATCCTTTTGATGTGAGGGATGAGCTCTTCGAGCCTGTCCTGGTCGAGCCTGCCTGCGGGTCCGGAGACACTCATGGCCGCGAGTATCTTGCCGTCCGGTCCGAAGACCGGGGCGGCGAGGCAGCGGACTCCTTCCTCCATCTCCTCGGAGTCCAGGGCGTAGCCCCGCTGCCGCACGATCCGCAACTCCTGCTTGAGAGTTGCAGCGTCCGTTATGGTGTGAGAGGTGAAGCGGGGCAGGCCGGTCTGCTGGATCACGGCGTCAACCGCTTCTTCGGGCTGGTAGGCCAGAAGGACCTTGCCGGTACCGGTGGCGTGCGGCAGGACCCGGTTGCCGGGCTCGGTGAACATGCGCACCATGCGCGGAGCCTGCACCTGTTCTATGTAGACCACGGAGTTCTTATCCAGGGCCGCCAGGTTGGATGACTCCTGGCTGACCTCCATGAGCTCCTCGAGAAACGGCCGGGCCAGCGATCCCAGATGCTCCCGCGCGGAAGAGGCCAGAACCAGCGCCTTGGGACCCAGAGTGTATTTCCTGCTCTCTCCAACCTGCCGGGCGTAGCCGCGCCGGGTAAGCGTAGCCAGCAACCGGTGAGCCGTTCCGTTCGGCAGCCCCACCGCAGGCCCGATCTCCGTTACACCCAGCTCGCCCCCCGAGCGGCCCAACAGCTCCAGAATGTCCAGCGCCCGCGCCAGCGACTGGACCCCGCTATTCCTCGCTGCAGGTCTGCCCCTCACCTCGTTCGCCACAACCACGCTCGCTTTCCAGAAATATTTTTTCGTATTACGGAACTCCCGATATATTCTACCTGGGAACCGGGATTTTGCACATCACGGGACAGAGCAGATATCAGGCGCTCTCGAACACGATGTCCTGGGCGCCCTCCCAGAGGACTTTCTCACCCATCGGGCGCAGGTTGTCGTGTCCCTCGGTAACGGTCAGCAGGTGGTTGCCGGCGATCACGCCGAGCTTACTCTTGAAGACCGTGCCGTAGTAGGGGAAGAGGATCTCGGTCTCCGAGTAGCCGCCGGGGTAGAACAGAATTTCACCCGCCTGCGGCACGCTGGTGGCGTCCTCGAAGCCCACCCCCAGGTCGTAATCGCCAAGCGGGATCCAGCACGCCTCTCCGCTCCACCTGACGTGGATGATCTTCTGGCGGTACGGCAAGAGCTTCTCGAAAGCTTCGCACGTCCTGGGACACCTCTCCCTTTCCCACCGGGCCATAAACTCGTACGGTCCCACCGTTATCTTCACGTCACCCACCGTCACCTCCTCCGCTCTCTTTCAGTAATCTTCACAGCTTCCCTTTCGCGATCTTCTTCTGCGGCGTGAGCAACCGCCCTATTGGAGCCGAGACTATTCTGCCCTCCTGGAAGACGGTCATCCCGCGCACCATCGTGCGGACCACGCGTCCACGGAACGTCCGGCCCACGAACGGGCTCAACCTGTGGCGGTACAGGAGATCCCGCGTCCGCAGACCGAAGCTCGCGTCGAGGTCTACCAGAGCAATGTCTGCGTCAGCCCCGACCTCGAGGCGCCCTTTCTCCAAAAACCCGAAGCGGTCAGCCACGTTTCTCGACATTAGAGCCGCAATCTCTTCGAGCGGCAGCCCGCGCTTGTGGTATCCCTCGTCGAGCATGACGTTCAGCAACGACTGGCAGCCCGAGATGCCGCCCCAGGCCCTGAAAAAGTCCTCCCCGGCCTTCATCTCCGGCGGGCAGGGTGAGTGGTCCGAGGCGACGAACCCGACGTTGCCCTCGAAGATCTGCTCCCAGAGCGACTCCAGCTCCCGGCGCGGTCTCAAGGGCGGGGCGCATTTGGCGACCGTACCCAGAGCCTCCATATCATCCTCGGTCAGCAAGAGGTAGTGCGGGCAGGTCTCACAGGTTACATCCACCCCGCGGGCGCGAGCCGCGGCCACGAGGGCCACGCCCCGGCCCGTGCTTACGTGCACGATGTGCAGCGAGCATCCCGTCTCTCCGGCGAAGAGGATCGCCCGGTTTATCGCCTCCAGTTCCGCCACCACCGGGCGCGAGTCGAGGTAGTCTCGCACCGAGGTGCGCAGGGTGGAGACGGCGCGGCGGGTCAGCTCGTCCGTTATCGTCCTGTTCTCCGCGTGGACGAGGACGGGGAGTCCGAGGTTTGCCGCCTTCTGCATTCCCTCGTATAGCGTCAGGTCGTCTGCGGCCTGGAAGTCGGGCGTGCCGGTCGTGGACATGAAGGCCTTGAAGCCCGCAACACCGCACCCGGCCAGCTCCTCCAGACCGTCCACGTTGCCGGGGACGATCCCGCCGTAAAAGGCGTAGTCCACGAGCGAAGAGGCTCTGGCGGCGGCGAGCTTGAGGTTGAAGCTCTGCGTGTCGCAGGTGGGAGGATGGGCGTTCAGCGGCATCTCCATAAACGATGTCATGCCGCCTGCGGCGAGCGCACGCGTGCCGGTGGCGAAGCCTTCCCAGCGCGTGCGGCCCGGCTCGTTGAAGTGCGCGTGGGCGTCTATGGCACCCGGAAAGATGTACAGCCCCCGAGCATCTACTTCCTCGCCAGCCGTCCCCCCGAGATCGGGATCTATGGCAACGATCTTGCCGTCAGCGATGGCGAAGTCGGCCTCCTCTGATCCATCTATCCCGATAAGTCTGCCTCCTCTAATTATGGAGTCATACTCTGCCACAGCTCAGGATCCTCTCTACCGGTTCTCCGCGAGAAGTTCGAGGAAGTGGCTTATGGCGTCTATCGCCACCGCCACGTCCTCCCGGTTGACCGATTCTGCGGGGTTGTGGCTGATGCCGCCGCGGCAGCGCACGAACAGCATGGCTACCGGTGCGATCTCCGCCACCGCCGCCGCGTCGTGGCCCGCGCCGCTCGGCATCCGGTGCACCGGATGCCCTATCTCCTCAACGGCCCGCGCGAGCAGCGCCGTGAGATCCGGGTCGGTCGGCACCGCCCGACTCTCCTGCTGCACGCGCCAGTCGTGCTCCTCGCCGCGGCCTCTGGCTATCTTCCCGGCTCTCGCGCGCAGGCTCTGAAGGACGCGTCCGCGCACGGCGTCGTCTCCGTGGCGGAGATCCAGGCTGAGCAGCGCCTTGCCGGGGATCACGTTGTGCGCATCCGGGTGGACCGATATATGTCCCACCGTCGCAACCATATCGGACTCCTTGCCCGCGGCTTCCTCCACCGCCAGCACGAACTCGGCGGCGGCGCACAGCGCGTCCCTGCGTCCCTTCATAGGAACCGTCCCGGCATGACCGGCCTCGCCGGAGAACTCGACCCTGACCCGGCTCTGCCCGGTAATCCCCGCGACAACTCCGACCGGATCGCCCAACCGCTCCAGCACCGGTCCCTGCTCTATGTGAACCTCGCAGTAGCCGAGCAGATCGTCTCTTCTGCGTCCAGCGCCTGTCAGAGCGTCAGGGTCGCCGCCGGCGGTGCGCACCGCCTCGGCTATCGTTATCCCATCGGGGTCCTCGTAACCCAGAAGTTCCTCCTCGAAGGTACCCGCAAACACGGAGCTTCCCAGATAGGTGGTGCCGAAGCGCAGCCCCTCCTCGTCGGCGAAGCCTGCCACCTCGATGGCGAACGGCAGACGCTCGCCCCGCTCGCGCAGAAGCTCCACGCAGGCCAGCGCCACCATTACGCCGAGGATGCCGTCGTACCTGCCAGCATCGCGCACGGTGTCCAGGTGAGAGCCGAGGATGAGGGTCTTCTCCCCGGTTCCCTCGTAGCGGCCTATGAGGTTGCCGATGGCGTCCCGCCGGACGCTCATACTCGCCTCTTGCATCCAGCCGGAGACGGCGTCCTGCGCTCTTTGCATCGCCTGCGAACCGAAAGGACGGACCAGAAGCCCGTTCTCCTCGCTGATTCCGCCCAGGAAGTCGCATCGCTCCATCGCTATGGTTGCCGCATCTTTCACTCTAGCTCCCCCTGTAGGTGCTGTAGGACCACGGAGAGGCGAGCAGGGGCACGTGATAGTGCTCCTCGGGACTGGAGATCCCGAACCGGATCGGGACCTCGTCCAGAAACGGAATGTCCCCACCCTCGCCGAAATACTCGCCGACGAAAAAGACTATCTCGTACACCCCACGCTCGAATTCGCCTTCCAGGATAAGCGGTTCGTCCGTCCTGCCGTCGGAGTTGGTGCGCAGCGTCTTGAGGAGCTTCCGCTCGTCGTCCTCAATTTTGAACAGCTCTACCCGTAATCCGGCGGCGGGCCTGCCGTGGGCGGTATCCAGGACGTGGGTGGTCAGAAAGCCGCTCAAGAAGACCTCTCCACCCAGCCTTCGATCAGGCCGAAGGGCTCGGCGTCGGCGTGGAAGATCTCGTTGTTATTTTCCATCCCGAAGCGAGAGAGGTCGTAGAGGAGGTGGTGCCTGTTGGGTAAGGAGAGATGTATCTTCTCTATCTGCGGGAAGTTCTCCAGAACCGCCTTGCCGATCCGGTAGAGAGTATTCTGCGCCGAGGGGCTGTAGTGGTCGGTGAAGGTGGCGAGGATCCGGTCCTTCACCGCATTCCACGTCCCGTTGAAATCCACCTCGGTGGTGTTGTAGAGCCAGTTGGCCGTTATGACGGTGGAGAGGATGCGGTCGCTGGTCTCGGGCAGGGTGGTGAACCGCTCGTGGAGATAGCCCTCCCAGCCGGAGTTGGTGGTCTTGAGCACCATCAGGTCGTCTACTCCGGACGTGATGCTGAACTCGCTCCCGTCGCCCTCGACGGTTGCTGTGTGTTTGCCAGCGGCGCGGACGAAGGAGTGTTCGTGTTCCTCGCCGTCCACCACGATGCGGTTCCACAGGTGTTCGGTCATGCGGATGCGGGCGCGCTCGACAGTTGGTCCCGCCTCGACAAAATGCCTGATGAGCTTCATCCCGAACTCCTCCACGCTCCCTGTCAGGTGGTCTTTGGCAAGCGCGTAGACGGTGTTGCGCATCGTGTCGGTCGCCAGAAGGGCGGTGTTGTCTCCCTCGACGTGGGCGGCGGTGAAGTCGCCGAAGAGCGCCACGTCCACCCGAACCTCGGTGATATCGTGCCGCCGAGTATCCCGGAAGACCTTGACCAGCCGCACGTCGGACTTGCCGTAGTTGTTCTGCCCGAGAACTACCCTGCCCGTGGTCTTAGTTTCGGTCATTCTTGTGATCTCCTTCCCACTCGACGATCTCCTGCAACCGGTATCGCGCTATCTTGGAGATTTCCCCAAGAGCGGTCTGTATCTCCTGCTCTCTGGTGTTGCCGAGCCGCCGCTTCGCGTTCTGCAGAATGGACTCCCTGGTGTGTTCGCGCACGTAGACGACGAACGGGATGCCGAACTTCTCGCGGTACTCGCGGTTCACCTTCGCAAGCGCCTCGAACTCTTTCGGCGAGAGACGGTCGAGGCCCGCTGAAGACTGCTCGCGCGCGGACTCCTCCGTAAGCTTCCCGGCGAGCGCATCTTCACCCGCCAGGTCAGGGTGCGCCCGGATGATATCCAGCCACATGTCGCGGGGAGCGGCGTACAGCTCGTCCTCGAACGCTTTGTGCAGAGCCTCGAAGCCCTCGAAAGGACGGCGTTTCCACGCTCTTTCAGCCACCCAGGGCGAGTGCTCGTAGAGAGCACCGAATCGCTTTACGAAAGCTTCCCTGTCAAGCTCGTTCACCTGATCCACCGAGAGCTTCTCCGGCATCCTCCTCTAACCTCTTTGTACTTCAAGCTCGGGCTCTTCTACCAGATCCTGCAGCCTGAAGTTGGCTATCTTGGCGATCTCGACGATTGCGGCCATCCTCTCCTGGGTCGGGGAGTTCTCCAGCCGGGCCCGGCCGGACTCGAGGACCTCCCCCTTGCCCTCGCGCTCCCGCAGAGCGATGATGAGCGGGAAGCCGAACTTCTCCCGGTAGGCCCGGTTGAGCCGCATGAACTCGTCGTGTTCGGCGGGGCTGAGTGAGTCGAGACCTGCCGAGACGCGGTCGCGCAGCGACTCCGGCCCCAGTATCCCTCCGGCGGCGACGCTGGTGATCGCCTCGTACTCCTCAGGGGTGAGGCCGAGCTCCTCGGGCAGAGACTCATCGGAGAGGTCTATGACGCCGAGCGGCGGGTAGGAGCGGATGAGCTCGATCTGGCGCTCAGGCGGAGCCTCAAGGAGAGTATCCTGGAAAGCGCAGCGCAACTGATAGACGCTGGAGAAGGGCCTGCGGTCGTAGGTCTCCTCCGCGACCCAGCGCCCGCCCTCGAAGAGACGGCCGAAGTGCTCCGCAAACTCCTCTCGGCTCATCTCGTTGATGCGCCCGAGCGAGAGCCTCTCCTCCCCGCGGCCCGCGGCCGCCTCGCGGTGCTCGCCTCCGCCCAGGACGTTGAAGATGAAGTTGAGTACGAAGGCGCAAATGCTTCCCAGGGTAATGCCGCTCCCCAGCACGACCTGCACCGAGTTGGGGAAGTGCTGGAAGAACTGCGGAAAGACCACGGGGGTGAGGGCGAAGCCGAGGCTCACGGCCACGATGAGCACGTTTCCCGTGCGGGTGAGGTCCACCCGCTGCAGCGTCTGGATGCCTATGGCCGCCACCGTCCCGAAGAGGGCCAGCGCCGCGCCGCCGATAACCGGGGTCGGTATGGAAGCGACCATCGCGGCCAGCTTGGGAAGGAGCCCGAGGATTATCATGATCCCGCCGGCCGTGGCGACCACCCAGCGGCTCCTGACCCTGGTCAGCCGGACCAGCCCGATATTCTCCGCGAAGCAGGTGTAGGGGAAGGAGTTCAAGATCCCCCCGAGCAGGGTCGAGAGCCCGTCGGAGCGCAGCGCGCGGGCGATGTCCCTTGTGGCGAGCCGCTTGCCGACGATCTCACCGGTGGCGAAGGTGTCGCCGGTAGTCTCGATCATGGTTATCAGCATGACGATGACCATGGAGATGATCGCCGCCACCTGGAAGTGCGGCAGCCCGTAGTGAAAAGGCGTGGTTACGCCCACCCACCCGGACTTCGAGACCTGGCTGAAATCCGCTATCCCCAGCGCCGCGGCGACCGCCGTGCCAACGATCAGCCCGATCAGGACAGCCACGGTGCTCAAGAACCTGTCCCGGAACACCCGGTAGAGGATCAGGATCAGGATGAGCACCCCCAGGGCGAGGGCGATGTTCTGCGGGCTACCGAAGTCGGGGGCTTTC
Source organism: Actinomycetota bacterium (assembly GCA_902810695.1). Classification (GTDB taxonomy): domain Bacteria; phylum Actinomycetota; class Rubrobacteria; order Rubrobacterales; family Rubrobacteraceae; genus CADDYV01. The sequence continues at coordinate 44,521 of CADDYV010000001.1, read as the reverse complement.
GGATTCCCGCCGCCGGCGTCCTGAATCGCCACCGGCACCAGCGTAACACCGATGACGGTGATAACCGTCCCTATGACCACCGGCGGGAAGAAGCGGACGATGCGGCTGAAGTAAGGGGCGAAGAGGAAGGTGAAAACTCCGGCGACGATGATGGAGCCGTAGATCACCAGAAGACCTTTAACACCGCCGCCGTTCGCGTTGCCGATGGCGATCATCGGGGCCACCGCCGTGAACGTTACCCCCTGCAGGAGCGGCAGCCTGACCCCGACCTCCCAGAAGCCCACGGACTGGATGAGCGAGGCGATCCCACACGTAAAAAGGTCCGCGCTTATAAGGTAGACGAGCTGGGATCTGGTGAGCCCGATAGCGCTCGCCAGCAGGATCGGCACTATCACCGCGCCCGCGTAGAACGCCAGCACGTGCTGCAACCCGTAGACCGCGAGTTTCCCGGCGGGCAGCACCTCATCCACCGGATGGCGACGTGTACGGGGCGTTTGTTCGACGGTCGTTGCCGACATCGTTTCCTTACCTCGCTTTACTCTCGATGAGAACAGCTATCCCCTGCCGAACCGCGGGGCATCCGCCTCAGCCTCCACCTTCACCTCTACGGCGTGCGCTCCGGCATCGAGCGACGCCTCTATGACCTTCATCATGGCTCCGAGAACTTCCCCGCGGTCCCCGGCGAGTACCGTAGCATCGGGCCCCGCCTCGTGCGCCAGCCCCGACTCGCTGGCCGCCTGCCTCGCAGCTTCGATCTGCTCTCTCGGAGCCTTCCCGCCCTCTCGGGACGGAAGAACTTTCAACTCGGCGGTAAGCTCCGCCCTCGTGTATCCCGGCATCACGGATCACGCCCTCTCCGCCGCAGGACCACGGCTCCCCGGCTGCGGCGGCTGCCCGGTGGGACCGGATATTCCCACGATATGCTCTGGTTTTACGGGCACCCGATTCAACTCCCTCCCCGTGGCATCACGCAGGGCGGCTACGATCGCCGGGGTCGAGGCGATGGTCGGCGGCTCGCCCACGCCCTTGAGGCCGTAGGGGGCGTCGGGGTCCGCGAGCTCCAGGATCTCCATCTTCACCGGCGGCATGTCCAGGATGGTCGGCAGCAGGTAGTCCGTGAAGGAGGCGTTCTGGATCCTGCCTTCCTTCACCTGGATCTCCTCCAGAAGCGCGAGCCCCAGCCCCTGGGCGATACCGCCCTCGATCTGGCCCTCCAGAGCCTGCGGGTTCATGGCTTTTCCTACATCCTGGGTCGTGGCGACCTCGACGACGCGGACCAGCCCGAGCTCCTCGTCCACCTCCACTATCGCCCGTTGGGCGGCGAAGGCGAACTGGACGTGAGCATCACCCTGCCCGTTCTCATCCAATGGGTAGGTGGGTTTGTGGCGGTACTTGACCAGCTCCCCGATCTCCTCTCCGTCCAGCAGCTCGGCGAGCGGGACCACGATCCCGTGTCCCTCGGCCACAACGTTGCCGTCCTCGATAGAGAGACCATCCGGGTCCTCCCCGAACTCCTCACGCACCCGCGCAAACACCTTCTCGCGCACCGCCTCGCAGGCAGCTTTGACCGCGGCCCCGGTGACGTAGCTCTGGCGCGAGGCGGAGGTGGAGCCGGCGGAGTCTATGCTGGTATCCGCGGGCAGCACGGCTATTTTGTTTACACCAAGCTCGGTGCGGGCGATCTGGGCCTCCAGCGTGACAATACCCTGCCCGACCTCCGCCGCCGCCGTATGGACCCGCACGAGAGGTTCGCCGCCCTCGACAGAGAGCGTGACTTTAGCCGTCGAGTAGTCGTCGAAGCCCGCGGAGAAGCCGACGTTCTTGTAGCCGACGGCGTAGCCGACGCCGCGTCTGACGCCCTCGCCGTGGGTGACGTTGGAGACACCACCCGGGAGCCGTCGCAGGTCGCGGCCCGTGATATCTTCCTCCTCGGGCATGGGCATGGCTTTCAGACGCTCCAGAAGTTCGGCCACCGGTGCGGGCGGCGGCACCTCCTGCCCGAAGGGGAATCTGTCGCCAGGCTTTATGGCGTTCTTGATGCGGAGTTCGACAGGGTCCATCCCCAGAGCTTTCGCGAGTTTGTCCATCTGCGCCTCGTGCGCGAAGCAGACCTGCACCGCCCCGAAGCCCCGCATCGCGCCGCAGGGCGGGTTGTTGGTGTAGAGCATGTAGGAGTCTACGAGCGCATTGGGCACGTCGTAGGGGCCGCAGGCGAAGGTGCCGGCGTTGAGGCACACCGCGTTGGAGCTGGAGGCGTAGGCGCCCCCGTCGAACACGAGGCGGGCCTTGATGTAGACGAGCTTGCCATCGCGGGTTGCGCCGTGCTCGTAGCGCATGCGAGCCGGGTGGCGGTGCACGTGGCCGTAGAAGGACTCCTCGCGGTTGTACATCATCTTTACCGGACGGCCCGTGTGAAGCGCGAGAAGGCAGGAGTGGATCTGCATCGAGAGATCCTCGCGCCCGCCGAACGCACCCCCCACGCCGGAGAGATGGAGCCGCACCTGATCCGGCTCAAGCCCGAGACTTTCGGCGACCTGATCCCGGTCAATATGCAACCACTGGGTGGAGATGTACAGGTCCACCCCGCCCCGGCCATCGGGCACCGCCAGCCCGGACTCGGGACCGAGGAACGCCTGATCCTGCATCCCAACCTCGTACTCCCCTTCGACCACGACATCGGCCTCGGCGGTGTCAACATCACCGTGTACGACATGGATATGCCTGAGCAAGTTGCCGGAGAGGTGCAGCTTCGGCGTGTCCTCGCGCATCGCTTCCTCGGCGTCCGTGATCGGGTCCAGGACCTCGTACTCGACGGAGATTTTCTCCAGCGCCCGGCGAGCCGTCTCGGGATGGTCCGCGGCGACCAGGGCTATGGGCTCTCCCTGGTAGCGGACGCGCTCCCACGCCAGCACCGGCTGGTCGGGAACCTCCATGCCACACACCTTGCGTCCTGGCACATCTTCATGCGTGAGAACGGCGAAGATGCCCGGCACCGCTTCAGCCTCAGAGGTGTCTACGGACCAGATGTTGGCGTGGGGATGGGGGCTGCGGAGCGTCGCGCCGTAGAGCATGCCGTCCATCCAGAGGTCTGAGGAGTACTCGAACTCGCCTGTAACCTTGGGGACGCCGTCGGCGCGGGTAGTGCTCTCCCCGACTCTGCCAGGGGTCGAGACCGGGGTTTCGGGGCGTTCGCGGGTCGGGGTCGTCGGGATCGTCTCTGCGCGTGTCATGAAGCAACCTCCGCTTTTCCAGCGAGCCTGCGGCTCGCCGCCGCTATCTCGTCTGCGATTTCACCTTCACCGGCTGTCTTGAGTTCGCCGTTTTCGACTACCGGGCGGCCACCCACGAGCAGCAGCCCTACCCGTGGTGTGGGGCCGAGGACCAGGGCGGCCACGGGATCCTCGATGCCCGCATGCCCGAGATCGTCCAGCCGCCACAGTGCGATGTCGGCCAGCTTGCCCACTTCCAGAGAGCCGATCTCATCCTGCCGCCCCAGGCAGCGCGCTCCGTGGATGGTCGCCAGCGCGAGGGGCTGCCGGACCGTGAGCGCCTCCGCTCCCCCGGCAAGGCGGGCAAGGAAGAGCGCCTGCCGCATCTCGGGGGCCAGTTGCCCCGCCTCGTTGGAAGCCGCGCCATCCACCCCCAGACCTACCGGAACGCCCGCCCCCACGAGCGCCGCGACGGGTGATATCCCGGCTCCCAACCTGGCGTTGGAGCTCGGGCAGTGGGCAACTCCCGTTTCCGTTTCGCCGAACTGCCGGACTTCGGCCTCGCTGAGATGGACGCAGTGGGCGAGCCACACGTCCTCGCCGAGCCAGCCCATCTCCTCCAGATACTCGGCGGGGCGAACGCCGAACCGTTCCCGGCAGAATTCCTCCTCCTCTTCCGTCTCGGCGAGGTGGGTGTGCAACCTAACGCCTCTCTTTCGCGCCAGTTCTGCCGATTCGGCCATCAGCACCTTCGTAACCGAAAACGGAGAGCAGGGGGCGAGGGCAATGCGGAGCATGGAGTCTGGCGCGGGGTCGTGGTAGCGAGTAATAGCCTCCTCGCTCGCGGCCAGTATCTCGTCCCGGTCTTCGACCACGCTGTCGGGGGGCAGGCCGCCATCTGACTCTCCCAGGTCCATAGAACCGCGGCAGGGATGGAACCGGAGTCCGACCTCCCTTGCGGCTGTGATCTCCGCCGCCAGTAGATCCCCACCCCCTCGCGGGAACACGTAGTGGTGATCCATCGAGGTCGAGCAGCCGGAGAGCGCGAGGGCAGCCAGTCCCGCTCGGGCTACGGCGTGCTCGATCTCCTCGTCCACCAGAGCCCAGATGGGGTAGAGCTTCGTCAGCCACTCGAAGAGCGTCGCCTGCTGGGCGAGCCCGCGGGTAGCCCACTGGTAGAGATGGTGGTGGCAGTTCACCAGCCCCGGCGTCGCCAGACAACCCGAGCCGTCTATCCGCCTGGCAGAAGACTCCAGTTCATCCGGCACAGGACCTTCTCCCACCGCGAGGATACGGTCTCCCTCGACCACGATGTGCCCGGAGCCATGCTCCGTTCCGGCGGCGTCCACGGTAGCGATCGCGCACCGCTCGATGGCGATCCGCCCGCTCACGAAGCAGCCATTCTCTCGGCAGCGAGGCGCACGGCGTCCAGGATCTTCTCGTAGCCGGTGCAGCGGCAGAGGTTGCCCGCCAGGGCCTCCCGGATCTCCGCCTCGGAAGGCGTAATATTGCGCTGCAAGAGGTCATGGGTAGCCACGACAAACCCCGGCGTGCAGAAGCCGCACTGCACCGCGCCTGCCTCGACGAAAGCCTCCTGCACCGGATGCAATCTCTCGTCTTCGGCGAGCCCCTCGACCGTCAGGATCTCACATCCTTCCGCCTGGCCGGCGAGAACCAGGCAGGAGCACACGAGCGTACCGTCCAGGTAGACCGAGCACGACCCGCACTCACCCTGCTCGCAGGCGTTCTTGGAGCCGTAGAGTCCCATCCGCTCGCGCAGCACGTAAAGCAGGCTCTCGCCCTCCCAGACGTTCTCTACCTCGCGCTTCTCCCCGTTTACCGTGCAACTCAGGCGCACCTTCTACCTCCCATCCCGGTACTCCGCCCACGCCCACGAGAGCGTCCGCCGGGCCAGCACGCCCACCGCCCTTCTGCGGTACTCCGCCGTACCGCGCACATCGCTTATGGGACGGGCGGACATCTCGACCATCTCACCGAAGCGCCTCAGCGCCGCCTCGCTTATTGCTCCTCGCGTCTCCCAGAGGTCTCCCTCCGCCAGAACACCCTCTATGAACTCTTCGGCTTCTTTGGCCCTAACGGGCGTGGGCGCCGCCGAGCCTATGCAGGTCCCGACTTTTCTCCGCGCCGGATGCAGTGCCAACCCGAAGGAGCAGACCGCGATGACCATCGCGTTTCTGGTCCCGATCTTGGCGTACTGCTGCGGACCTTCGGCCTCCGGGATAATGAAACCCCAGATCAACTCCTCACGCCTCAAAACATTCCTCTTGGGTCCGGTAACGAATTCCCCCACCGGCACGCGCCGGATGCCCTCAACCGAAGCCAACTCCACCTCGGCGTCCGATGCGTAGAGCGGCGGCAGCGCGTCTCCTGCCGGAGAAGAGGTGCCCAAGTTGCCCCCAACGGTGCCACGGTTGCGGATCTGGGGAGAGCCCACCGTGCGCGAGGCCATCGCAAGAGCCGGCAGCTCATTTTTCAAATCGGTGATGATGCGGGTGTAGGTAACCCCGGCCCCAACCCTGAACTTCCCATTCTCCCTCTCCCACACCTGTATCTCGGGTACCCGCGTCAGGTCCAGGACATAACCGGGCCGCCGCCGGTCGAAATTCATCTCAACCATTACATCCGTCCCGCCAAATATGGGCACGGCTTCATGATGGGCCGACTTGGCTTCCAGCGCCTCTCGCCAGGTAGCGGGTTGCAGAAACTCCAACCTCTCCTCCTTTTCGGCTTATTCGCCCGGGAGATCCGGCCAGGTGATCGCCGATGGCGCGCCTTTTCCTTTTCCCCTAACTTCCACCAAACGGATTTATAATTCTACTTTGCGGATTGTATCGCGATTATTTTATGCGTGTCAAGCTCTATGGGGCTTATTTTTTCGCAAAGCTGCGCCTGCCCGGTTCGTCTAGTCGCCCTGGCGGGCGTTGTAGATCATGCCGCCGCTCGCGGCGTAATGCTGGAGCACTGCTGCGGCCTCTTCGCGGCAGACATCCCGCACCACGGAGATACCACGTTCTTCGAGTGCGGCCGGCCAGTCTGGCATCTTGGGTCCCTCGTCGAAGCCGATGCTGCGTGCGTCCTCGTCGCGCGCCCCGCACACGAGCCGCCGGATGCCTGACCACGGCGTTGCCCCGAAGCACTGCGCGCAGGGTTCGGTGCTGGCCACCAGTTCGTAAGGCGGGCGGCCCGAGCCGCCGAGGTCGAAGTGCCCGACAATCTGCTGGGCAACCATGATGGCTACCATCTCCGCGTGGGCAGTGGAGAGGTTGGCCGTGGTAACCAGGTTCACTCCGGGGGAGAGCAGGCGATTCGTGCTCAGGTCGAATATACCCGCGCCAAAAGGCCCGCCGGTCCCGTGCTCCACGTTCAACCACGACAGTTCGATCACGAGCCGCATGCGATCCTCTTCCGTCGGGTAATCGCGGTCGGGATCCGAGAGAAACTCCTCTATCCAATCAGGAAGACGCAGTTTAACCAGCGGGTATCTCATGATTACGCCTCCACTCCTCCACGAAACAGCTCCTATGGCAGAACCCGGCTTACCATATTATCTTGCGAGCGCGGAAAAGGCTGCCGAGTCCATCCTGGGGCCGGAGATGTCCAGCCAGGCGGAGCGCCTCCCAGAAAGTAACCTGGTTGGCCGTTAGAACGGGCTTTCCTACCGCGCCCTCGATCTCTTCTATCCACGCGGCGGTGTGCAGCGCGGTGTCGGGCACCAGCACGACCTCGGCCTCTTCATGGTCATTACTCGCAACCATCTCCAGCACCTCGTCTCTGCCCAGCGTCCCGACTTCGGTTGCGGTCATGATTCCCTGGCTTTTGATCTGCAGGACCTCTATGCCTTCGTGGTTGAGGAACTGGCGGAAAAGGTTTGCTATATCCTCCGGGTAGGTCGCCACGACTACGACCCTGGAAGCACCGATCGCACCGAGGGCGGCAATGAAGGCGAGCGCCGTCGTGGACGCTGGCACCCCGAGCTCTTCTTCGAGGGTGGCCGCCTGCTTTTTGGCCCCCTCCCAACCAAACACGAAGCTCGCGCTGGTAGAAGACCACACGGCGGATTTCACGTCGCGCCCGGCGAGCGCCAGGGCTCCCTCGCGTAGCCGGGGAAGTCCTCCCATATCACGCAGAGCATCCACGCGGTGGGCATCCTCCCCTATCGTCGTATGCACCACCTCGGCCCTCACGGGCGGCCGCACAGCCGCCGCGAGACGGGGAAAGTCATCCTCAGCGGCATATCCGGGATAGAGAAACCCGACTCCAGGAACATCAGCGCCAGCTTGCGTCATAAATGGTCCTCCGAACCACGCTGGAATCTCACCTTGCAACCTTCGCCAGAATACCCGCGCAGCATACATAAAGTTAGTCGTCGAGGTTTATCAGCACCATTCCGGGGCGGGTGGCGGCACCCGCCAATCATCCGCCAGACCCAGAGTTCTCAGCGCCGCCCACACCGTTACCTGGTTGGCGGAGAGCACAGGTTTACCCAGTTCGCGCTGGATCCCCTCCAGAAGACCGAAGGTGCGAAGGTTCGTGCAGCTGAGGAAAATAACATCGGCCTCGGGATGATCTGCGGCCAACGCCAGCTTGCGAACGCTGGCCGGACCGACCCGGAAGATGTCGCCGCTCAGGCCGAAGAATGCATTCGAGATGGGCACGTATCCCGCCTCAGCGAGAAACTGCACGAGTTTTGTCGTAACCTCGGCGTCATAGGGCGTGCCGATTGCTACCCGCCCGGCTCTCAACGCTTCGAGGGCTTCGAGAAGCGCGCCGCTCGTCGTTATGGCGCGTCTGGCCCCCGCCTGCTCCATGGTTGTCCGCAGGCGCGCCTCCCCGGCCAACCCGTCCGCGAAGCTTCCGGAGGTGCACGCGTAGACGATAATCTCCGGAGCGGCGACGGACAGGTCGCGAGTGGCCTGCGCCACCACTTTGAGGTCGCTAACCGCCCTGGCAAGCTCCATCCCCACCGGTAGATCCCGATTGGGAGTCCGCGTCAGGTGGATCGAGACCCCCTCGGGTACCCACTGCCAGTACTCCCGGTCGAGCACGAGATCGAACGGCGCGATTATGCCGATACCGGCTTCCCCGGTTCTATCTTCCAGGACTGCTTCCCCGCTCAGGTCAACCTGGATCATTTTTGCTGTTGTTGACCAGATCTTCTAGCGCATCACGGAGGTGGGCTTCGAGAAGATCCAGGGTTCCCTGCTCGTCTCCGCGGCGCATGGCCGCCAGGATGTTCCCGTGCTCCCTGGCAAGTCGCTCGTGGACGGGGTAGGCGGACTCCAGGGCCGAAAGGCACACCCTGGTCTCTACTAGGAGCGTCCCGTACATTCTCTGCAGCCTCTTGCTACCGGAGGAACCAACGAGCACCTCATGGAACTGCAGGTCGAAATCCGCGAGCGCCGGCCACTCACCTTTTCTGGCGGCCTCTGTCATCCGGTCAACCGTCTCTTCTAAACGATCCAGGGCTTCGGCGTCAGCCTGACGAACCAGGATCCTCGCTGCCTCACGCTCGATCACCCCCCGCGCCAGGTAGACGTCGGCTATGTCGTCTTCATCGAGCGAGATGACGAACACGCCCCGGTTGCGCCTGCCGACGAGCAGCCCCTCCTGGATCAACCGCTGAAGCGCCTCCCTCACAGGCCCCCTGCTCACCCCGAGCCGGGACGCAAGCTGCGCCTCTCCAAGCTGAGAACCGGGCGGAAACGTGCCGTCCATGATCCGGGCCCGGATCTGGGCCGCGATCACCCCCGGCGTGGTCTCGCGGTTTACAGGCTCAAGCTTCTCCAAACCTCGCATTACCCTTATAACCACCTAAGCCGTCGCTTTACTGCCCCCGAAAAAACCATCCTCAAGAGGTCTCCTAAAGTAAGTGTATCCTACCTATTCGTATTTTGACAACTGTTGACGATCATACAATTTTCGGCTACGGTAAGCACTCTGGAGGCAGGACACGATTCGGTGGGGAGTACGCCGGAATAAATCATGGGCAATAAAAACCATCGGTCAGCCATCGTGGTGATTTTGGGCGCAACTGGGGAGGAGCCGCCGCCCGGGATCGGCCCTGTGCTGGAGGGTGCAGAGGTTCGCTTCGCTGTAGATGCGTCTGAGCTGGAGCGGGCGATCGGTGGCGCGGAGGCGCTCTTGGTATGGGATTTCCGCTCTACGGAGTTGCGGGATGCCTGGCACCGGGCGGACAGGCTCAGGTGGGTCCATGTGGCCGGTGCGGGCGTGGATGCCGTTCTCTTTCCGGAGCTCGTAGAGAGCGCGGTCGTCGTGACCAACTCGCGCGGGGTTTTCGACCGCCCGATCGCGGAGTACGTGCTCGGGTTGATGCTCCTGTTCGTCAAGGATTTCCATACGAGTTTCGAGCTGCAGCAAAAACGCCGTTGGATGCACCGGGAGACCGGGATGCTCGTCGGCAAGAAGCTGCTGGTCGTGGGAGCCGGCCCCATAGGGCGGGAGATAGCCAGGCTCGCCCGCTGCGTGGGGATGGAAACGAATGCGGTAGCCCGGAGAGCGCGGGATCTGGACCCGGATTTCGAGCGGGTGTTCGGCTCCGGGGATCTCGACCGGGCGCTTCCCGAGGCGGATTACGTCGTCGTTGCGGCTCCGCTCACGGCCCAGACGAAAGGCATGTTCGGCTCCGAACAGTTCAGGCGGATGAAAAGAAGCGCCCGTTTCATCAACATCGGGCGCGGGCCCATAGTTGACGAAACGGCGTTGGTAAAAGCGTTGCGTGACGGTTGGATATCGGGCGCGGCCCTCGACGTGTTCCAGGAAGAGCCTTTGCCCGAAGACCACCCGCTGTGGGACATGCCCCAGGTTTTCATCTCGCCGCACATGTCCGGGGACTTTGTGGGGTGGCATAAAGCACTCGGCAAGCTCTTTGCCGGGAACTTCCGGCGGTGGCAGCAAGGAGAAGCGCTGGTCAATATCGTTGACAAGAAGCAGGGATACGCCTCTCCTGGCTAGAGAGGAGTTATACATGGCCACGAATATCATGCCGATGAGCGTCAAAGAATTTCGGGAGATAAGAGGCGGAGATAAACATGAGTGAGATTGCTTTCCTGCCGGCGACCGAACTGCTGAGGCTGTACAGATCGCGCGATCTGTCTCCCGTTGAGGCAACTGAAGCCGCCCTACGGCAGATCACCCGCTACAACCCCCAGGTCAACGCCTTCTGCCTGGTGGATGAGAAGAGTGCCCTCTCCCAGGCCCGCGACTCTGAGGCGCGTTACGCAAGTGGAGAGCCCGCGGGACTGCTCGACGGGGTTCCCACCTCTATCAAAGACGTACTGCTGACCAGAGGATGGCCCACGCTACGCGGTTCGCGGGCCATCAACCCCGAACAGCCCTGGGAAGAAGACGCGCCTCTGGTGGCCCGTCTCAGGGAGCACGGCGCGGTGCTTCTGGGAAAGACCACCACGCCCGAGCTGGGGTGGAAGGGTGTTACGGACAGCCCGCTCACCGGCGTTACGGTCAACCCCTGGGACACGACGCGCACGGCCGGGGGTTCCAGCGGCGGCAGCGCCGCGGCGGTGGCGCTCGGGATGGGGCCGCTCTCGGTGGGAAACGACGGTGGGGGTTCTATCAGAATCCCCGCCGCATTCTGCGGTATCTTCGGCTTGAAACCAACATACGGGCGCATACCGCTGTGGCCGCCGAGCCCTTTCGGGACGCTCTCACATGCCGGACCGATGACCAACACGGTCTCCGACGCGGCGCTGATGCTGCAGGTAATGTCGCAGCCCGACGCGAGAGATCCTTCAGCACCGCCACCCGAGGATGTGGATTATCTGGAAGCCCTCGAAGATGGTGTGCGAGGATTGAGAATCGCGTTCAGTCCCGACTTCGGGTACGTGGATGTGGACCCCGAGGTAAGGCGGAGCGTCGAGGCTGCCGTCCGGGTGTTCGAGGAGCTTGGCGCATCAGTGGAGAAGCTGGACCCCGGATTCGAGGATCCCATAGAGTGCTTCAGGGTCCACTGGTACGCGGCTGTGGCCAACGCGCTGCGTCCTTTCGATGAAGAGGCCCGCAAGCTCATGGACCCTGGACTCGTAGAGATCGCAGAAGAGGGGGCCAAATATCCGGTACTGGATTATCTCGAAACCAACGATCGGCGGAGCGATCTGAGCATCCACATGAGCGAGTTCCACCAGACCTACGACCTGCTGCTCAGCCCTACACTTCCGATCCCGGCCTTCGGAGCCGGTCGCGAAGTTCCCGAGGGCTGGTCGGGTCAGCGCTGGACGAGCTGGACCCCGTTTACCTACCCGTTCAACCTGACCCAGCAACCCGCGGCCAGCGTCCCCTGCGGTTTCACGGGCTCCGGTCTTCCCATAGGATTGCAGATAGTCGGAGCCAAGTACGCGGACGCGCTGGTCTTGCGTGCCGCCCACGCCTACCAGATCGCCGCCCCGCTCTCCGCTCACAAGCCCCCGACGCTGGCCAATGATGGAGAGCGTAAGCAGCGAGGTGCGAACCTTCCCTGACCCGCCGGTTCGTCAAGAGATATTCGTCAAGAGATAGATTCTAAAGAGGAGGAACTAAATTATGGCCAGATTCGTGGAGATCAAACTGGAGAAGCGGGGCGTGAGGTGCGTGGCCCGGCTGCTGGAGGATGAAGCTCCGCGCACCTGCGAGGCCGTGTGGAACGCGTTGCCGATCGGTGGAGACGCCTACCACGCCAAGTACGCGCGCAATGAGATCTACGGCCTCATCCCGGCCTTCGCAGATCCCGAGCCGGGACGGGAGAACCCTACCATCACGCCTATCCCTGGAGACGTGGTCTACTTCTCCTTCGAGCCCTGGCAGCTCATAACCGGCTCCCACGGCTACGACGAGAACGACAACCTCGGTGGGCTGGAGAGGATCGTGGACCTCGCCCTCTTCTACGAGAGGAACAACCTTCTTCTCAACCCCGACTACGGGTTCGTGCCCGCGAATGTGTTCGCCACCATCGAAGAAGGCCTCGAAGATATCGCCGCCGCGGCGCAGGATATGTGGAAGAAAGGCGTAGTCGGAGAGCGTCTGTCGTTCAGCCGGCTGGAGCGGTAGCCTTCAGAAGATTGGGTGCGAGGATTTCGCCTCGCCGTACTCGGCTGCGAACCTGTCGAGGTTGCGTTGAGATATCTCCCGGGCAACTTGTCGCGGGGTACCCTTCCCGGATTCCCACGATTCCAGCAGCCGCCTGACCACCCACCGCATCTCCGAGGAGAGCTTCTCGAAAGAGTCCGCGGGCCTGGCTGAAACGTCACCGAATAGTGTCCACCAGGCCCACCCCGCCGCACCGGAGTTGGCTATGAAGTCGGGGATGATCACAACCCCTCGCTCCAACAGCCTGCTTTCAGCCTCTTCGGTGATCGGGACGTTGGCGGCCTCCACGATGAGCGTCGCGTGTACCGAGTCGCAGTTATCCGCGGTTATGGCGTAGGAAATCGCCGCCGGTACGAGCACCTCGGCCTCGACCGACAGCCACTCCTCGACGGGAAGCTCATCGTCACCTGGTCGCAGCGCCGCCCTGTCTATCTCCCCGTAGTCGTTGCGGGCGCGCAGCAGCCGTTCAACGTCGAGGCCCTTTTCCTGGTTGACGATAACGCCCCTGGCGTCTGCGACACCGACGACGCGCACGCCCTGGCGAGCCAAGTATCGGGCGGTCGAGCCACCCATCGAGCCGAAGCCCTGGACGACCGCACAGCTCTCGCCGGGAGACCACCCGAGATGCTCGATCGCCGCACCTGCCGCCTCAGCCACCCCGTAGCCCCCGATCACATCCGGCAGCGGAATCCCCTCTACCTCGGTAGCGAAAGCTTCTTTTACCCGGCGCAGCGTGCGATCAGGATCGGTGCTGCGCATCAAAGCGGCGTGCAGGGACATGCCCAGACCGGCCTCCTCGAAGACGGCATCGAGCAAGGGCTGGGGAACTCCCAGATCCTCGGCGGTAACCCAGTAATGGTCGAGCAAGGGTCTGACCCCCTCGACGAAGCGTCGGAGTACCTCTCTCGCTCCGGGATCTGATGGCTCGTAGTCTATCCCCCCCTTGGCGCCACCCACCGGAATGTTCAGCGCGCCGGTCTTGTAGGACATCCTGCTCGCGAGATCCGCAACCTCATCCAACGTGCAGCCGGAGCGCATGCGCGTCCCGCCCGTGGCTATACCGCCCACCAGCCGGTCTATTACCACATAACCCTTCGTCCCGGTAACGGGATCCGTCCACACCACGCTCAAAAATGGATCTTCCAAAGCCATCGGTTCTGCGCTCCTTCCCCAATCTAACCGCACCACTGCAAGGATGTCCGATTATCGGACCTGCCGGGCAGTTATTCTCATCTCTTGACGTAGTATTGTCAACAATTTACTCTGGTAGTGTCTCTGGTGTCGGGGAAGGGAGTATGGATTCCGGGATGAGGGTGGAGAAAAGGAGCATAGAGTACATACCGCGAAGCGAGCGGCACGGGCGAGTCAACTCGCTATTTACGGTATGGTTTTCGGCCAACATGGAGATGGTTCAGGCGGACGATTGAAACCCTTTACCGCCTCCGAGTACGCCGCCCGCATCGCGGCGGTGCAGGCTGCCATGCGAGAGCAGGGACTCGATGCGTTGCTCCTCTCGGGTCCAGAGGACATCTTCTATCTCACCGGTTTGAACCATCAGGGACACTTCGCGTTCACCGCTTTGATCCTCAAGGCGGACGGTGAGCGTTTGCTCGTCGCCCGCGCCATGGAACGCGAGACCCTAGCAGCACAGGCTACAGGCTGCGAGCACGTTCTGTTCGGTGATGGCGAGGACCCCGCCGGGGTAGTCGCACGCACTATCCGCGCAGGCGGGCTGGAGCAGGGACGGATCGGCATCGAGAAGCACACGATGTCCTTCCCCATCAGCGTGTGGGAAGGGGTTGTGGAACGGACTCCGCGGGTGCGCTGGAAGGATGGGTCGGGGATCGTCGAGGGCATTAGGGCCGTCAAGTCTCCGGCTGAGATCGGCTGTATCCGGCAGGCGGCGGAGATCTCTGACCGGGCGATGCAGAGCGGACTCGCCGCAGCCGGCGTGGGCGTGAACGAGCGGGAGGTGGCAGCCGAGGTCTACCGGACGCTGGTTGCGAGCGGCAGCGAGTATCCGGGATTTGCGCCGCTGATCCGCACCCGCGACCGGCTCCTGCACGAGCATACGACCTGGCGGGATCGCCTCCTGCACTCCGGCGATTGCCTGTTCCTGGAACTCTCGGGCTGCGTAAACCGCTACCACGCTCCACTCACCCGGATGGCCTACATCGAACACGCTCCCAGGGGAGTAGGTGAGGCGGCGGAGATCGTACTCGCCAGCCTGGAGGCAATCTGCGGCGCCCTGCGCCCCGGAGCTCTCGCGGGCGAGGTGTACGCCGCCTGGAAGGCGGTAATTGACGAGGCACTCGGACACCGTGATTATCACCGCCACCACTGCGGCTACATGGTCGGCATCGGGTTTCCCCCGAGTTGGTCAGGCGGTGGCGTGCCCGTCGGGCTCCGTCCGGGCAGCAACATGCCGATCCGCCAGGGGATGGTCTTCCATCTGCTGCCCTGGCTGATCGGGCAGGGACCAGCCGACTACGTGATCTCCGACACCGCCCTCGTAACAGAGAAGGGAGCCGAGCTTCTCACCTCAACAGCACGCACCCCGACGGTAGCCGGGTAAGACGAGGAGCGGCAAAGTCATCCGCGAGCACCGAGTCACCTCTGGGAGAGCCGAACCCCTCGCTCGCTTATTCCCATCCTCACGCTTCCTGAGGCTGAACTTCGCCGGACTCCCTCAACGGGACTCTGGCGGATTCTTTGATCAGCAAGAACGGCACGAGTGAAACCAGAGCCGCGGCCATCACGTAGAAGGCCGGCATGAAATTGTTGCCGGTCGCGGCGATCAGGGAAGACAACACCAGGGGAGCGGTCCCCCCGAAGGCCGAAGTAGAGAGGTTGTACCCGATGGCGAAACCTCCGTAGCGCACGCGGGTGGGGAACAACTCGGGCAGCGCCGCCGGCATCGTGCCCAGCAGCAGTACGAGCAACAGCCCGAGTACCAGCAACCCGGCCATCGTCAGGAATATGTTGCCCTGCGACATGACCCAGAACGCCGGGTACGGCAACACTATCATCCCGA
Source organism: Actinomycetota bacterium (assembly GCA_902810695.1). GTDB lineage: Bacteria > Actinomycetota > Rubrobacteria > Rubrobacterales > Rubrobacteraceae > CADDYV01. The sequence continues at coordinate 29,161 of CADDYV010000001.1, read as the reverse complement.
TACACGCTCCTACCAGCACGGGCTTGCGCCCGACGCGATCGGAGAGGCGGCCCACAAACGTGATGATCGCCATCAAAACGAGCATGAGGATCACGATGATCATCAAGGAGGTGGTGTCCCCGATATTCAGGACCTGCGAGAGATAGGTCGGCATGTAGGAGAGAACGGTGTAGTCAATGACGTTGTAGACGATGACCATCCCTATACACAGGAGTATCGGTCTCCAGTTCTGCGTGCAGGTTTCCTTGAGCGGGGATCGGGAGACTTCTCCAGCGTCTTCCAGTTTCCTGAACTTGGGGGTATCCTCCAGCCTGAGCCTCAGATAGAGTCCGATGATGCCCAAAGGACCTGCGATCAGGAACGGTATGCGCCATCCCCAGGAGATCATGGCGTCATGCGAGAGAACGAACGTGAGCCCCGTGGTTATGATCGCGCCCAGTACGTATCCCGAGAGGGTTCCGAATTCGAGCCAGCTGCACAGGAACCCCCTGCGCCTGTCTGACGCATATTCCGCTATGAACGTAGAGGCACCGCCGTACTCCCCGCCCGTAGAAAATCCCTCTAGCATGCGGCAAAGGACGAGCAGGATCGGAGCGAGTATGCCGATCGTGCCGTAGCCCGGCAAGAGGCCAATGATAAAGGTAGATCCCGACATGAGCAGGATGGTTACCGCCAGGATGCGCTGGCGACCCAACTTATCACCCAACGGCCCGAAGAAGAACCCCCCGAAGGGCCGTATGACAAAAGATATGGCAAAGGCCGCGAACGCCTCAATAGTCGAGACGGTAGGATTGCTGGATGGGAAGAAGACGGCACCGAGCGTGCCCGCCAGGTAGGCGTACGTTCCGAAGTCGTACCACTCCATGCCATTGCCCATTACAGCGGCGGCGATAGCCCGCCGCATCTCCGAGCCCTCGACCCTCGGTGCCGCTTGCGCCTGTGTTTCCATGATCGCCTACCCCTTGTTTTTGCTGGTCGCCATCACGCCCCTCTTCGAGATAAACTGCCAGGAATGTAAGCTGATTCTTCTACCGACTCGATTACGTTCGCCACCCGATCTTCTGCAGGGAGAAGAACCGCGCAGATCAGAGCGGGACGCGGAGTAAAAGCCGATATCCCCAGAATCACGCCTCGCTTGCAAAGGCCGTACATACATCAATCCCTCCTTCCCGCCGCCAATATTTAGCATAGCACATCGTATAATTGTTGACAATAGACTATTGCTTTTCCTTGACGATATTTTGTCAACAATTTACAGTAATGTTATTCTGGATAGTAAGGGGTAAAGGAGTGTTCAGTTCTGCTCGAAGGCGGTAGCGAAACAAAAGACGTTCTCTCGGGGCGTGCGCAGAGCCGGGGGTGATGCTGGTGGATGGCTCTAGGCAGGTTTGGGGTAACTGGGATCAGGTAGCGTAAGGAGGATAGGCGATGCTCGAAGATGCTCAGAGGTTGGCCGAGAAAGACCGCCGCTACGTGTGGCACGCGATGGGCGGATACTCTCCCGGATCCTCGACCATGGTGGCGGCGAAGGGAGATGGGGCCTGGATCACCGACGCCGAGGGCAACCGCTATCTCGATGGCATGTCGGGGCTGTGGTGCGTCAACGCTGGTTATGGTCGAGAGGAGCTGGCCCGCGCCGCCTACGAACAACTCAAAGAAATGCCCTACTATCCGCTAACCAAAAGTCACCTTCCGGCGATCGAACTCGGAGAAAAACTCAACGAGTGGCTGGAGGGCGATTACGTCTTCTTCTACTCCAACTCCGGCTCGGAGGCCAACGAGACGGCCTTCAAGATCGCCCGCCAGTACCACCAGCAAAACGGCGAGCCAGACCGGTGGAAGTTCGTAAGCCGTTACAGGGCCTACCACGGCCAGACCATGGCGGCTCTGGCGGCTACCGGGCAGGCCGAGCGCAAGTATCGCTACGAGCCCTTGAGCCCGGGCTTCCTGCAAGTCGTCCCCCCAGACCGTTATCGCTGCCACCTCTGCGGACATGAAGAGTCCTGCAACCTGCAGTGCGCCGAAGAAATAGCCCGCGTCATAGCCTGGGAGCTGCCCGAGACGGTGGCGGGTGTGATCGTGGAGCCCATCATCACCGGCGGCGGAGTCATCATCCCCCACGATGACTACCTCGCAGCCGTAAAGCGGCTCTGCGAAGAGAACGGCGTGCTCCTCATCGTGGATGAGGTCATCTGCGGCTTCGGCAGAACCGGCAAAAAGTTCGGCTACCAGCACTACGGCGTAAAGCCTGACATCGTCACGATGGCAAAAGGCATAACCAGCGCCTACTTCCCGCTCTCGGCCACCGCCGTCCGCCGCGACATCTACGAGACCTTCGCCGGAGACGGCGGGTACGAACGCTTGAGGCACGTCAACACTTTCGGGGGACACCCCGGCGGCTGCGCCGTCGCGATAAAGAACCTGGAGATCATGGAACAAGAGGACCTGCCCGCGCGTTCCAGGGAGATGGGTGAAAAATTGCGTGAGGAACTCGCGGAACTCGAAGACCATCCCAACGTCGGAGACATCAGGAGCAAGGGACTCCTCTTCGGCATAGAGCTGGTAGGAGACAAGGAGAGCAGGAAACCTGCTTCCCCAGACGAAGTCACCGCCGTAATCTCCGACTGTCAGAAGCGGGGCCTCATAGTGGGCAAGAACGGCGACACGGTTGCAGGGTTCAACAATGTGATCACACTTGCCCCGCCGCTGAACGTGACGGACGAAGACCTGAGATTCATCGCCGCCACGCTGAGAGAATCCGTTGGAGATTTGCCGACCGGAAGAGGCTAGCAAGAGGAATCGAAAATAATAGGGAGAGCCCTCTTTCGGTTGCTAGTAGGCGTAGCGGTCACGACACGCTCATCGGGGTGAGCCTGGCTACCAACTCACTTCCACCGGGCGTTCAACCACTTTTTGTCACTTCGGCTGCTCTCTACCGTCTTCTCGATAAAGTGAACCCCCCTTGCTCCGTCGTAGACCGTGGGAAAGTTCCACAAGCTGCCATCCGGATCCATCTCCCCGCGCCTGACCCGGATCGCCGCGGCAACGCTCGCATAGATGTTGGCGAATGCTTCGATAAACCCTTCCGGGTGCCCCGGTGGCAACCTCGTTGCTTTTTTTGCCTCTTCGCAGAGGTAATTACTGCCCCTCGTAAGCACCTGCAAAGGAGCTTCAATCGGCTTGAACACCAGGAGGTTGGGCGTTTCCTGAGACCACTTCAAGCTGCCTTCTGTTCCATAGACTCGGATACTTAGGGCGTTCTCCTCACCGGTAGACACTTGCGAAGCAATAAGTACGCCCTTTGCACCGCCTTCGTAGCGGATCAGCAGGTTGGCGTCATCATCGAGGAGCCTTCCTGGGACGAAAGATTCCAGGTCGGCACAGAGTTCCGAGACCTCAAGACCCGTGATCGTAGACACCAGGTTTTCGGCGTGCGACCCGATGTCCCCAACGGCACCGGATATCCCCGATTTCTCCGGATCAGTACGCCACGCGGCCTGCTTGTTGCCGCTCTCTTCGACCTTACTTGCCAGCCATCCCTGGTTGTACTCGACGATCACCTTGCGAATCTCCCCGAGAACTCCTCGGCGAACCATATGCCTCGCCTGCCTGACCATCGGGTAGCCGATGTAGTTGTAGGTGACGGCGAAGATAATTCCTGTTTTCTCCACGAGCCGGATAAGCTCCCGCGCCTCTGTCGAGGTATGCACCATGGGTTTATCTAGCACGACGTGGAAGCCGGCGTCCACGAAGGCAGAAGCTACCGGAAAGTGGAGATGGTTTGGGGTTACGATGCTGATTAATTCGATACGCTCCTCTTCCGGCAGGGAGACCTCGCTCTCCAGCATCTCCTCCCAGGTTGCGTAGTTTCGATCATCGGGCAGCCCAAGCTCGCGCCCGGATGCCAGCGCCTTTTCTTTGGTCGAGGAGAGGGCTCCAGCGGCGAGTTCTATCTGACCGTCCATAAGAGCGGCTTTGCGATGTACCGCCCCGATAAACGCATCCTTGCCGCCGCCGACCATGCCCAGCCTGATCTTTCTCATTCTCCCTCACCACCAAGCGGACTCCCCCAGGAACGCGTACTTTCATCTCTGAGCCTTGTGCTTATTAGCCCTCGTTTCTCCACGCAGATCATACCCACCAGGCTTCGCCCGGCTTCTCGGCGATCACAGCATCCTTGAGGAAACCGACGGCTCTGATGAATCCCTCGTTCACGCTCATCAGAGAATCCTCGTGCTCGATGGAGATCGCACCGTCGTAACCGGCCAGCCTGAGCTCGCTTACGAGAGCGCGCCAGAAGTCGAGACCGTGCCCGTATCCCACCGTGCGGAAGATCCAGGAGCGGTTTATCTCGTCCGTGTACTCTCTGGTGTCGAGCACGCCGTTTCTGCGGGTGTTCTGCGGGTCAACCCAGGTGTCCTTGGCGTGCACGTGGAAGATGGCGTCTTTCAGTTCCCTTATGCATACGAGCGGCTCCATCTGCTGCCAGAAGAGGTGCGAGGGATCGAAGTTGACCCCGAGCGTCTCGCCCCCTACCTCTCTGAGCTGCCAGAACGAGTCGGTGTTGTAGGCAACGAAGCCGGGGTGAAGCTCTATGGCTACCCTGACGCCTTGACTTTGAGCGAAAGAGGCGGCTTCCTGCCAGTACGGTGCGACGCGCCCGTTCCACTGCCACTCCAAGGTTTCTAGAAAATCGGCGGGCCAGGGGCAGACAACCCAGCAGGGTCTCTTCGAGCCTTCTGAGTCACCCGGACAGCCGGAGAAGGTAATCACCTGCTCGACGCCGAGTTCCGCCGCGAGCCGCACCGTATCCCTGAACTGCTCATCGTGGGCTCCGGCTACCGCACCATCAGGATGCAAAGGGTTGCCGTGGCACGAGAGCGCGCTTATCTCCAGCCCTCGCCTCTCTACTTCCTGGCGGAATTTCTGGAGCGCCAGAGCATCGCCAAGCAACTCTTTGGGCTTGCAGTGGGCGTCTCCCGGGTAGCCCCCACATCCTATCTCAACCGTTTCGCAGCCTGCTGCCTTTGCGTAGTCCAGGGCTTCCTCAAGAGGTCTGTCGGCCAGAAGCACCGCGAACATCCCAATTTTCATCGGATCTCTTCCTTCTTCGTTACGGTTCCCAGAGATTCTCCTTAACCTCTACTTCATCAGTGGCCGCAAGAACCGTATGACCCTGGGGAGCACGGTTCTCGCATCACCCCTGATTCCGCATTCCATCGCCAGATAGCCGTCGAATTCAATATCCTGTAACGCTTCAAAAGCTGACGCAAAGTCAGTGTGCCCGGCCCCCGGATGCGCGCGGTTGCTGTCGGCGAGGTGAACGTGGGCCAAATGCCCGCTTGCGCGGCGGATGGACTCGCCGATATCGTCCTCTTCGATGTTCATGTGGAAGATATCTCCCATCACCTTAATGGAATCCCACCCTGCGGTTTCGGCCAGCCCGGTCGCCTGATCCAACGTGTTCAGCATGTGGTCTTCGTAGCGGTTGAGGGGTTCGAGGAGCACCAGCGTGCCTTCCTTATCGGCGTGTTCGCCGAGTTCCCCGAGTGCGTCGAGCAGCACGCGCCAGTCTTCTTCCGGGGCGCGCGGAACCTCGAAGGGCGGCAATCGCCTGGAGGCAATACCATATGCTGCGGGCGTTATCGCGCCGACGCCCCCCAGTTCAGCGATACCCGAGAGCAGCGCCTTCACATGTTCTATGGCGTCGCGGCGGCGCTTTTCGTCGAAATCGCCTATGAACCGGTCGTAGATCATGCAGACGCTCGAAAATACTACACCACGCTCCCGCGCAGCCCTCAACTCGTCCAGGCGCTCATTCCAGTTGGCTGTTCCCTGCAGTTCGATGCCGTCGAAGCCCGCAGATGCGGCAAACTCCCACTTCTCGAAGAGGTCGTCGCCTGGAAGAAGTTGCTCCTGGCACGCCAGCTTCACTTCCCCTCCTCTCAAAACTTCAATACAACCTGCACAACCTCAGCCGGGTTTTCGTCCAGCTGCCGGAAGGCTTCGCCAGCCTGATCCACCTCGAACGTATGCGTCACGAGCGGCCTTAGCCTGAGCTTCTCCTCTGCCGCCAGCGTCATAGCCGTGCCTTCGAGCCGTTCCAGGTTCCACCGGTGGTCAAGCCTGGGGTTCACCCCGGAGATCTGCGAGCACTCCACCCGGATGCGGTTGTGGTGGAACTCTTCTCCCAGAAACAGACCCTCTCCCTGTCCTTGAAAGAACCCGGCGGATACAACCTTCGAGTTGTAGGCGGTCGCCCTGATCGCCTCGTGGAGGGCGCGGTAGGAACCACTGAACTCTATACAGACGTCAGCGCCTCTACCTTCCGTGAGGTGTTTGATCTCTTCGGCGGGGCTCTGCCTGGTGAAGTCGATGATGTGGGCAGCCCCGAGTTCTTCTGCAAGTTTCAGCCGGTTCGGGATGCCTTCCACCGCGATCACGTTCGCACCGTTGAGCCGGGCGAGTTGCGCTGCGATCAGACCCGGAACTCCCTGCCCGAACACCGCGACATATTCTCCGACGTGAATGTCCGCATCGAGCACAGCGTTGAGCGCGATGGCCCCGATCCTCGAAAAGACCCCGAGCAATGGATCCACTCCTGACGGCAGTCTCCTCTTCGCCGCCCAACTCTCCTCGACTACCGTGGTGCTCTTGTGGCCCCAGGTCCCCCAGACAGTCTCTCCGAGTTGTACCGTGCTGACTTCAGACCCTACCTCCACCACCTCGCCCACTTCCTCGTAGCCCCACCCTTCCACCGGATAGTGGAACGTAACCTCTCCCTCCAGGAACAGGCGGCGTTTGTCTTCCCACCGCTTCGAGAGGTAGGGGTTCGAGCCCCTGTAAGCCGTAAGCTCGGTACCCGCAGAGATGCCTGAGTAGAGCGTCTGCAGCCTGACCTCGTGCGACCTCAGAGGTGGTTCTTCGTACTCCTTGAGCCCGACCTTTCTCGGCCCTTCGAAAGTCACCACACGGCCTGTCAATAAAAAACTCCTCCCCTTCTTATTGCGTTTGCATATCTATTTGTGCACCGGTCACTTGAAAGCTCCGGCGGTCAGGCCCTTGATGAACTGCCGCTGGAAGATCAAGAAGAAGATAACCACCGGGATGACCATGATCAGGCTTCCCGCTGCGATCATCTCGGTCTCCTGGGTTCGTCCGCTCGCGAACAGATACAGTCCCGTAGCGAGCGTCTGGTTTTCGGAACCGGGCAGGTACAGCAGCGGCAGGATAAAGACGTTCCAGGTCTGGAAGAACACCAGCACCGCGAGAACCGCCACGCCCGGTGCCGACAGAGGAAGCATCACGTATCGGAAGACCTGAAATTCGGTGCAGCCTTCCACCCTGGCAGCATCAGCCAGCTCCTCCGGCAGATCCAGGTAAAACGACCGCATCAAGAACACGCCCAGAGGCAGGCCAAATCCGCTGGCCCCCGCTATGGCGGGCAGGATTACTGCTGCTTTGGTGCCGATGAGGTGAAGGTCTTTAAGCTCGTAGAAGAGCGGAATCATCACCGAGAAGAACGGGATCATCAGCCCCAGCATGAAGGTGAAGAAAACTATGTTGCGCCCCGGAAAATGGAAGCGGGCGAGGGCGTAACCGGCCAGCACCGACAGGCTCAGCACGCCGAGCAGAGTAAACGCGGTGATGATTACCGTGTTCCAGAAGTATTTGCCGAACCCTCCCAGCGTCCACGCATCAACGAAGTTCGCAAACCGCACCGAGGTGAATAGCGAGAACGGGTCCGCGGTTACATCCAGCGGATCTTTGACGGAAGTCGAGACGATCAGAAGTAGCGGATACAGGACGAGCACCGCGAAGAGCCCGAGCACCAGGTACTTGAGGAACGAACCCAACCAGCGTGAAGTCATTTGGTACGATACCTCCCTGCTACCGGCAACGACGTTTTCAGCCTCATCTCTGACGCTCCCTCAGCCGGACGAAGACGACCGCCGAAACGAACGACAGCGCGGTGATCAGCATCGAGAGCGCGGAGCCGTAGCCCGCTTCGTTCTGCTGGAAGGCCGTCTTGTAGGTGTATGTGGCGAGCACCTCACTCGAGTGCCCTGGTCCACCTCCGGTCATGACGAAGACGATGTCGAAGACGCTGAACCCTCCTATGAGCGTGATGGTTGTAACCATCGTGAGCACCGGGGCGATCTGCGGAATAACGATATGCCTCGCCCGCTGGAACCAGTTGGCGCCGTCTATCATTGCGGCCTCCACGAGGCTCATATCAACGTTCTGCAGCGCCGCCAGAAGGACCACCACAACGAACCCGAAGGTCGCCCAGATAGCTGCGGCCAGGACCGCGTAGAGCGCAGTGTGCGGGTCACCCAGCCAGCCGCGAGCGAGTCCTTTGAGACCGACGGCATTGAGGGCCTTGTTCAAAACACCGAATAGCGGGTGGTAGATCCACTGCCACACGATGCCCACGACAACCAGAGGAAGGATGAACGGCAAGAAGTAGATCGTACGAAACAACAGTGACCCGCGGACTCCGCTCCACAGAAGAAGCGCCAGGAGCAACCCGATAATGACCGGTGAGATCGTCCCTATGACCACCCATATCACGTTGTTCCAGAACGCCTTGAGAACTGTCCCATCCCCAAACATTCTCGCGTAGTTCGCCAGACCTACCCAGTGCTTGGTGTCCGCAACGCCGTTCCAGTTCGTGAAGCTGAGGTAGATCGTGTCGAGGAAGGGATAGACCATGAAAGCCAGGTAAACAAGCAGGCCGGGGAGTATGAAAAAGATCGCGTTGTATCTCTGCTGGCGGTGCAGCGCCGGCAGATCTAAAGCCCGCCCAAGGAAACCGCGCTTGCGCCGAGGCACTGGTGTCTGCGCAGTTCCGCCCTTCGGCCTGGTTCGCGTGCTGGTAGTCCCCCTCATGCTCGATTATCCCTGCGTAAGCACGTGTCCCGCCTTCTTGGCCTTCGCCCAGGCCGCCTGCAACGCGTGTGCCTGCTCCCTGGCGGATCTGTTGCCGTTTATGACGTCCTGGAAGCCTGAGTACATCACCTCGTTGAAGTTCTGCGGAGTCAGAACGTCTATGTTGTAGCCAAAATCCCTGTCCTGCGACGACTGGGAGAGATCGGTGAGCACTTGCTTGAAGAGTCCCGGGACTTTGAGCCCCCTGGTATCAACCGGGTGAGCGGGTATCGTATTGAACTTCTCCATCACCAGGCGGGCGGTGTCGTCCTGCAACAGATAATCTATGAAAGTGATCGCACCTTCCTTATCCTTCGCATCCGCGGCCACGAACAGCCCCGTTCCCACGCCGGCTGGGGGTGAGATACCAGACCCGTCTATGGACGGGAAGGGGAAGAAACCAACCTCGAAATCGCGCACCGTCTGTACGATCTCCGAGACCAGCCACGTGCCGGTCGGCAGCATCGCGGCTTTGCCGGAGTAGAAGAGCGTGTTGGCGTCGTTGTAGTTGATGGCGTTCGCGCCATTTGGGTAGTAACCACCCTTCACAAAATCTCTGAACAAGAGGTTTATGGTTTTTGTTACCTCTGGGGTGTCCCACCTGCCGTTTCCGTAGAAGATGTCGTCCATCCCCTTCCTGCCCAGCACGTTGCTGACTCCCATGCTGAACAGGTGGCCCGCTTCCCACTGTTCTTTATCGCCGAAGGCGAGTGGGATCTTGCCCCGCCCCTTGAACTCGTCGGCGATCTTCCGAAGCTCGTCTACGGTCTTTGGCTCATTGAAGCCGAGCTTGTCGAAGAGGTCCTTGTTGTAGTAGACGACTATCTCTTCGACCTGATCCGGAACCCCGTAGACCTTGCCATTGTAGGTGGCCCGCTGCTTCGCCCACTCATAGATGTCCCAGCCCTTCTGTTTGTAAGCCTTCTCCAGGGGATACAGCAGGCCCGCGTCGGCCAGCACGCCGCCGAAGCCCGGTCCGGTATCGTAGGAGAAGACGTCAGGAGGGTTGTCGGATTGCAGCCTGGTCTTTATGACCGTGCGGACGTCGTCGGGCGGTATCGCCTCGCGCTGCATGTCGTACTTGGGATATTGTTTCTCGAACCTGTCGACCTGTATTTCTTGCGCCACTCTCTCCAGGGCTGTCGTTTCCGAGGTCCCGGTAAAGTAGCGGACAACCTTCTTGTTGCCCTGGGCTCCCCCACCACAGCCCGCGACGCCCAGGAGTGCCGCGCCTGCAAGCCCCGCGCCACCAAGTTTCAGAAACTCCTTCCGGCTCACTCCTCTCATAAGCTTCGACACTCGCGCCTCTCCTTTCCCGCGTACAAACATCCCCGACAATTCATATTGATGTTGCCCTTATAAAGAGCTAGCTTTGACCTGCTCACTGCACCTGCAACACTCCCTCTGCCGCCAAGACGCTGGCTCCGGTAACACCGGCAGTCTGGTCGAGCTCGCTCAAGACTATGGGAAGGTTGCGCGTGGCGAGCGGTAACGAGCGCCGGTACACCGCGCTGCGGATTTCAGCCAGAAACGAGTGCCCGATCTGCGAAACCCCACCCCCAACCACGATCAGCGAGGGATTGAGCACGCTGACCAAGGTAGCCAGGACCCTTCCAACGATCCACCCGGCGCGCCTGATGACATTCAAGGCTTCGTAATCACCCAGGCTCGCCGCCTTGCCGACATCTACTGCCGTAAGCTCTCCTTTTTCGGCGAGAATGTCTGCGAGGACCGAGGACTTCCCTTCCCGCGCCCGGCGTTCGGCTTCGAGGGCGATGGCCGGCGCGCCGGCCATCGCCTCTAGACATCCCAGATTTCCGCAGGTACAAACCGGTCCTTCAGGGTCTACCGAGATGTGACCTATGTCTCCCGCGCATCCCTGCGTTCCCCTGTAAAGGCGGCCATCCGCGATAATTCCGCCGCCTATTCCAGTACCTACTTTCACAAAGAGCATGTTGTCAACGCCCTTCCCTACCCCTCCCCAGTGCTCTCCCAGAGCCATGATGTTCACGTCGTTGTCTACGAATACGGGAGCGGCGTACTCTCCAGCGAAGGCGTCGCGGATCGGGAAGCGATCCCATCCGGGCATCAGCGGCGGGACCCTGAGCACCCCGGCTGCTTGCTCGACGGGCCCCGGAACTCCTATCCCTATAGCCAGCACATCCTGGGCTTTTGAATCTTGCTCTTCCAAAAGCTGCGCCAGAAGTAGCTTCACCCGCCCCAAGATGGACCGCGGCCCATCTCTTATATCCGCGGGTTCGCTCCGGTGGGAGAGGATCTCACTGCCAAGCGTGGTAAGAGCAACGTCAATGGACGTTGCCCCGAGGTCTATGGCAGCGACCACCCCCGCCCCCCGCGGAATACTTAGAAGGGAAGAACGCCGTCCTCCCTCCGATTCGGCCAACCCATCCTCCACAAGAAGCCCAGCTTCAATCAAGCGACCGACCTCGTTAGAGACCTTGCTCCGGCTAACTCCAAGGACTTCCGTCAATTTTGCCCGTGACACCGATCCCACCTCATCCCGCACGAACACCATGATCTCCGCCTGAACCCGATTCTCGACCAGCGGATAGCCAGGGTTGGAAAACGTCGCTTTTGTCTCCCCTTTCGTCATTATGTTTATTATTGACGAACTTTTTGCATTCTGTCAATAGCTTTTACCACAAAAAATCAAAAGTCTGATTTGCTGCTGCAGATTTCTTCTTATTTTAGACAGTGCTTGTAAGAGAAACGATCGTCTCAAAGATCAGTAGTTACCTTGAATGCACCACAGCCGGAGACCGGGCGGCCAGCCTTTGAAATGTCTATGATCAGTGAAACGCGCTGTTCTTGTTTTGCGCCTTGTTTCTTTGGGCATATTCGGGTATGAATATGTGCACATTTGTAGCATAAAAGATTAGTTAGTGTCTGGTCGGGAGGACCAACCGATGGAGAGAGAAGAACGCAAGGGTCACGGGAGCAAAGTTCGCAGAACCGAGAGACCCGGGATAGTGGAATTCTTCAAGTTGACCTTCAAAGAGGTGGGCGAGGACCATGTCATGGCCTTCGCGGGCAACCTCACCTACAAGGCATTCTTCGCTCTTTTCCCGTTCTTCATCTTTCTTCTCTCGCTTCTGGGGATCTTCGGTGCGACCGACCTGGTCAAGACCCTGGTCAACAGCCTCTCCGGTGTGATGCCTTCCTCGGCCACGCAGTTGATCCGCACGCAACTTCTCTCCATCGCCAGCAGCCAGGCAAGCGGCGCCCTGACAATCGGAGCCGTCATCTCGATCCTTCTGGCTCTGTGGGGCATCTCCGGGGCGTTTCGCTCGGTGATGGAGGCGATGAACGTGATGTACGAGGTAAAGGAGGACCGCCCGTTCTGGAAGGTTTACGGCATTTCGATCTTCGTCTCGCTGGCGGTCATCATACTCCTGCTCGTTGCGCTCGGACTCGTTGTCTCCGGTAGTTCGGTGGGCGGAGGATTGGCCTCACTGGTGGGGCTGGGCCCCGTCTTCCAGAAGGTTTGGAGCGTGGTGCAATGGCCCATACTGGCCTGTTTCGTACTCTTCGCCTTCGCCCTGATCTACTACTACGCCCCGGCGGTTGTTCAGCGGTGGCGCTGGATCAGCCCTGGTTCGGTGGTGGCGCTCATCTTCTGGATAGGGTTCTCGCTGCTCTTCTCGTTCTACGTCTCCACCTTCGGCTCCTACAGCGCAACCTACGGCTCCTTCGCCGGGATCATAATCCTCTTGCTCTACATCTACTACTCGACGGTCATCATGCTGATCGGAGCCGAGATGAACCAGGTGATCGAGTGGCAATATATCCCCGAAGGAAAGGACGAGGGAGAGAAAGTTCCGAAAGACGAACAAGATAGCGAGGGGGGATCTTAAACATGCCATCTAGCGGGATCGAGCAGAGCGCCATGAGGCTCCTGGAAGCCTTCTACGACACAGCCGGGGGGAGTCTGGGCATCGCCATGCCAATAGACGGCGGAGAGCCGGGCAAGCAGAGCGTCGCGAACAGGGCGAACCTGGATCCCCGCTCCACCGAATGCGCAGTGGCACTCAGATACCTGCTGAACCAGAACTACATCAAACCGGCAGCAGAAGACCCATCTTCCTACACCCTGAACGCGCCCGGTATAGACCGGGTCAGGCTGATGCGGGGACTCGAAGAGCCCGAGGAAAGGAGAGGTATGAGCGAGAAGATGCAGAGGCGGCTGGTTACCGCTCTGTCCATAGCCATCGCCATGGGGCTGAGCCAGCCGATCACCCGCTACATCTCAAAGGAGATACCGGAGCGCAGAGGTATAAAAGACGATCTCACGGAAGCGTTCCTGCAGGGGCTGGTGAGGATGGCGGCGCTGTTTCTGGCCTCGGTCATGGTACGCCAGCTAGCCGCTCGCAGAAAGTAAGACCCCGCATAAAGCTCTCACCACGAAGCAAAACCTGGCGTAGCTCCATAGCGGCCGCGCCGGGTTTTTGATCTAGCTCACACCCCCATCCCAGAATCCTTGACCCCCCGATGCCGTATGCTCTATCCTTTGCTTGACAGCTATTGCAAATGATTATCATTTGTGAGAGGAGGCGCGGCTCCAGGTGTTGGGCGCTTTTGTAACGCTTTTGCGGGAAGGGTTCGAGGCGACGTTGCTGGTCGCCATCGTGCTGGCGTATCTGGCGAAGATCGGGCAGAAAGGAAGCTTCCGGCAGGTCTGGTATGGGGTAGGAGCCGGGGTTGTGATATCGCTCGCGGCAGCAGGGATACTGTTTGCCACCGCGGGTGAGCTGGAGGGTACGGCGGAGAAGGTCTTCGAGGGCACGGCGATGTGGGTTGCCGTGGGGTTTCTCACGTACATGATCCTCTGGATGCGGCGGGAGTCGCGCACCGTTGCCCAGGGGATTCGCCGGGGGGTTGATAGCGCGGTCGAGGGAGGCGGTCGCCTCGCGCTGGCCTCGCTCGTATTCGTGATGATCGTGCGCGAGGGGATCGAGACCGGCCTTTTCATCTTCGGCATCACCGAAGCCTCGTCGCCGCTTCAGGTAGCGGTGGGTGCCCTGGCTGGAATAGCGGGCGCAGTTGGGCTGGGTTACGCGGTTTACGCTGGCGGAAAGAGGATAAATCTCGGGGCTTTCTTCAAGTACACGGGGGCGTTTCTGATCCTGGTCGCGGCGGGGCTTCTGGCCCACGGCGTAGCAGAGTTCGCAGAAGCTGGCGTAATCCCCGAGATTTTCCCGCTATGGAACCTCGGTGGCTCGCCGATCCTGGGCGAGGGAAGCGTGGTCGGCGGGCTTTTGGGGTCCTTCCTCGGCTGGGATCCCAAGCCCGACATCCTGGAGTTCGCCGCGTGGGCCATCTACCTCTTCTCGGTCGGGTACGCCTTCCTGCGCCCGCCCCCGCTCCCGGCGGAGAAGACTACCCACCCGGCAGAGATCCGCGAGTAGGTATAGCTGCGCCGAGGGTCAAGAACTCGCTTAATGGGCGTAGCTAGGGTTAGTCCTCTCGCCCGCCTCGTCCATCACACCCGTGTCGAGACGCTGGACGATCCGCTCCGCCAGATACGCCGCGTCCGCACCAACCCCGGCAAGCAACGCCGATCCGCGCGTCCACTGCCAGCTTCGTCCGACGAAGTACAGGTTCGGGACGGAAGAGACTCCACGCTGATGAAGCAGGTTTCCATCCTCGTTTTTAGCTTCGGGGATCTCTAACCAGTCGGCAGCATCCCTGTATCCGGTTGCCCAGAGCACCACATCCACTTCCGTCGTTCTTCCATCCGCGAAGATGACGTTCTTTCCATCAGCTTGGACCACGCGGCCTACCACGGCTACGCCTCGCCGCTGCAGCCGTTTGAGTTCCAGGGCTTTGCCAGGGAAAGGGTCGGTTTTCATAAGGTAGCGCCCGATCGCACTTTCGCGAGAGGCTCCCAAAATCCCCAGCTTGTCCAGCCACCAGAAGATGCTCTTGCCGAGTATCCGCTCCGGGCTCACCCGTCGAGGACGTCCGGTTGCGAGAAGGACCTCGTGGGTGGCGCCCAGCTCCACGGCGATCTGCCTGCCGGTAGCCCCGTCGCCCACAACCAGAACTCTTCCAGATGGGAGTTGAGATGGAGCTTTGTAGCTCTCCGGGGTGATCTGCAGGACCTCGGACGATAGGTCTTTTGAGATCGCCGGAACGGCAGGTTGCTGATACGCTCCCGTAGCCAGCACGACAGCCCGGCTGTAGATCAACTCCCCCGCCCCTGTTATGGCGCGAAAGCCTCCGTTCATGCGCTCGAGTGACTCGATGCTGGTTTCGAGCATTACGGGAAGCTCGAAGTGACGGGCGTAGCTTTCCAGATAATCGGCGATTTCGTCTTTGGTCGGGTAACCGTCGGGATCACCCGGCACCGCCAACCCCGGCAGGACGCTGTAGGCCCGCGGCGTAAAGAGGGTCAGCGATTCGTAGCGGTTGCGCCAGCTATCCCCGATCCTTGGGTGGCGCTCGATGACCTGGAAGCGGTGTTCTGCCTGTTTCAGATGGTAGCCCATAGCGAGCCCTGCCTGGCCACCGCCGATCACCAGAATATCCAGGTTGTGATCCATCATTTCCTTCCTCCTTACTCGGTTAGCTCCATAGGTGCGAGCTGTTTGTCCGCTCCTGCCTCGTGAGCCGCTTGGGGCGGGCAGTCAGCAATGGTGCGGTAAGTGACACCCACGCACGCCCGGCGCGGAGGGTCAATCCCATGTCGTCGTAGTCGAGCCTGCCGAATGGTGGCTGCGGGTCATAGTCGAGCCAGAGTTGCACCTGCCTAGCACTCACCTCGTCCGTCAACCTGGCCGCGAGGTTTAGACCCATATCTATCCCTGCCGACACGCCCGCCGACGTGATGAACTTGCCGTCTTCGACCCACCGCCTGCGCTGGTACTTTGCTCCGAAACTCTCCAGGACCTTGTGGCACGCCCAGTGAGTAGTCGCCTGCCGGCCCTCGAGCAGCCCGACGGATGCCAGAATCAGGGCGCCGGTACATACCGACCCTACTATCTCGGCCGTCTCGGCTGCACTCCGGACGTAGTCGCGTATGGCATGATTACTCATCGCCTTGAACGTGGGCCGCGTGCCGCCCGGAACGACAAACGCGAAGGGATGTGGCACCTCGTCGAAGGTCTTGTCCGGGACCATTTGCACCCCCGCGTCTGTGTCCATCGGCTCGACGCGCTCGCCCACGACCACCGGCCGAATCTTCGGATGCGCGAGTGCCAGCTGCGAGATCACCTGTAGCGGTCCGGCAAGGTCGAACGCCGTGAGCCCCGGGTACAGTACGAAGGCGATCGTCTTCTCATTGTGTCCTTCTGCGGACATCTGTCTTCCTTTCTGTAGCGTGTGCTTTCCCTGGGTGTAGCTGGTTCGCTCCCTGTACAGCTTCGAGCAGGTCGCTACTACGGTTGATGAGGCCGAATGGTGGCTGCGGGTCGTATTCGACCCAGATCTGTACCTGACGCGCGCTGTGCTCGTTCCTGCGTTTCCCGACCAGGTGCAGCCCCATGTCGAGGCCGCCTGAAGTGCCGCCAGAGGTGACGAACTTGCCATCCTCGACCCATCGCTTCTCTACGTACGTGGCTCCAAGGTTCTCGAGGACCCTCCGGTAAGCCCAGTGGGTTGTGGCTTGCCGGCCCTTGAGTAGCCCCGCTGCTGCCAGAATCAGAGACCCGGTGCCCACCGAGCATACGAGCTTTGCATTCTCTGCCGCACGGCGCACGTGCTCGAGCAGAGCCTCATCTCCTATGGCGGCGATGGTGTTCGACCCACCGCCCGGAACGAGGATCCCGAAGGGTTCAGATACCTCTTCAAACGTACTCTCGGGGACTAGCTTCGCCGGTGTGTCGGTCTCAACGGGTTCTCTGCGCTCCGCTACGGTAATGGTCCGAAAACCAGTCCTGAGTCCCAATCCGCTCAGAACCGAGACAGTACCGACCAACTCGAGCGTCGTCAGTCCGGGATACATCACGACCGCGATCTGCCCCTCGCTTTGTTTTCTCTTTGCCATCAGTTTCTCTCCTTGCTGGAGCCGTTAGAGGCGGCCTCTTCGACTTCGAAGCTGAACATCATCCCGCTCTCGGTATGCTCGGCGATGTGGCAGTGCGCCATCCACAGCCCCGGATTGGTTACATAGAGCAGGATGTCCACGGTTTCCCCGGCACGCAGGAGCACGGTGTCTTTCCACACGAGGTTGGGCTCCAACAGTCCATCTCTTGAAAGGATGAGGAATCGTCCGGCTCCGTGGATGTGGAACGGGTGGTGCATCGGGTGGTCGGAGTCCATCTCGTTGACCAAGCGGATTTTCACCCTCTCGCCCACCTTGAACTTCCAGGAGATGGCGTGGTTCTCTGCACCGCTCTCCCGATCTATGAGCTTCCAGATCATGTTGGTGGGGTTCGAAGCGCGGTTGATCTCCGGCATCAAATCCTCCCACTCCAGGCCGTCGCCATGATCGTGGTCGCCGTGCATATCGTGGCCTTCGTGTGACTCCGACCCGTCGGCTGGCAGGGTAGTCGAGGGCACCAGTTTCATCCCGCACTTCGGGCACGCCTGTGGCTCGGAGGTTGTGACCTCCGGGTGCATGGGACAGGTGTAGGAACCGGGAGCCGGCGTCTGCGCGGGCACCAACCTCATCCCGCATTTCGGGCATGCGTCCGGCTCCGGGGATGTAACCTCTGCGTGCATCGGGCAGACATAGGAGGAAGCTGGCGGGACTTCTTCTCCGTATAGAAGCGGCATGGAAGCGACGAAAGAGAGCACCTTATCTGGCTCACGCCTGAGGTCGGCTTCAATCTCCTGACGCTCGGCGATCAGTTCCGGGTCGGAACGCAGCACCTCGAACGATGCGGCGGCATCGCCTTTCGCAACGCCCACAATGGAGAACGCGCCGAGATCGTAGATGTGATCCGGGGTGCGATGCTCGAGATGCACCTCTCCAGGGGCCTCGAACATAACGTCAACTACCGCTCGCTCTGAGGGCGAGAGCAGCACCTCCTCTACGAACCTCTCGTGCTCGTAGCGGCCGCTGTCGCCCCCGACCAGTTTCATGCGGGCGCCACGGAGGGCGAAGTTGAAGATGCGCGTGTTCGCCGTATTCACCAGATAGACGCGCACCACCTCTCCCGCCGCCGCCTCGCCCGAAAACTTGCTCTCCCCATTTACAAGCATTACGTTTCCGAACCGTCCCATAGCGGTGAAGGTCGGCCCGGAATGGTGGAAGGGCGCCATCCGCCCGTCCTCGATGAGCACGTCGTCCAGCGTGATGCTCAACTGCCGGTCGGCGTGAGGCCAGTAGGTGGGATCAGAGGGCTCCACGATAATAGGGGCGTACAGGCCCATCTCCTGGGCGAAGTCTTCCCGAATGTGCGGGTGATACCAGTAGATCCCGGCGTCGGGAAACTGGACCTTGTAGGTGAAGGCCCCTCCGGGTGGGATCGGCGCCTGCGTCTCTTCGGGCACCCCATCGTAGCGGTTGTCCAGCCTGAGGCCGTGCCAGTGAACGGTCGTCTCGACATCGCCGTCGTTTCTCACGTTCACGGTGATCTCGGAGCCCTGATCTACATGCATGGTGGGACCGGGGATCGAACCGTTGTACCCGAGCATGCGCACCACGGCGTCGCCGACGCGCTTGCGTACAGGATAAATGCGGAGGTTGAACACGTCTCCGTCGCGCAACCGGACGACGTTCGGACTCGATGCCTCCGGGAGCCCCAGGGTTTCAGTAGTAAACACGTCGTTAGAATCCATTCGGACCCCTTTCATGATCTTCCTTCTCTCTGCGCACTCATTCTGCGTTCGGAGCCCGCGGGGAACATCGGGCGCCAGGCGGAACCCTGTCTAGGACTTTCGACGGATAAGGCCCCGCGATCAAACCACGCCGAGAGGCGATTGAAAGCTCCACTCCCTGGAAGCACCGGGCTCCTTATGGCAAAAGAGAAGGGCCGCCAAAAGCGGACCCTCCCGGCTATGAGAACCTGCTGTGGCTGCTACTCGAAGCGCAACGCCTCGCGTCAGGCTGCACTCGGGCTTTAACTGCCCACGCATCTTTCGCCTGTGTCCTGGTCTTATACTGTGCGTCTATCTAGAATGGATCCAGGTCCACTCGCTGAGGAGGGCGCATGAACGTATTCGGGCTGGATGTTGGCGGATCCGGGATCAAGGGCGCTCCTGTTGACGTTATGACAGGCGAGCTTGTAGAAGGGCGCGTGCGCATCGAGACCCCTCAACCCGCAACATCGGAGGCGATACTGAGGACCGCCCTGGATGTCGTCTCCCGCTCGGGCTGGGACGGGCTCGTAGGATGCGGGTTTCCGGGAGTTGTGAAAGGCGGCATCATCCAGACAGCGGCCAACGTTGACGACTCAAACCTCGGCTTCGACCTGCAAAGTAGACTGGAGCAGGAACTTGGTAGCACGGCGCGGGTCATAAACGACGCCGACGCGGCGGGGCTCGCGGAGGTACGCTGGGGAGCAGGGAGGGAGGTCGAGGGCGTGGTGCTGATGCTCACCCTGGGGACCGGCATCGGGACGGCGCTGTTCGTGGACGGAAAACTCGTGCCCAATACCGAGCTGGGACACATCGAAATCCAGGGCAAAGACGCCGAGAGCCGCGCCTCCGACGGCGCCCGCAAGCGGGAAAACCTGGGCTGGAAGAAGTGGTCGAAGCGCCTGGACGAATACGTACGCACGATCGAAGATCTACTCTGGCCGGACCTCATCATTGTTGGAGGCGGGATCAGCAAGAAATCCGAGAAGTTCCTCCCCCACCTTACGGCGCGCACCAAAGTCGTACCGGCCCGGATGCAGAACGAAGCCGGCATCGCGGGGGCCGCGCTCGCGGCAACGCTCGACCTCTCGGCGCGCCCGCCATCCACTGTGGAGTAACTTCTTCCCGGGAACCTACCGCTGGCTGCGGATAAGAGCCATCACCTCGGCCCGCTGTGACTCGTCCTCCGCGAAGATGCCCCTCACCGCCGAAGTAACGGTGATGCTGCCCGGTTTCTGGACGCCTCTCGCCGTCATGCAAAGATGTTCGGCCTCGATGACCACGATCGAACCCTTCGAGCCCAGGTGCTCGTAGAGGCCGTCGGCGATCTGGTCCGTAAGCCTCTCCTGGAGCTGCGGCCTGCGCGCATATCCCTCCATGAGCCGGGCTATCTTGGAGATACCAACCACCTTCTCACCCGGCACGTATCCTACGTGAGCCTTGCCGACGAAGGGGACCAGGTGATGCTCACACAGGCTGTGAAGGTCTATGTTCCGGACGAGCACCAGCCCCTTGTACTCTTCGGAGAACCCTACTTCCAGATGCTTCAGAGGGTCCTCGCGCAGTCCCGCGAAGAAATACTCGTAGGCTTCGGCCACGCGCTGTGGGGTGTACAGAAGCCCCTCGCGCTCCGGGTTCTCGCCGATGGCCAGCAGGATCTCGCGCACGGCGCGCTCGATGCGCGGCTTGTCCACGCCGGGCCTGCGCCAGGGCTCTTGAGGCACGCCTTCAGCCACGGACTATCTCCGGTAGAGGATCGAGATCCCGGATAACCTTTATCGCCTCTGGAGCCTCCAGATTCCCCCTGCGGTCCACAAGCACGGCGTCTATCCCGGCCTCCGCCGCGCCCTGGATGTCCGCGATGGGATCGTTTCCTACATGCACCACCTTCTCCCTTGTTTCCGCCCTGCCGCTAACCCTGAGCGCCTCCTCGAAGATGTCCCTCCCCGGCTTCTCGGTCCCGACGAGCGCCGAAACAACTAAGGCCTCGAAGTAGCGCATCCAGCCCAGATCTTCGAGCACCTCTTCCAGCAAAACGTCCCAGTTCGAAACGGCATACAGCCGGCAGCCCATATCCCGTAACTCCTCCATCACCCGCTCGGACTCCGGGTAAGGGTTGAAGGATATCCGCCGGTCGGTGATATCGGCGAGCGCACCCGCCGGTGCTTCGAGCCCCAGAGCGCGTGCGGTCCTCTCCGCGTTGGCACGTTTGAAAGCGGCGAGTTGCTCCCTCGTCGGATAGTTTATGTTCTCGTTTATGTGCGTTCTCATGCTCTCCCGAATAGGGTCCGCAGCCTTTTCGACGGTAAGCCGCCCACCATTGGAGTACCGGTCGAGATCCCGCACGTAGCCCTCAATGTCGAGGTCCACCCACAGAAGTGTTCCGTCTATATCCAGGAAAACGGTGTCGTAGCGCAATTAGCGTCTCCTCCGCCTTCTCCACAAGATAAGGTACGCGAGCAGCCCGGCCTGGAAGGAATGCCTCACCACGCTCCGAGCGTTGACGGTCCAGCCTACCCCGAAGACAGTCGGCACCAGAAAACGCTCGTCGTCCGGGTTCCAGAGCGCGCGTCGCACCCGCTCCAGGCTCGGAAACCTGAAGTCGTAAGGCACAACCCCGAACAGCCTGCCGTGAGAACCCGCCACTTCTTCGTTCCTCTCAAGCATCCTCATTCTGTGTCCGGTTTTGACGTAGTATATGCTCCGCAAAATCCGGCGGCTGTGAACGATCAGGCTACTCCAGTAGCTCGGCGTCGTATCCGTGCCTCTCGGAGAGCTCGTCCAGCATCCGGCTCATGTGCTCCGCCGAATTGTACGCCACGTAGAAGTAGACGCTCTGCGGATAGGAGTCCTCCGGCTCGGAGCGCACGTACTCGTAATCTATGCCGAAGTCATCCAGCATGTCACGCACGACCTCGATACCAGCATCATCCTGGATGTTACCGACACGCAAAAGCGTATCCCCCGCTTCCACACAACCTCCTTGTTTACTTACGCGAGATCCAACCCGACAAACTCCCCGCCCCTTTGCAGAAGCTCGTCGTCGGCGTAGATCTCACCGCCTTCGTGCAGGTCGCAGATGAGATCCCAGTGCACGCTGGAGTCGTTTTTGCCGCCGGTCTGGGCGTAGGATCTCCCGACGGCGAGGTGGACCGTTCCGCCAAGCTTCTCGTCGAAGAGGATGTTTCTGCTCGGACGCGGTATGCCGTAGTTCGTCCCGATCCCCAGCTCCCCCAGAAAACGGGAGCCCGCGTCGGCGTCGAGCATGGCGTTCAGGTACTCCTCTCCCTTCTCCGCGCTCGCCTCGACGACCTTGCCTTCCTCGAAGTGCATCCGTACCCCGGAGACCTCTCTGCCGGCCACCGCGACCGGAACCCCGAAGAAGATGTGGCCCGTCGCCGAGTCCTCGACGGGACCCGTGAAGACCTCACCACATGGCATGTTGTGCTTCCCATCGCCGTTTACGAACTTGCGGCCCTCGATGGAGAGCCTCAGGTCCGTTTCGGGACCGACGATCCGGATCTGGCGAGCCCGCTCCAG
The DNA here is from genome assembly GCA_902810695.1 of Actinomycetota bacterium. Lineage (GTDB taxonomy): Bacteria > Actinomycetota > Rubrobacteria > Rubrobacterales > Rubrobacteraceae > CADDYV01. Next base: position 6,928 of record CADDYV010000001.1, on the reverse strand, counting down.
GCGTTCTATCAGGCGGGCCTGCTTCCCGGCCTTCTTCCGCCAGAACTCGACCGGGTCTTCCTCTCCCAGGGCCATGGCCTCGAAGACGAATTCCTCATATTCCTCAAGGCCCATGTCGGACTCTTGCGCCAGGGCGGTGGTTGGAAATAGCGTGAGCACCCAGCGGTCTTTTTGCAGCATGATCTCCTGCAACGGCTGGTTCAGCTTGCCGAGTGCCTGCTGCTTTTCAGGGTCCACGTTCGCCAGAGCCCGGGTGTTCGTGGGAGCCAGAATACCGATCTGGGCGTCAGCCTCCTCGTAGGTAAAGCGCCTGATCGAAGGTATTTTCTCGTAGTGAATGTCCTGCGCGTATTCGAAGAACAGCTCCTGGGTTCCGGGCACGGAGACCTGCATGACGGGGCTCGCACCAACCTGGAGAAGCCGGGCGTATACCTCCTTTATGAGAGGTTCGGCAGAGGCCTCGCTGTTTATTATCACCTGCTCCCCCGCCCGAACTTCCAGCGAATAGTCAACCAGAACCCTCGCCAGCTTTTTCAGACGCTCATCTCTCACAACCTGCTCCTCTTCTCATGCGCTTTTTGTGAGAGCTTAACACTTATTCATCCTCTTCCCTGACTGCATCCCATCAGGATTTGTGGCATCCTTTGTCCCTCGCAAGCAACAGCGTCAAGATGTATAAAATGTAGCGATCGGCGTGAGGATGAAGAGCACTTCTCGAAAATCGAAGCGGCTCAAACTGGCGGTTTTCATGATCCTGGCTGCTCTGGCGGCAGGTTCAGCGGCACTGAACCTGGGCCTTTTTTCGGGTGAGAAGAACACATCATCTCACAACGAGCATCACCGTTACTCCAAGGTTCTTTCTCCCGCCATAAGTCAGCCGCATCTTCCGAAACCACTCGCGTCCAGCATCACGAACGCGGCATACGAGGCGGTCTCCCCGGAACTTCCCAACCTGCGGACGGGGGGAGTGTGGGATGCGCACCAGAGCGTGCTGAACCCCTCGTGGGCCTCTGTCCAGGTGCAGGCGCCGGGCAAGGATGGCTACTACGCCGTCTTCCTGCACAAGACCGCAGACATCTGGCGCCCCAAAAGATCGGTCCTGGTCCAGCGGGATTACAGCCTGCAAGATGCCAACCCCAAGGACGTGAAAGCTGTCGTCGAAGATGTGCCCGAAGACCTCACGATTGAACTAAGCCCAAACTACCAGACTTCATCCCTCGCAGACACGCCCAGAGTCCAGGCCGTAGAGGCGATGAAACAGGACGTTCCCAAAGACGGCAAGTGGAAAGCGACCTCCGAAGAAGACAGCGGTCGCTATCACGTAGTCCAACTCCAGAACGAAAAGCACAAAGCGCAGAGCACCAAAGTCTACATAACCGGCGAGAAAGGAGACTTCTCCGTCGCCGGAATCGGGCAAAACCTCACGAACGCCGATCTGCCGGATTTCCCGGAGAAGCTGGTCAAAAAGACCCCGAGGTACACTCCGGAGCGGGCCCACATCGAACCCGCAAAGCCGGTCTTCAACGGGGACGTTGATAAAGGCAGGGTAGGACGCGGGCTAAAAAAAGCCGAGCTTTACGTAAAGAACTACCCCGGCATCGCGGGCTTTTATGTCCTGGATCTCAGGAGCGGCTCAGGTTACGGTGTCCGCCCCGACGAGCCTTTTTTCAGCGCCTCGGTCATAAAGGTTGCGGTGATGGTGGCCGTCTACCACAGGATAGATCAGGGCAAGCTCCACTACAAAGACAAGATAAAGATCACCAAACAGGACAAAGCTCCCGGCTCCGGCAACCTGCAGTGGGAGCCCGCAGGAACATCACACACCGTCGAGGATTACCTGTGGCTCATGATCACGCGCTCCGACAACGTGGCCACCAACGTCCTTACCCGCGCCGTGGGCGGCAGGGACTATGTCAACAAGGTCGCCCGCTCTCTGGGGGCTCGCGATACGGTGCTCCACCAGAAGCTCAGCGACAACCGTGCCGTCGTCCCGAGCCTCGACAACAGGACCACCCCGCGCGACATGGCTACCATCCTCGCCAAGATCTACGAAGGAAAAGCCGCCAGCAAGCACAGTTGCAAAGAGATGGTGGACCTCCTGCGCCACAACAACATGGAGTGGTGGATGGAAGCCGGCGTCCCACCCAGCGTCAAGGTCGCCAACAAGGGCGGGTGGCTGGACAGCACCTTCAACGACGCCGGGATCGTCGAGTACAAAAAACGTCCCTACGTGCTCGCCACCTTCACCAAGTACGGTCCCAACAACCTCCAGCAGGGAGGCAACCTGCTCGCCGACGTCTCCAGGTCCATCTGGCTCGCAGAGTCGGGCGAAACCCTCTACCAGTACGAGAAAGGTCAGCGTCCAGAGAAGCCGTCCAGGCAACACAAAAAGAAATCTCACAACCACAACGCGGGCCAGCACTAGGGTGTGCGAGCCGATCCACCGCTTCCATCCTGCGAGATCACCGCAGACGCATTCAGAGCGACAGGCCCATACTGGCACAGCTAAGCGCTGTCCCGCAAACGCAGGAGATACGAGGTTCGCCGTGCATGATGGAAGGTGAGGTTCCGACAGCTCAGTTCCACAAGTTGCAGCAACATCTTTGGCGCCGACCCGTGGCGGAGACGTGCTGGGATGCAACCTCGACCGCAAACAATACCTGCTGCGTGTCACGCGGCGATTCAGTATAAAGGTAGTGCTTATGCCCGCCCATAAAACACACGCCGACGAGGTAGACATCAACGTATCTCTCGTGCGCCGCCTTGTCGTAACGCAGTTTCCCCAGTGGGCGGACCTTCCTATCAAGCCAGTTGAGTTCGGCGGGTGGGACAACAGGACTTTTCATCTTGGCGAGGAAATGACGGTGCGACTGCCGAGTGGTTCGTGGTATGCGCTCCAGGTTGAAAAGGAGCAAGAATGGCTGCCGAAGCTTGCTCCGCTCCTGCCACTTCCTATCCCTGTCCCGCTCGCGAAGGGGAAACCCGCCGGGGGCTACCCCTGGCACTGGTCCGTCTACCGCTGGATCGAAGGCGAGGCTGCCTCGACCGGGCGTATCGCCGATTTGCGTGAGTTTGCGACCGAGCTGGCCCGGTTCCTGAGTGCCCTGCAGCGGATCGATCCCACCGGTGGACCGCCGCCGGGACGGCACAACTTCTTTCGCGGCGGACCTCTGGCAGTCTATGATGCCGAAACCCGGCAGGCGATTGCCGCCCTCGACGGCGAGATCGACACCGGCGCCGCAAGTGCGGTGTGGGAGGTAGCCCTCAAGCCAACATGGCGCGGCTCACCTGTCTGGTTTCACGGTGACATCAGTGTAGGAAACCTGCTGGTCAAGGAGGGCCGGTTAAGCGCCGTCATCGACTTCGGGACATCCGGCGTGGGCGACCCCGCATGCGATCTGGCGATTGCGTGGACTCTCTTTAAAGAGGAAAGCCGGAACGCGTTCCGCGCGGCTCTTCAGCTAGATGACGCAACCTGGGCGCGGGGTCGGGGTTGGACGTTGTGGAAGGCTCTGATTACGCTTGCCGAGCACAAAATACCAACCCCTTTAGAAGCAGTAAAGGCCCGGCGTGTACTCGATGAAGTCCTCGCTGACCACCAGCACGGCACATGACACGGTTTACGAATCGGAAAAGACCTCTTTCTCGCGTGTTGACCACATTGTCCATCCGAACCGCAGCTCACACCAGAGCCGGTGCCGGACCGCAAACCACCTGAGAGCGACCATGTGTAAACCCATCGTGACCGAACATAGGCTACAGAGAGGTCGGACGCGGCGTATGCGAGGCGAGACCCTCGCGGACGAACTCCAGCGAGGCCCGCATCCTGAAGAGGATCTTCTCGGGGTCCGGCGCCCCCAGCGGCCACGGTTTTAGCTCCAGGCTCACGGCGCCGGAATAACCGCTGTTCCCCAGCAAGGACAGAAAGTATTTGAGTGGGAGCTTGCCCTGTCCGGGTAGGCGGTGCTCGTCGCGCCCGGAGAGCCTGGAGTCGGAGAGGTGGACGTGCCGGATGCGATCTCCGAGAGTGTGGAACGCCTGTATGATGTCCACCCGGCTCGCCCCGTAGTGACTGGTATCCACCGTTAGATCTCCCAGGCCCTCAAGCTGCTCTGGCAGGTAGCACCGGTGTTTCTCGCGGATTCTGAAGAACTTTTTGACCCGATTCCGGGGCATATTCTCGACCGCCACCGTAACGCCCTCTGTGCGAGCGCGGGCGAGAACTTCCTTATACCATCTTTCGAGAGATTTTTCGGGCGGTGGCGGATGGGCGGGGACGACCTTCGCCCCGACCCTGGCGGCAAGGGCGGCGGTTCGGATCAAGGTCTCGTCCGCTTCAAGCCCCCACGCCCCGCGACCCAGCGGCGGATGTACCGCTACGATGGGTATTCCGTGCTTCTCGATGAGGTGCTTCAGATAACCTTCCTGATGGGTGTCCCAGCAGTCGTCCATCATGACCTCCACCCCGTCGTATCCGGCCTCAGCCGCCCAACCGTAGACCCGGTCCAGCCCGAATGTGTACAGCGAGCCGGTGCTGAAAACTACCGGAACGCCCACCTACTCTCCCCCGCCCCGGCGAATCTCCAGAAACTGCTCCAGCGTCGAGGGAGAGTGGTTCTGGTAGTGGTTGTTGGCGTAGAGGAAGACCTCTCTTCCTTCGGAGAGGAACCCGCTCGCCAGTTCGGACCACCACGCAAGGTCTTCTGCGCGGTCCCGCTTGGGATGCGTGTGATCCGAGGGGAACTCGCGACGGTTGCCGAGCAGGCGCGCGTACACGAAATCCGCCGTCGCCTCTTGCAGCCGCGGCATCCCGGGACGGTCCACGAGCGCGAGTGCAATCCCCCGCTCGCGCAGCAGGTCCATCAGGTCTGAATTCACCCAACTGCGGTGACGCACCTCGACGGCATATCGGACTCCCTCCGGAAGTGTCGAGAGGAAGCTTTTCAGGTTATCTATTTCCCTCGCCTCAAATGACGGCGGAAGCTGCACCAGGAGCGGTCCGAGACGGTCGCCGAGCAGGCGCATCGTGCCGATAAACTCCTTTGCCAGACTCTCAGAGCCTCCGAGGGCCCTTTCGTGCGTGATATCGCGCGGAAACTTCGCGGCGAACAGAAATCCTTCCGGTACGATATCCCGCCAGCGCTCGACGGTCTGGCGACGCGGTATCCCGTAGAAGGTCGAGTCTATCTCGACGGTGGAGTATTTTTTGGCGTACTCGGCGAGCCGGCTCCCCGGCGGCAGCCCTCGCGGGTAGAGGGTTCCCTCCCAGTCGGCGTACGACCAGCCGGAGGTTCCCAAATACAGCCCCGGCTCCGGCGGAGAAACCGTCCCCGGGGTGTTTGCGAACAGGCGTTCTTGCAAGGAATCTTCCATAACTACCGTAGAAAATGGATGCTATCACAGCGTCTGCTGCGATGGTATGAATACTTTTCCTCGCCCGCGCTTGCGGGTATCACTTTGAGATAGCGAATTCTGGAGGCGTACTTGAAGGTTTACTACAGCGACCATTTCGTACTCCCGCTTCCGGAGGGGCACAGGTTCCCGATGGCTAAATACTCGATGCTCCGCGAACGCGTCGAGGAGTCGGATGTCTGCGGTCCCGGCGAGCTGCGGATTCCGGACGCCGCTGCCGATAAAGAAATCCTGCGTGCCCACGAGCCGGATTACGTGCGCCGGGTCTCCACTGGAGAGCTGACGAGGAAGGAGATCCGACGCATCGGCTTTCCCTGGTCGGAGAAGATGGTCGAGCGTTCGCGCCGGTCCGCGGGTGGAACAATAGGAGTCTGCCGGGCGGCCCTGGAGGAAGGCTTCGCCGCGAATCTCGCCGGCGGAACCCACCACTCCTTCGCGGATCACGGCGAGGGCTACTGCATCTTCAACGATACCGTCATCGCCGCCCGCGCGGTGCAGGCCGAAGGGCTCGCGCGGCGCATCGTCGTCATAGACACCGACGTGCATCAGGGAAATGGGACGGCGAAAATCCTCGAAGGGGACCCTTCGATCTTCACCTTCTCCATCCACGGCGCCAGGAACTTCCCTTTCCACAAGGAGAGGAGCGACCTCGACGTGGAGCTTCCCGACGGAGCCGATGATGTAGCCTACCTCGACGCCCTGGAGCACGGCTTAAAGCGGGCGCTGGAAGCAGCAGATGCGGAGCTGGCTATCTACCTCGCCGGAGCCGACGCTTTCGAGGGCGACAGGCTGGGACGCCTCTCGGTCAGCAAAGCCGGCCTCGCCGAGCGCGACCGGATGGTTCTCGGATCCTGCCAGGAACGCGGAATCCCGGTTGCCCTGACAATGGCCGGCGGCTACGCGCGAGATATAAAAGACACGGTTGAGATCCACTTCAACTCCATAACGAGGGCGGCAAAGCTGCACAGGCTACGGAAAGGCATCACTTATCGGTGACTCGCGGCCCGATCCACGTAACAAACCCGAGCAACCTGCGGCATCGCGGTTGCCGCTAAATAATTCAGGATGGGGTACAAGCTGCCCGTTTGCGCTCCGCTAGCCTCTCGCTACCACAAATCCTCGCAACTCTCTATCTCAACCCGTTCAGTGATTCACGGCGCATGGAAAAGGAGCGGCCTCGAAAGGCCGCTCCAACAACGCTTCCTATGGGTAAGTTTGTGTAGTAGCTGACTTTAACGGATGATCCTGCGGGCGAGCAGGCCACCACCAACCAGAAGAACTCCAGCCCCGATCGCAATCAGCGAGGCACCACCGGTGTTCGGCAGAACCGCGGCGCTGCTGGCACTGCTCGACGGAGCAACCGAAGCGCTAGAAGCCGCAGCCGAAACACTGGCAGCAGAGCTGCTCATCATGGCGCTGCTGCTCATCATAGAGCTGCTGCTCATTACGGAGCTACCACTGCTCATCATGGAGCTGCTGGGATCGCTGGGATCGCTAGAAGAGACATTCACACCGC